>DASRDU010000136.1:0-70929 GCA_035652435.1 Blastocatellia bacterium
ACCCGAAAATGTCGTCGCCTTCTTCAACGGGGTGGCACAGGAAGTTCGCGAAATCATGGCCGGCCTGGGATGCCGGACGCTTAACGAACTCATCGGCCGCACTGAACTCCTCGAACGACGTCCCGTCGACGACTTCCCCGAGGAAATCCGCGGCCGCGTTGCCAACATCGACCTCAGTCGCCTCCTGTATCAGATTGACCCCAGCGGCACGGACTCCCGAATTCATACACGGGAACGAAACGAACGGTTTGGAGACAGCTCACTGGACGACAAGATTATCACCGATGCCAAGATTGCACTGGTCAAGGGTGGCAAGGTCAAACTGAGTTATAAGATCAACAATACCCATCGTAACGTCGGAACACGCGTAGCCGGGCACATCGGCTATACCTTTGGCGACCAGGGCCTGGCCGAGGGCGCGATCGATATCACCCTTCACGGAAGCGCCGGCCAAAGCTTTGGTTGCTTCCTTGCAAAGGGCATCCACCTGACCCTGATCGGCGAGGCGAATGATTATGTCGGCAAGGGCATGAACGGAGGTGAGATCGTGGTCCGCCCGCCAGATGGCTGCAAATTCACGTGGGCCGAGAATTCGATTATTGGAAATACTGTAATGTACGGCGCCACCGGTGGGCGACTATTCGCTGCCGGCCTTGCGGGCGAACGTTTTTGCGTGCGCAATTCCGGAGGCACCGCGGTCGTGGAGGGCGTCGGCGATCACGGCTGCGAATACATGACCGGCGGTCGCGTGGTGGTGATCGGGAAGACCGGGCGCAACTTCGCGGCCGGGATGTCGGGCGGCGTCGCTTACGTGCTTGACGAACAGGGCGATTTCGAGCGCCGCCTCAATAAGGAGATGGTCGGCCTGACGAGATTGGAAGAGTTCGACGAAGAGGTCGAGCTGGTGAAGAGCATGATCACTCGCCATCAGGAATACACCGGCAGCGCCCGTGCCGAGCAGATCCTGTTCTGGTGGGACGATTACCTGCCGAAATTCGTCCGCGTCATGCCGCACGATTACAAGCGCGTCCTCGAAGCGCAGGCGGAAATGCGGGCCAGGGGCCTGAGCGAGGAAGAAGCCGTGATGGCCGCCTTTGAATCGAATGCGAAAGACGCGGCGCGCGTCGGCGGGAAGTAGAATGGCATAGCACTCCAGGTGTCAGGTATGATTTCAATCGCTGAAACACTCCGCCAGCCGGGGCGTGTCTGGAGTGGCAGGCCGCCAGCAGGTGAGGACGACATACTCAGACTGATGGAAAGTAGCGAAGTCCCACTTCCGCAGGAGTACCTCGACCTGCTCCGCTTCTCGAACGGGGGCAATGGGCCCCTCGCGTTATCGCCTCTGATCTTCGTTCTCTACTCTGTTGATGAGGCGATTGAAGAGATGACCAGCGAAGATAACAAGGATCTCTATCCAAACTTCATATTCTTTGGGGCAATGGCGGGTTGGAAACGGTTGCTTTCGATGTGAGGGGAAACCCGCCCTGGCTGATAGTAATGATGGATCGTGTTGCCGGAGAGGGGAGTGCGGTTGAAACAGCTCGTAATATGGCTCGATTCATTGCCGCAGTCGGCCTTGAATTTTCCGGTGACGAAGGGTCAATGTCATAAGTCCCAAGTGATGCATCGCCTGATTATGGTCAGAAGTCTCTGACGGGACGAAGAAAACAGAAATATGGGCAAACCTACAGGCTTTCTTGAATACACGCGCGAACTGCCGGTCTACCGCGATCCGGCCGAGCGGATTCGCGACTGGAATGAATTTCACGGTCACTCCGACGAGGCCGAACTGCAGGAGCAGGGCGCGCGGTGCATGGATTGCGGCGTGCCATTCTGTCACACCGGCAAATTGATCAGCGGCATGGCCTCGGGCTGCCCGATCAATAACCTGATTCCTGAATGGAACGATCTGGTCTATCGCGGGCAGTGGCGCGAAGCCCTGCTGCGGCTGCACAAGACGAACAACTTCCCCGAGTTCACCGGGCGCGTCTGCCCCGCGCCGTGCGAGGGCTCGTGCGTGCTGGGCATCAACCAGCCCGCGGTGACGATCAAGACCATTGAGTGCGCGATTGTGGACAGGGGCTTTGAAGAAGGCTGGATCGTGGCGGAACCCCCCTCAAAGCGCACGGGCAAAAAAGTCGCCGTGATCGGTTCCGGGCCGGCGGGGCTCGCCTGCGCGGCGCAACTTAACAGGGCGGGGCACTGGGTGACGGTCTTCGAGCGCGCTGATCGCGTCGGCGGTCTGCTCATGTACGGCATCCCGAATATGAAGCTCGAAAAGCACGTCGTGCAGCGCCGCGTTGACCTGATGGCCGAAGAGGGCGTGAGGTTCAGGACCAGCACGGAAGTCGGCAAAAACTACCCGACCGAAAGGCTGCTCAATGAATTTGACGCGGTCGTGCTGACCGGCGGCGCCACGCAGGCGCGCGACCTGCCGCTCGAAGGGCGCAACCTGAAAGGCATCCACTTCGCGATGGAGTATCTGCACGCGAACACAAAGAGCCTGATGGACAGCGGCTTCGCCGACGGTCATTACATTTCGGCGAAGGATAAGGACGTGATCGTGATCGGCGGCGGCGACACCGGCACCGACTGCGTCGGCACTTCGATGCGGCACGGCTGCCGCTCGCTCACGCAGTTTGAAATCCTGCCGAAGCCGCCTGACGAACGCGCCCCGGATAATCCGTGGCCCGAATGGCCGAAGATTTATCGGATGGATTACGGGCAGGAAGAGGCCGCGGCTGTCTTCGGCGATGACCCGCGCGTTTACTCGCTCCTGACGAAGAAGATCGTCGGCGACGAGAGCGGCTGCGTGAAGGAGTTGCACACGGTTGATGTCGAGTGGGGCAAAGGTGCTGACGGGCGCTACGGCATGCAGGAGCTTCCGGGCACCGAAAGAGTCTGGCCCGCGCAACTGGTGCTGCTGGCGATGGGGTTCCTCGGCCCGGAAAAAGACGGGATGCTTGCGCAGCTCGGCGTCGAGCTTGACGCCCGCGGCAACGTGAAGATTGACGACAACTGCATGTCCAGTCGGCCCGGCGTGTTCGCCGCGGGCGATATGTCGCGCGGCCAGTCGCTCGTGGTCTGGGCGATCCACGACGGTCGCGCGGCGGCCCGCGGCGTTGACCTTTACCTGATGGGCGAGACACAATTGCCGTGATCACCCGCGAACCGGAGAGTTCGCCGAAGCGCGCCCCATTAACCACACCAGCGAAAGGAAAGAGCGATGAGTTTTGAAGGTGCCAAATATCTGTGGATGAACGGAGAGATCAAACCCTGGGCCGAAGGCACGCTGCACGTGGCTTCGCATGTCCTGCATTACGGCAGCGGCATTTTCGAAGGCATCCGCTGCTACGACACCGATGACGGCCCGGCCATCTTCCGGCTGAAGCCTCATCTGGATCGCTTCTACGCTTCGGGAATTCCCTACAAACTCCAGATCCCATACTCGCCGGAACAGCTTGAATCGGCAATGTGTGAACTGATTGCCCGCAATGGTCTCACCGACTGTTACATTCGCCCGATTGCTTATTACGGTTACGGCAAACTGGGGGTGTATCCGCGCGGGCTCCCGGTTGATGTGGCAATTATGGTCTGGAAGTGGGGCGCTTACCTGGGCGAGGAGGGCCTGAAAAAAGGCGTGCGCATCAAATTCGTTTCCGTGACGAAGCTGCATCAGTCAATGATGCCGACGACAGCCAAGGCTTCGGGTAACTATCTCAACTCAATGCTGGCAGTGAGCGAGGCAATGGAGGAAGGTTACGACGAAGGGGTGCTGATTAATCGGGATGGCAATATTTCTGAAGGCTCAGGCGAAAACCTGTTCGTGATCAGGGACGGGATGATTCACACCAACGACGAGAATTCCTCGATCCTGCTCGGCATCACCCGCGACACGGCTATCCAGCTGGCGCGCGATCTCGGTTACAAGGTCGAAATCGGGGTGCTGAAACCTGAAGACCTGCTCAGCTGCGACGAGGCTTTCTTCACCGGCACGGCGGCTGAAATCACGCCGATCCGCCAGGTTGATGATCACGTCATTGGGGCGGGAGAGCCAGGGCCGATCACGACTGAGCTTCAGAACCTCTTCTTCAGCGTGGTGCGCGGGAAGGAGCCGCGTTACCGCGACTGGCTCACTCCGGTGCAGGTCGCGCAGCCGGCAGGCTCGTAAGGCGCATTCAGGTCAGAGTGGAGTCGAAAAACAGGGATGGCGAATTCGCGTCCCTGTTTTTTTGCGTTTTGAGGCGAAATCGCTTTCCTACAGAAGTGTGAAGGGTGATAGCCCGAAAGACATTTTTGTAGGGGTGGTGGGGGAGAGGTCACTGCCGACCGCCTGGCAGCGATCCTTTCGGCCCCGCTCAGGCAACCGGGCAACAGACTCGGACCGGCTCCAAGGGAGTGCCCCTTTCGCCGGAAATCCGTCCCCGGGCCGCAGCGGGTAGTCCGGGCCGGGCTCGCGGAGGTTCAATGCAATCCAGGGTGGCGTCCCTGCACCGGATCCTGCCTCGACCTCTCACTGCCGGTACAATTATGTCGGTTCCTCTACTACGTTCTACATTATTGTCGGGCCGGGGCTGCGCCAATGAATCCCCTCATGACCCGCTGCTCATCGCCCCTCTGGATAGAAAACCCAATAAATAAAGGCCTTCGCCGCGTCTCTCCTCTCTGATCCTGTTCAACTTCGACGTTCTGGCATCCGGCTTGCACTCTCAAGGCCTGCCCGGAAGGATGATTGTGTGGCATGCAGATCAACTTCGAGACAATTCAGCAGCACGCAGGCGAGAAGCTGCGGCGCATCGAGAGCCAGGCCGGCGATGCTGAACGTCTCATCGCGCTCAAAAAATTCCTCAGGATCGAGACGCAGCGGCTGCACCTGCGGCACCGCTTCGGCATCAGCGGCTCGCAGATCGTCGCGGCGCGCAGTCTGATCGTTGACCTGCTGATCCAGCGGATGGCGCGCACCGCGGCGGAAAGACATGACGCGGGCGCGTCGGAATCGTCGGCGCAGTTCGCGATCATCGCGCTCGGCGGTTACGGGCGAAAGGAGCTGTCGCCGCACTCGGACATTGACGTGCTGTTCCTGCACGGGCGCCGGGACGCCGCTTATGCGGCGAAGCTGAGCGAGGCGATCATCTACCTGCTCTGGGACGTCGGCTTCGTCGTCGGGCACGTGACCCGCTCGCTCGGCGAATGTCTGGACATCGCGAAGGAAGACGGCGTTTCGCGCAACGCCCTGATTGACGCCCGGCTGCTCTGGGGCAGCCGCGAGTTATTTGAAAGTCTGCAACAGAAGCTGAATGACGAGGTCTTCAGCGCGAAGCGCAGGGCCCTGCTCGACGAACTGATGACCGAGCGGATTGAACGTTACGCGAAGTTCGGCGAGGTCGCCTGCCTGCAGGAGCCGAACGTCAAGGAATCGGCCGGGGGCTTGCGCGACCTGCACTCGCTGCTTTACGCGTCGCGCATCGCTTACGGCCACGCGACGCTCGGGAAGCTGGCCGAGGCGGGTGTGGTGACGGAGCGCGACGCGAAGGCAATTACTTCAGCTTACGACTACCTGCTCCGCGTCCGGAATGACCTGCATTTTATGACGGCGCGGCGGATGGACCTGATGACGCTCGACCTGCAATCGCAGGTGGCTTTCGACCTGCGCTACGTTGACACGAAGGAGATGCAGGCGTCGGAACTTTTCATGCGCGATTACTACCTCAACGCACGCCGCCTGCACCGGCTCTGCGAAGCGCACCTGAAGAAGGCGGTCGCGCAGCAGGAGAAGCGGCGCTGGCTCGGCCGCCTGCGCGACGTGGCCGTCGGCGGGTTTGTGATGCGCGACGGCGCGCTCGAGATTGACGCGGTGGCGAAAGCGGGACAGCCGCTCAATGCCGAACGATTGATGATGGCGTTCAGTTACGGTCAGGCGACCAACGCGACGTTCGGCAGCGGGCTCGAAGAATTCGTGCAGGAACACCTGCCGCTCGTCAACCGGACTTTCCGCTCCTCGCCCGAAGCCGGGCAGGCGTTTATGAAGATGCTGCGCGTCAGGGGCCGCGTGGCGGCGGCGCTCAGGCAGATGCACGAACTCGGCTTCCTGGGCAAGTTCATGCCCGAATTCGGGAGGCTGACGTGCCTCGTCCAGCATGACCTTTACCACAAGTACACGGTTGACGAACACACGATCCGGACGATTGAAACTCTCGATGAGCTGTTCAATTCGCGCAGCCGCCAGCTCGAACGCTACCGCGGACTCTACAACGAAATCGGCGACCCCGAGGTGCTGCACCTCGGCCTGCTCATGCACGACATCGGCAAGGGCCTCGGCGGCGGCCACACGGAGAAGGGGATCGTCATCGCCGACCGCGTGTGCCGGCGGCTGCATCTGGACCCGGAGACGACCGAGCGGGTGAAATTTCTGGTGCGCCACCACCTGACGATGTCGCACACGGCGCAGCGGCGCGACCTCGCTGATGAGAAAGTGATTCAGACCTTCGCGGCGCAGATCGGGACGGTTGACAACCTGAACATGCTCACGCTGCTGACATACGGCGACATCCACGGCGTCGGGCCGGGCGTCTGGAACGAGTGGAAAGACGCGCTCGTGTGGGAGCTGTATCAGAAGGCGCGCAACGTGCTGGAGCCGCCAAAGGACGAGGACGGCTCGGTCGAAAGGCTGCGCGAACACATCGCGCAGATGCTCGTCAGCGAGGTCGGGGTCGGCGAAGTCCGCGCGCATTTCAATCAACTGCCGGTGGACTATGCGCGTTTCACCGCGCCGCAGGTGATCATCGAACACATCCGCCTGGCGCATTCGCTCAACTCGCGCATCGTGCGCTCGAGCTGGCGCGTCAACGCGCAGGCGCGCTGCACCGACCTTCACCTCTGCGCGCGCAACCGGCGCGGATTGCTCGCCAACATCGCGGGCACGCTGGCGGCGCAGGGCGTCAACATCCTGAGCGTCAGCCTCAACACCCGCGCCGACGGAGTCGCGGTTGATTCGTTCAAGGTCTGCGACACGGTCGGCGAGCCCATAGCCGACCCGCAGCGCTGGGAGCAGATTGACAACGAAATCAAACGGGCGCTCGCCGGCGATCTGAATGTCGCCGCGGCGGTGGCGAAAAAACTGAAGGCCAGCAGCGCGCGCCCGCGACGCCGCTCGACGCCCAAACCAGTGACCACGCGCATCACGTGGGATAACGAATCTTCGGACAAGAATACGATCCTCGAAGTCCGCGCCGGCGACCGGCTGGGGCTGGCTTACCGGATCGCCAGCACGCTCTCGTCGCTCAACCTCGACATCGTGTTTGCGAAGGTGGCGACCGAAAAGAACCTCGCGCTCGATATTTTCAGCGTGACTGACGCCGCCGGCGAAAAGCTGGCGGACGCCGACCTGCCACAGATCGAAGAAGCAGTACGTAAAGCACTCAGCGATAACAACGAAGTGCCGCAACCCTGAAGGGGCGGAAATAATAGAGATCAGACTCGGCTTCCCCTCGTGGTTACGGTACTGATCCAAAGCAAAGGAGCCATCAACTGCCATGAATAAGCTTCAACGGAAGTGGGTATTCTTGTGTTCTCTCGTTTGTTCTTTGATAACCCCTGTGATCGCCCTCGCCCAAGCCGCCGGCCCGTCGGTTGACGACCGGCTGAAGGCGCTGGAGACGGCGACGAAAAGCGCGCAGTCGGCAGGCGACAATGCGTGGATGCTGACCAGTGCGGCGCTCGTGCTGCTGATGACCGGGCCGGGCCTCGCCTTGTTTTACGGCGGGCTGGTCCGCAAGAAAAACGTTCTGGCCACGATGATGCAGAGCTTCGCCATGATGATGCTCGTCACGGTCATCTGGGCGATTTACGGCTACAGCATCGCGTTCGGTGACGGGACGCCGTTCTTCGGCAAACTCGGCTATCTGTTTCTGAATGGCGTAGGCGCCGACCCGAGCGTGTACGCGTCAACGATCCCGCACCAGACCTTCATGGTCTACCAGCTGATGTTCGCGATCATCACCCCGGCGCTGATCACGGGCGCTTTTGCCGAGCGCATGAAGTTCAGCGCGATGCTGCTGTTTATGGCACTGTGGGCCACAATAGTTTACTTCCCGCTGGCGCATATGGTCTGGGGGGACGGTGGGTTCCTGAATGCGGCTTTGAATACGAAGAGCAACCCTCTGGGCGGCAAGATTCCGGCGCTCGACTTTGCTGGCGGGACGGTCGTACACATCTCGTCAGGTTTCTCGGCTCTGGTCTGCGCGCTGTATCTCGGCAAGCGCATCGGCTTCCCGAAGACTCCGTTTGCGCCGCACAGTCTGGTGCTGAGCTTCATCGGCGCCTGTCTGCTGTGGGTGGGCTGGTTCGGCTTCAACGCGGGCAGCGCGCTCGCGGCAAACTCACTGGCGACTAGCGCGTTCGTGGCCACGCACTTCGCGGCGGCGGCGGCGGCCCTCGGGTGGATGATTGCTGAATGGGTGCGGCAGGGCAAGCCGACCGTGCTGGGCGCGATCTCCGGCTCGGTGGCGGGGCTGGTCGGCATCACTCCGGCTTCCGGGTTCGTCACGCCGATGGCCGGCCTGATCATCGGCTTCGTGACGGGGGTGGTCTGCTTCGTGATGGTGGCTGAAGTGAAGAAGTTGCTCGGCTACGACGATTCGCTCGACGCTTTCGGCGTTCACGGCATCGGCGGGACGGCGGGCGCGCTGCTGACCGGCGTGTTTGCGAACAGCGCAGTCAACGCGATCTTCAAGGACAGTAGCGGCAATCCGCTGCCTTCAGGCTTACTTGAAGGCAACAGCCGGCAGCTGATGAATCAGTTGATCGCCGTGGCGATTTCAATCGCGCTGGCCGTGGTCGGGACGTTCGTCATTCTGAAGGTCGTTGATCTGATCCTCGGCGTCCGCGTGGAGGGCGAAGACGAAACGATGGGCCTGGACCTCAGCCAGCACGGCGAGGACGGTTACAACTACGACCTCGATCTGGTCACGACCGGGTCTTTCGGCGGCGAAATTTCGCCGTCACCCGTGCCGGGCACAGCGCGTGCGGTCGAGCAGTGAAGCTGGCGGGTTGCCGATTGTGGGGTGCGGATAACATGCCGAAATCAACCGGGCGTCGGGCCGCATCCCGCAATCTCAAACGCTCAAATCGAAGTTCAACCCCGTAGAGTAAGGAGACCCCATGAAGAAAATCGAAGCCATCATCAGACCGCACCTGCTCGAAGGCGTGAAGGACGCGTTGCAGGCGCTCGGCGTGCAGGGAATGACGATCAGCGAAGTCAAAGGCTTTGGCCGCCAGAAGGGCCACACCGAAGTTTACCGGGGCAGCGAATACAAGGTCGAATTCGTGCCGAAAGTCAAAATCGAAGTGGTCCTCGACGAGGAGATCGTCGAGAACGCGATTGACGCGATCAGCAAGACGGCGCGCACCGGTAAATTCGGCGACGGTAAAATTTTCGTCTTCCCCGTCGAAGACGCCGTCCGCATCCGCACGGGCGAACACGGCGAACACGCGGTGTAATGATTGCGGAATGCGGATTGTAGATTGCGGATTCGGCATTGTGATCTCTCTTCAATCCGCATTCCGCAATCAACTGACTGACAGACTGATTCCATCAAACATTAAAGCACCAGCCCTTAGCTCACAGTCATCATCGGTGATGAACTGAACAAATCAACTTTGCATCCTGGAGGAGGCAAGCTCATGAAAAAAGCTATCGGGCTGTTATTTTGTTTATTCCTGACTCTGGCCGCCGTCGGCGGCATAAGTTCGACGAAGAATTTTACCGCACTGGCTCAGGCGCCTGCCGCCGCACCGGTGGCGGATCCGACCGGCGCAAACACCGGATCAGCCAATGATGTTCCCGCCAAAGAAGCTGGCAAACCGACTCTGGGCGAAGTAATTGATTCGCTCGGCAAGAGCCGCATTGCCATGAACATCATGTGGACACTGCTCGCAGGCTTTCTGGTCATGTTCATGCAGACCGGATTTGCGCTGCTCGAAACCGGCTTCTGTCGCGCCAAAAACGCCGCGCACACGATGGCGATGAATATTGGCATTTATGCGATTGGGCTGCTCGGATTCTGGATTTGCGGGTACGCCCTGCAAATGGGCGGCGTGGGCAGCGTGGCCTCGCTTGGTGGCGTGGCTCCGCTGAATCACGAGTTTGCCGTCAATCTGTTCGGACATAGTTTCGGGTTGTTCGGACTCAAAGGATTTTTCCTCAGCTTTGGCACCTACGATGTAGGCATCTTCGCGCTCTTCCTTTTCCAGATGGTCTTTATGGACACCGCCGCGACCATCCCGACTGGCGCAATGGCCGAGCGCTTTAAGTTCTCTGCGTTCGTCGTCTACGGCTTCTTCATGTCCATGTTCATCTATCCGCTCTTCGCCAACTGGGTCTGGGGCGGCGGCTGGCTGTCACAACTCGGCGCGAATTTCGGTTTCGGTCACGGGCACGTGGACTTTGCCGGATCGTCTGTGGTGCATATGGTCGGCGGACTCGCAGCATTGGCCGGAGCCATAGTCCTTGGGCCGCGCATCGGCAAGTACACCAAAGATGGTAAGCCGGTGGCGATCCCCGGCCATCACCTGCCGATGGCTGTGACCGGAACGCTGATTCTGGCTTTCGGCTGGTTCGGTTTCAATGCCGGGTCAACGCTCACAGGCACCGACATGCGGATTGGAATCATTGCCACCAACACGATGCTGGCTTCAGCCGCCGGCGGTTTTGCCGGGATGCTGTATGTCTGGCTGCGTACGGGCAAGCCTGATCCGGCGATGATTTGCAACGGGCTGCTGGCCGGGCTGGTGGCGATTACGGCTCCGTGTGCTTTCGTCAACAGTGTGTCAGCAGTCATCATCGGTCTGGTGGCAGGTGCGCTGGTGGTTGAAGCCGCTTTCTTCATCGAGCGCGTGCTGAAAGTTGATGATCCGGTCGGCGCAGTCGCCGTGCATTTCGTCAACGGTGCCTGGGGCGTGCTGGCGCTGGGCCTTTTTGCCGATGGTGTTTATGGCGACGGGCTGAATGGTGTGCAAGGCACCGTGCGCGGGCTCTTTTACGGCGACGGGAAACAGTTTCTCGCTCAGGTGATCGGCACCGTGACCTGCTGTGTGTTCGTCTTCGGGGCGTTTTATGCGTTCTTCAAAGTGCTTGACGCCATCATGAATCTCCGTGTTTCGGCAGAAGTCGAAATAGCCGGGTTGGATCTGCCCGAAATGGGGGCTGTGGCTTACCCGGACTTCCAGATTTCGACCGGCAGCCTGAGCCCGGGCGCATACAGCATGCCAATGGCTGCCCCAGCGAAAATAGAGGAAGGGATCATCGGAGCAGTTCCAACAACAGAGGCGAATTATTGACATTACAGATGGGCGGAGTGCGGAAACGAATGAGCGGTAACTTTGCTGGGGATATAATCCGCAATCACATCAACTGCACTCGCCCTCTGTAATCCGAAAGAAGAAAGGGAAGCGTCGCCGGATTTGATGATGCTGCAACATCATCGCAACGCTTCCCCCGCTCGAATCGCACCGAATACCCGTTGGCAGGCAGACAGCGCGATTGCACGTCTGAGTATACGGCGTCACCACTGACGTTTCCAGACTGGTCCCCGCTGCCGCCTCCAGCACGCCACGCCACAATCAGGCCAGTGGCAATTCCCGCCGTCCCGAACGGCTCGTTACGTCAAAACTCAAGGAGGCACAAAATGGCACTCAGAATCAGGACATCGGCCTTAGCACTCGCTGCGCTTCTCATCCTCGCTGTGCTCGGCGGAAATTCCTTCGCGCAGTCCACCATCTTCAACATCCCTTCGACTGACGTCGTCGCGAAAAAGAAGGTCTACTTCGAATTCGACTTCATCGGTCACCTCGAAAGCGACAGGAATGGCGGCTTCCAGACTTACGTGCCGCGCGCCGTCGTGGGTCTGGGCAAAGGCGTCGAAGTTGGTGTCAACATCGCGGCCACCAATTCCGCTGCCCCGACGATTGTCTATGTTCAGCCGAATATCAAATGGCAGTTCTATGCCAATGAAAAGGCGGGCACGGCTCTGACCGCCGGGGCGATTGCCTACATCCCGGCCAAAGATCGCAACGTCAATGACACCTTCGGCTTTTTCTACGGCAACGGGAGCAAGAAGTTCAAGGGGACCTACGGCCCGCGCGTGACCGTCGGCGGATACGGCATCGCCGATTACGACGCCTCGGGTCTGGACAAAGGCGGCGCGATGGTCGGTTACGAACAGCCGCTCGCCAGCAAGGCGAGCTTCGTCGCCGACTGGTTCAGCGGCAACAACGGGTTCGGTTACGTCACGCCGGGCTTCTCCTTCACCCTGCCGCACAACGGCCTGTTCAATATCGGCTACAGCGTCGGCAACAAGGGCAAGAAGAATAATGGCCTGTTCGTCTATTACGGCATTACGCTGCCGTAACGACCGGCGGGGGCACCAGGGCCAATCAGTTTTTATACGAGTTACTTCCGTAGCTGGTGCTTAGTTGATGGACACTTGATGCGGTGAGTTCGCAAGGACTCACCGCCTTTTTTTCATGGCGCAACGACGCCTGCCATTTCCTGATTCGTCACCGGGCAGGCTATAATCCGCCGCGTCAGAGTCATCCTTTCTTCAGCAATCGAAACAACCAGCAAAGGAGTCCATCGCTATGGGAATCACTCGGCGCGAATTCATCAACTTCGGCGCGGCCGGTCTGGCTTGCGGCGCGCTCGCGCAGACCCGGCACCTCGGCGCTTACGCCGCCACGAAAGGCGTCAAATTCAAGGTCGGCGTGCCCGACTGGAACCTCAAACAGACGATGAAAATCGAGGCCGTCGCCCTGGCGAAAAAGATCGGCTTCGACGGCGTGCAGGTGAGCATCGGCAGGGCGACTGACCGGCTGCCGCTGGCCGACAAGGGATTGCAGAAGCAGTATCTCGAAGAGTCAAAGCGGCTCGGCTTCCCACTGGCTTCATTGTGTCTGGACATCCTGCACCAGAACGGCCTCAAGTCCGACCCGCTCGGCCAGCGCTGGGTAGCGGAATCAATCCCGATTGCGCAGGCGATGGGCGTCAAAGTGATCCTGCTGCCCTTCTTCGGCAAGTGGGCGATCAAGCAGCAGGCGGAGCAGGATTACGTCGGCGACGCGCTCCGGGAAGTCGCGCCGGCGGCCGAAAAGGCCGGGATCATCCTCGGCCTCGAAGACACCATCTCGGCCCGCGAAAACGTCCGCATCATGGAGCGGACGAAATCGCCCGCGGTGCTGACCTATTACGACGTCGGCAATTCCACGCAGAACGGCTATGACATCATCGAAGAGATCCGCTGGCTCGGTCGCAAGCGGATCTGCGAAGTTCACCTCAAGGACAACCCCAATTACCTCGGCAGGGGGAAAATAGATTTCAAGGCCGTGGTTGACGCGCTCGCCGACATCGGCTTCGACAAATGGGCGCAGCTCGAATGCGACAGCCCGAGCGGCTCGGTCGAAAACGACATGACCACCAACCTGAAGTTCATCCGCGGGATCATCGCCGGTCGCGCCGCCTGAATGACGAGGCCGTGCGGTGCCCGGAGCCTCATTGACGGATGAACTTATAAGAACGCCACTCCGCCAATGAGGCTCCGGGCACCGCACGGCGAGGCGGCCGCCTTACTTGATATTCACCCGCACAGTGTTGGCTGCCCTGCCGTCAGCCGTCACGGTTATGTCCACTTCACCTCTCCCGATCAGTGTGCGTGGCAGTCTCATGTTGATCTGATCCAGCCCGACCAGTTGCAGTTGCGCCCCCGCGTAAGTCACCGGCGCGTCAATCCCGCCGACCTTCACCGCGACATTCGATTCAGCGCTGCGGTAACGAAAGCCGGTGCCAAACAGCGCCAGGTAAACCTGATCGGTGCTGCCGCCCTGATCAGGGCCGAGGTCAATCGGGATGGCGACGTATCTGTTCTGCGATGTATCGAATCGCGCGATGTCTTCGTAGATCTGCGTGCCGTCGGCCCTGGCGCGCACGGCGACGGCCGCGGCGATGCCGTTGCCGCTGGCGTCGGCCGAGAAGAGGCCGGGGGCGACGGCGGCGATCTGCATTGTGCCGGTCGAGATTGAACCGTCGCCGCCCGTGATTGTCACGGTCGCGAGGCCGGGCGCGGTTGACGCCGGAATCTGATAATTGACCTGCGTCGGCGAGACGAAGAAGAGCGGAGCCACGCGTTCGACGCCGGCGCTGTCTCTGACGGAGATGCTTGTGCCCGCCAGTGAGGTCGGCAGAGGCGTGACTGTGGCGCCGGTCGTGGTCGTTGCGAGACCAGTCCCGAAGGCCGCGGCAATGGCTTCGGGGGCGAGCGCCGCGGGGCTGTAGCTGGCGGCAGAGACGCTGGCGACGGGGTTAGAGGTGATCGTGAGGTCAATCGCTCTGGATTCGCGCACGGTGGCGTCGACCACGTAGACAATGGCGTGGCCGGGCAGCAGCGTGGTGGGCAGCGGGGCCGTGATCTTTGCAGGTGATTCCGACCAGACGCCGTTTTGTGGCAGCACGTAATGTTTGTCGGACTGCTCGACGATGACCTGATTGCCCGTGGCCGAGAAGTTGACCCCGCGAATTTCAATCGAAGTCCCCGGGTGAAAATCCGCCTGCCGGGACGCGCGGTTGACCACTGGGAGCAGGGGGGGGAGGCCGGGGCCACAGTCCCGGCACTCCGCGCCGACGAGGATGCGCGCCAGGTTCGATTTGTGACCCTGCGCATCCGTGACATACACCAGGGCGAAGCGATCAATGACCAGTTCCTGCGGCAGCCGCGCGGTGATCAGGCTGGTTGATTCAGACCAGACGTTGTCATGCGGCAGCTGATAAGCGTGTGGCTTCTGCTGATTGTCGAGCTGTTCAATGGTGACAATGTTGCCGGCTGCGGAAAACTTCTCGCCGTAGATGCTGATGACGCTTCCGGAACTATAACTGCCCATCTGAGTGGCGGCGTCGAGAATGCCGAACGACTGTCTGATGGCGGGGCAGGCGTCACAGCGCAGCTCGACCGGCTGCGCGTTACTGTCAATCCCGCGCTGGTCGGTGATGTAGACCATCACCTGACCCGGCTGTCTGGACGAGGGAATTGACGCGTTGACCTGCACCGTTGATTCAGAAAGGACCTGCGAGTTATCGCGCGTCAGGGCCGATTCGCGGTAAGCCTGCCGGAAGCGGACCGTATTATCGGTGGCGGAAAAGGGCGTCGTCGAATTCTGACAACAGCCCTGGGCGTAAATCGCCATCACGCTGTCAGGATACAGGCGCAGGTCGGGCGAGCCGGTTTGTGAATCCAGCACGCCCTGGACGGGCGACCGTCTGACGCGCGGGCAGTCGGTCGGGATCGTGAAAGGCTGGTTCGCGAGGAACGCCTGAAAAAACCTGCCGGACATGGTCAGTTCGAGTTTGCCGTTGCGCGGACGGTACATCCCGAACCCCGGCCAGCCATCGCTGTCCCAGATCAGGCCGTTGTCCACGATCTGCCAGAGGTTGACGTACGAAACCCTGAAGCTGTCGGGCGCGGCGATGCCTTCCAGCGTCTCGCGCAAAGTCTCGGCGGCGTAGCATTCGCCGAAGTCCGTGCGCGGGAATCCGACTTCACCGATGATGAAATTATTCTCTCCGACCTCCGGTCGCATGGTCCGAATCTTCGCCAGCGCGAAATTCATATCCTGATTGAATTCAACCCAATGTGCGACTCTTTTTTGCAAGTTGTTGATTCTCAAGAGTGGATTTTTCAGACCTGAGAGCCTTTGGGCAAAACCAGTGATGAGATCAAAGGATTTATCAAGAGTCGCACATTAGGTAATTCATTTTTCAGGTTCAGGTCCGGGAGGACGACTTTGGAGTAGAAGGACTGGTAAGCCGAATAAGAGTAGTAATCCACGTTGACGCGGGGCGCGACGTAATCGAGTACGCAGCGGTTTTTGAGCGGGTCTTCCCTGACCGGGTCGCTGACCGGCGTGCCGCAGGGCTGGCCGCTCTCGCTCCTGACGCGGTTGAATTCGAGGGCGGAATAGAGGCGCGAGGCGTTGGCCGGGTTCGCCTTGTGCGCATCGCTCACGCCGTCGGCGCGCGACTGCATCCACTGGACGAGGCTGTCCCAGGCGCTCTGCTTGTTGTACAAACCGAACATCATCCCGTCGCCTTCCCAGTTCAGGATGATGAAGGTCTTGCCCGCGTAATTCGGGTTGCCGATCAGGTACTCACAGAGGCGGCGAATCTCATCGCGCTCGGCCTGATATTCCGCGGCGGTGTAACCGTCGGCCCAGTTGCCGGCCATGTCGGCGCGCGAATAGACCGTCAGCAGGTACGTTTTGAAGCGCGAGTCGCGGAAGAGCTTGTCGTAAGCCGAGCTGGAAGCGTCGCGCACCAGATCGTAAGGCTCGGTGGAGGGCGGGTTGATGTAATAGATGTCACGCGAGCCGAGGAAGACGCGGATGAGGTGACTGCCGATGGCTGCGACCTGACCCGCGCCCCAGTTGAGCCGGTCATTGCCGCCCGCATCGCCGGGGTAAGCCGAATAATCAATCGCCCAGTTGTAGGCGCCGAACCGGTCCGCGCGATCCACTGGCGGCGGCGGGACGGGCTGGCTGTCAGCGGCATGTGCGACGGCCCGGTGCGGATTTCCCTGTGTGTTGATGAAGCAGATGCCGGAGACGATGAGCAGAGTGGCGAAGAGGAGACATCTCAATCGTGATGGCATTCAAAACCTCGCTGAGGTAAGGGTGAATGAAACCCGGGCTGAGACTGCGGCGGCAACTTCGACAGGGGCAGGTGTCAAAAGTGCCGCGGCCCTTTCAGGGGAAGCGGGATTATAGCGGAAGCCCCGGCGGATGGAGAATAAAATTCAGCTCGAATGCAGAGTGAGAATACGAAACAGACGAAAGTCCTGTCGCTCCTGTTGAGGTTTCTTTCGTCTGTTTCGTATTCTCCTATTTGATGTTGAGCCTGACGGCATTCGTCGGCTGGCCGTCAACAATTACCACCAGATCGAGAAGGCCGCGACCGATGAGCGTGCGCGGCAGGACCAGATTGAGCTGATCCAGCCCGGCAAAGCTGCCCTGCTGGTCGGCGTAATCCACGCCCGTTGTCGCGACGCTGGTCCCGTTGGACAGGTAATTCACGGTGACGGCACTCTGGCTGCTGCGCCCGCGAATGCCTGTCCCGTACAGGATCAGGAAGACCTGCTCGCCCTGCGGCCCGAGATCCATCTGGATGGGGGTTGCGCCGTTCGCCACCTGTTCGTAGACCTGCTCGCCGTTGGCCTTGACGCGAATCGCGAACGCCGCCGGGGCGCCGCCGCCTGAGGCATCCGCCGTGAAAAGGGCCGGGCTGATGGGGGCCACGTTGATGATCCCGGCGGAGACGATTGTGTTACTGCTGTTGAGGACGGTGACTGTGGCCCTGCCGAGCGCCGTGCCGGGCGGAATCTGATAATTGATCTGAGTGGGGGCGACGAAAAACAGCGGCGAGGACCTTTCGTTCCCGTTGCTGTCCCTGACTTTCACGGTCACCCCTCCCAGCTGGGTGGGCAATGGCAGTGTCGTCGCAACGTATATGTTATCGGCGAGGTTGACGCCGAAGCCCGCGACGATGGCCTCCGGCGCGATCGCGTCACCCTTGTAATTCGCCGCGAGGACTGTCGTCAGATAACCTGTGTTCTGACCCGAATTGATTTTGGTGATGAACGCGTCACCGCCACCGGCAGTAGCGCCGTACAGCGGTGAAGCCGTCGGGAAGCTGGTCGAACCGGTGAAGCCCGTCACGAAGACGTTGCCCGCTGCGTCCAGCGCAATCGCGTTGCCGAAGTCATTACCGTTGCCGCCCAGATAAGTCGAGAACAGGCGCTGCGAACCGGCCGCGTTCAGTTTCACCACGAAAACGTCGCTGTCGCTGCCCGCAGCATTGGGCACGATGTTGGTGACCGGGAAGTTGGTGGAATAAGTGTTGCCGGTGACGTGCGCATTCCCCGCCGCGTCAACGGCAATTCTGGAGCCGTAATCGTCACTACTGCCGCCCAGCCACGTCGAGTAAACCAGCGCCGAGCCGCCCGTATTGATCTTCGTGACGAACGCGTCACGTCCGCCGCCGCCGTACGCGGACTGCACCGGATTTAAGACCGGAAAGTTGGCTGAACTCGTCACGCCCGAAACGTAAGCATTGCCCGCGCCGTCAACCGCGATGCCGTAGCCGATGTCATCAAGGCCGCCGCCGAGGTATGTCGAATAAGAGAGCGCGGAGCCGGCAGAGTTCAGCTTCGACACGAAAACGTCATTCGCCCCGCCCGGCGCTGACTGCAAGGGTGACATCGTCGGGAAGTCGGTGGATTGCGTGTATCCGGTCACGTAAGCGTTGCGCCCGGAATCAACCGCGACGCTGAGGGCCACGTCGTCCTTCTGGCCGCCGAGGTAGGTCGAATAAATGACCTGTGAGCCGGTGCTGTTGTACTTCGTGACGAAGGCGTCAATGCCGCCGCTGCTCATGGGGCGCAGGGCGCTTTGCAGCGGGAAGTTCATCGAACCGGTCTGGCCGACCACCACCGCATTGTTGTCGGCGTCAACGGCCACGCCGAAGGCGATGTCGCTGCCGCTGCCGCCGAGATAAGTCGAAAAAGAGAGCGCGGAACCCGCCGCATTGAGTTTGGCCACGAAAGCGTCTTCGCAGGCTCTGGGGTTGTCGGTCGTGCCACAGTTGCCGACGCTGAAAGTCCCCTGCTGTGGATTCACGGTCGGGAAATTATTCGATGTCGTCTGACCGACGATCCAGGCGTTGCCGCTGGCGTCAATGGCAATGTCTCTGGCCGCGTCATCTTCGCCGCCCCCGATGTAAGCCGAATAAACCAGAGCGTTGCCGGCGGGGTTGAGTTTGACGACGAATGCATCGAATTTGCCGCCGGTGCTGCCTGTGGGGACGCGCACCCCGCCGGGGAAATTGGTCGAGTTGGTGAACCCGGCAACATAGACGTTGCCTGATCCGTCCACCGCGATGCCCCTGCCTTCATCGCCGCCGCCGCCGCCGAGGTAAGTCGAGTAAGCCAGCACCGGGTCAATCACGAGCGCCCTGCCCCGGTCATACCCGCCGATGGCAAAACTGACTTCGCGGCGGCCGTTTTTACGGCTGATGACGTAACGGCCCGGGATGATCTGTCTGCCGCCGGCTGTTTCCTGATAGATCACGGGCTTGTGCTGAATGACTTCGCCGTGCGCCAGTCGCAGCAGCAGATTTCCGCCCGCATCAACCCGCATCCCGCGCGCGCCGTCGAACCCGAGCCTGATCGCGCGCGGGTCGGCGCCCGGCGCGACTACGAAGTCGTATTCCAGTTGCCGCTGGTTGCCGTAATAGATCAGATTCACGCCCGGATACACGTTGCGGTATTCGACCTTCGCATAATTGACGACGCCAGTGTGCCAGTGCGCCGGGTCGTTGCCGAAGAAGTAATTGCTCCGGCCCGGCAGTTCATCAAGGCCCGAAATCTGCGGCGTGGCGTTCGCGCCCGCCAGCCTCAAACTTAAGGATTCCGGCCGCTGCGAACCGGCCGCTTTGCCACTGCGCAGTGTGAACATCGCTTCGTTGCCGGTCAGAAACAGCCCGTACCCCTGGCCGCGCGCCAGGAATTTCACCGGCCCGGCGGCCTGCCCTTGGTTGGCCTCAAAACCGAGCGGCAGTCTGCCGTAAGCCTCCTGCACCTCCGCAGTGGCCGGACTGCCGACCGGGGGCGCGGAGGTTGTGGGTGATAAGGCCTCACCGCTCAGGTGACTGTGTCCTCGGTGAACTCTGCCGGATGCCGGCAGTGAGGTCAGAGTCAGCAGGCTTGTCAGCACAAGGGCAGTCCAGCACTTTACTGTTTTTCCGGGAGCATTCATTACAGTTTTCCTTTTATGAATCTTTTGAATGAATCGGCTGCACTGAGTTAAGTGCCTGATTTGTTATCCGATCAGCAGGACTCAGTTGGGGGAACACCGCGCCCCGGCCGTGTCTGATCGCCCGGGCCACGGGGCGCACGCGCCTCGCAGAGATGAAACGCGCAATGCGTGATAATCTCCACTGGCAAATTCCTGACCGGATTGACGCATTTCCGCCCCGGGCCGCTCCAGCTTCGATTTCTTGATTTGCGAAGCTCTGATGGGCGATGATGCAAACCCGACCGGGTTTATGAGAGTCGCGATTCAGGGGGTAAGAGAGTTTAGCATGGCAAGAATTCTGGTAACGAATGACGACGGGATTTTTTCTGACGGTCTGCTCGCGCTCGCCAGCGCGCTCGAAGCGGTCGGCGAAGTGACGGTGGTCGCGCCCGCTTCCGAACAGAGCGCCTCCTCGCATTCACTGACGCTGACCCGCCCGCTGCGGATCCGCCAGCACGAGGAGCGGCGTTATTCAATAGACGGCACGCCGACCGACTGCGTCGTGCTGGCGCTCACGAAAATTATGGAAGGCCGGCGACCCGACATAGTCCTCTCGGGGATCAATTACGGCCCCAACATCGGCGATGACGTGACGTATTCGGGCACGGTGGCGGGCGCGCTCGAAGCCTCGATCTTCAAGCTGCCCGGCATCGCCGTCAGCCTCGCCACGCGCAGCCAGTTCGAATTCACCGCCGCCGCGGCATTCGCCGCCGAGCTGACGCGCAAGGCGCTCGAAGAGGGCCTGCCCGAAGGCACGATCCTGAACGTCAACATCCCACCCGGCGAAATCCGCGGCGCGCGCATGACGCATCAGGGCATCAACATGGGGCACACGAAAATCATCGAAGGCATTGACCCGCGCGGGCGGCCTTACTGCTGGATCGGGGTGCAGGAGATCAGCTGGGAGCGCGAGGCCGTCGACAGCGATTACGCGGCCATCGAGCAGGGCCTCATTTCGATCACGCCGCTGCGCACCGATATGACCGATTACCGCGCGCTCGAAAAGCTGAAAAACTGGGACGGGTTCGCGAGCAAAATCGAGTAGAGGGGAAACAGGGTGAGACGGAGCAGACGTGTCAGTAGCCCGACCGTGAGGGAGGGCTTGTGGCTCGCGAGCAAGCCCTCCCTCACGGTCGGGCTACTGACACGTCTCACACCATTTCCCTATTGCCCAAAATTGAAGAATGGCTTCATCGCCGATGACAAATTATCCGGGCGGTAACGGGGCGGGGAATGGCGGCGGGCACGATCACGCCCGCATCCGGGCGCGGATGGTCGAGCGTCTGCGCCATCATTACGGCATCCGTGACGAGCGGGTGCTGGCCGCGATGAGCGAAATCCCGCGCCACCTGTTCGTCCCCGAGGCCCTGCGCGGCAGCGCCTACGGTGACCACGCGCTCCCCATCGCCGCCGGGCAGACGATTTCGCAGCCTTACATCGTGGCCCGTCAGACCGAACTGCTCGAATTGCGGCCCGACGACCGCGTGCTGGAAATCGGCGCGGGTTCGGGCTACCAGACGGCCGTGCTGGCCAGAGTCGCGCGCTCGGTGTTTGCCATCGAACGCCTGGCCGAACTGGCCCGCGCCGCGCAGAAGCTGCTCGGCAGGCTGCGCATCACCAACGCGATGGTCAAATGTTTTGACGGCACGCAGGGCTGGGGCGACTTCGCGCCGTACGGCGGCATCCTCGTGGCCGCGGGCTCGCCCGAGATTCCGCAGCCGCTCGTTGACCAGCTCGTCATCGGCGGCCGGCTCATCATTCCCATCGGCTCGGAGAAAGAGCAGCGCCTGACCCGCGTCACGCGCACGGCGACTGGCACGAGGGTCGAGGATTTCGGCGCCTGCCAGTTCGTCAGGCTGATCGGCCAGCACGGCTGGGAAAAATAGATCTGAAAGTTCCACGATGAAGATCAGACGCAGACCCGTTGTTTTCTGTGCCGCCGGCCTGCCGCTCGCGCTGCTCATCATCGCGTGGTCGGCCGGAAGCATCCTGTCGTACCCAAGCCGCCGCCACATCGGCAATCTGCCGCCTGATATGAATGGCAGGTCAGTGCAGTTTCCGAGCGCCTCCGGCGCGACGTTGTCCGGCTGGCTGATCCCCGGCAGGGAGGGCGCGGGCGCAGTCGTCCTGATGCACGGCGTGCGCGACAATCGCCTCTCGATGCTCGAACGCGCGCGGTTCCTCGCGCGCGAAGGCTTCACCGTGCTGCTCTTCGATT
This sequence comes from Blastocatellia bacterium, assembly GCA_035652435.1. Classification (GTDB taxonomy): domain Bacteria; phylum Acidobacteriota; class Blastocatellia; order RBC074; family RBC074; genus DASRDU01. Next base: position 22,106 of record DASRDU010000136.1, read on the forward strand.
TTCAGGCTCACGGGGAAAGCACGGGAGATCGAATCACCTTCGGTCATCTTGAAAGCAGAGACGCGCAGGCCGCGGTCGAATTCCTGCGCGAGAACGCCCCCGATGAAAGGATCGGAGTGATCGGCGCATCGCTCGGCGGTGCATCAACGCTGCTCGCTTCGCCGCCGCTTGAAGTGAGTGCGATGGTGCTGGAATCGGTCTACCCGACTATTGAGTTGGCCGTCGCTGATCGGTTGAAGGCGCATCTGGGAAGCTGGTCCGGCGTGGCGACGCCGCTGCTGACGACACAGTTCAAGCCGCGCATGGGCGTCGGTCCCGAAGCCCTGCGGCCGATAGACCACGTCGGAAAAATCACCGCGCCGAAATTCTTCATCGCCGGGGCCGCGGACCGTCACACGACGATTGAGGAGTCAAGACAGCTTTTCAACGCCGCCGCCGAACCGAAGCTTTTATGGGAAGTGAACGGTGCCGGCCACGTCAACCTGCACCGGTTTGCGCGTGACGAATACGAGCGGCGGGTGCCGGGTTTTCTGAAGCAGTATTTACAGAAGTGAGCCACAGTGGGGGCTGAAAGGAGGGGCCACTTTTTGAGCGGCAGAGGCAGCCGGAAGCGACACAACCACCGGCGGTCATGGCATTTCTGATTCACTCGCCGCCTCTGCCGTGAGCCATTCTTTATTTCGCTTCCCAGGTCAGGCCCTGAAGCGAAAAGCTCAGGTGACGCCCGTCAGTTGATTTTTTATCAAGTTCTTTGGGGATGAAGACTTTGCTGCTGGTGATTCGCAATTCCGAAAATTCGCCGGTGCCCTGTTTGGACGCGGGGATGTTGTAAATTTTTTCCGTGGGTGCTGCCGGCGCCGGGAACTGGTCAAGCTGTTCGCCGTTGAGTTTCACCGTGATCGTGGGCAGCTGCGGAAAGCGATCCTGCGGGACATTGCCCTTGATTTTCAGCACCGCATCACGCTTCAGATTCTTCAGCCTGATGACGCCTTCCTCGCTCATCCAGCGCCAGGACATATTCTGATCGCGCTCCAGATCGAAGAATCCTTTGTCGTAAAACACATTCGGTTCGGGCGTCAGTGACGGGGACGCGGCAGGGGCGGCAGGCTTTTCATTGTCTGATGAGCAGCCGGCAACGGCGGAAACCAGAATCACTAAAGCAAGTGCCAGAGCTTTCTTCAACATTTGACCTCCTTTTGTCTGTCGTGAATTTTACGGGATGTTATTTGTTGCAGATTATGGATCGGTCTCGATCTGCCACAAACTGATTGGACCAAATTGTCCGAGCGGATTCCATCTGCCGGGTATCCGTTTCCGGGCCTCCTCAATTTCATGAGGCATCAGCAGCGCATACCAATGGAATCCCTTTTCGGCGGCACGGGTCTTGAGTACCTGCCACTGATCTGCATCCACCCAGTCCCATCGCACGCTTGGGCGATTTGTGTAAAACCTGAGCGCCCCGCTCATTTCCATCGCAACCACCAGCGCTTTATTCGGAAGCTGACGATCAGCCCATTTGCATGAACGGGGATGGGTATACTCAGTGCTTCCCCAACTTGTAATATCGAACCTGTTGATAATGTATAGCCCGAAGCTGAGAGACGTGATCACCAGAACGCCGATAGTTATCGCATTCCACAGACGCTGATTCAACCGGGCGGCAATTCTCCCGGAAAGCATGCCAGCCAGGTGTCTGGCCGATAACAGGCTTCCGAGAATCAGTGCCGGAATTCCCGGCATCAGGAACCGGGTGTACCACCAGGCATCGTAGATCTGGTAACAGCAATAGAAGATAAAGAAAACCCCAAACCACATGATCAGCAGGGCACGATCCCGCCATTTGATCACAGGGTTTGCCGCTGCTCCCAGCCACCCCAGTAACGTCAGGGGACCCATCGTCATCGCCAGCCAATAAACATAGTAATTGAATCGTGCAGGGAAATTGCTGAGCTTCACCATTTCAGAGGCACTGAGATGACCGTACCCGGTCTGCAGCAGACGCCCGTAAGCTGCGTAATTAAAAGCAAAGAAGACTATAGCCAGAGGTAATCCACCCAGCATAAAGGGAAATGTCCACTTATACCCCCGGCGAAGACAGAAAAGGACAGGCAGCAGCAGAGCATTAGCAGGGCGAACAAGGACAGCCATCCCGAATGCTGCTCCGGCGAGCAGGCCCCATCGCTCATTCTGTCGCGAGCGGAGCGTTGCCAGGATGGTGGCCAGAGTCCAGGCAGTCGCCAGGACATCGCTCATCGGCTGGAGCGCGAAGAAAATGAAGAAAGGACAGACTGCCAGCATCACTGCACCCGCCAGCGAGTAAGCACGCGGCAAGCCGATTTCCAGACCAACAAGGTAAATCAACACCAGGCTGAAGAGCGCGGCCAGAGGGCTGATCAGGAATGGGCCATTTTTCCATCCGATCAGGGCGGTTCCGAGAGCCATATGCAGTGACATTCCTGGCGGGTAGAAAGGGGCCATCGTTCCCGGACGCGGGCCTCTGACATGTGCGAGCGGGAGGAAATCCAGGATAAAACTTTCAGGCAGACCGAGACTGTCCAGAATTTCGACCGGCTGAACGATTTTTCCTGCCAGCATGTAACGAGCCGTGTTGGCGTAACCTGACCCGTCAGAACCCCCGACCGCATACGCCGCATGTCTGAACAGAAAGATCCCGTACAATGCCATTGCCAGCAGGAGACAAATCCGCCACGGCCCGAGACGGCGAATCAGTATGATGAGTTGAGTGGCGAGGTGTTCCCCGAGGCGACGCGTTCCGGCTGAACTGGCGCCTGCGCCGACAAGTAAAATAATGACGCCCAGCAGCGACCAGACCGCGCCGATGCGAAAACTGGGGGAGCGGAAGACGAATTCGATACGGTGATCGCCGGCCGGCACGGCGATCCCGCGCAGCACGTAATTTGCCCGCTCGACCGGGGTCCGCCTCCCATCAATCCACGCCTCCCAGCCGCGATAATACATCTCGCTCAGCACGAGAAAGCCGGGCTGCGGGTTGCGCGTGGCCAGTTCGATCCGCTGCGGCTCGTAGCGCGTGACTCTGGCTTCGGCTTTAGCTGTGTCACCGACCGGCGGGAGCGAAATGTCTCGTCCGCCGAAATCTTCCCGCTCCAGCAGCGCTGTTTCCGACGGGTCAAATGGCCGGGCGTCCTTCAGCTTCCCCTGCCTGATCGCATCGAGGACTTCGGCACCGGGCATAACTTCAGTTCGGCGCACGAACCACGCGCGCGGCAGCGCCTTCAGATTTTCGTAGAGGTCAACCGGGCCGAAGCTCTCCAGCCTGCGCCACCTCGTCGGCGGCAGCGCACGGCTGTCGAGCGGCGTCGAGTTCTTTGACTGGGCGTCATAAAGTGACGCCCGCTCAATGATCAGTTCAAGCTGCCGGGCGTCTGAGCGCAGGAAATCAAACTCCGCCCGATCAACCTGAGCGCGGTCAAAAGTGAGGCGCGCGAGGTAACGATGCCCCTGAAACCCACCGCCCTCCCAGCTTTCGGCGACGTGCGCGCGCGGATGTCTGATGACCGATTTCACGTCGGCGCGATCCCAGGCCCACTCCGAGGTGTCGCGTCCGGCCTGCAATTCCCGTTCGATGACGCGGCCGTCTCTGGTGTACAGTCTGGCGCTGACTACGGGAGTGCCGTCGGGGATTTCGGCTGAATTGGCCATTGACGAAATGACCGCCAGTTCCGTCGCGTCCGCGCCGTCGAGAGCCATCTCCACGTGCGCGCCCGGTCGGAGCTTCAGGCTGAGCGGCGCTCTGCTGAAAAGGATGCCTTCCACCGGTTCGCCGTGCCATTCATCAAGCGGGACGCGTTTTTCGCCGAGCAGGTACCTGACGTTCAGCAGATTGAAGCCCTGATGATTCGGGTCGAAGGCACTGCTTTCCTGCACGATGCCTTCACTCGTCATCTCGCCAGTGATCTCAGCCAGCCGGCGCGATTGCAGTACGTCGTACCCGTTGACGCTTTGCAGCCCCCGCGCAATCCCCACGTTGGGGAAATCCAGAGCTTCATAGTTCTCCACAAACGGCAGGGCGCCATGGCTGAGAATGCGAAACGAATTGAGATCAGACTCGCGCGACTTGATCGCCTTGACTGAAGGCGGGTCGGCGAGCAGCGCGTTGGCGTCGAAGGTCGCGTTGCGCCACTCGAAGGCATGGCCGAAAGCGGCGAGGTCGGCGATCAGCAGAATCACCAGTGCCACGGCGGCAGCGGCCGTGCGGCGCGCCAGGTAAACCCGGGCCGCGAAGACGCTCAGCACGAAAAAGCTGATGGGGATCAGCGCTTCGGCATTGGTGATTGAGCCGAACTGCGGCGGGCGAGGCTTGCCGGCCAACAGGTACTCCCAGAAGAAACAGTAAACGATGGTCGTCGCCGCGACCATCAACCCGAGCGCGACGGCGCCGCGTAACCACGCGCTCCGCGCCTCGGATTTTTCCCGCCGCGCCAGACAATCCACCCCGAACCCGGCCAGCACGGAGGCGGCAAAAGTGAACTCCAGCAGGTGACGGTAAGAGCCGCGAAAGAGGTTATAAACCGGGATGCGGTACAGGATCTGATTCATCTCGAAAGGGAGCCAGGCGCCCAGAGCCAGAATCAATGAAAGCGCTGCCACCCCGCCCCAGAAGATCACCAGCCGCTCGCGGCGCCGGCCAAGGACTGCCGCCAGCCCGAGCAGCAGCACCAGCATCCCTACATAGCCGCAGGAAACGCCGACGTTGTCCGCCCCCCAGTCCGACGGCCCCCAAGGAGCCAGGATGTAGGGCTTCGACACGGCGCCGCCGAAGAAGTACGGGAAGATCAGCGAGACCACCTGCCGGGGCGGCATCGAGAATGAGCTGAAAAATTCGTAAGTCAGTTTAGCCCGCCCGCTCTGTCTCACCAGTTCCCGCGCCGGCTCCCAGGCGATGGCCGCGAGCAGCACGCCGCAGATGACCATTGCTGCCGTCGCCGCCGGAAAGCGCCACCGCCGCGACTCGGGCGGGCGGAAGAGGGATGAGAAGAGGACGTATGCCCCCGCCGTCAGCGCCGTGTAAACCGACATTTGCGGTTCGCCCGCGATGAGCTGCAGGCCGAAAAAGAGAGCGCCCAGCGCGATCCAGCGCCATGAGACCTGTTGATAAAGCCGCTCCGTCGCCAGCAGCACCCAGGGCAGCCACGCCGCCGCCGCAATGCGTGAGGTGTGTCCCATGTGCGCGATCATAAAACCGCCGAACGTGAAACCAAGCCCGCCGACGAACGCGCCGAGCCGCTCCACCCCGACGCGCCGCAGGTACAGATACGTGCCGGCGAGCGCGAGGTGATAAGTCGTGATCACCACGATCTTCATGGCGACGCCCGGCGAGAAGATGGCGAAGACCCAGTTCGGCGGATAAAGCGCGCCCGGGTAGGTACTCGCGAGCAGCGGCATCCCGGCGAAGATGTACGGATTCCAGAGCGGCAGAAAACCCCCGGCCAGCATCTTCCCGACGAGCGCGCGCACGCCGAAGTTCTGAAACCACCCGTCCCCCGGCGCGAGCGAGGATTCACCAGTGAACGCCGGGTAAAAATAGAGCAGCGGCACGAGGGCGAGCGCGGCCACAATGATCAGCTTCCCGGTTTTAGTCTGATCGGTATTCATCTCGATGAATAGTGCGCGTCAGGCAGAGTGCGCTGATGGTTTCTGCCGGTACCGCATACGACTGATGACTGCGCCGATGATCAGCATTGCCGCGCCGGCGACGGTCAGATTCAGGCCGGCGCGGAAACTCGGCGAGCGAAAAACGAATTCGATCTTATGTTCGCCGGGCAGCACCGCAATCCCGCGCAGGGCGTAATTTACGCGCTCGACCGGGGTGCGATTGCCGTCAATCCACGCCTCCCAGCCACGGTAATAAATTTCACTCAGCACGAGAAAGCCGGGCTGCGGGTTCTGCGTGGCCAGTTCGATTCGCTGCGGCTCGTATTTTGTCACCCGTACGCTGGCATGACTGATCTCTCCCGTCGGCGGCAGGTTGATTGTGCGCCCGCCGAAGTCTTCGGTTTCAAGCAACGCCGTCTCCGCCGGATCGAACGGGCGGCCGTCCTTCAGCTTTCCCTCTTTGATTGATCGCAGCACCTCTGCGCCCGGCATCACTTCAAGGTGGGGAACGAACCAGGCGCGCGGCAGCGCCTTCAGATTTTCGTAGAGGTCAACCGGGCCGAAGCTCTCCAGCCTGCGCCACCTGTCCTTTGCCAGAGGCATCCCGTCCAATGCTACTGAGGTATTAGTAACCGAATCATAAAGCGAAGCGCGGCTGATCAGTGCTGCCACTGCCGGGCCGGTGGCGGGGGGCTGAAGTGCATATTCAATCTCTACCCGATCAACCTGTGAGCGCTCAAAAGTCAGCCGTGAAAAGTAACGATGTCCCTGGATTTCGCCCGCATCCCAGCTTTCGGCCACGCGCGCGCGCTGGTGCCTGGCCGCCGCCCGCACGTCGGCGCGGTCCCAAGCCCACTCTGAAGTGTCACGCCCGGCCTGTAACTCACGTTCGATCACCCGCCCGTCTTTGGTGTACAGTCTGACCCATGCCACGGGCGTTCCCTGAGCAAGGTGCGTTGCATTGCCGAGATTGCTGATGCAGGCCAGCTCGGTAGCAAACGCCCCGTCTGTTGTGATTTCAGCAATCACTCCCGGCCGAAGTCTCAGATCCCAGTAAGCCTCGGCGAAAGGTATGCCTTCGCGAATGATCCCTTCCCCGGGCCTCAGATGACTGCGGCCTTCAATCAGCAGATACCTGGTATTGAGCAAATTGAATCCCTGATGCCTTGAGTTGAAGACGGACCAGTCGGTAATAATCCCGTCGATGGTCATATCGCCTGCCAGCGCAGCAGGCCGCATCAGTCGCAGAGCATCATAGCCATTGACACTCTGTATCCCGCGAGGGATTGCGGCATTAGGGTAGTTAAGCAGGTCAGAGTTGATTTCAAATGGACTGCGCCCATGGCTGACTACGCGAAAGTTACAGGGTTCGGGGTCGCGTTCCCGCAGGTATTTCACTGTCGGCGGATCGGCCAGCCGGGCATCAGCATTGAATGGACCGACTGCCCATTCAAAGGAGTGGCCGAATGCAGCCAGATCTGTAATCAGGAGGGCTATCAGAAGGATCCCGCTGAAGGTGGTTCTTTGATGCGCATAAAACCAGAGCAGCGCGATGCTCAGGACGAAGGCAGTCAGCGGAATCAGGAGATCAGGATTAGTCAGATTCCCTGCGTTCGCCGGTCTGGGTGTCAGTGTGGCCAGGGACTGGCCGAAGAAATGGTAGACGACAACTGAGCCGACAACGATGACTGTGGTGAGGAATGTACTTGGTAACAGGGCGCGACGTACTTCCTCGGGTGGAATTTGTCTGAGGCTGCTCAGGCCAAGACCGGCCAGAACTGACAAGGCAAAAGTGATTTCAAGTAAATGGCGATTGGAAGCTCGAAAGAGATTATAGACAGGGATCCGATAAAGCAGATAGTTCAACCCGAAAGGCAGATAATCGCCGAAGGCAAGCACCGATGCCAGCAGCGCGACTCCGGCCCAGAAGATCACGAGCTGAGAATGATCAGATGGTAAAGCTGCTGCTGACTGTGCAGTCTTTGGCTTTCGCCCGAATACTGCTACCAGACCGAGTAACAACGTGAGCGCTCCGACGTAACAGCAGGCCTCGCTCAGACTCCATTCACCCCAGTAATCAACTTTGTATGGCGGGGCGGCCGCTCCGCCAAAAAAATAGGGAAAGATTAAAGTGAGGACGTGGGATGGTGGCAGCGAATAGAGCGAGAAATACTCATAACCAATCTTCGCCCGCTCTCCCTGTTGCAACAATTCGCGTTCCGGCAGGAGCTGGATCATTGAAAGCAGCAGACCACAAACTGCCAGCGCCCCCGTGCCGGCCACGAAATGCCAGCGTTGTTTACCAACTGCGCGCCAGGTCGCAGTCAGCAGTCCGTAAGCTCCTCCGACGAGGACGATATAAAAAGTCATCTGCGGCTCGCCGGCGAAGAGTTCCAGCGCGACGAAGATTGCGCCGAGTGTGACCCATCGCCAGCGCGTCCGCCAGGAGCCGGCCTGATACAACCCCTCAATTGCCAGCATAATCCACGGCAGCCACGCCGCCGCGGCAATGCGTGAAGTATGGCCGAGATGAGTCAGCATGTAGCCGCCGAATGTAAAAGCCATTCCCGAAATTACTGCACCGGTGCGATTGATTCCGATGCGTCGGGCATATAAATAAGTGCCGATGAGTGCCAAATGATAGGTGGTGATGACGACGATCTTCATCGCCACGCCCGGCGGAAAAACGGCAAAGAGCCAGTTCGGCGGGTACAAGGCGCCCGGATAGATGCTGGCCAGCAGCGGCGTCCCGGCGAAGATGTAAGGATTCCAGAGGGGCAGTTGCCCCTGGCGGAGCATCTGTCCGATCAGGGCGCGCACGCCGAAGTTCTGTGTCCAGCCGTCACCGGGCGCAAGATGCAGGTCCCCTGTGATCGCCGGATAAAAATAAATCACCGGCAACAGCGCCAGCACAGCCGCCGTGAGCGCACGTCTGGCAGAGACGGATTTCAGATTCAGGGCCGGGGTTCGCAAGTCCGTTATGATGGTTTCAGTGTATGTTGATCAGGCTGGAGAGCAGTGAAGCAGCAGTTGACTCTGACCAGCGCCGTACCAGAGTTGCAGACGATAACCCAGGCGGGATCAGGCAGGCAAGAAAGGCGGGCGGGAGTCCGCGGAATCGAAGGCCCGGGCGGACGGGCTTTCACGCCCGCTCGACGCGGAAGCGCACGCCCTCCCCTTCGGGCAGGGATTCGAGCCAGCGGTTGATGTGTTCGCGCAACTGCTCGCGGGTGAAGCTGCCGCCCTCGAAGCGCGGCAGCTCCGGCAGCACGGCGATCACGGGCTCTTCGGGCAGGTGTTCGTTGATGAAGCCGGCGACCTCCTGCGTCAGGCTGTCGGTCCGGCCATTGCCGCATTCCGCGAGGAAGTGGCTGACGGCGGCCACGAGCGGGTCGTTTTCGCGCCCGAGCAGGCCGAGGCGCAGGATCTCGCGGCGCTTCCACAGTTCTTCGCAGTAATAAGTCGCGGCCGATCTGGTCAGGCCGCGGAATCCGTCAAGGACGCTGCCCAGATTCAGGCGGCGGTTGAGGCGGAACGAACAGCTGCAGTGCGGCTGGCGCTGCAGGATGTCGGCGATCGGCAGCTCGCAGCGGGTCTTTTCGACCAGCTCCGCGAGCATGCGCGCGTCGCTCTCGAAGGCGCGCCCGTCGAGCTTCAGTTGGATGAGCAGCTTGAAATTCTGCCACTCGGAGCTGGCGAAAAAGCTTTCGAGCATCTCCTGGTTGGCCTGCGGCCCGACGCTGGTCTCGTGGGCCATCGCGTAGTAATTACTGTACGCCTCGCGGAAGACCTCGAACGCCTGCTCCAGCTCTACGCGCGCCTCGGGCATCAGCAGTTCGTGCGGCTGGCGGAGGCGCGCGGTGAGCGCCCGGCACTCGCCGTCAATCTTCTGTTCGCCGGTGGTCTCGGCCGCGAGCAGGTAATTTCTGATGTTGATGAATGTGGGCAGCCAGACGAGAAAGCCGGCGAGCGACTGCATCTTCAGCCGGGTCTGTTCGAGCGCGGCGATGTCGAGCCCGAACAGGTCGAGAATTCTCGACAGGCCGGTTTCAATCGTGAGCGCGTCTTCCAGGATGCTCTCGACGATGACGGCGACGCGCTCGTAGCGGCGGATGCTCAGGCTGACGGTGTGCCAGGTCATCATGGTCATGAAGTCCGCCGGGACCCCCTCGAAGCGTTCCTGCAGGCTCTCGTCGCGCCAGTCTTCGAGCCACTCGGCGAGCGTGTCACGCACCTTCTGGCGCGCGTCGGGCGAGACCAGCGCCGGCAGGTCCTGACGACCAGTCAGACATTTCGACCACGTGTGCAGGATGTCGAGCGGGTAATCGGTCGTGGCGACGCGCCTGAGCGTGGTGAAGCGCGCGGGCTCGAAGCCGAGATAGAGATTCGATTTCGTCAGCCGCCTGCCCGAAGCTTCGTCCACCAGTTCGTAGACGCCGCTCGAGATGAACGCGACCAGGATCAGGTGCTGTGCCGCCGGTTGCAATCCGAAGGGTGCGACGCCGAGCAGCCGCATGACCTTCCGGAGCGGCACGTCAGCCCGCCCCTCGGCGTCGGCGTGCATTTCCACCGTCGTCACGAGCGCGTGAATGAATGGCGGCAGGTTGGCCGCCTCGTTAAAGACATTCAGGCGGTGCCGGCCCCGCGATTCGCTGACCAGCCCGAGCGGGGTGGCGAACTTTGTCGCCAGCTCGCGCGTCTGCTCATGGCCCGGCGAACTGCTCGCGAACAGTCCGGTGAGCAGCGCCGAGACGTGATCGCCGGTGAAGTGTTCCGCGAAATGAGGATGATCCGGGTAGTAGCTGTCGAGCGTCGCGCAGATTTCCTGACCGAGCAGCTCCGCCAGCTCCGACGCCTTCCGTCCGCCGGCCGAGAGCGGGCGCGCGCCCGTGTGATCAACGAAAGTGCCGCGTTCCAGATAAAGCCCGGTGAAGAGTGCCCTGACCTGCTCGTGCAGTTCGGCCCTGATGAGGCTGACTTCTTCGGGATCGTCATTCGGCGATGCCGCGCCACTGGTCCGTTCGTGCAGCGCGACCAGCATCCGAAGCGGCTCGAGCGCGGCTTCGTCAGTGATCGTGCCCGGGTGCCAGCGCAGCCCCGTCAGCGTGCGGGCCGGGGATTCCGGCGTCAGCCCGCAGTTGAAGGGGGCGATCAGCAGTCGCCACTCTTCGCCCGTCTCCGTCGCTGTATCCTCCTGGCTGCTGGTGGTTGGCGCGCTGATATCCAGATCCAGGGGATCGTCGGCGGATTCCGTGACCGGGGCTTTTTCCATCGCTTCGGCCACGTCCAGACATATCCGGCCGCGACGCACTGTCCCCCGCCAGGCCACCTCTCTGAAGGCCGACTCCGCCGGCCCGCCCTCGGCATCACCGCAGTCTGGATTCCAGTCGGCGAAGACGCTGCCGCCCGCGGTGATCAGCCATCCGCCCAGGCGCGGGTCACGGCCGCCGATCTCACCCGCCGCCGCGGCCAGCTGCTCTCTGAGCGGCACGGGCGCGGACGCGGGCGAGGCGAGCAAATGCCACGTCCGCTCGACCCCTTTGCCCGCAATGAAAATCCTTTTCGAGGCGAGCTTTTCAAAATGCTCGAGGATGCGCGCCGCGCGCTCGTAGCCGCTTTCCGTGCCCTCGCTGCCTTCAAAGAGCAGCGTCGCGTCGGCGAGCGTGCAGACCTCCACCGGGGTCTCGGCCAGCAGGAAAAGCGTCAGCGCCTTCGCCAGCATCTTTGCCCACAGCCGGTCTTCGCCCGAGAGCAGGTTGAGCGCCTCCGTGATAATCCGGTCGTAGAGCGCGAAGGCCTCTTCGGTTGATTCGTCCTTGCGCAACTCGTATTCGTACCGGTCGAAGACTTCGTCCGTCGCGACCAGCGACAACTCCGGGCGGTTGAGCGCGCGACTGACGGCAGTGGCCGCAAAACCGGGCAGCGAAAAGCTGCGACTATGCCCGGCGACGACCGGCGCGAGCGTGGCCAGCGCCGGATGCACCGGGTAGTAATCAATGAACTCCCGCTCGGACCACGCGAAATTCGGCAGGCTCTTCCTGACCTGGTGATAGAGGCCGGAAAGCTTTTCGCCGGCGGCCGGCTTTTTCCGCAACACCCCTTGGGCGACCGCCTCGCGCAGGACCTGCGGCGAGACTTCGTGGATGAGGATTGATTGCTGGTCGCCGGTCAATTCATGGTCGGCCAGCCGCGCCCGACAATCTTCATCGCTGAGCGCGATGACTGCGCGCAACGGCAGTGAGTGAGATTGCCGCAGGATGACCTTCAGCCATTTCAGGTCGTCTTCGACCACCGCGGGCGCGCTCGACCAGCGGCCTGAGAGGTTGTCAATGAACAGGATCAGTTGCGCGCCGAGCGGCAGCACGCTGAGCGTCTGCTCGAAGACCTGTTCGCGCTCAACCGCCTGCCCCCAGCGCTCGTCATCAAAGGCCGCGCCTTCGACCAGCACGGCGTCGAGCGCGCCGCGCAGCACCGATTCAAAGGCGGGCTGCTCGCCGGCGGGGAAGCTCAGCTCGACCGTCACCTGCGTTTTGTTGGTCAGCTGGTAGAGCGCGTTCTGTAACTGTGGGTTCTGGAGGACGGAGCGCAGCGAGCGCACGCTGACGAGCGAGCGGAGGAAGGCCAGCAGGTGACTTTTGCCGCTGCCACGTTTGCCGGAAAGAAAGTGGATCGAGGGCGCCGCGCCGCGCTGGGCCGCCAGATCGGTGATGACCCTGGTGGCCGTCTGCCCGCCCTCCTCGGTGACCACGTAAGAGCGCACGACGCGACCCGCATCCGCCCCGGCAAACGCGGTGATCTCGTCATAATTTTCCAGGTCAACGTAGCTTTTGATCTGAGCCATGTGAACCAACACTCAGAGGTAAAGGGCTGGAATATCGCCGGGCGTTCGGTGAGGGCTGGGTGTTTTCGCTGAAAGATTAGCAGCCCGGGCAGGCTTGTTCAGCTATCGAGACCGGGCACAATCTAGCATAGCGATTTGAATTTAGGCAATTACTCTTTTCAAAGTGTTCAGTCTGACCGAATGGAGAAAGAAATCATGCCGGATCAGGCCCGGCGCCGCATCCCCCAAGCCGAAAGTTTCTGTTACAATTGCGCCGGGTTACAAACACATCAGGCCGGATTCGAAGCGTCGTGTTGTGGTGCCCCCCAAGTGGTGCGCCCGGCGCTTCATCGCTCTTCGGCTTTTCTTTCAATTCAAACGAGGCAATTCAGTTTTATTCAAAGGGAGATTTCCGGATGCGAAACACCACCTTCGCGCGCCTGCTGCTGCTCGTCTTCAGCCTCTCATCGCTCGCCGCCATGGCCATTGCGCAAACGCCGAAGCCCGGTTACGCCGACGCGGTGCTGGGCCGCTGGGATCTGACCGTGCAGGGGACTGACGGGCCTTACCCGTCGTGGCTGGAAATCACGCTCCGCAAGGAGATTGAAATAATGGGGCGCTTCGTCGGGCGCTTCGGCAGCAATCGTCACATCGCGCAGATCGAATACAAGGACGGCGAGCTTTATTTCAGGGTCCCGGTGCAATACGAAAAAGGCGACAAAGACCTGGTCTTCAAGGGCAGACTCCTCGGCGACAAACTTGAAGGCACGACCGAAGGCGAGGACGGGAAAACTCTCGCCTGGGCCGGAGTGCGCGCGCCGGAGATGAGGCGCGCCGCCCCGCCGCAGTGGGGCAAATCGGTCGAACTTTTTAACGGCAAAGACCTGGCCGGGTGGAAACTGCGCAACGATACCAAAGGCAGTTGCTGGAGCGTCGCAAGTGGCGCGATGACCAACAACGTCCCGTGCGTGGATCTGATCAGCGAACAGAAGTTCACCGACTTCAAGCTGCACGTCGAATTCAACATTGTCCCCGGGAGCAACAGCGGCGTCTACCTGCGCGGGCGTCACGAGGTGCAGATTAATGACGATCTGGGCCGGGTGCGCGACAGCCTGCGCATGGGCGGCCTCTACGGGTTCATCCGACCGACCGTCAACGCTTCGGGCAAACCCGGCGAGTGGCAGACCTATGACATCACATTAATCGGCCGCCGCGTGACGATTGTCCTTAATGGCAAAACGGTGATTGAGAATGAGGAGATCCCGGGGCCCACCGGCGGCGCGCTCGAGAGCGATGAAGGCGCGCCCGGGCCGATTATGCTCCAGGGCGATCACGGGAAGATCTCGTTCCGCAAAGTCACTATCACGCCGGCGAAATGAAATACGAGAGCAAATCAGGAACCTGGCGAGGGCCGGCGACGTAAGATCATTCTCCGTCCCAATCATTCTCCGAGTTCACCGCAACCATCACTGTAGTATCCAGAATCAGGAGTTAATTTATGAGAAAAGCCGCCTTGTCGCTGCTTCTGGCTTTTGCCGTGGCCAGCGTATGCTTTGGCCAGTCCGCGACCGCCCAAGCCACGCTGCTGCAAAAGCCGACCGTCAACCGCACCCACATCGTCTTCGTTTACGCCGGTGATCTGTGGATCGTGCCGCGCGAGGGCGGCGACGCGAAACGGCTGACGACCGGCGTCGGGACTGAAACCGACCCGATCTTTTCGCCGGACGGCCAGATGATCGCTTTCACCGGCGAATATGACGGCAACACCGATGTCTTCGTCATGCCCGCGGCGGGCGGCGTGCCGAAGCGGCTGACGTATCACCCGGGTGCCGACATCGCCGTCGGCTGGACGAATGACGGGAAGCGGATTCTCTTCAGTTCCGGGCGCAACAGTTATTCATTCTTCCCGCGCCTGTTCACCGTCGGCACCGACGGCGGGTTCCCCGAAGAGGTGCCGCTGCCGATGGCCGAGCGCGGTTCGTACTCGCCCGACGGCGCATACCTCGCCTATGAACCGCTGACGCAATGGCAGCCCGACTGGAAGCGCTATCACGGCGGCCAGCGGGACGTGATCTGGATCGCGAAGCTCTCCGACTCCTCAATCGAAAAACTCCCGCGCGATAATTCCACCGACAAATCCCCGATGTGGGTCGGCGATAAAATCTACTTCCTCTCCGACCGCAACAGCCCGAGCGGGGCCGTCTCGCTTTTCGCCTTCGACACGAAATCGAAGAAGGTCGAGCAGGTCATCAGCAACGACGGCCTCGACATCAAGTCGGCTTCGGCGGGACCGGGCGTAATCGCTTACGAGCAGTTCGGCACGATCCACCTCTACGACCTCAAGTCCAGGAAGGCGCAGAAGGTGGAGATCCGTGTCAACGCCGATCAGGCCGGGGTGCGCCCGCGTTATGAGATGGTCGGCAACCGCATCGCGAATGCGCGCCTTTCGCCGACCGGAGCCCGCGCGGTTTTTGAAGCACGCGGAGAGATCATCACCGTGCCCGCCGAGAAGGGCGACCCGCGCAACCTGACCAGCACAGCCGGCGTGATGGAGCGCGACCCGGCGTGGTCGCCCGACGGCAAATGGATCGCGTACTTCTCCGACGAATCCGGCGAATACGCGCTGCACATCCGCAATCAGACGGGCGAGGGCGAGGTGAAGAAACTCAGCCTTGGCAACCCGCCGTCGTTCTATTATTCGCCCACATGGTCGCCCGACGGCAAAAAGATCGCGTACCGCGACAAGCGGGTGAACCTCTGGTACGTCGAACTCGACAAGGGGACGCCGGTCAAAGTTGACCAGAACCTGATCGGATCGAGCGACGGAGTGCTGGCCCCGAGCTGGTCGCCCGACAGCCGCTGGATCGCCTACACGAAGCAGCTGCCGAACCTGCTGCGCGCGGTCTTCGTCTATTCGCTCGAAGCGGGCAAGGCGAGTCAGATCACCGACGGCCTGAGCGACGCGCGCTACCCGGCCTTCGACAAGAGCGGTAAGCATCTTTACTTCACCGCCAGCACGAACCTCGGGCCGGCGATCAGCTTTGCCGATCTGTCGGGCATCGCGCACCAGTCAACGCGCAGCGTCTACGCGGTCGTGCTGCGTAACGACATCCCCTCGCCGCTCGCGCCCGAAAGCGATGAGGAGAAGGTGGCCGAAGAGAAGAAGGACACGGCGACAGGGGGACAGGGCGACGGGGCGAAGGAAGGCGAGAAGAAAGCTGAAGGCGCACAAGCCGCCGCCGGGGCGCGGCCTGCGAAGAAGGAACCTGATCCCGTCCGCATTGACCTCGAAGGCATTGACCAGCGCATCATTGCCCTGCCGATCCCGGCGCGCAACCTCGTCAGCCTGCACGCGGGCAAAGCCAACACGATCTACGTCGTCGAAGCCCCGCCGGTCGCGGTTGACAGCTTCGGGCCGACCACACTGATCGTCCACAAATTCGACCTCGAAAAGCGCAAACTCGACAAGGTACTCGAAGGCGTCACCTCGTTCACGATCTCCGCGAACGGCGAAAAGGTCCTCTACCGGCAGGGGCCCGTGAACTGGATGGTTGCCAGCGCCGCGACGCTCGGCACGCCGGCGCCGCCGGGCTCACCGGGCGCGCCGAATATGCTCAAGACGGCCGAGATGGAAGTCTGGATTGACCCGCGCGTCGAATGGAAGCAGATGTACAAGGAAGTCTGGCGCGGCGAGCGCGACTTCTTCTACGACCCGAACGCGCACGGGCTCGATCTGAAGGCCGCCGAGAAGATGTACGAGCCTTATCTCGCCGCCGTCGCGCACCGCAGCGATCTGAATTACCTCTTCACCGAGATGCTGAATCAGCTGACGGTCGGGCACATGTTCATCCGCGGCGGCGATGTGCCGCGCCCGAATTTCGTGCCCGGCGGGTTGCTCGGTTGCGATTACAGGATCGAGAACGGGCGCTACCGCTTCGCGAAGGTCTACAGCGGCGAGAACTGGAACCCGCAGCTGCGCGCGCCACTCACGCAGCCCGGCGTCAACGTCAAAGCGGGCGAATACCTGCTGGCCGTGGGTGGTCGCGAACTGACCGCGAACGACGAAGTCTACAGCTTCTTTGAAAGCAGGGCGGGCAAGCAGGTGGTGATCAAAGTCGGCCCGAATCCCGACGGCTCGAATTCGCGCGAAGTCACGGTCGTGCCGGTCGCGAGCGAAAATGCGTTGCGCAACCTGGCGTGGATCGAAGGCAACCGCCGCAAGGTTGATCAGCTGAGCGGCGGCAGGCTCGCCTACGTTTACATGCCCGACACGGCCAACGGCGGCTACACGAGCTTCAACCGCTACTTTTTCGCGCAGACGAACCGGGAAGGCGCGGTGATGGATGAACGCTTCAACGGCGGCGGCCTGCTCGCCGATTATGTGGTTCAGCACCTCAGCCGCCAGTTGCTCAGCTTCATCCACTACCGCGAGGGCAGTCTGGACGTGCCGGTCCCGGCGGGCGCGATCTACGGGCCGAAGGTGATGCTCGTCAACGAACTGGCCGGCTCGGGCGGCGACGCGATGCCCTGGTATTTCCGCAAGATGAAGATCGGCCCGACCATCGGCAAGCGCACGTGGGGCGGGCTGATTGCCTCCTTCCCGGCCCCGCAGCTGATGGACGGTGGCTTTGTCACCGCGCCCGACGCGGCGATCTACGGCCTCAACGGCGAGTGGGAGGTCGAGAATGTCGGTGTCCCGGCGGACATTGAAGTCGAGTTCGACCCCGCCGCATGGCGTCAGGGCCGCGACCCGCAGCTCGAAAAGGCTGTCGAGTATCTGATGGAAGAATTGAAGAAGAATCCGCGCCCGCAATACAAACTTCCGCCCTATCCGAACTATCACAACGGGCGCACTGCAAACAGATAAAGACCGCGCCGGCAGACCGCGGTCTGCCGGGCATTTTATCAGGAGGTTATCGTGATGAAAAAAGTAATCCTGATCTTTGTAATACTGCTCATTGTCACCAGCATCTCCCTGGCGCAGGACAAGTCGCTGCTGATGCAACGACCGACTCTCAGCAAAACTCAGATCGCTTTCAATTTCGCCGGCGACCTGTGGGTCGTCAGCCGCGAGGGCGGCGAAGCGACACGGCTGACGACCGGGGTCGGCAATGAAACCCTGCCGATCTTTTCGCCGGACGGGACGCAGATCGCTTTCACCGGGCAGTATGATGGCAACACCGATGTCTTCGTCGTCCCGGCCTCGGGCGGCGTGCCGCGGCGCCTGACTTATCACCCGGGGCCTGACGTAGCGGTCGCGTGGACGCCGGACGGCAGGAACATTCTTTTCCGTTCGGGGCGCACGAGCTATTCGCGCTTCCAGCGTTTCTTCACGATCCCGGTGGAAGGCGGGTTTGAAACCGAAGTGCCGCTGCCGATGGCTCACGAGGGCACTTATTCGCCCGACGGGTCAAGGCTCGCCTACACGCCGCTCGCTCCGGCTTTCACGCAATGGAAGAACTATCGCGGCGGGCAGGTGAACAAAATCTGGCTCGCGAATCTGAGCGATTCGAGCGTCGTCGAAATCCCGCACGACAATGCCAACGACTTCAACCCGCTCTGGGTCGGCGACAAAGTTTACTTCCTGTCTGATCGCGGCGGACACTTCACGCTCTACGCTTACGACACGAAAACGAAGAAGGTCACGCCGGCAATCAACCATGACGGCCTCGACATCAAGTCGGCGTCGGCGGGGCCGGGCGCGATTGTCTACGAGCAGTTTGGCGAGATCAGACTTTACGATTTGAAATCGGGCCAGTCTAAACGGGTCAGCATCACTATTAATGGTGACCTGCCTTCGGTGCGCCCCCATTTTGAAAGAGTTGCCACCCGCATCAACAACGTCGCCCTTTCGCCGACCGGCGCGCGAGCGTTATTTGAAGCGCGGGGCGAAATCCTGACCGTGCCCGCCGAGAAAGGTAACGCGCGCAACCTGACCAACTCGCCGGGCGTGGCGGATCGCGACCCCGCATGGTCGCCCGACGGCAAATGGATCGCTTACTTTTCCGACGAGTCGGGCGAATACGCCCTGCACCTGCGCGAGCAGAGCGGGATGGGCGAAGTGAAAAAGATCAGCCTTGGGAACCCTTCTTCATATTTCTATTCGCCGACCTGGTCGCCGGACAGCAAAAAGATCGCCTTCACCGACAAGCGGCTGAATCTCTGGTACGTGGACATCGAAAAGGGCGCGCCCGTCAAAATTGACACTAACACTTATGAGAATCCCTTCCGCGTGATGGACCCTGCGTGGTCGCCCGACAACAAATGGGTCGCTTACACGAAGCAGTTGAAGAACCGCATGTGCGCGGTGTTTGTGTATTCAGTCGAAGCGGGCAAGGCGACGCAGATCACTGACGGATTAAGCGACGCGCGTTTCGCCAGGTTCGACCGGAACGGCAAGTATCTGTACTTCGCCGCCAGCACCAATTCCGGCCCGACGACCGGCTGGCTGGACATGTCGAGCTTCCCGCATCAGATCACGCGCAGCATTTACGTGGTCGTACTGAAGAAGAGCGACCCTTCGCCGCTCGCGCCCGAAAGCGATGAGGAGAAGGTGGTCGAAGAGAAGAAGGACGATGCGCCGAAGGGGCCGCCGAAGAAAGAACCGGTCGTTGTCACGATTGATTTTGACCAGATCGGCCAGCGCATCCTCGCGCTGCCGATTCCGGCGCGCAATTTTGTCGGCGTGGAGGCCGGGAAATCGGGCACCCTCTTCATCGTCGAGGCCGTGCCGCAGACCGGCGCGGGCGGGCCTCCGGGCACGACGCTGCACAAATTCGATCTGGAGAAAAAGAAGTTCGACAAAGTGATGGAAGGCGTCACCGCCTTCGCGCTCTCGGCCAACGGCGAGAAGATGCTGTTCGGCCAGGGCGCCGGCCCCGCGCAGCGCTTCACCATCGCGCCGACGATGCAGCCGATGAAGCCCGGCGAGGGCGTCCTCAACCTCGGCGAGATGGAAGTCTGGGTTGATCCGAAGGCCGAGTGGAAGCAGATGTACAACGAAGTCTGGCGCATCCAGCGCGACTTTTTCTACGACCCCGGCCTGCACGGCCTCGATTACGAGGCGACGAAGAAGAAGTACGAGGCTTATCTCTCCAACGTCGCGCACCGCGAGGACCTGAATTACCTCTTCCGCGAGATGCTCGGCAACATGTCGGTCGGGCACCACAACTCGGGCGGTGGTGATGCGCCGCAGCCTAATTTCATCGCGACCGGGCTGCTCGGCGCGGATTACAAGGTCGAGAACGGGCGTTACCGCTTCGCGAAGATTTACAACGGCGAGAACTGGAACCCGCAGCTGCGCGCGCCGCTCACGCAGCCCGGCGTTGACGTGCGCGTCGGCGATTACCTGCTCGCCGTCGGTGGCCGCGAAGTCCGCGCCTCGGACAACGTCTACAGCTTCTTTGAGAGTAAGGCGGGCAAGTCAGTCCTGATCAAAGTCGGCCCGAACCCCGACGGCTCGAATTCGCGCGAAATGACCGTCGTGCCAGTGGCCAATGAGCAGGGCCTGCGCAACCTCGCGTGGATCGAAGACAACCGCCGCAAGGTTGATCAGCTGAGCGGGGGGAAACTCGCTTATGTTTACCTGCCCGATACGGCGGGCGGGGGCTACACGAATTTCAACCGCTACTACTTCTCACAAATTGACCGCGACGGCGCGGTGATTGACGAGCGCTTCAACGGCGGCGGCACGGCGGCCGATTACATCATTGATTACATGCGCCGCCCGCTGCTCAACCGCTGGGCGACGCGCGAGGGCGAAGACTTCTCGACGCCGTCGGCCTCGATCTACGGCCCGAAGGTCATGATCATCAACGAATACGCGGGCTCGGGCGGCGACCTGATGCCCTGGCTGTTCCGCAAGGCGGGCGTCGGCACACTGGTCGGCAAACGCACGTGGGGCGGGCTGGTCGGCATTTACGATTACCCGCAGCTGATTGACGGCGGGGCCGTCACGGCGCCGCGCGTCGCCTTCTACAACCTGCAGGGCGAGTGGGATGTCGAGAATCGCGGCACCCCGCCCGATGTCGAAGTTGATTTCGACCCGGCGGCGTGGCGACAGGGCCGCGACCCGCAGCTCGAAAAGGCCGTCGAAGTGGCGATGGAAGCTCTCAAGAAGAATCCGCCGCCGACTTATCGGAAACCGCCGTATCCGAATTACTACAACGGACGCACGGCAAAGAGCCAGAATTAAACTCGCGGATGTGCGACACACTGGAAAGTCTGTCGCACATCTCCCCCATGGAGACACAGTAATGAAAAACGCAATCCTGATCCTCTCCTTTCTGATCACTGCCACGGGCCTTTGCTTCGGGCAGTCGGGCAATCATCTGCTGCTGCGTAATCCGACGCTCAGCAAAACACAGATCGTCTTCAGCTACGCCGGTGACCTGTGGACCGTCCCGCGCGAGGGCGGCGAGGCCAGCCGTCTGACTAATGGCGTCGGGACTGAAGCCACACCGTTGTTTTCGCCCGACGGCACGATGGTCGCCTTCACGGGTGAGTATGACGGCAACGTGGATGTTTACGTCGTGCCCGCGGCGGGCGGCGTGCCGAAGCGGCTGACGTATCACCCGGACGCTGACCGGCTGCTGGGGTGGACGCCGGACGGCAAACAGGTGCTGTTCGTCTCGGGGCGCGACAGCTATTCGCAGCGCTTCGCCCGACTCTTCACGATCCCGGTTGACGGCGTCTTCCCGACCGAAGTGCCGCTGCCGATGGGTTACGAAGGCTCGTATTCGCCCGACGCCTCGCATCTGGCTTACGTGCCCATCCCGCGCGCCTTCAACGCCTGGAAGCGTTACCGGGGCGGCATGACGACGCCGATCTGGCTCGCGAATCTGAGCGATTCGAGCATTGAGAAAATTCCGCGTGAGAATTCAAACGACTTCAATCCGATGTGGGTTGATAAGAAGGTTTATTTCCTCTCCGACCGCAACGGCCCCATTACGCTCTTCGCTTACGACCCGGCCACGAAGAAGGTCACGCAGCTCATCCGCAACGAAGGGCTCGACATCAAATCGGCCTCGGCGGGGCCGGACGCAATCGTCTACGAACAGTTCGGCGCGCTGAATCTGTATGACCTGAAGTCGGGCCGGACGAACAAAATCAACGTCACGATCAATGCGGACATCCTGGCGGTGCGTCCGAAGTATGAAAAGGTCGGCAACCGCGTCCTGAACGTGGGGATTTCTCCGACCGGCGCCCGCGCACTGTTTGAAGCGCGCGGTGAGATTCTGACCGTGCCCGCGGAGAAAGGCGACGTCCGCAACCTGACCAACACTCCGGGCGTCGCCGAACGCAACCCGGCATGGTCGCCCGACGGCAAATGGATCGCCTACTTCTCCGACGAGTCGGGCGAATACGCCCTGCACCTGCGCCAGCAGAACGGGATGGGCGAAGTGAAGAAGATCGCGCTCGATCCGTCGTTCTATTACTCGCCGACCTGGTCGCCCGACAGCAAAAAGATCGCCTTCACCGACAAGAGGCTGAACCTCTGGTACGTGGAGATTGAAAAGGGCACGCCCGTCAAGGTTGACACCTCACCCCGGGGCGCGGGATTCAACCAGAGCTGGTCGCCCGACAGCCGCTGGATCGCCTACACAAAACCGCTTGAGTCCTGGTACAGCGCGGTCTTCGTCTACTCGCTCGAAGACAAAAAGATCAGTCAGGTGACCGACGGGCTCAGCGACGCGGGCCATGCCACGTTCGACAAGAACGGGAAATACCTGTATTTCACCGCCAGCACAGACATCGGCCCCGCCGTCTTCGGCTTCGACATGTCAAGTTACCCGCACCGCCCAACGCGCAGCGTTTACGTCTGCGTGCTGAAGAAGACCGACCCCTCGCCGCTCGCGCCTGAAAGCGACGAGGAGAAGGTGGCCGAAGAGAAGAAGGACGAGCCGAAGTCGGGCGACAAGCCTGCCGAAGGCGAGAAGAAGGCGGAGACGGCCACTGCCGCCGGCAGACCCGGCGATAAGAAAGAGCCGCCGAAAGTCGTGATTGATTTTGACCAGATCGGCCAGCGCGTTCTGGCGCTGCCGATCCCGGCGCGCAACTTCGTCGGGCTGGGTGCGGGCAAGGCAAACACGCTCTTCGTCATCGAGTTTCCGAACGCGCCCGGGACGCAGGGCGCAGTGCTGCACAAATTCGACCTCGAAAAGCGCAAATTCGATAAGGTACTCGAAGGGATCCGCGGCTTCGAGCTTTCGGCCAATGGCGAGAAGATGCTCTTCCGCCAGGGCGACAACTGGTTCATCGCCTCGGCGACGCAGCCAGTCAAGCCCGGCGAGGGCCGCATCAAAACCGACGAGATGGAGGTCTACGTTGACCCGCGCGCCGAGTGGAATCAGATGTACCGCGAGACCTGGCGCATCGAACGCGACTTCTTCTACGACCCGAATTATCACGGCCTCGACCTGCAGGCGACGGCGAAGAAGTACGAGCCCTGGCTGCAATCGCTCGTCCACCGGGCCGACCTCAATTACCTCTTCAATGAGATGCTCGGCGAACTGACCATCGGCCACCTCTACGTGGGGGGCGGCGACGTGCCCGATCCGAAGCGCGTGCCGGGCGGCCTGCTCGGCGCCGATTACAGGATCGAAAACGGCCGCTATCGTATCGCGAAGGTCTACAACGGCGAGAACTGGAATCCGCAACTGCGCGCCCCGCTCACGCAACCGGGCGTCAACGTGCAGGCCGGTGATTACCTGCTCGCAGTCAACGGACGTAATCTGACTTCGAGCGACAACATCTACAGCTTCTTTGAGGCGACGGCCAACAAGCAGGTCGTGATCCGCGTCGGCCCGAACCCGGACGGCTCGAATTCACGCGAAGTCACGGTCGTCCCGATCACCAACGAGGCGGGCCTGCGCAACCTCGACTGGATCGAAGCGAACCGCCGCAAGGTTGATCAGATGACCGGCGGCAAACTGGCTTACGTCTGGTTGCCCGACACGGCCGGCGGCGGCTACACGAACTTCAACCGCTATTACTTCGCCCAGCTCAACAAGGAAGGTGCGGTGATTGACGAGCGCTTCAACAGCGGCGGCCAGGCGGCCGATTACATCATTGATTATCTGAAGAAGCCGCTCAACAGCTACTGGGCGGTGCGCGACGGTCAGGACTTCCGCCAGCCGTTCGGTACCATGCCGGGGCCGAAGGCGATGATCGTCAATGAATACGCCGGTTCGGGCGGGGATTACATGCCCTGGCTGTTCCGCCGCGCCGGCGTCGGCCCGCTCATCGGCAAGCGCACGTGGGGCGGTCTCGTCGGCATCGGCGGCTACCCGGTCCTGATTGACGGCGGCTCAGTGACGGCGCCGCACTTCGCTTTCTACACGCCCGAAGGCCAGTGGGAGATCGAAAATCACGGCGTCGCGCCCGACATCGAAGTCGAGATGGACCCGAAGGCCTGGCGCGAGGGCCGCGACCCGCAACTCGAAAAGGCCGTCGAAGTGGTGATGACCGCGCTGAAGAAAAACCCGCCGAAGAAGACGCAGCGCCCGGCTTATCCGAATTACCACAAC
This sequence comes from Blastocatellia bacterium, assembly GCA_035652435.1. Classification (GTDB taxonomy): domain Bacteria; phylum Acidobacteriota; class Blastocatellia; order RBC074; family RBC074; genus DASRDU01. The sequence goes on from DASRDU010000136.1 coordinate 46,088, forward strand.
GGCAACGCCAAAGCAGCAAGCAAGGCTGTCAGCGCGCCGAAGCCGGGAGGCGGGCAGTAAGCGAGAAGGCGGCAATCGTCAGCGCCTGAGCGTTGAGCCGTCTGAACAAGTGAGGTTTTGAATGACAAGGGCGTCCGCTTTACTGCGGACGCCCATTCTTTATGGAACTCGCAGTTGTCAGGACTTCAGCCGACTCAGGCCAGCTTCATCGTGTCGAGCCTGAGCAGCGTGTGGAGCAGCACGTTTGCGCCGTTGGTTATATCGTCGGGGTGTGAAAACTCGCGCGGCGAATGGCTGATGCCATCCACACTCGGAATGAAGATCATCCCGACGGGCCCGAGCAGTGACATCTCCTGCGCGTCGTGGCCCGCTCCACTCGGCATCAGCTTCGTCGTCAGACCGAGCTGCCGGGCCGTTTCATCAATCACGCGGCGCACGCTCGCGTCGGTCGGCGCCGGCGGGGTGGCGTTCGTCTGCCGGAAGTCGAACTTCGTGCCGGTGGCCTGCTCGATCTTCTGCACCTCGGCCTGAATCTGCCGGAACATCGTCTGCACTTTGCTTTCATCCAGGTCGCGCAGTTCCAGACTCGTGAGTACCCTGCCCGGGATGACGTTGTAGGCGCCGGGCAGCGCCTGAATTTTCCCGACCGTCCCGACCTGCCGCCCCGGAATGCCGGTGACGACGCGGTTGACGGCGTCAACAAACTTCGCCGCCGCCAGCAGCGCGTCGCGGCGCCGGTTCATCGGCGTCGTGCCCGCGTGGTTGGCGAATCCCTCGACCATCACGTCCCACCAGTTGATGCCGACGATACCTTCGACCACACCGATGTTGATCTTCTCGGCATGCAGGATGCCGCCCTGCTCGATGTGCAGCTCAACGTACGCGGCGATGTCGCCGCGCTTGCGGCGCGCGCCGGCAAGTTTGTCGGGGTCGCCGCCAATGAAGCGGATGCCGTCGCGAATGGTCTTGCCGCTGTTCGTGACGAGGCCGAGCTGTTTTTCAGTCAGCCCGGCGGCGATGGCGTGACTGCCGATGGTCCCGCCTTCCTCGTTGGCGAAGATGATGACTTCGAGCGGGTGGCGCAGCGTGACGTTGTTTTCCGCGAGCGTCTGCGCCACTTCAATCGCCCCCATCGAGCCGCCGTCGCCGTCGTAATTGCCGCCTTCCGGCACCGAGTCAATGTGCGACCCGATGACGAGCGGCGGCAGAGTCGAGTCGCTGCCGGCACGCCGGCCGACCAGATTGCCCGCCGCGTCAATGCTCACATCCAGCCACGCCGCGCGCATCAGCCCCGTCGCGTATTCGCGCCCCTTCAGGTCGGCTTCGCTGTAAGCGACGCGGCTGACGCCGCCCTGCGGATTTTTGCCGAACTCCGCGAGCGCGCGCAGATGCTCGCTCACGCGCGCGCCGTTGACGCGGAGCTGTGACTGCGGCAGCGGCAATGCGGCGGCGCCGACCGCGCACAGCAGAGACAGGTTGAATTCACGCCGGTCCATGGCTTTGCACAATAATATGACTCAGCTTACCCGACGATCTTCCCGTTGCTGCCTTTGCCCACGCGCGGCCCTTTGTTGTCGCGCGCCGGGGCATGATCGAGATTGGCCACGCGGCGCCCGGCCTCGTAGACCAGTTGCCCGATGCGCGCCATCTTCTCGAAGTTGATCTTCTCGACGCTGTCGGTGTTGACGTGGTAGTCGGGGTGCAGGCCCGTCGTGAAGAAGACAATGGGAATGCCCTTGGCCGCGTAGCTGTAATGATCGCTGCGGTAGTAGACCTGTTCCAGATCGGTCGGGTCATTCATCTCGAAATCGAGTTTGAGCGGGCGCCCGAGGCTCGCGTTGGCGTCCATCGTGATGTTATGTAACTCGGTGCTGATGCGGTCTGAGCCGACCAGATAGACCGTGTTCTCTTCGTCAGCCTTATCATCACGGTTGCGCCCGACCATATCCATGTTCAGATTGGCGACGGTCTTTTCGATGGCGATGGCCGGATAGTCGGCGTTGTAGCGCGACCCCAGCAGCCCGCGCTCTTCGCCCGCGTGCCAGATGAAGGCGACCGAGCGCTTCGGCTTCGGCCCGGTGGCGAAGGCTTTGGCGATGCCGAGCAGCGTGACCGTCCCCGAGCCGTCGTCATCCGCGCCGTTCCAGATGCGGTCATCAATCGCGCCTGGCTTGACGCGCCCGACCGCACCCTGACGCTGCGGCCCGTTCGCACCCTGCACGACCTCGCCTTCGGCATAGCCGACGTGATCGTAATGCGCGCCGAAGGTCACGTATGTGTCTTTCAGCTGCGGGTCAGTCCCTTCGACCACGCCGACGACATTGCGCGTGAATTGCGTGCGGACGACCTGATAATCGGCGTCGAGGTTGAAGGTGAGCTTCACGCCCTTGAGCGTGAAAGAGGGTAGCGGCTCCTGCTTCGCGGCCTTGTCTTTCAACTCGGCGTATTTGACGTCGGCGTTGCTGAAGAGGAATTCAAAGAACTCATCCTGTGCGGTCACCGCCGGCGGCAGCGGATTGTCGAGGCGCTGCACGGTGGTGAAGTCACCCTGCTCAACGCCGGCGCGTCCACCGGCTCCCGCGCCGCCACCGCCTCCCTGCCGCCCGCCGAATCCGCCCCCGGCGGGGCCGATGCTGGCGACGGCCTGACGTTGATCGGTGGCGTAGCGGTTACGCCCGCCGAGCGCGCGGCGGAACTGTTGGCCGAGTCCCTTCGGCCCGGTGCTGCCGAGGTAAACGACGGCTTTGCCCTTCACGTCCTTGCCGGCGTAATCGTTGTGATTGGCGAGCGGCGCGTCCAGACCGTAGCCCATAAATTCGACCTGATCCGCGGTGACGCTGCGCTTGCCGCCGACATTTTTCGGGAAGGTGATGCCCTCGCCGTCCTTGAACGTCCGCGTGTTTCCATTCACTTCAACAGTGAGCGTCGAGCGGTTCGTGGTTTTAACTCCCAGCACGCGCACACGCTGAAAGTAAGAACCATTATCGCCGCCGGGTTTGACGCCCCAGCCGCGCAACTGCTCGGCGATGTAGGCGGCGGCCAGCCCCAGACCTTCCGAGAAGGTGGCGCGCCCTTCGAGTTCATCCGAAGCCAGATACGTCAGCCACTTTTGCAGGTCTTCGGCCTGCACCGTGTTTTTATTGCTCCGGCCGTTCTGCGCGGGAACCGCGCTGAGAGTCAGACTGAGGGTAACGAGTAATACCAGCAGTTTTGTCAGACGATGAGAGGGCATGGTTTTTCTCCTGATTGGTGTGCTTTCGTGATGGTGCTTCACGAGATGGATTTTTTCTGATTTCAATCTCCGGCCGTCAGAGGCTCGGCCATAATCGGCTTGTGCGGCTCGCCCTTGATCGCCACGCGATACCACTTGTAGGCCGAGCCAAGGATGACGATCACCAGCCCGACCATCAGCGTCAGGACAATCGTGATGTTCATCCAGCCGTTGAAGGCGCGCGCCGGGTCCTGCGTCATCGGCAGGTAATTGCTCGAGATGTTCATCCAGCCCGCGGTCAGCTCGATCACGCTGATGAAGGCGAGCGGCGTCATCGTCACCCAGGCGTATTTCACTCTGCCGGTGTTGATGAGCCACGTCGTCGAGACCGCCAGCGCGACGCACGCCAGCATCTGATTCGCCATGCCGAACAGCGGCCAGATCGTGTCAATCGAACCCGTCCAGATCATGTAAGCCCAGGGAATAACCGCGAGCAGGCTGGCAATGACGCCGGCCGGAATCGAGTTGCTGCGGGCGAATGGCTTGTGAATCACGCCAAGGATCTCCTGAAACATAAAGCGCGCGACGCGGGTCCCCGCGTCAACCGTCGTCAGGATGAAGAGCGCTTCGAACATAATCGCGAAGTGATACCAGTAACTCATCAGCGCCCTCATCCCCGGGATGCTGGAAAAAATCTGCGCCATCCCGACTGCCAGACTGACCGCGCCGCCTGTGCGGCCCGCGAGCCTCTCTTCGCCCACCGCCGTAGTCAGCGCCGCCAGATTCGAGTCGGTGAAGCCCATTGATTGCAGCAGCCCGTCGAACCTCGCAAACCTGTCAACCGGGATGTTGATCTGGAAATAGTCGTGCGGGAACATCGAAGAGGCGCAAATCAATGCCATCACGCCGACGATTGATTCGCACAACATCGCGCCATAGCCAATCGCCCGCGCGTGTGTCTCCCGGTCAAGCATCTTCGGGGTCGTGCCCGAACTCACCAGCGAGTGAAAGCCCGAGATCGCGCCGCAGGCAATCGTGATGAAGACGAACGGGAAGACCTTGCCCGGAATGATCGGCCCGCCGCCGCCCGTGAACGGCGTCGTCGCGGGCATCTTGAGCGTTGGCATCACCGCGAAGATACCGATGGCGAGAAACGCTATCGAGCCGATCTTCATATACGAACTCAGGTAATCGCGCGGCGCGAGCAACAGCCACACGGGCAGCACCGAGGCGACGAAACCGTAAATCGCGACCGCCAGCGTGATCCCGTTCTTGCCGAACCTGAAGTAGCCGGCATAGGAAGAATCCTGAACCACCTTGCCAAAAATGACGGCGAGGATCAGCAGAATGACTCCGGCAACCGTGGCTTCAGTAATCGCGCGATGATTCCCGGCGCGCCAGCGGTACATATACATCCCCATCAGCAGCGCAATCGGAATCGTCATCGCAATCGTGAACATCCCCCACGGGCTTTCGGCGAGCGCGTTGACGACGGCAAGGCCCACTCCGGCGAGCGCTACGATCAGGATGATCAGGATCGCCACGGTCGCGACCACGCCGGTCAGCCGGTCAATTTCGCGCCGCGCGATCTCCGCCAGCGACTTGCCGCCGCTCCGCACCGAAGCCGCCAGCACGACGAAATCGTGAACCGCCCCGGCGAGCGTCACGCCGATGACGAGCCAGAGCAGCCCCGGCAGGAACCCGAACTGCGCCGCCAGCACCGGCCCGATCAGTGGCCCCGGCCCGCTGATAGCCGCGAAATGGTGCCCCCACAGAACGTATTTGTTGGTCGGCAGATAATTCTGCCCGTCGTTGTATTTGTGCGCCGGGGTGGTGCGCTTGTCATCGAGGGCCAGAACTTTCGCGGCGATGAATGCGCTGTAGTAGCGATAAGCGATGGCGTAAATGCACAGCACGCCGATGAGGATGGGGACGGCATTGATCGTGATGCTGTTCATAAATCTGCTCCTGATCTATGAGAGATGATGTGCAGGAATACAACTGCTATTTTCTTACAGCCTCGAATGTTCCTTGGGGATTGTAGCTTGCCCAGCCACTATGAAACCATTTACCACGAATTGAACTGCCTTCAAATTCTCCTTCGAGGATATCGTTACTATCGAACGAGTCAGGATTGAGATTGAATTTTACCTTTCCGTTTTCCAAGATCCCTGTGAAATCAAACTTCCACTCTTCTGATCCCATAGTTGTTTGCCCCTTGTCGCGCTCAAAACCTCGCCATCGCAAGTGGCAAAGTAGTCTTTCATAGCTGATCATCTGTGCGGTCTCACGTTCAAGTATAGTCAACTCTCCATCTGCCACCCTGACTGCCTGAGAGTTATACATCCTGAAAGAATACGTTCCCAGCGGCACAGGTAAGAATCTGTTCTTTATGTATGGCCGAACTGGTGGAGAGAAAGCCAGCGCAAACAGAATCAAACAAAAGATGCCTGCGATCAGAATGGCTTTTCGAGATACCAGAAACATTCTGCTGCCTCACTGATCGCCATCAAACTTGATGTTCAGACTTCTCAGAAACTGCCTGTCTTCGTGACTGATGTCAGCGAATCGCTGCTCGGGCGGGATGTCGCTGAACGAAGGCGACTCTTCTTCATTCACCGCAGGCTTTTCCTTGAAAGCGATGGTCGCTTCCAGCACCAGGAAAACATCGTTGCCAGTCGCGCGGATGCGTTCGAGCAGGTTGTTGACGGACTCTGATTCGTCAATGGAACTGTTGATCGCCTCGCCCAGTTCCTGAATCAGTTTTTGCAGATACTCGTCCAAACCTCAGACCTTTTGAGAAATCGAAGTTGATTGACGCCGGAATTATTCAGACAGAGATTCAGAGCAGGCGCAAACATTATAGCCGACTTTACCCGACCGTCGGCAATGCCTTCGGCGGCGTTGCAGGAGCGTGTTAGAATCCGGTCGCCATCGGCGGGGATAAATCTATGAGTACACCAAAGGCGAAAGAGCGCAGGGAGCGTTTCACCACTTCATCAGACATCGAGCTGAAAAACCACTTCAGGCCGGAAGACGCCGAGCTTGACGTCGAGCGCGACCTCGGCGAGCCGGGCCAGTACCCGTTCACGCGCGGCGTTTACGAGACGATGTACCGCGGGCGGCTCTGGACGATGCGGCAATACGCGGGGTTTTCGACGGCGGCAGAGTCGAACAAGCGCTACAAGTACCTGCTGGGTCATGGCACGACGGGTTTGTCGGTCGCCTTCGACCTGCCGACGCAGATCGGTTACGACAGCGACCACGAGCTGGCTGTGGGCGAGGTCGGCAAGGTCGGCGTGGCGATTGATTCGCTCGCGGATATGGAGACGCTCTTTGACGGCATCCCGCTCGACAAGGTCTCGACTTCGATGACGATCAACGCGACGGCGGCCATACTACTCGCGCTCTACATCGCCGTCGGCAGAAAGCAGGGCGTCGCGCCGGACAAACTCAACGGCACGATACAGAACGACATCCTCAAGGAATACATCGCGCGCGGCACTTACATCTATCCACCGAAGCCCAGCCTGCGGATCATCACTGATATTTTCTCGTACTGCGCGCGGGAAGTGCCGAACTGGAACACGATTTCGATTTCGGGCTACCACATCCGCGAGGCCGGTTCGACGGCGGTGCAGGAAGTCGCCTTCACGCTGGCCGACGGGATTTGTTATGTGCAGGCAGCGATTGATGCCGGGTTGCAGGTTGACGACTTCGCGCCGCGGCTCGCGTTCTTTTTTAACGGGCACAACAACTTTCTGGAAGAGGTCGCGAAATACCGCGCCGCGCGCCGGCTGTGGGCGCGGATTATGAAGGATCGCTTCGGCGCAAAGGACCCGAAGTCAATGATGCTGCGATTTCACACGCAGACCGCCGGCTCGACGCTCACCGCACAGCAGCCGGAAGTGAACGTGATCCGCACGACGATTCAGGCTCTGGCGGCGGTGCTGGGTGGCACTCAGTCGCTGCACACGAACGGGATGGATGAGGCGCTGAGTCTGCCGACGGAGGAAGCCGCGCGCATCGCGCTCAGAACCCAGCAGGTGATCGCCCATGAATCCGGCGTCGCCGATACGGCTGACCCGCTCGCTGGTTCTTACGCGATTGAGTATCTGACTAATGAGATTGAAGGGCGCGCGGCGGCATACATCCGGAGGATTGACGAGATGGGGGGGATGCTCGCGGCCATCGAAGCGGGCTGGGTGCAGCGCGAAATCGAGCGCGCGGCTTACGATTACCAGAGGGCCGTCGAGGCCGGGACTGAGGTCGTTGTCGGCGTGAACAGGTTTCAGATTAAAGAGGAAACGCCGATCCCGACGCTGCGCATTGATCCGGCGGGCGAAGAGGCACAGAAGGAGCGCGTCAGGAAGGTGCGCGCCGAACGCAACCAGTCGGCGGCAAAGGCTGCGCTTAATGAGGTGGAGAAAGCCGCACGTTCGGGCGAAAACCTGATGCCGCGTATCATTGTGGCGGTCGAAGCCTGTGCGACGCTGGGAGAAATTTCGGACCAGATGCGCAAAGTGTTTGGTGAATACACCGAGGCCGCGTAGTCACTTCCGGGAAGGTTTGTGATAATCTAAGCCCGCAAAACAGCAACACCATTCCGAGGAGTTCACTAATGATTGACACAATGGCCATACAGGAACTGCGTGAGCAGTATGAAGACTTGAAACGCCGCGTCGCCGAATTGCGGAGGTTTCTTTGACGTAGATGCTAAAAGAGCAGAGTTACAGAAACTCGAGGATCGGGCTTCGGCGCCCGACTTCTGGAACGATCAGACGGCGGCGCAGAAGGTTCTGCAGCAGCGCGCGCGCGTCGAACGGGCCATCAACACAGCTGAAAATCAGGCGCGGATGCTCGATGACATCGGCGTGTTGTTTGAATTCGCGGCTGAGGATGACTCTTCGGCGGCGGAGTTGCGCGAGACGCTCCAGCAACTCGCGAAGCAGGTCGAAGAGAGCGAGACCGCCATGCTGCTCGGCGGCGATAATGACGCGCGCAACGCCTTCGTGGACATCAACGCCGGGGCGGGCGGAACCGACGCGCAGGACTGGGCTGAAATGCTGCTCAGAATGTACCTGCGGTGGTGCGAGCGGCAGGGCTTCAAATACGAAATGTACGATTACCAGCAGGGCGAAGAGGCGGGCATCAAGTCGGCTTCATTCCGCGTCGAGGGCGATTACGCTTACGGCTTGCTCGCAGGCGAATCCGGGGTGCATCGGCTGGTACGCATCTCGCCTTTCAATTCCGGCGGCAGCCGCGAGACCAGTTTCGCTTCCGTCTTCGTTCACCCGGAATTCGACGAGGACATCGAGATCGAAGTCCTCGACAAGGATCTCCGCGTGGACACCTACCGCTCGACGGGCGCGGGCGGCCAGCACATCAACACGACTGATTCGGCGGTGCGCATCACGCACATCCCCACCGGGATCGTGGTGACGTGCCAGAATCAGCGCTCGCAGCATCAGAACCGTGATGTCGCGATGCGCGTGCTGAAATCGCGGCTGTACGAACTGGAGATGGAGAAGAAGAAGGCCGAAACCAACAAACTGGCGGAAAGCAAACGCGACATCTCCTTCGGCTCGCAGATTCGCAACTACGTGCTGCACCCGTACCGGCTGGTCAAGGACGTGAGGACCAAACACGAGACCGGCGACGTGGATGCCGTGCTGAACGGCGATATCGAAGATTTCATCAAGGAATACCTGCTCGCCAAGCGGGCGCAGTAATAGTTCCAGAGTTCCCGGTTCCGGGTTCCTGATTTTCAAGCGGTCACGCAGACACGTCTGATGTGGCGCACGAAAATTCAGACCACAAACTCAGAATCAGAGACCAGAAACCAGAACTATCTATGGCAAAAGCTCCGTCTGCACGTTTGAGGTCAGCAATGAAGTCCGGCCCGAAGCCCCGCGCAAAGTCGGCCAGGCCGGTGAAAAAAGGGCCGACGCTGCTGGATGAAATCATCGGTCTCGGGCTGGCCGGGCTCGGGGTCATCGTGCTGCTGGCGCTCGTGAGTTACGACAGCAATGATCCGTCCTGGCATAAGGCATCGTCGGGTTCGGTGAGCAACTGGGTCGGGCCGGTCGGGGCAAACATCGCCAGTAGCCTGCACGCGTGGCTCGGGTGGGTCGCGTTGATCGTGCCGATAGTTTTGTTTGCGGTGGCCTGGTGGAGGATTCGCGAGCCGCGCCTGAGCATTTCAGGGATCAAGATGTTCGGATTGCTGCTGGTCGTCGTGGCGTCAGCGGGATTGCTGGCGGTCGTGAATTCGAGAAGGCCGGGGTCGTCTTACCTCGGTGGGATGGTCGGGCAACTCCTGGTTTATGACGGACTGGGGCTGGCGAGTTACCTCAGCCGGATCGGGACCGGGGTCGCGTTGCTGGTGGTTCTGGTCGCGGGCCTGTTGATGGCGACGCCGCTTTCGCTCGTGGCAATGGTAATGCAGCTTTCGCCTCACGAGCAGGAAGCCGGCATCCGGGCTACTCTGCTTGAGCGTTTTCGCGAATGGCGCGAAGGACGGGCTGCGGAACGCGCACTTCGGGAAGCTGAAGAAGAACCGACCATCGGTCGGGATGAGGCTGGGACCGGCAGGGATAAGAGTAAATCTGCGGGCAGGGAAGAGAGTCCACGTAAAATCGAAGTCCCGGCTCAGGCCGCTTCAGTTGCCACTCCCGCAATCAGCAAAACCGGTAATGGAGACCTTTCTGCGGCTGCTTCGGCAACGGCTTCGGCCGCGAATGCCGCTTCTCCGGTGGCGAAGGACAGGCGCGCTGCTCAGAGCGGATCTGGTCTGGATGACCTGCTGCCATCGGGGACTGCGCCGCGTGCCCGACCTGCGGGAAAGATGACGGCAGGCACGCCATCTCCGGGTTCCGCTGCCGCGGCCTCTGCAGGGGCGGCGCGGCGAGCATCCACTACTCCTGCCAATCTCGAAACGGGCGATGACGTTGACGATGAGGTGATGCAGGAAGGCGAGTCCGCGCCCGACAGTCAGCGCAGCATTGAGGAGATGCTCGCAACGGCTGAGGTCAGGAGGAGCGAGATTCCTGAGGAAGACGCGCTGGCGGATGACAAAATGAAGCCCGCGGCAAAGGCTGGGGCGATTCTCAAAAACATTTTGCGCAGCGCGAAGGAATACAAGCTGCCTTCGACCGATATGCTGACCCCTCCGGCGGAACGGCACGAGATGGCGGACACCGAACTGATGGAGCGTGCGCAGCAGCTGGCCGAAAAGTGCAAGGAGTTCAACGTCTCCGGCCAGGTCAAGCACATCTGCCCCGGCCCGGTCGTCACGACCTTTGAGTTCAAACCCGATCCCGGCGTCAAATACAGCCGGGTGACGAGTCTGGTGGATGATCTGTGCCTTGGCCTGAAAGCGGAATCAATCCGCATTGATCGCATTCCCGGCAAGTCAACCGTCGGGATCGAAGTGCCGAATGACAAACGCGAAACCATCCGGCTGCGCGAAGTGATCGAGTCGAAGAAATTCCGCGAGTCGGAGTCGAAACTCACGCTCGCGCTCGGCAAGACGATTGACGGGTTGAATTACGTGGCCGACCTGGCGAGGATGCCGCACCTGTTGATCGCGGGCGCGACGGGCGCGGGCAAATCGGTCGCGCTCAACTCGATCCTCATTTCGCTGCTCTGCAAGGCAACGCCTGATGAAGTCCGGCTGATTCTGATTGATCCGAAGCGGCTGGAACTCGGCCTGTATTCAGACATCCCGCACCTGCTCACGCCAATTGTGACTGACCCGAAGCGCGCCAGTTATTCGCTCAGGTGGGCGGTCGCGGAGATGGAGAACCGCTACAAGCATCTGGCGGCCTTCGGCGTGCGCAACATTGATCAGTACAACAACGAAGTCTGCGCGACGGTGGACCGCAACCTGGCGGAAGACAGCGACGAACTGCCGCGCCCGCTGCCTTACATCGTCGTCATCATTGACGAGCTGGCGGACCTGATGATGGTTTCCGCGCGCGACGTGGAAGAGAGCATCACGCGCCTCGCGCAGATGGCGCGCGCCGTTGGCATCCATCTGGTGCTGGCGACGCAGCGGCCTTCGGTGGATGTGATTACGGGGCTGATCAAGGCCAACTTCCCTTCGCGGATCTCCTTCCGCGTGTCCTCGAAAGTTGATTCGCGCACGATCATTGACACCAACGGCGCGGAGGCTTTGCTCGGTCAGGGCGACATGCTCTTCCTGCCGCCTGGGACTTCGCGGCTGGTGCGCGTCCACGGGGCCTACGTGGACGAAAAGGAAGTCAAACGCATCGCCGATCACGCGCGCGCGCAGGGCAATCCGATCTACGATGACAAGGTGCAGATGAGCGAGAAGGAGGCTGAAGGCGAAGAATTCGGCGATTTGCGGAAGGATGAGAAATACGAAGAGGCCTTGCGCATCGTGATCGAAATGGGCCGCGCTTCGACTTCCGTCCTTCAGCGCAGACTCAGGATCGGTTACGGTCGCGCCGCCTCAATCATAGACATGATGTACCGCGAAGGAATTGTCGGCCCGGAAGATGGCAGTAAACCACGGGCCGTTCTGGTCAAGGCCGATTTCCTTGAACGACTTGATCAGATGCGCGAAGAGGATGATTGAGCGAGGCTTCACCCGAACCTGGCTTCCTGCTTTAGCCGATACCGAGAACCAGATCAGCGGTACCGAATCACGCTTTCTGATCACAAGAATTGGTTTTGCACAGGCATTTTTGTTTAAGATCGTTTGCTCCAACAGCTGACCTGAGATAAAACCTGAATGCGGCTTCATCCTGCTGGGAAACCTGGGGTTAGTGAGTTGTCGAAGAAATGTGCAATCCGCTATAAGTGGCGAATTTACGATAACTTGACAGTGATCAGAGGCCGGTTTTCCACACAGTTTTCCACAGAACCTGTGGAAAACTGATTTCACCAAAGCAACCTGAGCCTTTCCGTTTGGAGCCTGACGCAAGCAGAAGATGAAACTTCAACTGGCACTCGACAGACCTGATCTGGCGCGCGAAATGGAACTGGTTTCGAGCGTGGCCCGCTACGTGGATTTGATTGAGGCTGGCACGCCACTCCTGATCCGTGAAGGCATCCGCGCGGTGCGGGAACTGCGCCGCCGTTTTCGCGGGCGTCGGGTCGTGGCTGACATCAAGGTCGTGGATGCCGGGGAGCCGATTGCCGAACTGGCCTTCGCCGCCGGGGCCAGTGTGGTGACAGTGCTGGGGTGCGCCGCCGACACTGTGATCGAGCGCGTAGTGCGTTCGGCAAAGCGGTATGACGGCGAAGTGATGGCCGACAGCCTCGGGGTCGAAGACATTCAGCGGCGCGCGCGTGAACTGCGCAAACTCGGAGTCAGTTCGCTCTGCCTGAACCGTCGCGGTTTCAAGCAGGCGAAAGTCGGCCGGCAGGAAAGTCACAAACATCTTGTTTCACTCATCGAAGAAATTGACCTGCCCGTTTTCCTCGCCGGCGGCATTGATCTTTCGGAACTCGTCGCCTTGCGCCAGATTCCGCTCGCAGGTGTGATCATTGGCGCGGCCATTGCGGAAGCTGAATCCCCTGAAGATGTCGCCCGCCAGATGCGTCAGGTCATTGGCGAGAGTGATTGAGTTGTTGCGCCGCGAGCGGAAACAGCAGAACATTTTCTGCCGCCGTCCGGTTACTGCTTTTGCGCGTAAAGCCGCATGACGTCGCCGAGGTTGAGGCGCAGCGTCCGGTCATTCAGGTGCAACTGATGACTGACGACCGAGAGGGCACGGGCGAGGGGCTTACTGTAACGACCCAGACGGCTGACAAACAACCGCACGCTCATTGATTTTCCCACCCGTCGCAATTTACGGATCTCAAATCCGCTGTCACCGCAAAGCTTCCTGATCGTTTCCGGCGAGAAGAAATAAAGATGGTCAGGGATGAATTGTCTCCAGCGCGCGCCCAGCACGCTGACCCAGGGGTTCGCGATGTTGGGCGTTTCCACGACGAGCCACCCGCCGGGGCGCAGGATGCGATTCAGTTCCCGGAGCGTCTGGCGCGGGCTCGGGAGGTGTTCGATCACGTGATACATCACGACCACGTCGAATTCCTGATCGCGAAATTCCGCGTCGAATAAAGTCCCGCTGAGACAGTCGAGATCGCGCGAGCGCGCCACACTGCTGGCCGCTTCATCTGCTTCGACTCCGGTGACGCGGAATGAGGCCGGCACCGCGGCGAGCAGCTCTCCGGTCGAGCAGCCGATCTCAAGCAGTTTGCCGCCGCCGATGAAGCGCCGTAAATCGGCGAGTCTTTCTGCCGCTGTGATCTTCCGCCAGTGGGTTTCAAGCTCTTCGACTTCAGGCTCGACCAGCTCCAGTTCACGCGCCCGCGCCGCGAGCCGGCGCATCTCCTCAGCCGCGTGGCCACCGGAATCTTCACTCATCTTTTTTAAGGTCCCTGGCGTGACTGATTGTCCGGCCGGCAACGGATCGTTGATGGCCGCCGGTTCCGGCCTGATGACATAGTGCAGACCGCACCTCTGACAACGCACCAGCGGGCCGTCCAGCCGCGGAGAGGTCAGCACCAGCCGCGAGTCCGCGCTGCCGCACAGATCACAGGCGGTGGCCGCCCGATTGGAAATGTCCGTTGTTCGATCCGGCAATCAGTTTGTGCGGGAAATCAGAGATGAACGCTCTCGGGCCTTGATTGACGCCGCTTCCATATAAAGCCGCAGCGTCTTTTCCGCGGCCGCTCTCCAGGTGAAATGTCGGGCGCGTTCCAAACCATCTTCACGCAACCGCACGCGCAAACGCTCGTCTGCTGTGATTGCGATCATCGCCTCTGCCAGCGCCATCTCATCACAGGGGTCAACGAGCAGGGCCGCGTTACCGACCACTTCAGGCAGGCTCGAAGTGTCGCTCGTGACGACCGGCGTGCCGCAGGCCATCGCTTCCAGCGGCGGCAGGCCGAAGCCTTCAAACAGGGAAGGATATACGAGCGCCGCAGCGGCACGGTAGAGTCCGGGCAGTTCGTCATCCGCGACATAATCCGTCACGATTACATCCTGCGCCCAGGGCTGGCGCTCGATCTCCGCAAAAATTCCGTCCGCCAGCCACAGCCTGCGCCCGGCAATCACCAGCTGGTGAGTGAAGTCATGACGGGTCGCGCGCAGGCGGGCATAAGCGCGCAGGAGTCGCACCAGATTCTTGCGCGGTTGCAGGCTGCCGACGGCCAGCAGAAAGTCGCGTCCGATCCCGAAGCGGCGGCGCACCCCGGCATCTTCATTATGGGATTGCGGGCGCGAAGTGAAGCGGGACTCGACGCCATTGTGCGTGACGGCGACCTTTTCCGGCGCGACGCGGTAAGTGCGAATGATGTCCTGCCGCGAAAATTCGGAGACTGTGATGATGCGCGCGGCTCGGCGGGCCGTGCGGCGGACGGTCAGGCGCAACTGCATTTTTCCGCGGCGGGTGAAAGTTTCGGGGAGGTGTTCGAAGGCCAGATCGTGAATCGTGGCGACGACCGGCGCCGGGCAGAATGGCGGCGCGGTATATTGCACGTGCAGTACGTCAACCGTTCGCCTTCGCAATTCGAACGCCAGCGCCACCGGCACTCGCACCAGCGGGGTGGGCTCCGGCAGCAGCTTCACTTCAAAGTTCGGGTATCTGCCGCGCCACTGCTCCGCCGCACGGGGCTGGGACAGATAAACCGTGTAGCGGTTTTCCTGATCAAGTTCGGCGAGCGCCGCAATCAGATTGCCGATGTAAGTTTCGTTACCGCCCTGCCGCGCGCCGATGGCATGAGCGTCAATCCCGATGTGCATAAAAGCAGAGGCTCGTGGCCGGTGGGCAGAATCCCGGGAAAGACGACCATTGCCCACCGGCCACGAACGCCTTTCAGCGAATGATGCGCCGTCTGGCGAAGCGCTCGAAGTTCGAGCCGCGCTGGTTGAAGATGTCTTCCGTATTGCGGCTGGGCAGTTGTGGCAGCGCAATGTCAGCACCTTCACCCGCGATAGTGCCTTCGGCAGGCGAACCGGTCTTTGCCAGCGACAGTGTATAGCTGCCGGTGACATTGGGCTGGAACGGCGTGGCAATGATGATGTACCGGCCTGTTTCGGGTAATGATGCAAGCGGTTTTGGACTACTGGTCGGAGAGATTCGGGCATTCGTTCCGCCACCGCTGTTGTCGTCATCAACGACAAAATCACCATTGTTTTTGTTCAGCACCAGGTAAGCATTGAAGGCAGTCGAAGTCAGGTCAATTTGAATCTTGTCGCCCTGTGTTCCCTGGAACCAGTACGCATCCCAGTAATCACCGGTCGAGATCTGAATATCGCTCGTTGCGATGCTGCCATTGGAAATGGTCGTGCCGTAAGTGATCGGCTGAATAACGTTCCCCAGAAGTTTAATTGTGTAATTCCCCAACCCATCTGGATTGTTGTCTGCGGTGGTCGCGAGGATCAGGTAGTCGGCATTGTCCGGGGGAACAAAGAGCAGCATCGCATTGTTGTTCACTTTCTGTCCGTTGCTGATCCCGCCTGACAGATCATCCGACGCGACGTAGGTAATCGAGTTATCGGCGTTGATCCGGTAGACGATGATCGTGGCGTCAAACTGCGATGAGCGCAGGTCAATGGCGACGCCCTGATTCGGCGTCGCTGTGAAGCGATAGGCGTCAAAGAAGTATGTCAGACCGGTGCTGGTATCCTTATCAATCTGATCATCAATCGTCAGCGCCCCGTTAATAGTCTGCCCGGCAGTGATCGTCGTCGTGCGAAAGTCCGGGAGCTGGCCGCCGAGTTTCATCGTCACGATATTACTGGTGGCCGCGTCCACCTGCTGGCCGCCGTCGGCGGATTCTCCGAGGGGTGGTGGCGCCGCGGGAGTGGTAACTTCAAGCTTGATCTGCAGACCGGCGCCGAGGCCGGCCATCTCAGGCGAGAGTTTGACGTTGATCTGGTCGGCGCCCACAAACCCGGGCGCGGGCCCGGCATAATCAATCTGACAGGGGATTCCCTGAATCGTGACTTTGCAGGATTCGGCCACACCGTTGCCGTTATTGCCGTCGGTGTTCGGCGCGTTGCGGATGGCCGTCGCGTACAAGATCAGGTAATTCGGCTTGGCGGTGGTCCCAGCGCTCAGGGTGTTTTCATTGCCACTCGCGTCGGCGACGGTCTGGATGGTCGTGCCGTCAGTGGTGTATGCCGCTGCCGCCCCGTTGCCGGTCGCCTTGGCCGAAAAAAGGCCCGGGGCCGCCGCCGCGATCTTGATCGTGCCGCTCACGGTGGAGTTGTCGGAGTTGGTCACGACCACCGTCGCCCCGTTCTGGGTGTTGGGCGGGACCACATAGTTGATCTGCCCGGTACTCGTGAAAAAAAGTTCCGCGTCAACTCCGCCGACAGTGAGTTTGACGCCGCCCAGCGTCTTCGGCAGTGGCACGGAGCTGGCGACGTAGACCTGAGAATTCTGGGTTTTGAAAACGCCGAAGGCGGCGGCAATCGAGTTGGTCGAGACCGTGTTATCGGTGGCATAGCTGGCCGCGTTGACTGTCGTGACTGTCTGGGCCGAGGCAGAGAAATAGGAAGCGGAGCCCGTCAATGAGCTGAAGAACGCACAGGCCGCCAGCAGAATGACGGACGGAATCAGAGGGCGAAAAACACAGTAATTCACTTTCACGTCTGTTACCTCCACATGAACGGCCCGGGGTCAGATGAGGGGCAGCACACCGCAGATTCAATTCGTACAACCCTCACAACCCAGGGCAGAATATTGATCTTTTGAATTGATGAACCTGATCGCTTGACGAGCTTCAAATGCTTCAAGTGGTTCAAGGGAGTAGGCCACACCGGATCAAACGACCGGAGGATTATAGCCAATGCTCATGATACTGTCGAGAAAGCAAAATCCACTCACCCCACCCGGCTGCTGCCCGGAGGACTGCCGTGACATGAATGTCATTTGTGTAACACACCTTTGAGACCGTTACTGCTTATTTTGCACTCGTTCACCAGCACGGTCCCATCCTGACATCGGGCTGATGCCCAGGGCGCCTCTGATCAGGGTCTCCCGAATACTTTAATGATCGCCCTCGCAAGGGAGGAAATGAGCATGTCAAAAGGCAGGCAGGCGGAAGAAAGTATTGTTATTCCCACCACCCGGCGTAAGGAGCCACGCAGCCGGATTTCAATTCAGCTCAAACTTTATCGCCAGACGAAGTCTGAGCCCCTGACCATCAAGACGGAAAATATCAGCCGTTACGGAGCCTGCCTGATTGTGCCCTGCCCGATCGAGGTCGGGGAGGTCGTCACGCTGGTTTGCCCGCATGAAGAATGCGAGATGCGCGCGACGGTGAAGTATGCCCGCCGGTCTGAAGAGAACTGGCGCGTGGGGATAGAGTTTGTCGCCTTCCCGAAGAAATGGCTGATTATGCAGCTGGCCGTTTCGGCCATGCTGGAGGGGAACTGGGTTCAGCCGCGCCGCCGCAGGGCCAGAGGATAAAGCAGAGCAAACAATCATCACCGGAGGGCAGTAAAGCGCTCACTTCTGCCCTCCAGGTTTCATTCACCTTCTTCTCGCCAGACTCTCCAGCCACTTCATCGCCTCATCAAAGCGGGCGAATCGCTGCTCGTCACTGCGGAAATTGTTGGTGTGAAAAATCCGGCGCCCGTTGATCAGGCGCGGGCGGTGTTTGATGTGCAGCATCTCGTGATACATCACGTATTCGACCAGGTACTCCGGCACGTCGGCCTGATCGAGCGAGCGGCTGATGATGATCGCGTCGTGAACCGAGTCGTGATGTCCAAGAATGCGTTTGCTGCGTCGCAGGCTCCAACTCAGAACGGGCTTGTGCAGTTCGCCGTTGAAGTAGCGACGGTTGAGCCGGTTGAAAACCTTGTTCAGATCGTAATGCCGGCCGGCCGCCCCGTTGAGCTGTTTGTAGCCGTGCTTGCGACGCGCCAGGTCAGAAGCACGCAACACGCTCGGCTGGTAAGCGTACTCGCGGTAGATGGTTTCGTATTCACTGGTCGCCCGCTTGTTGTAGAGCTTGGAAACCAGAATGTAGGCCAGCG
Organism: Blastocatellia bacterium; assembly: GCA_035652435.1. GTDB lineage: Bacteria > Acidobacteriota > Blastocatellia > RBC074 > RBC074 > DASRDU01. Next base: position 64,327 of record DASRDU010000136.1, read on the forward strand.
CCCGATGTACGTGGCGCGGGGCGTCGCGCAGCACATCCGAAACCCGCACATAAACCCGCTGATTGCGAATTCGGATCGTGTGATTCAGCCCGGCAAAAGGGTAAAAGGTGACCTGCACCTCCGGTTTTGACTGCCGTTTGGTCACATCCTGAAAAACTTCTGCGAACAGTGAGTTTAATAATTCTTCTCTGACCGCCATAGCTCACCTACCCCGTAAAATCAAAGAAAAACAGGATTACACAGATTACGCCAATAATGTCATCTGACTCCGGCTGCTGATTGGGTTAACCAGCCCCATGCTAGGGAGCCGTTTTCGGAACCGTCAATATAGCCATCCGGCTAACTCAGGCTAACCCTATGACTGAATGGCGCATGAAAATTTTTTCCACAACCCGGTTTTCAGGGCATTATTCGGCCACCCTGAGAACTACCTCTCCAAGTCTCTTATTCGTCTGTTAATTAAACACTCAGAATCAGGGGATATCCGAAAAAGAATCGTATTAAGGGCGTATGTCATTGAGGGCACTTAATTTACTGGCCGAATAATGATGGGCAAGGTAACCCCGAAGGGGGGAAATTCCCCACTAAATCCCCGCTTGCAAACTCTCCTGCCTTTACGTAACGTGATGCCATGTCGATAGCGGTCAGAATGAACGCAAAAAAGGATGTCGTCGGGAAAGGAACAGTCAATTTTCCTGTCGGGAGTGCCGACGTGTGTTACACCAGCGTCAATGGGCTGCGGATCGCTTATTACGACAGCAGACCGATGAGCCGAACAGACTCTGATCACTGCACTGAGCCTGTAATCCTGGTTCACGGCTTCTGCTCGATGAGCTATACATGGAACGAAGTGTTTGATCAGATCGCGGCGCATCGTCGTGTGATAGCCATTGACCTGAAGGGATTCGGGGCCAGCGACAAGCCCGCGGATAATGATTACCTGATAGACAGTCAGGCCGGAATCGTGATGGGGATGATGGACGTTCTGGGGATTGAGCGGGCGGCACTGGTCGGGTGTTCATTGGGTGGGGCAGCAGTCCTGCGCGTCGCACAAAACCGGCCGCAACGGGTCACCGGGCTGGTGCTGGTGAATCCGGCAGCTTGTCACTTCGATAAATTCCCGCTGCTCGCGCGGCTGGTGCTGGCCGCGAACCGGGTCGTCAGTCAGGATTTTGCGCTGCGAGTAATCAACCGTCTGGCAAACAGGCCGGGGCTGATCGAAAGCCGTCTTCGCAACGCTCACTACTCGCCTTCGACAGTGACGCCGGAAAGAGTCGCGCACTATTCATCAATGCTCAGAGATTCGCAGTGCCAGCGCGCCATCATCGCGACCCTGCGGACGTTTGACCTGCGACCGATTGAGCGCAATCTGTCTGCGGTGAATCACCCGACACTGGTCATTCACGGGGCCCACGACCGCGTCGTACCGCCCGGGGTCGGTGAGCAACTCGCCCGCACTCTGCCGCGGGCGGAAATGAAAATGTTGCCCTGCGGTCACGCGCCGCAGGAAGAGATGCCGGCGGAGTTTGTCACCCTGGTGAATGAGTTTCTGAAATCAACTGACAGTGGGAGGCCGGCTTATCAGACTTCGCTCGCAATGTGATAGTCTTTCGCTATGCCGCGCACAAGTCACAACCCGGGGCTCTTCGCCGAACCTGAAGGGCGGATTCTGAAGGTGGGGGCCGCCGACAAAAGCTCTCCGCTCGCCGAGCGAATGCGCCCACGCACGCTCAGTGAATTTATCGGTCAGGAGCAGCTGCTGGGCGAAGGGAAACTGCTGCGCCGGCTGATCGAAGAGGATCGCCTGACCTCGATGATCTTCTGGGGGCCGCCGGGCGCGGGCAAAACGACGCTGGCGAAAATCATTGCGGCGCGCACCGCTTCGGACTTCATTCCCTTCAGCGCGGTCACTTCCGGGATCAGTGAGATTCGTCAGGTGATGGAAACGGCCGCGAAGACGCGCGCCGCCTTCGGTCGCCGCACCGTCCTGTTCGTTGACGAAATCCACCGCTTTAACCGCGCGCAGCAGGACGCGTTTCTGCCTTACGTCGAAAACGGCACGATCATCCTGATCGGCGCGACGACCGAGAATCCTTCGTTTGAAATCAACTCCGCGTTGCTGTCGCGGGTTCGCGTTTTCGTCCTCAATCAACTCGGCGCCGCCGAAGTGACTGATATTCTCAAACAGGCTTTGAATGATTCGGAGCGCGGGCTGGCAAATCTCAACGTCACCATCAGTGACGAGCAGTTGCATCGCCTCGCCGAACACACGGGCGGCGATGCCCGCGCCGCGCTCACCGTGCTGGAGCTGGCGGCGACATCCGCCAGGGCCGATAAAAGGGGCCGGCGCCTCGTCACCGATGAGGATTTGCGCGAAGCGCTGCAACGAGCCACCGCACTTTACGACAAGGCGGGCGAACAGCATTACAATCTGGCCTCGGCTTTCATCAAATCAATCCGCAACTCCGACGTCGACGCCACACTCTACTGGCTGGCGCGGATGATCGAAGGCGGCGAAGACCCGATGTTTATTGCCCGCCGCATCGTTCATCATGCTTCGGAAGACATCGGCATGGCCGACCCGCAGGCACTGGTTGTCGCGACCGCGGCGGCCAGTGCCACGCACCTCATCGGGCTGCCGGAAGCGCGGCTGGCTCTGGCCGAAGCTGCCGCCTATCTCGCGCTCGCGCCGAAATCCAATAACGTTTATATGGCCTACGAGGCTGCCGCTGAAGACGCGCGCAATACACAGACGGAGCCCGTGCCGCTCCATTTACGCAACGCGCCGACGGCCTTGATGAAAGGTCTGGGGTATGGCAAAGATTACAAGTACGCTCACGACTACGAATCCGGCAGGGCCGAGATGGAATGCCTGCCGGAGAAATTGAAAGGGCGGAAATACTATCAGCAGTAAGCAGTGAACCGGAGTCACCATCCACTTCCCACTCCTCTTATGGCAGCCCAATTTGATCTCCGCGGAAAAGTCGCCGTCATCACGGGCGCAAGCTCCGGCATCGGTCGCGCCGCTGCAATCGCACTCGCTCGCGGCGGCGCGGCAGTCGTCCTGAATTACCTGAGCAACGAGAGCGGGGCCGCCGAGGCCGTCACCGAGATTCAGGCGATGCGCCGCAACGCCCTAAGCGTGCGTGCCGACGTCACGCGGCTCGGCGACGTCTCACAACTCGTGCTGAACTCGCTCGAATATTTCGGGCGCATTGACATCCTCGTCAACAACGCCGGCAGCCTGATCCAGCGCGCCCCGATTGAGGAGTGCAGCGAGGCGCTGTGGGACGCGGTGCTGGCCGTCAACCTGAAGAGCGTCTTCCTCTGCTCGCAGGCCGTGATCCCGCACCTGAAACGGCAGCAAGGCGGGCGCATCATCAACGTCTCATCGCTCGCCGCCGAAACCGGCGGGCTGGGCGGCGCGCTGCATTACGCCGCGGCCAAAGGCGCCGTCAACACCTTCACCAAAGGGCTCGCGAAAGAACTCGCCGGATACAGGATCACCGTCAACGCCGTCGCGCCGGGCATCATCAATACACCCTTCCTCGAAAAATTCACGAGCCCTGACAGCCTGCAGAAAGTGATCGGCGAAACCCCGCTCGGCCGCGCCGGGACTCCCGAGGAAGTCGCCGAACTGATCGCTTATCTCGCCTCGGACGAAGCGGGCTTTATCACCGGCGAAGTGTTCGCGATAGACGGGGGCAGGTAAGGCGCATCGCTCACTCAAGCTTTCTGACCCGCGGCTCCGCAATCAGTACGTAAAACGCAAACAGGACGACCATCGCCCCGCTGGCCGCGAGCGCGAGCTGGACGCCGTGATAATTCCGGCGCGATCCGATCAGGTCGGCGATTGAGCCGATGAACAGGCTGCCCACCGGCGCCAGCCCGATGAAGGCCAGCGAATACATGCTCATCACGCGCCCGCGCATCTCGTCCGTCACCAGCATCTGCAGCAGGTTGTTGGTCATCGCGGTGATGCTGACCATCGCGCCGCCGATGAACATCAGGCAGACGCACGAGAGCGCGAAACTGTGCGACAGCGCGAAGACCATGATGCTCGTGCCGAACAGCAGCATCCCCCCGATCAGGAATCTGCCGCGCCCGCGGAAATTCCCCAGGAAGGCCTGCACGAGCGCGCTCACCACCGCGCCCGTGCCGGTCGCGGCCATCAGGTAAGAGAGCCCGCGCGCCTCCACCCCCAGCACGTCACGCGCGAAGACCGGCAGGAAAACCAGGTAAGGGATGCCGAAGATGCTCACCACCGAAGCCATCCCGAGCAGCGCCAGCACGCGCGGGCGCCCTCGCACGTAGTGTAATCCGGCCCTCAGTTGCGGAATCATCTCACGATGGCTGACCGCCGAAGCCGGGCCTGCCGATGAAACGCGGATGAGCCAGAGCGCCGCGATCACCGCCAGAAAGCTCAGGCCGTTGAGGTAAAAGCAGCCCGCGATGCCGACCGAACTGAGCATGATGCCGCCGACCGTCGGCCCGATGATGCGCGACAGGTTGAACTGCGTGGAATTGAGCGCGATGCCGCTCATCAGGTCTTCGCGCCCGACGATGTCGTGAACGAAGGCCTGATAGGCTGGGTTGCTGAGCGTCGCGGCGAGGCCGCTCGCGAACGAGATCGCGATGACCTGCCAGATGGTGACGACATTGAGCGCCACCAGCAGGCCGAGGATGGAAGAGAGGATCATCTGCACCGCCTGCGTCCCGATCAGCAGCCGCCGCCGGTCAAACATATCGGCGTAGACTCCGCTGAAGAGCGCGAAGGCGAGTTGCGGGAACGACCCGGCGAACGCGACGAAGCCGATCAGGAAAGGCGAGGGCGTGAGTTCGCGCACCAGCCAGCCCTGCGCGATTGCCTGCATCCACGTGCCGATGTTCGAGAGAAAAGCGCCGCCCCACAGGAGCCGGTAATCGCGGTGCCGCAGCGCGCGGAACATCGCGCCCCGCCGCGATTGAAACACCGCACTCTCAATCCGCGCGTCGGCGCCTTCGGGTAAATCGGGCTGCTCTACCGTGTTCGGACTCCGCATGGCACTTCGATAAAAAAGAGAATTGTTGAGTCCGCGGGGAAGGGAAGTCAAGCAGAGGTTGTGGAAAGGCGCATCGTGTGGTACGAGTGAAAGCCTGCCGGGCCACAATCAACAACCACAATACAAAGGATCAGCTATGACACGGAACAACTGCACGCGTCGCGAATTTTCGAGAACGGCCACCTTCGGGACACTTGGCCTTTCCCTCACCGCTTCTCTTCATCCTGCCTCGTCGAAACCGGCCGCCACTGAGATGCTCGTCTACACCGGGACATACACGACGGGAAAAAGCGAAGGCATTTACATCCATCGAATGGACCTGTCTTCGGGTGAACTGAAAGCCGTCGGCACCGCCAAAGGCGTTGTCAATCCCTCGTTCCTTGCCATTGATCCGCGAAGGAAGTATCTGTACGCCGTCAACGAGATCGGTAATTTTGGCGGGAAGAGCAGCGGAGCAGTGAGCGCATTCTCGATTGACCAGAAAACCGGCGAATTGAAATTCCTGAATCAGCAGCCGTCACTCGGGGCCGCCCCCTGCTATGTCATAGTTGATCACGCCGGCAGGTTTGTTCTGGCCGCCAATTACAGTGGAGGCAACGCCACCGTGCTGCCGATAAGGCGTGACGGCAGCCTCGGTGAACCGACCTTCATGGTTCGTCACAAGGGGGCCGGCAAGGACCCCGAACGTCAGAAGGGGCCGCACGCACACTGCATCGTCCTCGATCCGGCCAACCACTATGCATTCGTTGCTGACCTGGGAATTGATAAGGTAATGATTTATCCCTATGACGCGAAGACGGGAAAACTGGCGACCGAGAGAGTGACTTCGGCGGTGCTTAAGCCGGGCGCAGGCCCGCGCCACTTCACTTTTCATCCCGACGGCAGATATGCCTTCGTCATCAACGAACTCGACTCCACGCTGACGGCATTCGCGTACGACAAATCCCGGGGGGCGCTCCGTGAGCTGCAAACCATCTCCACGCTGCCCGGGGGCTTCACCGGCACGAATTCCTGCGCCGACGTTCATGTTCACCCGACCGGCAGGTTTGTTTACGGCTCAAATCGCGGCCATGACAGCATCGTCGTCTTTGCGTTTGACGAGAAGACGGGAAAGCTGGCGTTCGTCGAGACTGTCGCAACCCAGGGACAGTTCCCCCGCAATTTTGCCATTGACCCGACTGGGAAATTTCTGCTGGCGGCCAATCAGCGGTCGGATAACGTCGTTATTTTTCGGATTGATCCCGGGACAGGAAGGCTGAGTCCGACGGGCCGGATAACCGAGATCCCTGCGCCCGTCTGCCTGAAACTGATTCCGGCATTTTCATAGGGAACTGCGAGCCGTCAATCCTGCAGGGTGAGAATAAAGCCCGAGGATTTGGCATTCAGGATCAAACGACCCGTGCCTGCAACTCCTCCCCCGCGCGTTCGAGCGCGGCCTGGAGGTCGGCGACCTGCACGGGCTTGCTGATGTAGTCGTCCATCCCGGCCTCCAGACACTCCTCGCGGTCGCCCTGCATCGCGTTCGCAGTCATCGCGATAATCCGCGGCCGACTCTCAGCCG
>DASRDU010000137.1:0-4968 GCA_035652435.1 Blastocatellia bacterium
TAACCGTCTGATCTTACGCACAGAAAGCCGTTTTTTCATCCCTGCGAGTCTCCTTCGTTCAGAAACTTGAAATCGGTGATGACGGCTGCTGACAGGCACTTTTGCACCTCGCCCGTCGCTTACCCGTCACTTTTCAGTAATGAAGGGCGAGCCCGGGAAGCCCGCCCTGTCCGCTCGTCAGTGCCAGCCGCATTAACCGTCTGCGTTCGGCCGGCAATTTACCGCCGTGCCCGATCCCCCTGCTGCATCATCAGCACGTTCCTTCAATGGTCCGGTCCCGGGGGGCTTGTAATTACCCCGCTAATGGCGCATCATCCTTCCAGTTCATTCCTTCTCTCCTGCATCAACGTTGATGCGCCACAGGCCTCTGAGATAGCGGCGGCATGATGGATGGTTCGAGAGTGGGCTGATTGTAATTACGGAAGCCGTTCATTTGAACGTCCGGTCACAAGCCTTCGCTGCTACTCCTCTCCGAAGAAACCCTGGTCCGAAGCTTCTCTTAACGCCCTCTTCGAGGGAGAGGTATATTTCCATGTCAATGAAACTTTATGTCGGTAACGTCGAATTTCAGACGACCGAGCAGGACTTGCGCGAGTTGTTTTCCCAGGCCGGCACGGTCGAATCAACTTCGATTGTGACTGACCGCGACAGTGGCCGTTCACGCGGCTTTGCCTTTGTCGAGATGGCGTCGCAGGAGGAAGGCCAGGCAGCCATCACGCAGTTCAACGGTAAGGAGATCAATGGCCGCAGCCTGACCGTGAACGAAGCCAGGCCGAAGGAAAGAACCGGAGGCGGCGGTGGTCGCAATGGCGGTTATGGAGGCGGCGGACGCTCCCGCTTCTGAATAGTGGTACCGGACCCACTGACTTATTACCCGACGTGCCCCCGGCTCACATTCAGCCGGGGGCATTTTGTTTGATCAGCAATCAGCGCGCTACTTCGCCAGTGCCCGCCGTCATAGTGGGTCGGACTTATCTGATTAAGGAACACGATCCGGCTTTTGTCGCTGACCGCAAAGCCGGCATGCCGCCGAATGCCGAAGCGAAACAATCGGCAAGGCGAAGCCTGCGAAGAAGAAAGGTGGGAGGTATCCGATGCATCATCACATAAGTATCTGTCCGGAATGTAAGGCTTTCATCCCATCAGACGCATTCATTTGTCAGTATTGCCACATCATGGTGAAAATCCCCGCCGTGAATTCTGCCGTTAATCAGGTCGTTCGCCAGGCCCGAAGTAAATGGCAGCAGATCCTGCTGCTGACCGTCTTCATCGTGCTGCCGGTCTCCCTGATGATCCTTAACCACTGGCCATCAGCCGGCCCGACCGTGACTCCGGATTCCGCAAAGCCGCTCAATTCGAGCGGCGGCATCACGATGGCGAATTACAACCGGATGCAGCCGGGGATGAGTTATGAGGAGGTCAGCCGGATTCTGGGCAGTCAGGGCGAGGAGTTGAGCAGCGGCGTGTCGGGCGGCATCAGGACGATGATCTACAAGTGGGATGGGGCCGCGGGGTTCGGCGCGAATATGAATGCGTCGTTCCAGCACAACAGGCTAATCAGTAAGTCTCAGTTCGGGCTGAAATGAGCAGCAACCAAGAGCGTCAATTCTCTCGCCTGAGAAACTGGTGGCTGTCGAACAAAGCGAGGGCGCGATGAGCGAACGATTGAAGAAGAAGGATCACTCACAGGACGTTTTCATCCTGGCGGGCACTGTCAGTGAGTTCTTAACGGCGCGTCAGCACCTGGAGGTCGTCCCCGGCCAGGCTGTCTGGCTGACGATGCCATCCGACTTGGGCGGCCTGCATCACCCGAAGATTTACCGCTCCGGCTCCTGGCGGACTCTCCCGCGGATTCAGGAGATTGAAGCGGCGATGAGTGATGCCGAGGCCGATGTCATTGAACTCGGCTGAGGCCGGGACTTAACCGGGAGGGCGCGTCCCTTCCACCAAGGGAGCAGAATGCCAGACAAACAGATTGAATGCGCGGACTGTCGTCGGTCGTTCACGGTCACTGAAGGCGAGCAGGAGTTCTTCCAGAGCCGCGGGATGAGCGAGCCGAAGCGCTGCAAAGAGTGCCGACAGGCGCGCAAGGCTGAGCGCGATTCAGGCGGCGGCGGAAGATCCGGGGGTGGTGGGAAACGCTGGTGATAATTCCCCTTCTCACCGGCCGATCCGCCGATGAGAGTGCCGGCGGAAAGCGGCGCAGCCGTCTGATCTCCCGCTGCTTGGGGCAAGGGACTTCAACAGATGAGCCAATGGCTGGCCGCGCTCCGCGGCAGGCACACAGGTATTGCATGGTATCAGGCCGAACAGTACGAGCGGATGATGCTCGTCCGTGAAGATGGGGACCGGCTCCCCGCGACTTTCGACCTCTGGCTCAAAGGCGCGCAGCGGGCGGTCGAAGAATATTTCCGGGTGGGCGTCAATGCTTACAAAATCGAAGTGGACGTGGATGAACTGCTGATCTGGTGCGGCGCCATGGGCCTGACGGTCAACGAACGCAGCACAGGTTCCTTCGTCAATCACCAGCTTTCACTGCTGCTGGGAGTTGACCCCGGCCCCGATCTGGCGCACTGACCCGGGCAGAAGAGCGCGCGAGAAAGAAATCGGTAATGATAAAAACGAGGCCGGACAATTATCGGTGTTCAAGGCTGAAGGCGGTCGTCCGCATCACAGTAACCGATCATTTCGTGGTAACTGACGGACGGCCAAAACCTATACCCATGCTTGTCCGAACCGACTTCAGGGACTGCGAATCAAAAGACAATTGCGGCATCGCCGTCCGGGCGGGAAATGAAGTTATTTACCGGTGGGAAAATTGTCCCGCCTTCACCGCCTTCTAATGAACTCGGGTTGATGACCCTGGAAGGCCACGTCAGTGCGCCGGCAGGAGAAGGATTTATGGCAGATAAACCAACAGGCAGGACGACCGAAAACATCATCAAGCTGGTGTCCGCGGGGGCGAGTGTCAGTTTCGACGCGAGCAATAAAACCATGGATTCTCTGATCCAGATTGCGAGAGAGGCGGCAGCGGCCAGGGTGACCGTGACTTTCAGGAACCTGGATGGCAAAACGCTGGACGCCCTGTTGAGTATTAATACCGCCGGAAAGGGTTATGTCGTGCTTCATTTCTGAGCCGACGGACTCCCGAGCGCTGCAGCGCTCAGGATCGAGCAACCGCAACCCTGACGCCGCCCCGATGAAAGTCCATCAATTTAATCGCACAATGCAGGAGTTATTCCGGATGGCGCTGGCCGCCGTATTCGTCCTGTCCATCCTTTTCGGCTGGTTCACCTGGAAGGAACCCGGCCAATGAAGGGCATCCCCGGGGCAGTACCCGGAGGAGAAGCCCTGACGGAGATAACTTTCAATGATGACGCTCAACGACCCCGGAGACTTTTACGACCGCTTCCGCGAAGCACGCGACAGTGGCGACTCCGAAGCTGCAGGCGAACACGGTCGCGGCTTCATTGACATCGTCAACGCCATCGAGATCGCCGACGCCTCGCTCAGGCAGCAGGGCCTCCTGGATGGGCTGGACGATGAGGACAGCGACGAAGTTTCACTCGAATGGCTGCGGGAGAAGCGCGACGAGGTGAAGGTTCTGCTGGAGAGAGGATCACAGGATCACGGCCAGGCCGGCGGATGAGTGACCAGTGCCCCCGGCTTGTTGTGGGTTGTGTCGGGAGAGGGAGCGGCGCGCCCTGCCTGGCGGCAGTCCCTTGTCTATAAGTTCCTCTTTGAGAATCCTTCCCAAGTCATATCTGATTGTTGTCACTCCTCCCTGAGTGAGGGCTTCCCAGATCGCATACCGACAGGCGACGGCGTACCTTTCATTGATCCCGACGGGCCGGATACGTTCATCCGGATTCAGCCAGCCCATTGCCTGACAGACATCGGGCAGCAGGGCCCTGAGCAGCGCGCCTTCCCCGTCCATTCCGCCAATGGTCTTCTTCAGCCCGGCCAGATAGTTCAATATCGAGTCCGACCCGGCCACCGTGCGCGCGCGCAGCTTCCTGAACTCAGCTTCAGTGAGAGTTTTTGGCATCAGCCCCCTTTGCCTTCATCAAGCACATAAACGGCCCCCTCGCCCACGTCTCCCGGGATCACCGACGACTGTTCCACGGGAACGCCGTTAATTGCGGTGCCTTCCGCTGACTCGATGGGAACGCCGTCAATCACGACGCCCTCCACTGACTCGACTGGCCTGGCAGGGATGATGAACGATTTGACTTCAGGTATTCTGTTGCCCATGGCGTGGTTATACCACACCTCCGGATCAAAACGTCCTGCCATTCCCCATCACATCGGGGTCTGATGCGGCCAGGCGTCCGCGCCGTGCGAATGATGCAGTCAATCCCTGCCACTGAAGTTGCCCCGGATCTTCGCGCGCAACAGAGCGGCCTGCCGAATAAAAACCGGCAGGCCGTGATCTCCGTCATGAAGTTTTCTTGCAAAAGCCGCTCAGCCGGCGGCGGCAGTTCCCGGAACGCTCTCCTCGTCAGGTCTCTCACGGTGCAGATAGCTCTCTTCAACCGTGTGCAGGAGAGAGTTGTTGATCGGGGTGTGCGACCAGACAATCAGCCCTTTGTTTTCGCGCACGGCTGCCGTCAGCGCGTCAATCTGCTTCGTGACATTCTGGCCTTTACTGCCGTACCGGAGCGAGCGGACGTAGAGCGCGCCATCGCGGTGGCGCGCGATCTCATAGCCGCCCGTGGAGAGCAGGCTCGTCCCGTTGGAGCGGAGCGGCTTGCCCTCAGTTGCCTGTTTATTCAGGAAGGCTGTGATCGTATCCTTCCACCCTGTTTTTTCAAGCTTCAAATCAGAACTCCTATGATGAATGTCTACTCCGAGGTGAAGGTTTTCAGTCCTCGGCGAGGACAAAGTTGGGGAAATCAGCGAACACCCAGTTGTTCTTCAGCGTCCGGTAGATGATCCCCAGGAATTTGCGGGCCGTGGCGATGATCG
>DASRDU010000138.1:0-8024 GCA_035652435.1 Blastocatellia bacterium
CGATCATCGCCACGGCCCGCAAATTCCTGGGGATCATCTACCGGACGCTGAAGAACAACTGGGTGTTCGCTGATTTCCCCAACTTTGTCCTCGCCGAGGACTGAAAACCTTCACCTCGGAGTAGACATTCATCATAGGAGAACAGACATGCCCACCATACTCATCAACCCGCTCGACGAATCCCGGCGCGAGCCGCGCAGTGCCGCACCGCGACTGGACAAGCTGGCGGGCAAAACCATCGGCCTGCTCGACATCAGCAAGCCCGGCGGCAATTTCTTTCTCGACCGCCTGGCGCGGCTGCTGGAGGAGCGCTCGGGTGTTGCGAAAATAGTGCGCGAGACCAAGCCGACATTCACCAAACCCGCGCCCGCCGAAGTGCTTGACCGACTCGTCGCCGCGCGGTGCGACGCCGTGATCGAAGCGCTGGCCGATTGAGGCTCCTGCACGACGTGCAGTTTGCACGACACGACGAAGCTGGAACACCTGGGGATCGCGTCAGTCGCGGTGGCGACGACCGAATTTATGACCGCCGCCCGGGCGCAGGCGAGCGCGCTCGGGCGGCCCGACTTCGACGCGATTTATGTCGCGCACCCGATCCAGGACCAGACCCGGGAAGAGATCGAAGCGAGGGCCGAAGCCGCGCTGGGTGAAATCACCGCCAGACTGACCGGGGCCTGAAATCGGAAGTGAAGCGGAAGGCCTGTTCGCCAGCATCCGAACTTTCTCCCTGACACTTGACTGACGCCGCCAACAGGGCTATTTGAGAAGGTAATTTCCGGGCCGAGGGAGGACTGAGACCTGTGACTCACCTGATCAACCGTCGTCGCTTTCTGAAACAGTCGGCAATCACTGCCGCCGGGGCCGGCCTGCTCGGTCTGGCCGGCGGGGAAATTATCAGGGCCGGGAAGGAACCGCTCTTCCGGATTTCGCTCGCGGAATGGTCGCTGCACCGCACCCTCTTCGCCGGCAAACTCGATAACCTGGACTTCGCCCGCACCGCTAAAAACGATTTCGGCATCGAGGCGGTCGAGTACGTCAATCAGTTCTTCAAGGACAAGGCCCGCGACCGGAAGTACCTCGCCGAGATGAAGCAGCGCGCCGCCGATCTGGGCGTCAGGAGCGTGCTGATTATGATTGACGACGAAGGGGCGCTCGGGGACGCGGACGAGGCGAAGCGCAGGGCCGCCGTCGAGAATCATTACAAATGGGTCGAGGCCGCAAAGTTCCTCGGCTGTCACTCGATCCGCGTCAACGCGCAGAGCGAGGGCAGCTATGAAGAACAACTCAACCGCGCCGCCGACGGCCTCGGCCGGCTGACCGGGTTCGGGGCCACGCACGAGATCAACGTCATCGTCGAAAATCATGGCGGCCTTTCCTCGAACGGGGAATGGCTCTCCGCGGTCATCAGGAAAGTCGGCCACCCGCGCTGCGGGACGCTGCCCGATTTCGGCAACTTCAGGCTCCGTCAGGGCGAAGAGTACGACCGCTACAAAGGTGTGCAGGAGATGATGCCGTTCGCCAAAGGCGTGAGCGCCAAGTCCGGCGATTTTGACGAGCAGGGCAACGAAGTCCGCATTGATTACCGGCGGATGATGAAGATCGTCCTCGACGCGGGTTACCACGGGCACGTCGGCATCGAATACAGCGGTAACCGGCTGGGCGAGCCGGAAGGCATCAGGGCCACGAAGAAGCTGCTCGAACGCGTCCGCGACGAATTGTCGGGGGGCAGATAGAGGGCTGTTGTCTATGGAGGAACTGATATGCCGGATTCAGGAAGGACATTGCGAAACAGAAGGGTCTCACGGCGCGCTTTCACGGGCGGGGCCGTTTCCACCGCGGCGGCATTGACCGTAGTGCCTCGCCACGTCATCGGGGGGAGCGGCCGGCCCGCCCCGAGCGACAAGATCACCATGGCCTGTGTTGGCGTGGGCGCACAGGGCACGCGCGTCATGATGGATTACCTGAAGCAGCCCGACGTGCAGGTCGTTGCCGTCTGCGACGTTAACAAAGAGAGCAGCAATTACGTCGAATGGGGGCAGAACGAGATGCGCGACAAAGAGCGCGCGCTGCTCGGCAAGTCCGACTGGGGCGAGGACTGGAAGGGCGCGACCGCGGGGCGCGAACCCGCCAAGCGGCTCGTCGAAGCGTATTACGCCGGGCGGACGACTGCGGGCGAGTACAAAGGCTGCGCCACATATATTGATTACCGCGAGCTGCTGGAAAAAGAGAGAGACCTGAATGCGGTGATCGTCTGCACGCCGGATCACACGCATGCGGTGATCTCCATCGCGGCGATGAAGAAGGGCAAGCACGTCCTCTGCCAGAAGCCGCTGACCCATTCGATCATTGAAGCCCGCCGCATTGCCGAAGTCGCCCGCGAGACCCGCGTCGCCACGCAGGTGACCATCAGTAACCAGGCCTCCGAGGCCACCCGCCTCCTGTGCGAATGGATTCAGGCGGGCGCCATCGGCCCGGTGCGCGAAGTCCATAACTGGTCGAGCCGCCCCTTCTGGCCGCAGGGGGTTGAGCGGCCGGCGGAGGGCGAGCCGGTGCCTGCGACGCTCGACTGGGATTTGTGGCTCGGCCCGGCCCCGTTCAGGCCTTATCACCACGCGTATCTGCCCTTCGTCTGGCGCGGCTGGTATGATTTCGGCAACGGCGCCCTGGGCGACATGGGCTGTTACAGCTTCGACACGATCTTCCGCGCTCTCAAGCTCGGGCCGCCGGAAAGCGTCGAGGCCAGCTCGACGAAATCATTCCGCGAAACCTTTCCAGTCGCCTCGATCATTCATTTCAATTTCCCGGCCCGGGGCGAGATGCCGCCGGTCAGAGTCACCTGGTACGACGGCGGGCTGAAACCGTCACGCCCATCGGCACTGGAAGAAGGGCGGGAGATGGGCAGGGAGAATGAAGGCCTGCTCTTTGTCGGCGACCGCGGGACCATCATGTGCGGCTTCAACGGCGCAAATCCGCGCCTGATCCCTGACGCGAAGATGCAGGAATTCAAGCAGCCGCCGAAAACGCTGCTCCGCTCTCCGGGCAACGACCGCGAGTGGATCGAAGCCTGCAAGGGCGGCCCGGCCGGGGGCGCGAATTTCGAGTTTGAAGGGCCGATCACCGAAACGATTCTGCTCGGCAACGTGGCGCTGCGGACGGGGAAAAAACTGTACTGGAACGGGCCCGAGATGAAGATCCTCAATGCCCCGGAGGCGCAGTCGCTCGTCCGTGGTGAGTACCGTCAGGGCTGGGTGCTGTAGGCTTTTGCCGCGTAGCGGCGCTTGAATTTAGCCGGGGGTTTTCAACCCACAGATCGGCACGCAGCAAGTCGCCCCGTCGCGTCAGCGACGATTGAACCCCGGATGACGCGGACGATTCAATCGTCGCTGAGGCGACGGAATGGGTTCTGTCTTCTGACCGTGGGTTGAAAACTCACGGCTAAATTCAAACGCCGCTACGCGGCTGGCGGAATCAGACGCCGATAACGGCTCTTTCATTCCCGATTCCGGACATCCTCATTCCACAAGCGAACACCTGTCAGACCAGACAGGCGCGCACGTTTTTGCCCGACTCTTTAATCACAACACTTAGCCTCCCTCCTCCGCTGGCACGGCATTTGGATAACAGTGGGTTGCGTGGCGCACTTGCAGGGCGCCACGTCCGGCCCGCGAAACCCCTCGAAGCAGGCCGCCGATCTGCCGGTGTTTTTTCCCGGGGAGGGATGTAATGGATACGATGACTATGCCAGCGCCGCGAACCCTGATTGCCGATGACCATCCGGACGTGCTGGCGGCGCTCGATCTGCTGCTCAGGAACGAGGGCTGGCAGGCCGAGATGGTGACTTCGCCCGCGGCGGTGCTTGACGCGCTGGCCGAGCGCGATTATGACCTGCTGCTGATGGATTTGAACTACACCCGCGACACGACATCGGGTCGGGAGGGGCTGGATCTGCTCTCGCGCATTCACTCGCTCGACAGCACGCTGCCGGTCGTGGCGATGACCGCCTGGGGCAGCATCGAACTCGCCGTCGAGGCGATGCAGCAGGGGGTAGTGGATTTCGTGCAGAAGCCGTGGGAAAACTCGCGCCTGCTCAAAGTCCTCAGCGCGCAGATTCAGGCCGGGCGCGAGCGGCGCCGTGACCTGTGCCTCAGGGCGGCGCTGGAAAGGTCGCGCGCCCATGAACTGAGTACCGCGAGGGAGATTCAGCAGGGGCTGCTGCCGCAGGAAGTGCCGACGCTCGCGGGCTGCGAGATCGCGACCGCCTGGCAGACCGCGCGCGAAGTGGGCGGCGATTATTTCGACGTGCTGCAATTCGACGACCGTTACGCCGCGCTCTGCATCGGCGACGCGTCGGGTAAGGGGATGCCCGCCGCGCTGATGATGTCGAACGTGCAGGCGATGGTCAGGGCGACCGCCGCGGCGAATGTCTCGCCCAGGGAGTTGTGCCTGAAGATCAATCAGGCGATGTGTCACAACCTGACCGAGGGGCGGTTCATCACCTTCATTTACGGCCTGCTCGATACCGTAAGCCGGCGGTTTCTCTACGCCAATGCCGGGCACAACGCGCCGATGCTCGTGCGCCGCGACGGGACGAGCAGGCAACTGACCATGGGCGGCACGGTACTCGGCATCGTGGCCGGCGGTGATTACCCGCAGGAGGAGATAAAACTCGAGCCCGGCGACCATCTGCTCTTCTTTACCGACGGTGTGACCGAAGTCACCAATGCCGCGGGCGAAGAGTTCGGTGAATGGCGACTGCTGAGCCTGCTGACCAGGTACAGAAACCTGAGCGTGGCCGCACTGCGCGAGAAGATCATGGCCGCCGTGACGGCATTCAGTGACGGAGACTTTCACGACGACGCCACACTGATCGTCCTCGCCTGCGAGAAATGATTTCGGGCGTCCGTAAGCCTGAACGTGAGGGTTATCCTGGCTTGGATTGTTGCGCGACGCGAGCCCGTGGATGCGGGCGTCAGAATAAAGCCCGGGGCGGAGCGATAGCCGCAACCCCGGGAGCGATCATAATTAAGTCCATTGAGCCCGTGAAACGGACGGCAGCCCGTCACAGTCACTCCCCTGCAATTTCATCGGTTCTGTTTTACTCGCTGTCGCCCGCCTTCGCGGGCTTGCGTGATTTCGCGACGGCGCACCCGGGGTTCCGCAAAAAAACGCTCCACCCCGGGCTCTATTCTCCCCGCCCGCATCCGCGGGCTGAATTGCAACAACGCGGTCCACAAAAAAAGAATGATAACAAGGTCATCAAAGAGGGGTAGCCCCAACCCTTGCTGATACCCTTGCTGATCATGGCTATGACATGGCCAGATCGGAGGACAGATGCAAACACTGTTTCATGACCTGCGCTACGGCGTGCGCACGCTGCTCAGGAAGCCGGGCTTCACCTTTGTTGCCGTCATCACGCTGGCTTTGGGGATCGGGGCGAACACGGCGATCTTCACGGTCGTCAACGCGGTGCTGCTCCGCCCGCTGCCTTATCCGCAGTCGGAGCGGATGATGATGGTCGGGCCGAGTTTCGGCGACGGCGCAGTGGATTACAGCGGCGAGCCGCAGTTCCTCTTCACGCGCGAACACCAGCAGGCGTTCGCGGCGCTGGCGCTTTATCAGCCCATCTTCTCCGGCGTCAATCTGGCCGGGGGGAATGAAGCCGAATACGTCGAAGGCCTGAAAGTCTCGCTCGATTTCTTTCGCGCGGTCGGCGTCGAGCCGGCCCTGGGGCGCAGTTTCACGCCGCAGGAAGACGCAGTCGGCGGCGAGCGCGTAGCGATCCTTTCAGCCGATCTGTGGCAGCGGCGGTTTGGCGCAGACGCGCGTCTGATCGGCAGAACGATCCTCGTCAACGGCCAGCAGCATACGGTTGTGGGGGTGATGCCCCGCGGGTTCGAGTTTATCCCCGACGCCGACGTCTTCGTGCCGTTGCGTCCTTCTCTGAAGGGTGATCGGGACCCTAACTGCCTGATGATCGGGCGAATGAAGGACGGCGTCACGCCCGGACAGGCGCGGGCCGACCTGAAACTCGTCGCGGAAAAGTACCGCGCGACGGGCGCGCAGAAGATGAAGGACGGCGAGAGCATGACGGCGCAGCCGGTTCAGGAATACTTCGCCAAAGACGTTCGCGGGCTGCTCTGGATTCTGCTCGTGGCCGTCGGTTTCGTGCTGCTGATCGCGTGCGCGAACGTCGCCAACCTGCAACTCGCGCGCGCGGTGGACAGGCGGAAAGAGATTTCGGTCCGGCGGGCGCTCGGCGCTGGGGCGCGGCGCATCGTGATGATGCTCGTCAGCGAAGGCGTGCTGCTCTCAGCGGCGGGCGGCGCGCTCGGGTTACTGCTGGCGTGGTGGGGCGTTGATTACCTGAAGGCTTTCATTCCGGAAGAAACGATTCCGCTTCTCGGCGGGATCACTCTCGACTGGCGCGTGCTGGCGTTCGCGCTCGCCGCGGCGATGCTGACCGGAGTCGTCTTCGGCCTCGCACCAGCCAGTCAGGTTCTCAAGGTTGATCTCAATCACACGCTCAAGGAAGGCGCCGGTAAGGGCGCGGATGGCGCGTCCCGCGGGCGCTTGCGGGGCGCGCTGGTCGTCGCCGAAATCGCGCTCTCGCTCGTGCTGCTCATCGGCGCGGCGTTATTGATTCGCACTTTTCTCAATCTGCGCGGCGTCGAGCCGGGCTTCGATCCGCGCCACGTGCTGACGTTCCAGGTGACGCCGATGGGGCCGCAGTACGAAGCGGGCAGTCAGGCCCGGGATTATTACCGCCGGGCGCTCGAACGCCTGAGCGCGCTGCCGGGAGTCGAGGCCGCCGCTGTGACCAACAGCCTGCCTTTGTCCGCTCAGTTCAGGATGCCTTTTGAAATCGCGGGCCTCGCGGAGATCCCCGAATCGGCGCAGTTCCGCGTGGTTTCGCCCGACTATTTCAAGGTGATGAAAGTGGCGGTCAGGCAGGGCCGCGCTTTTACTGAGGGCGACGCGCCGAATTCCGAACCGGTCGTCATCGCCAACGAGGCCTTCGTGCGCCGCTACCTGAAGGACGCCGACCCGTTCACGCAGCGGATCGCCGTCGGGCGCAGGATGGAAGCGCCGCGCCGGCTCGTCGGTATAGTTGGCGACACCAAACAGTTCGGCCTCGGCAGCGCCGCCTCGCCGATCCTCTTCATCCCGCTCACTCAGGCTCCCGATCCGCTCTGGCGTGTGCTGCGCCGCTTCGTCTCGATGAAGTTCGCCGTGCGCACGAATGGCGAACCGCTCGCGCTGGGCGGCGCCGTCAGGCAGACGATGGCCGGCGTGGACGCGGCGCTGCCGGTGACGAAACTGCGCTCGATGGAGCAGATCATCACAGAGTCGGTCGCCGCCGAAAGATTCAACATGACGCTGCTCGGGTTGTTTGCCGCGCTCGGCCTGCTGCTCGCGGGCGTGGGGATTTATGGCGTGCTGGCTTACGCCGTCAGTCAGCGGACGCACGAGATCGGCATCCGCATGGCTTTGGGCGCCGGGAGGGGCGACGTGCTGCGGCTGGTCGTCGGTCAGGGCATGCGGATGGTCGTGGCCGGAGTCGTCATCGGTCTGGCCGGCGCCTTCGCGCTCACCCGGCTGATGAAGACAATGCTGTTCGGCGTGAGCGCGACTGACCCGCTGACATTCGCGCTGATCGCGGCGCTGCTGGCGCTCGTGGCGCTCGTGGCCTGCTGGGTGCCTGCGCGGCGGGCGACGAAAGTTGATCCGATGATTGCGCTCAGATACGAATGATGAAATTGCAGATTGCAGATTTGAGATTGCAGATTGTGCTGACCATCTGCGATCTGCAATCCGCGATCTGCAATCCGCAATCTGCAATCCACCATGGGGGTAACTGATCATGAACAATTTGTGGCACGATTCAGAAGTGTTCGGCATAGCAATTGATCAGGTTTTCAACACCTGACGCTCTTTGAGATAGAACGAAAAACTTTGCGCCAGACAATTCGCGCAGAGTCGGAGCCCCCGCCGCAGCAACCGCCACGGGACTTGCAAGACCTCGC
>DASRDU010000139.1:0-5262 GCA_035652435.1 Blastocatellia bacterium
GAACAGCTACTCGCCCGCGAGCAGGCGGCGCGCTCCCAGGCCGAAGAGGCCAGCCGCCTCAAGGACGATTTTCTCGCCACCGTCTCGCACGAACTCAGGACGCCACTGAACTCAATCCTTGGCTGGGCCCGGATGCTCCGCGGCGGGAAGCTTGACGCCGAAGCCGCCGCCCGCGCCATGGAGACCATCGAGCGGAACGCCAGATCGCAGGCCGAGATCATCGAAGACATCCTCGACGTCTCACGCATCATCACCGGCCGACTCCGGCTCGATTTCCAGACCGTTGACCTCCAGCCCGTCATCGAGGCGGCCATTGATTCGCTGCGCCCGGCGGCGGAAGCCCGAGGCGTGCGCCTGCAACCGGTCCTGGACCCACAGGCCGGGCTGGTCTCCGGCGACCCCAACCGATTGCAGCAGGTCGTCTGGAACCTGCTCTCGAATGCCATCAAGTTCACCCCGCGCGGCGGGCGCGTCCATGTCGCTCTTGAGCGAATCAGCTCGCACATCGATGTTACGGTGAGCGACACCGGGGTCGGGATCCGGCCGGAATTCCTGCCCTATGTCTTTGACCGCTTCCGGCAGGCCGACAGCTCATCCACCAGAACGCATGGGGGCCTCGGGCTCGGGCTCGCCATCGTGCGCCACCTGGTGGAACTGCACGGCGGGGCCGTCACCGCCGAGAGCGGGGGCGAGGGGCAGGGCGCGACCTTTCACGTGAGACTGCCGTTGATGACTGTGCGCAGTGAAACAATCGGCTTTACAGGAAGACACCTCGAAGCTTCGGGTAAAGAATCGCCGCTGCTTTCCGACAGCTTAAAAGGGGTGCGCGTGCTGGTCGTTGATGACGAGGCCGACGCGCGCGACCTGCTGACTGCGGCACTTGGGCAATATGGCGTTGAAGTGATGATCGCCGCCTCGGCGGCTGAGGCGCTGTCAGCAGTTGAGGTGTGGCGTCCGGACGTGCTGGTGTCGGACATCGGGATGCCGGTCGAGGACGGCTACGCGCTGATCCGCCGCTTGAGGGCGCTCACGCCGGAGTGCGGCGGGCTGATACCGGCGGTGGCGCTGACGGCGTACGCGCGGAGCGAAGACCGGCTGCGGGCGCTCTCGGCGGGCTACCAGATGCACGTGGCCAAGCCGGTGGACCCGGCCGAACTGGCTGCGGTCATTGCCAGCCTCGCCGGAAGGATGAAGGCAGGAAAACAGTGAAAGAAAAGGCGAGTCGATCTCCGGACTCGCCCTGAGTGCGCATTATTGGGATAAGGAGGGCGTTTTCACTGGCGCGGCTCTCCACTGCCGCCGCCCGTGTGGCCCTCCGTCAGCATGTGTGAAGGGGGCGGGAATGGTTTTGCGGCAATATCACATCGTTGCAATGAAGTCTGAAGATGTGGCCTGCAAGGTATGAGTCGCTCCACTGGCCCAGGGCCCGGCGCGGCCGTCAAAGCCCTTCTCCCTGCGCCCGGCATTCGTCCCCCTCAACTGAATTGAGCTTATGAACCTGAAAAATTTTCACAACCGCCGCTGCCCGCAATGCGCAGGGACGGGGCGCGTCTTCGACGACCGTGACGCCGGGGGCATCTGAGGCGCCAGCGCAAGGAGGCGGGCCTGAGTATGCGCGACATCGCGGAAGTGCCGGGCTATACGACCTCCTGCGTGGGCGATCTGGAGACGGGCAGGGCCAGAGGGACGCCCGCCAGGATTACAGCATGCGAAGACGCCGTGAAGGCCTGCGGAAAAGCAAATAAGTGACTGGCTGAATCCTATCCTCCGCCCTCACGGCCTGGGCTCACACGCTGAGGCCAGATCGGTTTCGAGCAGCCTTTCAACCTCCGCGCGTTTGTTCCTGATCACCGCGGCCTCGGCCCACCGCTCCCGGGTCACGGGCGGCGCGGCGCCGCACATCTTCCGCTACCACTCAATCACGGCGAGGGCGTCGAGAAAGATTCGGCCGTGTTCGCGGGCCTGCTCAATTTCGCCCGATTCATAAGCGCGGCGGAAGTTCCGGTGAAGGGCTGTCGGGGTGCTGGCGATCATTGGTTCACCTCACGTTACCTCCCGAGCGTCCGCAGCCGGACGCCACGCCACACGCACCTCCGGCACTCGTAGAGCCTGAATGGGGTGAGGGCGGCCATCAGCATCCCGGCGAGCGAGCGCGGGATCGAGCGCCTGATGCCGCCCGAACCCCGCGGGCAGGATTTATCAAACAGCCCCATCTTTGGCCAAGTCGGTTTCGAGCAACTCTTCAACTTCCGCCCGGGCCTCCCTGCGCCACTCGGCTTCATCCGGTGACGGCTGCTCGCCGCGGCCGGCCTCCACGTTCTCAACCGCGTCGAGCATTTCGAGGAACGCCAGTGCCTCATCGGCGGCAGTCTCCCTGTCGCCTGAGTCCCGGGCGTGGCGGAAGACGTAGTATTGAGCTTTGAGATCAGGATCGTCGGTCATTGTTTTCAGCCTGCTATGGCTTATCCTCGCGCCTGATGATCTGTCCCGTGCGTCTGCTCATTGCCGCATCATCCTCAGCCAATAATCTCCTGCACCCTGCCCACCTCGCCGGTCTCAAGGCGGACCTTGATCCCATGCGGGTGATGGGCGGAGTTGGTCAGAATCTCCCTGACGATGCCGCGCGTCCGCTTCCCGGTGCGCTGATCCTCCTTCCGGACGATCTCGACCTCCAGACCCGGTTTTATGTCCTTCCTGTTCTGGCCGTTCATCGCTGTAAAACTCTGTGGAATGTTGCCCATCACTTTCTTCCTCGCCACTTCTGACTTTTCAGCCCCCGGGAAGAATCCGAATAACGGCAATACGCTGGAGGAATTTTCCATGCATCTCTTTATCCCGCGCTTCAAGCTCAAACTTGTACTCACCTTCGTAAAAGGCATTCAGGCAACGCAGCAAAGCGTCCACCTCTTCATCCGCCTGACGGGGCGATGCGCTCTCGACAATTTCCTTAAGCTGTTTCCCTTTTGCCAGAGAGCTGCCCCAGCCTTTACGCTCGTACCACTTCCCGATCCGGCCTAGTAACTCAGGGTCATCCAGTTCCAGCGCAGTCTTCCAGTATTCGAGGGCCAGGCCTTTGACATCAGACTCATTCAGGGTCTGAAATTTATCCACCCCGAGGATTCGTTCATAGTCTGACTTGATGTCTGCCGCAGGGTCCAAGCCCATTTTTCTCATCTCGGGGTAGAAGATCCAGTGCTGGATAAAATCATGGAAGTAAGGAATCAGGCTGCTCAAAAGCTGACGACTTTCCCGAGAAGATCGCACTCCTGCAAAATGACCGGTCAGTATTGGTGACCCTTCCGCCCTCAATCTCAGATGATATAACTCGTGAATGATGTTGCGCTCTGTCCGACCGCGCGAGGAGTTGATGATGATGACAGGTGTCCCTTCTTCATCAACCGTGGATTCACCAAATTTACCTGGTGGGAATTTGTCCGTTTCTTCCTCCCGGACCGGCTTTCCATACAACCGCTCAACCGTTTCCAGCAGCACTGATGATGATGGCCTTAACATTATCCCGAACAGCTTTTTCCCCGGAGGCAGGTTCGCCCGGGGACTCTGAGAGGCACTTTCACCCGGGGTGTTGTGATGAGAGAGCAGGAGAATGGCAGCAAGCACACTGATAATAGCTTTGCTTCTTAAAATCGCTCCCACCGAATATCTTCCTCCCTTAATTGACTGTAGTTTCCGATTTTTGATCTCTGAAAAATGGCAGGAAATGCGAGGAGCAGTTGCGCTCCTCGCAATGTTGTTCGATGTTTTTGGTGACCAAACCTAAAACAGAGGCGAACAACAATGCATATCCTACCATCAGCAATTATCCAGCTGCTTGAAAACTTTCGCCCGCTGATGCGGATCGAGGTCTTTGAAACCTTTACGCTCCTCGTCACCGGCTTGCTCGTCGGTGAAGCTAAACACGGGACAGTGCGCTCGAGCGTCTTTGCGCCGGCCGATTATCAACCGGCGCGGATCTCTGATTTCTTCACGACGCATCGAGTCTCGCCACAGCAGCTGATGGCGAAGTTGACCGAACTCGTCCTGCGTTTGTGCTACGGCGGGACGCTGCCGGGGCGCCTGTTCTGGATCGCCGACAGCACTCACACTGAAAAGCCTTATGCCGAGAAGGTCACCGCGCTCGGTCTGTTTCATCGGACGAAGCGGATCGTCGGGCGCGCCAAACATCTCAAAGGCCACTGTTATGTCTGCGCGGCGCACCTCTATCAGCAGTTCGATGCGCGGGGACAAAGACGCTGGGCAAGCGTGCTCCTGCGGTGCGCTGCTCTATGTCAAAGGCCGGAGCATCCCGGCGCTGGTCGGCGCTCTCGCGGCGCAGCTCCGGTTGCCCGCAGGCATCCGCCACGTCTGGATCGTTGATCGCGGGATCCTTGCGCGCCCACTCCTGCGTGCGCTCGCCGCCCTCGGTCAATTCGCGCTCGGACGCGTGAGGGCCAATCAGGTGGTCTACTTCGCCCCGCGCCGCCAGCCGCGGAAGGGGCGGAAGAAGACCTATGGGCAGAAATGTCGCGTTGACCAGCTGGTCAGGAGATTCCCGGATCGCCTGCGCAAGCAGCGCCGCGAACTGCGTGTCCAAGGCAAAGAGCGAGCGGTTGAAATCTACGATGCTGAAGTCCTCTTGCGCAGCGTCCACCGTGGGCGCGCCTGCGAGGCACGCCTCATCATCGTGATCGTGCCGGGGCTGAAAAAGCTCAAGCCCTGGTATCTGGTGACCACGGACCTTGAACTCGGCGTCATTGAGACTGTCGAGGCCTACGCTGGCCGCGCCGAGGTCGAGGTCAACTTCGACGAAGCCAAAGAACTCGGATTGGGCCACTATCAGGGCCGCTCAGGCTCAGGCGTCAGACGTTGGGCCGTTTTAGTCTGTCTGTCCCAGGCGCTGCTCAAACTGGCGGCGACCGGGTTGATCAAACTCGATCTGCCGCGGCTTAACTGGTCCTGGTACAAACGCGAAGAGACTGTCGGCCAGGTACGCCGCCGTCTGATTGAACATTGTCGCCCGCGCATTTCTCGCACTTTGAATGAAACACCTGCTGCGTAGAAATGGCGCTTTGGTCGTGTTTTCAATGATCTAACGAATCGGGTAGTGGGGAAATGAAGTGGGAGAATAGAGTTGTTGCGATAAAAAGAAATCAGCGTAATCCATTGATTTCACAAGAGCTTGTCGCCGGGAGCGCCAAATGCTAAGTTGATCGTATGAAGCTCAAAATTTCAGACTTAAAAACCGAACGTCAATGGCGCGCCGCT
>DASRDU010000140.1:0-48254 GCA_035652435.1 Blastocatellia bacterium
CTCGGCGGCGGTCTTCCCGATCAGATCGTCCGCGGTGGTGCCGCAGGCTTCGGCGAGGGCGCGGTTGGCGAGGGTGAAGCGGCCCTGACGGTCCTTGGCGAAGATGAAGCTCGGGTTGAGGTCCACGACCTTCCGCAGGAACCCGCGCTGGTCCTGTAGCATAGTGCGCTGTTCCTGTAGTAGTGCCTGCTGCTCCTGCAGTTCTTTCGTGCGTTGATCCACGAGCAGCTCCAGTTGCTGCTCACGGGCCTTGAGGCTCCTGACGCGCAGCCGGTATGCGCCGGCTATCAGGAGCGCCGCCGCGCAGATGCAGAGCCCGTAGAACCAGCCCGTCTGGTAGAAGTGCGGCGCCAGATAGAGCGTGCGGGTGTCACCGGTCTCATTCCAGCGGCCGTCGTTGTTGGCCGCCATCACGCGGAAGGTGTAGCGCCCGGGCGGAATATTGCTGTAGTAAGCCGCGCGGCGGTCGCCGGCGTCCACCCAGTCCGGGTCGTAGCCTTCGAGCTTGTATTTGAAGCGGACCTTCTCGGGCGCGAGGAAACTCAGTCCCGTGTAACGGATCGTAATATCGCCCCTGCCCGGAGGGGCGGAGACCGCCTCACCGGAAATGAAAGCCTGCTGGTCAATGCTGACTTCCTCAATATGCACCGGCGGGGGCAAAGCGTTGGCCGTCAGCTTCTCCGGGTCAATTGCGCTGACGCCCTTATAGGTGCAGAACCAGATTCTGCCATCGCTGCTTTTGCATGATTCCGGGTGATTGCCGACAGTGCCGATGCTACTGCCCAGGCCGTGTTCGATGCCGTAAGCGACGGAAGTGACTGATCTGACTTTTCCGTCGGCGAAATCGTTGAGCTGCTGTCTGCTGACGCGGAAGACCCCTTTGCTGCAGCTCATCCACAGATTGCCTTTGTTGTCCTCGACAATCGAATAGACGAAGTTTGCGAACAGCCCGTCGTTGACCCTATAGGTAGTGAACCTGCCATCCTTGAACCGATTCACCCCCTGGCGGGTGCCGATCCAGAGCGTGTTGTCCTGGTCCCTGTACAGCGCCTGGACCCCGTTACTGGCCAGCCCATCATTTTCGGTGAAGGTTGTGAATTTACCGTCCCTGAACCGGTTCAGCCCGCCGCCCCTGGTGCCGACCCACAGATTGCCGTCCCGATCCTCACACATACTTCTGACCACGTTACTCGAAAGCCCTTCCCCGGTCGTCCACGTCGTGAACCGATCGTCCTTGTACCTGACCAGCCCTTCATGGTCTGTGCCGATCCAGATAGAACCTTCTTTGTCTTCATAGATGATCTTGATGTTTGTCTCAAGGGAGGAGTCATTTTTAACCGGAATGAATTCCGGGTCGCACCGTTCGCCGTCACATTCTATCGGGGATCTGGAACGATACAGGCCTGACTCCGTGCCGACCCATAAAGTCCCCCGCCTGTCTTCGGCCAGGGCGGATACCATCCTAGGGGGCAACCCGCTCCCCGAAGCGCAGGTGGTGAATTTCCCCTCCCTGAACCGATTCAGCCCTTTACTTGTGCCGACCCAGAGATCGCCGTTTTTACTCTGGATGATTGAGGCAGCGTAATAACTGGCCAGTCCTTCACTCACCGAGTAGCTGACAAACTGCCCCTGAAGTAAGCGGCTTATCCCATCGGCCGAAGATCCGATCCAGAGGCTGCCCTCATGGTCGCTGCAGATCGCATTGATATCGTACTTCGGCACGACGTTCTGGAATGAGGACGTATCGTTGTTGTAAAGATCCAGCCCCTTGTCGGTCCCGGCCCAGAGTTTGCCCTGTGGATCAACAAACACTCGACTAATCCAGTTGGCGGACAAGCCATCTCTGGTGGTGAAGCGGGTGAACTTCCCATCCATGAGCCTGAACAGCCCGTCATGTGAGGCGATCCAGAGGGACTGTTCCCGGTCGCGACAGATTGATTTTATTTCAGCCGAGGGCTTCGGGCCTTCACCGCCGTCATTATGAATCTTCCCATCCTTGAACCTGTGGATTGTACCTTTGACTGTGCCGATCCAGATGCTGCCGTCGCGATCACAATAGAGTGCCCGGACCGCATCATGGGCGAGTCCGTCCCTGACTTTGTAGTTAATGAATCGCCCGTCCTTGAAATGACTCAACCCGCCTTCGGTAGCAATCCACATGCTCCCGTCATTTCCACTGCACAGCGCACCCACAAAGTCATTGGCCAGCCCGTCCCTGGACGTATAGACAGCGAACTGGCCGTTCTTCAGGCGGCTGACCCCGCCGCCGAAAGTGCCGATCCAGAGGCTGCCGTCATCGCCCTCGGCGAGCGCCCAGACCTCATTCTCCCTTAAGTGATTCCGGTTGCGATCATCGAAGGTGGTAAAGCGGACCCCGTCAAACCTGGCAACTCCGCCCTTGGTCCCGACCCAGATGTAGCCGTCGCGCGTCTGGAGAAGGCTGTAAACGCAATCCTGAGGCAGTCCTTGCGCCTGCTGCCAGCTGGCTACGGGATGCCATTGAGGCTCGTTTTTATGATCGGGCGGGAGAGCCCTGCCGCCTGAGAGCAGGGCGAGTACGAGCAGTGCTGATGCCCGCAACATCAGCCGCACGGTTCTGAAGTTTTGTTCTGGCATAACTGCTCTGATTGTCTGCCCGGGCCATCACATCCGAGATTCGTCCCGGGCCCGACTCAGGAGACGAACAGGCCGCGCCTGTCCTCTTCGCAGGTTCGCGACAGCGACTTAACGGCTCCAGTCGTCAGGGGAGTATTCATCAAAGTGTCCCAATGCCCAGGGTGGTTTGATTCAGGTGAGCTGGATGAAGTCGCAGGGGAATAGTGGTGGAAGCGGGGTTTTGGCTTAAGCGGCCCGTGCGTGCATATCCTGTCGTCAACCTTCTTAAATTCGCTGCAAATCCAATGGGAAAATTGCGGGGCCGGGAGGGGCGTCAGAAAGTCAATTACCCGGAGGTTTACCGGGCGGAAGTAATAGCATATCCCGTCTGCGAGGGTCAATTAAAAGATTCAGGCGGCAATGGCGCTGGACGCGGGTTTTACATCGTTTTTACAAGGCGCTTTATCCCTTCGCATTTTCATTACCGGATTCATTTCTCATCTGCCGGAAATGCTCGACAATGCGCTCGGCCTGCTGCTGCCCGACGAACGGCTTTAACTCGGCCACGCTCGCCTCGCTCACGCGCCTGAGGCTGCCGAAGTTGCGCAGGAGCCTCTCTTTGAGCTTCTCGCCGACGCCGGGGATTGAGGTCAATTCTGATTTGAAGTCGCGCATCGCGCGGCGCTTGCGGTGGTAGGTTACGGCGAAGCGGTGCGTCTCGTCGCGGATCATCTGCACCAGCCGCAGCACCGGGGAAGGCTTCTCCAGCACAATCGGCTCATTTTCGCGGCCCTTGACCAGCAGGTGACTGATCTCTTCGTGACGGCCGCGCGGTTTGACTATGCCGACAAGGGGAAGGGTGCCGAGGCCGAGCGCGTGCATCGCCGTCGCGGCGGCGGAAAGCTGCCCCTTGCCGCCGTCAATGAAAACGACATCGGGCAGCGGCTTTCCCTCCTTCAGCAGACGCGCGTACCTGCGCCCGACGGCCTCGTTCATTGAGGCGAAGTCGTCGGCCCCCTCGACCGACCTGATGATGAACTTGCGGTAATCGCCCTTCTTCATCTCGCCTTCCTCGCAGACGACCATCGCGGCGACGTTGTCCGAGCCCTGAATGTGCGAGATGTCGAACGATTCGATGCGGCGCGGGTAAGCGGGCAGCGCCAGAATCTCCTGCAGCTCAGCCAGCACCTTCGCCCAGTCGGGCTTGATCACTCTGAACCTTTGCTCGAAGCCGAGTTTGGCGTTCTTCTCGACCAGATCAATCAGCTCGCGCTTTTTGCCGCGCTGCGGGTCGAGGATGTGGACGCGGCGGTCACGAATCCGGCCGAGCGCCTGTTCGAGCAGTTCGCGGTCAGTCCAGTCCACCGGGACATGGATTTCGAGCGGGATGTAATTGCCCGTCGTGTAATACTGCTCGAGTACCGTGCCCAGGAATTCGCTCGGGTCGAAGCCCTCGACCGGCAGATCCTCCCAGTAAAACTCGCGGCGACCGATGATCTTGCCCTCGCGCATCGTGAAGAGTTGCAGCGCGAGCTGCGCGCCTTCGCGGTAATAACCGAAGATGTCAATGTCCTGATCGGGCATCGTCATCATCTTCTGCTGTTCGCCGAGCGCCCGGACCGTTTTGAGCAGGTCGCGGTATTTCGCCGCCTGCTCGAAGCGCATTTCGTCCGAAGCCTTCAGCATGCGCTCTTCCAGACCCGCCGCCAGCTCCCTGTCGCGCCCGTCGAGCAGCATCTTCACGTCACGCACGACCTCTTCGTACTCTTTGGGCGAGCAGAGGTCTTTCTGGCAGGGCCCGAGGCAGCGTTTGATCTGATACTCCATGCAGGGCCGCCCGGCGCGTTTGTAAATCTCGTAGACTTCATCCGAACACGTCCGCAGCTGGAACTCGCGGTTAATGAGCGCGACCGTCCGGTCGGCGAGCGAGGCGGGCAGGTAAGGGCCGAAGTACGCGGCATCATCTTTCTCGACCTTGCGCGTCTTGAAGATGCGCGGGAATGGCTCGTTGATCGTGAGCTTGAGGTGCGGATACTGCTTGTCGTCCTTGAGCATCACGTTGTACTTCGGCTTGTGCAGCTTGATCAGGTTCGATTCAAGGACGAGCGCCTCGACTTCGGTGTCGGTGATGATGAATTCGAAGTCGGCGATGAGCGAGACCAGCTTCTGCGTCTTGGCGTCCATCGCGCGCGAGCTTTGGAAATACTGCCGCACGCGGTTGCGCAGGTTCTTGGCCTTACCGACATAAATGATCCGGCCTTTGGCATCCTTGTGCAGGTAACAGCCCGGCTGGATCGGCAGATTCTGTAATTTCTCGTCGAGCGTCATAGCAGTGAAATTATGAGGGATGAGTGAGGCAGGATGAAAGTTGAAAACCGGAGGAAAGAATTGAATACGGATCAGACTGACGGCACTGATTCGGTACGGATCAATCCGTTTTCATCCGCCGCATCAGTTCGATCCGTGTTCTATTCCTTCCCAATAAGGTTGAGGATGGATTGCGCGGCGCGCTCTGAGGCGCGGGCTTCGCCCAGCCGCTCACGGACTTCGGCC
The DNA here is from genome assembly GCA_035652435.1 of Blastocatellia bacterium. Lineage (GTDB taxonomy): Bacteria > Acidobacteriota > Blastocatellia > RBC074 > RBC074 > DASRDU01. Next base: position 5,149 of record DASRDU010000140.1, read on the forward strand.
AGATCAGCGCGCGCCTGTCCGAGACTTCGTTCGTCACTCAACAGGGCCGTGATCTGATCGGCCAGACTGTCGGCGTTGAGACTCGCCTGCAAAAGCTCTGGCGCGATTTCGCGTCCGGCGATCAGGTTGGGCATCCCGACAAAAGGCACGTTGATCAGGGGGCGGAACAGCCGCCAGTTCAGTTGCGAGGCCTTATAAACAACGATGAGCGGCGTGCCGATGATCGCCGTTTCAAGCGTCGCCGTGCCGCTCGCGACGACCGCGAGCGCTGACGCGGCGATGGCGTTGTAGGTGTCGTCTTCGATCACGCGCAACGCCACGGCCCCGCCGGCTTCGGCGATAATTTGCTCCGCCTCGGCGCGTGCAAGCGTGGGCGCGAGCGGCAGCACGAACTGAACCTCCGGCCTTACCGCACTCACCCGGCGCGCGGCGGCAACCATCGGCGGAAGGATGTAAGCAAGTTCCTTGCGGCGGCTGCCGGGGAGCAGGGCGATGAGCGGCTTTGATGAATCAAAGTTGTGCCCGGCGCAGAACTCTTCGTTGCCCGCGGTGACACGCACGCTGTCGAGCAGCGGGTGGCCGACGTATTCGACCTGCACGCCGCGCCCGGCGTAGTAATCCTTCTCAAAGGGCAGGATGACGAGCATCTTTTCGATGTCACGTCTGATCTGATTGACGCGGTAACTGCGCCACGCCCAGACCTGCGGGCTGATGTAATAAACCACGCGCTGCCCGTCCCGCTTCAATCGCTTCGCCAGCCGCAGGTTGAATTCCGGCCAGTCAATCAGGACGACGGCATCAGGTTTTCGCTCGCTCGCCGCGTCGCGCAACAGCCGGAATGCGCGCAGGAATTTCCGCATCGCGGCGGCGACTTCCATCACACCCATGATTGCGACTTCACGCGCATCAACGAGCGTCTCGACCCCTGCCGCACGCATCTCGTCGCCGCCCGCGCCGAAGAATTCAAACTCATCGTGAGGACGCATTGAGCGCAAGGCTTCGACCAGATGCGCCCCGTGCTTGTCGCCGGAAGCTTCGCCGGCCACCAGCATCAGATTGACTCGATCACGCTTTGAATTCACCAGCCTTGTTGTTCCAGTAAGCCGCTTTTTCAGGGTCGGGGGAGATACCGTAAGGGCCGAACTTATAGAAGTCAGCCAACACCTTTGCGGCGTAAAGATTACCGTTGTTCGCCGCCTGCTCCATCAGTGCGATACCTCCGGCCGTGTTTTGCTCAGTTCCTTCACCTTCCAGAAGCATCGTGCCCAGATTGTACTGTGCTTCTGCGCAGCCTTGCCCGGCGGCTTTTGAGTACCACCTGACGGCCTCACAATCATCTTTCGGAATCGGACCGTCGCCGGTAGCGTAAAGCGCGCCAAGATCATACTGAGCAGCTGGCGAACCGAGTTCGCCAGCGCGGTGAAGCAGCCTCACATACGCCTGCTCATCAAAAACCAGATCATCAGTTTGTTGGATGCTGGCCAGACAATAAGTCGCTTCGGCATGATCCTGCGCCGCAGCTTTTTCCAGCCAGCATTTCGATTCCGCGAAATCAACCTTCGCGCTGGTAAAGAAAAGAGAGCCGAGCAGAAACTGTGCTTCAGCATCACCGCTCGCGGCCAGCAGACTCAACAGCGAAACTGCCTGAGTGAATTCCTCACGTTCAATCAGTCCTTTCGCCTGCTCGTAAATATTCTCCTGCGGCTTTGCCGGGGGCTTCGATTTCACATTTTCCCCCACAGCATCAATGCGCCGATGATGATGAAGGCGACGGCGGCGGCTTTGCGCAGATATTCGGCGTTGATGTAATTCGCCAGCACCCCGCCGACCGCGACGCCGATCAGTGAAACTGCCGTGAGCGCCAGCGACGCGCCGATGAACACTGCGACGGGCTTACGCGTCTGCGCGGCCATCGTGATCGCGGCGAGTTGCGTTTTGTCTCCCATTTCGGCCAGGAAGATCACACCGAAAGTCGTCAGCAGAATTTTCAGATCCATTGCTCAGTAAATTTCCTTCTTCCCCTCCGGCCTCGTTTTCCACCTGCGGTGAATCCACAGCCACTGATCGGGATGACGCCGGATGATGTCTTCCAGCACTTTCGCATAGCGCGCCGTGTTCGCGACCACGTCTTCCTTCTGATTGCCTGTGCTGATCGTCTCGACCGGTTTTTCAAAGTGCAGACGGTGAATTCCTGCCGCCTCGTCCCACACGACGTAACCGGGCAGCACCGCCGCGCCGGTTCGCAAAGCCAGCGTCGCCACGCCCGCGGTCGTGCAGGCCGGCACGCCGAAGAAATCAACGAAGACGCCTTCTTCGCTGGTCGCGTTCAGGTCGGCCAGAATGCCGACCACGCCGCCTGACTTCAGAGTCTTCAACACCTCGCGCACCGACCCGCGCTTGTCAATGCCGTGGTTGCCGTACCTTGTCCGGTAACTGTCGGCCAGTCCCTCGACCAGCGGGTTATCCACGTTGCGTTTGAGGAATGACATCGGGTGGCCGTAAATCGAATGCGCGTAGACCGACAATTCCCACGCGCCGATGTGGCCGGTCAGCAGGATCACGCCGCGCCCCTCGTCGCGCGCGGCCAGGAAATTTTCGAGGCCTTCGTAAACGACCACCGAAGAGATGTTCTCGCGGTTGAGGCGGGGAAACTGGCTGACTTCGCCGAGCAGTTGTCCGAGGTTGCGGAATACGCGGCGCTGGATGTGTTGCCGCCCCCGCTCGTCGAGATCGGGGAAAGCCAGACGCAGATTGATGTCGGCGTGACGGCTGAGACGCGGGCGCAGCAGCCGGGCGAGCGCGCCCACTGCCTGCCCGGCTTTGATCGCGACAGGCCGCGGCAGCACGCCGAAAGTTTTCAGAATCGCCCATGCAACAGCATATTCGGTGTAAGTGCGAAACGTGCCGCGCTGTCTGATGCGCTCCTGGGTTGCTGGCGCTGAGTTTTCGATCACTTCGTTCATCGGGCCCCGGGGCATGCTGGCACGCGGTGCGAAAGGCTGTCAATTTGCGGGGGCTGAGAGCAGACAAGGGAGGCGTAGTGAAGAGAGACACCTCTTCCTTCACCGCCGTTCGGGGGCGGGTGGGCGTATTTCCGATTGTTGCATCGCAGCTACCCGCGAGGCTTTCGCTTCGTGTGGCCGTTCAGCCTTCCGAGCCGCGCGAAGCCCGCACTGCCCGCCAGATTCGCGGCGCATCTGGCGCAGACTGTGACTTCACGCGCGCATTCCTCACCAGTGCCGCCGGGATCATCCGGATGCACAAATTTGCGACGGTCGCCCCTGAGCTTCCAGCAGGAGTTGGCTTTGGGACGTTCGGGGTAGAGAACGGCGCGGGTTTCGATGGTTACCTTGTAAGCGGGAGTGCGAGGTTGCGAGTTCTGACCACAGATTTCACATTTGTACATTTTCCCAGCCGAAGTCTGGCATGAGTGTCCCGGGGGGCTGATGTCCGGCGACGCCAGGAATGGATTCAGCCTAGCTGAATCGGCTGCCAGATTATGTGCCCGCCCGGCCCGCGTCAAGCGCCGATTCTGATCGCTGGCTTCCGCCGCCCGACGCTGATAATCTTCAGCAGCAGTCAATCATCTCAGTCAATAAAGTCAGCTGTCTGTTCAGGAGGGAGTGAAGGATGAGCGCTGAAACTCTGTTCACGGTCTGCAACAATTTTGCCCTGCTCGGCTGGCTGCTGCTGGTTTTCGCGCCGCGCTGGAAGTGGACTGCGCGGCTGGTGATTGCGGGCGTCGTGCCGCTGCTGCTCGCGGCGGTCTATCTTTTCCTGATCGTGATGACGTTCGGCAAAGCCGAAGGCGGCTTCAACTCGCTGGCCGGGGTCGCGAAGCTCTTTCAGCACGAATGGGTGCTGCTGGCGGGCTGGGTTCATTACCTCGTGTTCGATCTGTTTGTCGGGAGCTGGGAGGTGAGCGACGCGCAGAAACTGAAGATCAATCACCTGCTCGTGGTGCCGTGCCTGATTATGACCTTCCTGCTCGGCCCCATCGGCTTCCTGATGTATCACGCGGTCAGTCTGAAATGGAGAAGGAATCTTTCGACCGAGGGGCGGCAATGAAGATCGCTGAACTGTGGGCAGAACTGCTGCGGCGCAACCGGGTGCTGGCGATTTCCGGGCTGTGTTATCTGGTGTTGTTCCTCGCGCTGGCCGTCGTCGCACTGTTCGATTCGACACTGGTCATGGGAATCAACCGCTGGATCAAGCCGATGAAGTTCGCCCTCTCCATCGCCATCTTCCAGTGGACGCTCGGCTGGCTGATGAAACATCTGGAGGCGAGGCGGGACAAGGTACGGATCATCTCCCGGGGCGTGGCGATCACGATGCTTGCCGAAATCATTCCGATAGCCGGGCAGGCCGCGCGCGGCAGAATATCGCACTTCAACGCGGATTCGCCGTTTGACGCGGCTGTGTTCGCGTTTATGGGCGTGATGATCGCGCTCAACACGCTGCTGTTGATTTATACGCTCACCCTGTTTTTCACTACGCCCGTGAAGGTTCCGAAATCATACCTGTGGGGCATCCGGCTGGGCCTGCTGCTGTTCATCGTTTTCAGTCTGGAGGGCGGCGCGATGGTGGCGCGGCTCGGGCACAGCGTCGGCGTGCCGGACGGCGGGCCGGGGGTGCCGTTTATCAATTGGAGTACGCGCGGCGGCGATCTGCGCATCGCCCATTTCGTTGGGCTGCACGCCTTGCAGGTGCTGCCTCTGACCGGCTTTTTGCTGCACCGTTTCAGAGCAGTTCGCCCGGTCGGATGGACGTTTGCGGTGGCATTCGCTTATGGTGCAATGGCCGTGCTGCTTTTCGTGTGGGCGATGATGGGACGACCACTGCTCGCGCTCGGTTGACGGGAGGACATTCAATGAAGCTGCTGCTGACACTGGTGTGGCTGATGGCTTTCAGTGCGGTCATTGTTCCGGCGGAACTGATGACAAAGACGACCGGCCTGGATGTCCCGAGTCGGCAGGCACGGATACTGAAGTTGAAGCCTTCATCACTCGTGGAAGATGTCAGGCGTCAGCTTGAGAAACATCCGGCCATGACGGCGAAGGAAGTCACTGCTTATGCCAACTCACTGCTGGTGAAAAAAGGCTTCAATTATGGCTTTGCAACCGCTGATTTCATCAGGAAGCATAATGTGAAGCCAGTCGGCGCCAGGGATTATATTCAGACCTTGCGCTTCAGCCTGGAGCAGCCCGACGGGGTTAAGGTTACTTTGCAAAGCCGCGTGGAAGAGGGAAGGTGTGGAGAGTTTTTTGCCGACATCCCTGCACTCAGAGTAACACGTCAGGAAATAGTGGCGCTGCTTGATGGCAGAATACAGCGATTCAGAAGGCCGAAGGAATTCGACCTTGATGAAATGGAGCTGCTTAATGAGGCGATGAAGCAGGTCATCCGCAAGTGGGAAGTCCCTGACCAGACTTATCCGCTGGGAATCTCAGCCGATGGGCAGACGCTTTATGTGCCGGTCAATTTTTCCAAAGCCGATTCAGAAGCGGTGGGTCAGGTACTCTGGAAAGGGGAGCAACCTGAAAAACTGCGCTACCCCCTTTCAGTGCTGGCGATCTCATCCTCAGGAATTCGCTTCGAGGTGGCCGCCGAAGTGTTGAGGCAGCAGAAATCCGAAGAAATAACCAGCTACCCGAAAGACCCAAACAATGACTACCTCGCTTTCAGAAAATTCCGCGTCGGAGGCAAAACATACATCATCCGCTATTCGAGTCCCTGCACATAATTCGCTAAACTGGCCGCTATGAATCACGAACAAATGAAAAATCAGAAAAAAGCCGTCATCTGGGATCTCGACGGCACGCTCATCAACTCCGTCGAATACCACTGGGCCGCGTGGCGCGGGACGATGACGGCGGAAGGCATCGCCTTCACTTACGAGGAGTTTGTCGCCGACTTCGGCAAACGCAACGACGAGATTCTGCGCCACCGGCTGCGGCCTGATCTGCCGGACGACGAAGTCGCGCGGATTTCGCTCGACAAGGAAGAACGTTACCGCGCGCTCGTCAGAGAGCAGGGGCTCGAACTGCTGCCGGGCGCCGCGCGCTGGCTCGAAAGGCTGCGCGCCGGCGGGTGGCTTCAGGCGCTCGGCACTTCCGCACCACGGGGCAATATTGACGCGGTCTTCGCGGCGACCGGGATGGACAGGTTTTTTGACGCGGTCATGTCTTCGGAGGAAGTCAGGCAGGGCAAGCCCGCGCCGGATGTCTTCCTCGTGGCCGCGGAAAAAATGGGCGTGGAGCCGGCGCGCTGCATCGTGATCGAAGACGCCCCAGCCGGCGTCGAGGCGGGCAAACGCGCCGGCATGCGCACCGTCGGCGTGCTGACCACTCACGATGAACTGGAGGCCGACCTCGTCGTCGCCACACTCAATGACCTGCCGGAGGATTTCTTCAGGCAGCAGTTCTGAGGCGTTATCATGAAAATCATAGATACACACCAGCACCTCTGGGATCTCGATCTGTTTTCGTATTCGTGGACGGCAAACGTCCCGGCGCTCAATCGCAGCTTCCGGATGTCGGATTATCTGGAAGCCACGAAGGGCCTGGAGGTTTACAAAACAGTTCACCTCGAAGCCGACGTTGACGAACGGGATATGCTCGGCGAAACGAGGCACATTCTTTCGCTCGCCGAACGCGATGATAATCCGCTCGCAGGCGTAGTCGCCTGCGCCCGCCCTGAGCATCCGGGCTTTGAAGATTACCTCCGGGAGATTGCCGGCCACCCGCAGCTCAAAGGCATCCGCCGCATACTGCACGTCGTGCCTGACGAGACGAGCGAGGCGCCCGGCTTCGTCGAAAACATCCGGCTGCTTGAAAAGTACGGCCTGTCATTCGACATCTGCGTCCTCGCCCGCCAGCTGCCCATCGCCATCAGGCTCGTCCGCGAATGCCCGAACGTGCAGTTCATCCTCGACCACTGCGGCAACCCGCTCGTGAAGGAGAAAACGCTCGACCCCTGGCGCGAGCTGATGAAGGAGGTCGCGAGCTTCCCGAATGTAGTCTGCAAAGTTTCCGGCATCGTCACGAATGCCGACCCTCAGAACTGGGCGGCTGAAGATTTGTGGCCCTACGTGGATCACGTGATCGAAACCTTCGGCTGGGACCGCGTGATGTTCGGCAGCGACTGGCCGGTCTGCACGCTGGCCGCGAGTTATCGGCAGTGGGTTGAGGCGCTGATGTTACTGACGAAGGATGATGGCGAAGGGAATCAGCGGAAGCTGTTTCAACTGAATGCGGAACGTGTGTACCGGCTTTAATTCGGAACGCTTGGAACGAAGTTGATCGATTTTATTTTCCAGGACTCAATGACATGCTCTTTCCTGAGCGGCTCTACAAACTCCTCCTCAAAGTATTTGAGTACCTCCCCCTTTCCCGGCTTATTCTGACCGTAAAGATCCATACCTACCAATGTTATTCGACTGCCCCCACCATCACTGATGACAAGTATTCCGGCGCGTCCGTAGTAGTCCTGTTGGCTCAGCCCGACCTCGAATTGCAGTGGCCGTGATGCTCGCAACTGAGACTGGTATGCCGGCTCATGGTCCAGCAATCTCTCCTGCAGGCGCTTTTCATAGAAATTCACTTTCTTCAGCCTGTCGATCCGCTTCATCAACTCTCCCTGGGAGACTTCAAAGTTGTAGTCCTTGAAATACTCAATCCTGTAGTGGGGCAGTCTGTAAGAGGTTGCTGAAAAAGCGACGATTGATATAACGCTTACCAGAGCCGCTTTCACAAGGCCGGTCTTGAAACGAATGCAATGATCCTCGTAGATGAAAGAAAGCGGCAGGCTGATCAGTGCGAGCAGGTCGGTGGAATCCGGCGTTCGCCCGACCGGATGAACTTCCTGCCGGTTCCAGACCTCAATGAGTGGTTGTGAGGACGGCAATTTCCAGAAGATGAAGGCCAGCCCGGTGATGATATAGATTGACGTTTTGAAACGAGGGAAGAAGGCAGTGAAGAAGAGCGGAAAAACAAACAGCCCCGCGAAGTCGGAAAGTTTCCCGGTCAGCCAGTTGTGGAAAGCCTGCTTGAGAACAAAGTCATTGAGCAGCAACAGGCAAAGACAGATCAAAAAGCCCGGTGAAATCAGAATTGAGAGATTTCTTTTCTGCATACGCTCCGGACGAGGGCAGAAAATTTCCTGCTCTCAAAATCAGCCGGATTACAGTTCACCTTCTGGCCAGAGCCTCTTCCAGATCGGCCTTGAATCCGAACGCCGTCGTTCCGCCCGCCGTCCCATGCACGAACTTACCATCTGAATCGAGAAACAGAATGAAAGGCAGCGTCCGCGCGTAAGGCATGTTTTCGCGGCCAATCGCCATGACCTCCGGCTCGGGGCGGTCGCAATCGGAAGCGAGGCAGACGAACTTTTCGTTGAGCATCGCGGCGATTTCAGGCTGGGGAATGATGCCCTCGACGAGGGCGCGGCAGTTCCCTCACATCATTCGCCCGAATTCGATGAAGACGTGTTTGCCGTCGCGCTTCGCTTCGGCGAGCGCTTCGCCCAGCCGCATGTGCCACCTGACTGCGCCGCGGTCGTTGAAATGCGGGTGCGTGCTGACTGTCTGATCGGACATAGACTGGTTCTCCATCACTTCAGCTTCATCAGGAAGATTCCGTAGCCGACTCCCGCTTCATCCCTGCTGCGGGCCGATTGAAAAGCCATCCATTTCCCGTCGGGGCTGACGGCCGGGTTCGAGGCTTTGTAGCCGTCGTAATCGCCCCAGCGCGTCAGCCGCACGAAGTCGGTGCTGTTCGGCTCAAGCCTGAGCCGCCAGATGTCAATGTGTTTTGAGTCCTGACGCCCCTCGCCCTGCTCGCGGCTCGATTCGACCAGCGTCCATTTGCCGTCGGGCGAAATGCCTTCGACTTCGTTGTATTCGTCCGCGAGCTTGCGGTACGTCGTCACCCTGCCGGTGGCGAGGTCAACCCCCATCACGTCGGCGTAATGCGGCGCGCGGTAACAGGTGTAAATCAGCTCGGTGTCGTCGTGGCGGAAGTCCTGCGCTTCGAGCGTGCATTCGGAACTCTTCGACCTGAGGATCTCTTTTTTATTGGCGAGCGCGGGGACGCCGCCCTTGTAAACAATGTCGGCGAGGTACAGCACCGATTCTCCCTCGGCCAGCTGCTCGGGATACTGCCCATGCGTGTTGGACCAGACGATCTTCATCTGAGTGCGCGAGACGGCGACGCCTTCACTGATTTTGTGATCGAGCGGTACGGGCGGCGTTTTCGCGTCCGCCTTCATCACCCACATCTCCTGATCGCGCGAGCGGGTGGTGCGGATGTCGGTGAATTTCCGCGCGCCGATCAGAAAGAAATCGCCGTTGGGCAGGTAATGAACCCGCAGGAATCCTTCGTGGCGAAAATGGCCGGTGAGCAGCCGGATCATTCTGGTTCCCAGATCAATCTCGAACGCGTCGCCGTAGCTCCTGCTCATAAACGCGATGCGTTTGCCGTCGGGCGACCACACGGCGCGCTCACCGAAGCCGGTCAGCTGAGTGATGCCGGCGGGCAGATTGTTTTCCGGCGCGCCGGGTTTTGTAGTTTGTCCGAGGCCCGATTGTGGCAGGCAGAGAATTGCCACGAAGAGGAACCGGACCCAGTTTCGGAGACTGAACGGATGAAGTTTCGGCATACGTTTTCTCCCGGCCGGAATTGCGTTGCAGAAAGTAAGAGTCATCTGCCGCTCACTTAAAAGGTCATCTGCCTCAGGTTATCAAAACTGATTTTGATGCTGTCGAACGGCGAGCCGGGGCATTGATCCTGCTCGACGAAATAATGCGTGACGCCGGCTTTTTTCGACTGCGCGAAAATCTTTTTGAAATCAATCGTGCCGCGCCCGACTTCGGTGAAGAATTTCTTCGGCGTGTTGTCCATGTCCTTGACGTGGAAGAGGGCGAAGCGGCCCGGATGTTTGTCGAAGTAAGCGAGCGGGTCATGCCCGGCCCTGGTGATCCAGTACAGGTCAAGCTCGATCTTCACGAGCTTCGGGTCGGTTTCGGCGAGCAGCAGGTCAAAGGGCATCTTCCCGTCCATAGTCACGAATTCAAAGTCGTGGTTGTGGTAGGCGAACTGGAGGCCGACTTCCCGGCACGCCTGGCCCGCCTTGTTGAAGAGGGCCGCATGCTGCCTGTACTGGTCGAGCGTCTTGCGCTCCGAGGCGTCGAGGTAAGGGCAGACCACATACTCGTGACCGATGGCTTTGGCTGTCCCGATGGCCTTGTTCAGATCGCCCCGCAGCATGTTGATCGGGATGTGTGTCGAAGGGGCGGCGAGGCCGTTCGCCGTCAGCGCGGCCCTGACCTGCTGCGGCGTGCGGTCGAAATAGCCGGCGAACTCGACCTCCCTGTAACCGATGCTTGCAACCTTCGCGAGCGTGCCGTCGAAGTCCTCCTTCATCTGATCGCGCACGGTGTAAAGCTGCAACCCGATCTTGTCGAGTTTGCGCGGGGCGGCACAGAACGGAGTTTGATTCAGGGCCGCCAGAAACATCGTGCCGGCGGTGCCTCGCGCCGCGTTGCTTAGAAAGGTTCTGCGATTGATCATGGTAGTGTGTCTCCGGGAATGATGGGACGGTCAATTCATTTCAACTCAGCCGGCCGCCTTCGGAATCGGGTTGATTACCTCCAGTACGACTTTCCATTTGCCGGCCGGCTGACGCTTCCAGATTCTGAGGTAGCTTCCGTTTTCGACGGGCTTGTCCTGCGCCTGAACGTCTTTGCTTTCGTACGTGCCGTAAGCGTAACCGAGGTCGCCTGACTGCGACACGATTGCCGCCGCAGGCTGCCACGTCACCTGCCGCTTCCGGGCGGCGGAAAGCATCGCCGCCATCGCCTTCCTGCCGAGCAGCGGGAAAGCATCGGGACGGTAAATCCTGACTTCATCGTCCGCGTAATCGGCGTAAGCTTCAGCCAGGCTCTTTTTCTGCGCGGCCTTGTTCAGCTCGGTTTCAAGTTTGAGCAGTTCTGACTTCGCGGCATCGGGTTTCCGTGGTCTGGCTTTTTTCGCCGACGGGCGGTAGTCGGCGAGCGGCTTCCACTGTTCCAGCGGTTCCGGCAGCGGCGGCGTGGTGCTGCCCATATCGAGCGCGGCCCTCCATCTCTGATCCGGCTGCTTCCTCCAGACGGTGACGAAAAATCCCTGGGCGGCTGGCTTCTTGTCTGCCGCCGCATTCCTGAATTCCCACGGGCCGGTGTCATAGCCCAGATCGCCCGCACCGGCCACGTCGGCAAAAACCGGCTTCCACGCGAGCTGGCTGGGCGAGTTCGGGCGCTCGTTCCAAACCTTTTTGCCGTTGACCAGCCCGTTGCGGAAGATGAGTCCGTCATCGGCCAGGAAATTCAGAAAAGCTTCGCGCGTGCCTTTCTCAACCGAGGTCCGGGCGAAATCGCGCTCGGTCTCGACCATCGCGCGCAATTCGGTCGCGGGGTCGGTCTTTTGCGCGAACCCTCCCGCCACAAGCGAGAGGGAAAAGAACAGGGCCATGATAGTTTTTTTCATAGCGGATGTTTTTCAGGGGGTGGAACTGGAACCGGAAGGCAGATGATTTCACGGAAGCGAACGCGAGCGCAACTGCTCCGATTCAATTGTGATTCGCCGGGTTTGCAAATAAGCTTTGCCCGGACGGACCGCCGGGGCTTCAATCGGAAGTAATCACCTTCAGGGCACCACTCATTTAGTCGAGGGTATGACATGCCGGATCATCTCCCACCTTACCGCGATCTGACTGTTGGCACATTGCTGACGCGCCTTGCCGAAAATCTCCCGGACAGCGAGGCGCTCGTTTACGCGGATCGCAACCTGCGCCTGACCTTCGCCCAGCTTGAAGCCGAAGCCCGCCTGATCGCGCGCGGCCTGATGGCGTGTGGCGTCGGGCGCGGCGAGCGGGTCGCGCTCTGGGCGACGAACGTACCCGAATGGGTCGTGCTGCAATTCGCGCTCGCCAAAATCGGCGCGATTCTCGTCACGGTCAATACCGCGCTGCGAGCGCAGGAGGTTGATTACCTGCTCCGCCAGAGCGAGGCCGCGACGGTCATCGCGATCCGCGGATTCAAAGGCGTGGATTACGTCGGCGCGCTGCGCGAAATCGGCGCGGCGGGCGCCGCGCGTCTGCCGGATCTGAAGCGCGTGATCTTCGTTGGTGAAGAGTGTCCCGCTGATCTGACGCCTTACGAGGAGTTGAGGGAACTCGCCGACGCGGTCTCCGAATCGCAGCTTGACGAGCGTGAACGGACGGTCGGGCCGGATGACGTGATCAATATGCAGTACACGTCGGGCACGACCGGGTTCCCGAAGGGCGTGATGCTGTCGAGCCGCAACATCGTCAACAACGGCTACTGGCTGGGTCGGGGGCTCGGTTACACGCCGCGGGACCGGCTGTGTCTGTGCGTGCCGCTCTTCCACTGCTTCGGCTGCGTGATCGGGGTGCTGGGCGCGTACACGCACGGCGTCTGCCTGTGCCCGCTCGAATCGTTCGACGCGCGGCGCGTGCTGGAAACAGTCGAGCGCGAACGCTGCACGTCGCTTTACGGCGTGCCGACGATGTTCCTGGCGGAAATGGAAGACCCGGAATTTGCGCGCTTCGATCTTTCGTCATTGCGCACCGGAGTGATGGCCGGGTCGCTCTGCCCCGAAAGCCTGATGCGGCGCGCGATTCAGGAAATGAACCTGAGCGAGATCACGATCATCTACGGCCTGACCGAAGCTTCGCCGGGCATCACGCAGACCGCGCGCGATGACTCGATTGAAAATCGCACCCGGACCGTTGGCCGCGTGCTGCCCGAAATGGAGGTAAAGATCATTGACCCGGTGACTCACAAAGAAGTCAGTACCGGCGAACCGGGCGAGTTGTGTGTGCGCGGTTACAACGTGATGAAGGGTTATTACAGCAACCCCGAAGCGACGTACGCGGCGATTGACAAGAATGGATGGCTGAGGACGGGCGATCAGGCGACGATGGACGCGGAAGGTTACGTGCGCATCACGGGCCGCATCAAGGACATCATCATTCGCGGCGGCGAGAACATCGCGCCGAAGGAAGTCGAAGACCTGTTGCGCCAGCACCCCGCGGTCGCCGACGCTTACGTTTATGCCGTCGGCAGTGAATTTTTCGGCGAGGAGGTGGCGGCGGCGGTGCGACTCAGGGCAGGAGTGACGGCGACTGAAGAAGAGTTGCGGGGCTTCTGTCAGGGGAGGATTGCGCGGTTCAAGATTCCGAAGTACGTGCGATTCGTCAATGACTTTCCGATGACCGCGTCAGGCAAGATTCAGAAATTCAGGCTGCGCGAAATGCACGAGCGGGAATTGAAATCAACTTTACCGGGGGCGGCTGGCCGGCGGCAGGATGTCTGAGCGTGAACAAAACCGATGGTTGAAGCGGGGCGTCATCTTCGGCTGCTGGACGCTGCTGGTTCTGATCTTCGCCACGCAATCGTACCTGTTCCTGACGGCGCGGGCGGAAACGCGCAGCTGGAAGGCTTCGTTCCTCTGGGCCTGTTCAGAGTGGTACACGTGGGCGGCGCTTTCGCCGCTGATTCTCCGGCTCGCGCGGCGCTTCCCGGTCGAACGGCAGAGCTGGCGGCGCGAAGCGCTCATTCACTTTGCCGCGAGCGTGGTGTTCGCGCTGCTTCAGCCGCTGCTGCAGGCCACGGTCAAATTCGTGGGGCTGGGCGGCGACCTCAGGCCCCGGCCGTTTTCGGTGATCCTCTCGCAACTGCTCTTCACCAAAATTCACATCAACCTGATCACTTACTGGGTCATCGCCGGCACGAGCCACGCGGCGGAATATTACCGGCGCTACCGTGACCGCGAACTGAAAGCGTCACAGCTCGAAATCCAGCTCGCGCAGGCGCAGTTGCAGGCGCTCAGGATGCAGATCCATCCGCACTTCCTCTTCAACGCGCTCAACTCGATTTCGGCGCTGATTGATGAGGATCACAAAGCCGCGGGCCGGATGGTCTCGCGGCTGGGAAAGTTCCTGCGGCTGACCTTGCAGAATGCGACGGCGCAGACCGTTCCGCTGCGGCGGGAGCTGGAATTCATCAGGAGCTATCTGGAAATCGAGCAGGTGCGGTTTGAAGATCGTCTGGCGGTCGAGGTGCGGATTGAGCCGGACGCGCTCGGCGCCGACGTGCCCTGCCTGATCCTGCAACCGATCATTGAGAACGCGGTCAGGCACGGCATCGCTCCGCTGGAAACGGGCGGGAAGATCGAGGTTCATGCCTGCCGCCGGGATGCGATGCTGCGGGTGCAGGTGAAAGACAATGGGCCGGGTCTGGCCGCCGGCGCGGACGGAATCCCCGCGAATGGAATCGGGCTTCGCAATACACAACTCCGGCTGAGAACGCTGTACGGCGATGCCCAGCGCTTCGAGGTCGCCAACGCGCCCGACGGCGGGCTGGTCGTGACGATGGAATTCCCGCTCCGGCGCGAAGAGTCTTTCGCGGCGCCGGAGGCTTCTGAGACCGTATGAAAAGCGATTCGGCGGCAATCAGGGTTGTGATCGTTGATGACGAGCCGCTGGCCCGGCGCAAACTGGCTCATCTGCTGAAGGGAGACCCCGAAGTCGAAGTCATCGCCAGTTGCGGCAGCGCGCGTGAAGCTCTGGAAGCGATCCGGCTCCGGGCCCCTGACCTGATTTTTCTGGACGTCCAGATGCCGGGCACGGACGGGTTTGAATTTCTGAAATCGCTCGACGTCTCACCGCTGCCCCAGGTCATTTTCGTCACGGCGTATGACCAGTACGCGGTGCGGGCATTCAGGGTTCACGCGCTCGATTACCTGCTGAAGCCGGTTGACGCGGACGATTTTGCCGAGGCGCTGCGGCGCGCGCGGGGTCGGATTCGAAGTGATCATCAGGATCAGTTGCAGGAGCGGCTGCTTGCCGCAATTCAGTCTCTCAGGCTCGAACGCGAACGGCCGGCGACAGTCAGGCCGATTGACCGGATCGTCGTCAAGGCGGGAGGGAAAGCTTTCCTGCTCAGGACTGACGAAATTGACTGGATCAGTGCCGAGGGCAAATACGTCCGCCTTCACGTCGGCCAGAATTCATACCTGTTGCGTGAATCAATCAGCGAACTGGAAGCGCGGCTTGACCCGTCATCGTTTCTGCGGATTCATCGTTCCACCATCGTCAATCCCGACCGCATTCAGGAACTGCACCAGATGTTTCACGGTGAGTACGAGGTCATCCTGCGGGGCGGAGTCCGGCTGACGCTCAGCCGCCGCTACCGCGCCAGAGTTCGGGACATCATCGGCGGCTCACTGTGAACCTTTCTGCCCGCCGTTTCAGCCGCTCATTCCGCATACCCGCCGCTCCTTCCCCGTTCCTGCCATTCGTGGCAATTCCATTACCAATGTAAACATCGTGCCCTATCCTGCTGTGCGCGACCGTGCCTGATTCCGCGAGGTCGCGCACGTTCACCAACACCATTCGAGGAGGAGCTTGCCATGAAGAAAGTAATGCCTGCCGTGCTGATTGCCATCTGTCTTTTCCCGGCGCTGGCCGGACGCCCTGTTGCCGGAGCTGATGACCAGGCGGCCGATCAGGAAGCGATCAGGCAGGTGATCCAGTCTTACCTTGATATTACGGAAAAGAAGGATTACGACGCCATCAAAAAGTCCTTTCACCCCGACGCGAAACTCATGTCGGTCGGCAAAAGCGGCCTGAATCAGATGAGTCTGGAGGAATGGTGGCAGCGGATTTCGAGGATCCCCGGCAACCTCGAGAGGAAAAGCAGAATCTCGCTGCTCGAAGTCACGGGACTGGCCGCAGTCGTGCGCGTGGATTATGATCGGTCATCGGATTACATCTCGCTGCTGAAGCTTGACGGCGGATGGAAGATCGTCAATAAGACTCTTTCGACCAGCCTTGCCCGGTGAACCTGGATCGGTTTTCACCGGCGTATATGGCAGGGACAGACTTCGGGTGTCTGTCCCGAATTGTTGCGACCGGGAAACGAAGTCTGCTCCTGCGCTGATTTGAAAACCGATCTGAAAGCCGGGTGAATGGAGTCTCAATGAACCGAAAATTACTCGCCTTCGCTCAACTCACCCTTATTTCCCTGCTGACTACAATATCGGCCGCCGGCTGGCAATCCGAGGGCGCTACGGAAAAGTCTTATCAGCAGGCGCGGCGTGTGCTTGACGCCGGCATCAGGGCCCTTGGCGGACTTGAAGCCATCTCCGCCATCAGGAACTTCACCATAGCAGAGACCGGCAAACAGATTGCGGTTGAATTCCCGAATCCGGAGCCGGAGTACGACATGCCCCCCTGGGAAGAGACGACGGTCATTGATTTCTCCGGCTCGCGGCTTCTGAGCCGAATCAAAGCCTGGAATCAGGGGACGATTATCAGCGGCAGCCAGGGCTTCTGGCTGGATCTGCGGTGGAAGAGGGCGGCAGCGCTCAAATCGGCGTCCTTACAGAACTACCCTGACCTGATGGAGAAGCTGCCACACTTCCTGCTGCGCGACGCAGTGACCGAGCGCGCCGCTTCGCTGCGCTGGCTGGGCGAGGGCGAGTTTCAGGGCAGGAAGCAGCAGGTCATCAGCTTCGTCAACAGAAGGGGGCAGCAGGTGTCACTCTGCTTCGACGCCCGGACGCACCTGCTCACCAAATACGAGTTCCTGTATACCGACGGCGTCACCGGCGACACCTTGCAGGAACACATCTACTCCGGCTACCGCAGCGCCGGCGGCTTTCAGGTGCCGGAGGGCGCAACCAGGCGGCTCAACGGGCGCGTGGCGCAGGAGACGCGCTACGAACGCGTCGAGATCAACGGCCAGCTCGCCGACAGTCTGTTCGCCCTGCCGGAAGGGTTCGAGATGGTCTCCCCTTCTTCTTACCAGCCGCCGCAGCCCCTCACGATGACAAAGATCGCCGAGGACGTGTACCTGCTGCAGCGGGTGGCCTATGACAACAACGTTCTGGTCGTCGCCTTCAACGATTACATCCTCGTCGTCGAGTCCCCTGAGCTGGGCGCCTCCAACACGGCCAATGAGCGGGCCATCGCCAGAATCAGGGAGACAATCCCCGGCAAACCGATCAGGTATCACGCCTTCACGCATTTCCATGCGGACCACAGCGGCGGGGCGAGGGCCTACATCGCCGAAGGCGCGACGATTGTGACCACGCCCGGCAACAAGACGTTTGTCGAGCGGATGGCCGCCGCACCCTTCACGATGATGCCCGACGCGCTCGCGCGCCGCCCGCGCCAGCCCGTCATCGAACTGATCAAAGACAAAAAGCACGTACTCCGCGACGACCGGCACGTGGTCGAGTTCCACGACGTCGGGCCGTACCCGCATGTCAAAGAGGAGATCATCGTCTACCTGCCGCAGCACAAGCTGCTCTTCGAGGGCGATCTTTTCACCAGCACCTTCAGGGAGGACGTGGTGCCTGCTTCGGACGGCGCCGTGCTGCTGGCCGATAAGATCAGGCAGCTGCGCCTGGACGTGGAGAAGATCGTCGGCGTTCATGGCCGCCTCCGCCCGATTGAGGATTTGCACAAGGCTATTGAGATGCGGAACCGGCTGACCGTGAAACAGCCCCAGCAGACGGGAAGGGAAAGCCGGCAATGATGCGGAGCCCGGCGCGTGAAAGCTCATTTCTGCTGGAGGCCGAATTCGCTGCGGATGAAATCTTTTACCCCCTCGCGGCCACGCAGTCGCAGCCAGAGCGGGCCGCCTTCACGCTCAACTGCCAGCTCAAAGTCGAAGAAGGGGCAGCACAGCCTCTCATAGCCGATGAATTCCGCGACCTCCAGCACCGTCTTCGAGTCGGCGGGGAAGCGGAAGGCGTAACCGTCCGGCAGTTCTCGCACCTCCTGACGGGCCGCGCCGAGCTTCTGAATTAACTCCATCCAGCGTTCCCGCTGCGCGCGGTCGAGCGCCTTCACATTGCAGGCGAATGGTGATTCCCTGACCTCGTTGCCTTTCACTTGCTTACCTGCTTCCTTTTGTTTTGCCGAGAGACCGGCGATTCGTTGCGCCGGTTGTGACGCGGCTGTCAGCAGAATGAGGCAGCCAGCAAGCGTCATAAACATTCGCGCGTTGATCCTGT
Source organism: Blastocatellia bacterium (assembly GCA_035652435.1). Lineage (GTDB taxonomy): Bacteria > Acidobacteriota > Blastocatellia > RBC074 > RBC074 > DASRDU01. Next base: position 23,232 of record DASRDU010000140.1, read on the forward strand.
ACATCATCACGGCCTCCATTGATGAAATTCTGATTACACAGGGAAAGGGGCGACCGGGACGGCGGCAGTGTTCACGCTCCGGCCACGTAATGATCAAACGCCTCAAGCGCCGGGCACCGCGACTGCTCGCCGCCGCAGGGACACTCATCCATCAGGCTGCTGAGTTCAGCGCGCATCCGCTGCAACCGTTCGATCCGGTCATCTATGCTGCGCAACCTGGCCTCGACCATCGCGCGCACTTCCGCGGCGTTGCCCGTGCGGCGTTCGCGCAGTTCGATGAGCCGGGCGATTTCGCCGAGCGTGCATCCCAGCTCCTGCGACTGACGGATGAAGCGCACCAGCCGCACCGCTTCCGGCGAATAGACGCGATAGCCGGAAGCCGAACGGGCCGGCTTTTTCAGCAGTCCGCGACGTTCATAGAACCTGAGCGTTTGCGTGCTGACTCCGGCCTCAGCCGCTGCCTCACCAATTCGCATTTTTCCCCTTTCACTTTCGCCCCCGACGATACACCTTGTACCGAGGTATAAGGTCAAGAGATAAATCAAAACCCGCCCTCAGCCAGTCTGCTGATTTCACCCCAGAGCTTGAACAAGGAAATCTGGCTTACCCCCGCAAACTGAGGGTCACCGGTTTCGATCACTATCCACTTCCCGTCTTCCGTCTGGCCGATATCTACAGCCACATACGGGACATTGAGCCGGGCCGCCGCATCGAGCGCCAGTGACAGCACCTCATCCAGTTCGCGATCCGACAAATTCTTAAGCGGATCATCGCCTTCCCAGTAGTACCCGTGACCAACTACTCTTTGCCGATAGATAAAGACACGATATTCCCTGCCCATCGGGAAGCCCTGCGGTGAAAGCCGGGTGTGGCGCAGTTTCACGAGTTTTCTCACGACAACCCGGCCTCTGGTTCTGTCGCTGAGTTCCAGCAGATTCTTCGTGAGAGCTTGCAACTCCTCAACGGATTCGGCTGTGCAGGCTTTCCAGCCACGCGCTTTCCTCGATTGAATCACACCTTTGACGAAGACAGGCAGCCCGACTGCCCTGACAGCATCAGCACACTGCTCAATGTCGGTGATGAAAAAACTTTCCGGCGTCAGGCTGGTCAGCTTTGGATAGGCCTGATCAAATTCCTGAACAGTCAGATGCTCCCGCGGATTATTGACGAGACGGATTCCTTTATTGAGAGCTGCTGTGTAAATCGCTTCGTAACGCTCTGGCGATGGAATGTAGCCTGTCCACACGCCCGGCGATTCAGGCGCCTGAACCGGGATGTGCGCCAAGGCGTTTTCAGCGGTTTCGCAAACACTGAAGTCCTGTGGGATGTAATAAACCTTGCAACCCATTAGCCGTGCCGCTTCTGTCGAGGCCGCGATGTCACGCGCGCTCGCGGAAGGCGTCAGCTGATCAGAGGCCTCACTGAGAACAATCGTCGCCATATTCCATCAGGCTCAAACGGACAGCCTTACGCAAAATCCGCCAGCTCCGTCCACCGCTCCAGATCGCGGTCGAGCGTTTCGTTCAGCTTCTGCAACTCCTCGTAAAGTTGTTGCACCTTCACGTAATCGCTCGCGCTGGCTTCAAGCTCCCGTTCGACCTCAATCTTCCGCGCCTCGTTCGCCGTGATTCGCGCCTCCACTTCTTCAAGCTCGCGCTGCAGCTTGTATGACAGCCTGCGCTTTGCCGGCTGCGTTGAGACGGCCTCCGCGCCGGCCTTCGCTTCGGCCTGAGCCTTTTCGGATTTGAACTTTGCTTCCGCCTCGGCCTTCTCCACCGCTTCGCGCTCGCGGATTTCCAGGAAGGCGCTGTAATCGCCCGGGTATTCGCGGATGAGGCCGTCGCCCTCGAAGCGGAAGATGTAATCAACCGTGCGGTCGAGGAAGTAGCGGTCGTGGCTGATGACGAGGAGACAGCCGGGGAAACTTTCGAGATAATCTTCGAGCGCGACGAGCGTCTGAATGTCCAGATCGTTCGTGATCTCGTCGAGCAGCAGGAGGTTTGGCGCGCCCATCAGCAGGCGCAACAGATACAACCTGCGCCGCTCGCCGCCCGACAAACTGGCTATCGGCTGATACTGCATCGCGGGGGGAAACAGAAAGCGGTCGAGCATCTGGCTGGCCGTGATCACGTCGCCCTCGACCGTGCGGATGTTTTCGGCAACCTCACGGATGTAATCAATCAGGCGCTTGTCGTCATCGAGCGCGTGGCTCGCCTGATCGTAGTAACCGACAACTACTGTTTCGCCGAATTCGACCTCGCCCGCGTCGGGCTTCACCCTGCCGGTGATGATTTCGAGCAACGTGGTTTTGCCCGCGCCGTTCGGGCCGATCACGCCGATGCGGTCGCCGCGCTTGAACTGGTAGCTGAAATCACGGATCAGCACGCGGTCGCCATAGCTCTTGCTGATATTGCGCAGGCCCAGGATTTTGCGCCCGAGCCGCGCCGATTCAAACTGGATGTCGAGGTCTTTCTTTGAAGCGATCTCCGTCGCCGCCTGCTTTGCCTGCCGGATCAGCGCTTCGGCGCGGTCAACGCGGGCTTTGGCTTTGGTCGTGCGTGCTTTCGGGCCGCGCCGCAGCCATTCGAGTTCGCGGCGCGCCATCTGTTTCAGCTTCTGCGCCTCGACGGCCTGCCGCTCTTCCTGATCCTGTTTTTTCTCGAGATAGTAAGCATAATTGCCCGCGAAGCTCTGCACTCGACCGTGAGCGATTTCGATGATGCGGTTCGTCACGCGATCCAGAAAGTAACGGTCGTGCGTGACGAGCAGGAGCGCGCCCGTAAATTTCGCCAGATACTTTTCCAGCCACTCGACCGTGTCCGCATCGAGGTGATTGGTCGGCTCGTCCAGAATCAGCAGGTCCGGTTTGATGATCAGCGAGTGCGCCAGCGCGACGCGTTTCTTTTGCCCGCCCGAGAGCGTGCCCATCTTTGCCGCGAGGTCGGTGATGCCGAGTTCCGCGAGTACCGCCTTCGCTTCCGTTTCCAGCTCCCAGGCGCCGGCGTGTTCGAGCTGGTGCTGAAGGTCGGCGACACGGGCGAGCAGCTTTTCATCAGTCCCGCCGTGCGCCGCCAGATCGTGGCAGGCGATTTCATAATCGCGCAGCAGCTGCAGCTTCTGCCGCAGCGTTTCATTGTTGCCCGCGAAGACCGCCTCGATCACGCTCTGATCATCATCGGACGGCGGATTCTGCGCGAGGTAAGTGATGATCCTTTCACTGGCCACGACGACGCGGCCCTCGTCCGGCTGCTCTTCGCCGGCGATCACGCGCAGCAGCGTCGTCTTGCCCGAACCATTCGCCCCGATCACCCCGATCTTGTCGGCTCCATCAAGGCCGAGCGTGACCGCTTCAAACAGCGGCTTGATGCCGTAGCTTTTTGAGATATTTTCGAGAGAGAGGATGTTCATCGTGATTCGCGATCAGACCGTCAGTTCAGTCGGCGACTCAATCTCCTCATCCGGTTTCGGCAATTCTTTTTCGGCGCGGCGCGGGTAAAGCATCATCAGCGCGAAGATGCCGACTTCAACCGTCAGCCCGGCAAAGGCCATATAGAGCAGCATCCGCGGCCCGACCGATTCGAAGAACTGTCCGACGACCCATGGCAGGGTCATCGAGCCGGTACTCGACCCGGCGAAAAAGATCCCGGTCAGTTTGCCGCTCAGCGGCATTCTGTTCTGCGCGAACGAAATCGTCGTCGGAAAGACCGAGGCCATCGAGAGCCCCGTGCCAAAGACTCCGACCCACAGGGCAGTTTTCGACCCTTGCCACAGCAGAATTATAAATACACTCACCAGACATCCGCACAGGTCAATCGTCAGGATGCTGCGCGGCCTGAGCTTCATGGCAATCGGGATCGCGAGCAACCGTCCGAGCGTCAACGCGCCCCAGAAGGCCGAATTCAGGTAAGCCGCGCTCGTCGTGTTGCCAAGGCCCGTCTTCAGCGCGTAAGTGAAAATCCAGTTGCCGAAGCAGGCTTCGGTGCCGGTATAGAGAAAGAAGAAACACCAGATCATCGCGGCCAGCGCGACCTTGACCTCACCTGCCCGCTGGAATTCGGATTTGTGCGGGTGCGCCGGGCTCTGCAACCGGGCGAGCCAGACGCAGGCCGGCAATGCCAGCGCCGCCAGAATCCAGTAAGCCAGACTGATTCCGCCGCTCAGTTTCACCGCGCGCGCGATGATGATCGGTGAGATGAACGCGCCGACCCCCCAGATGAAATGCAGCCCGCCGACGAGCGGCCCCGTCCTGCCGCGATTCGCCCACACGAGCAGCGTATTCCCGCCGACGCTGATCGCGCTCGCCGCGAGCCCCTGCAGCAGAAACAGAATCACCATCAGCCAGAGCAGCGGAACCGTCGGCACGAGCGCCACCAACACCGCGAGCGCAAACAGCCCCCCGACCAGCAGCGGGTGGCCTTTCAGCCGGTCAAAGAGCCTGCCCGCCAGGAGCGCGCCAAGGATCAACCCGAGCGACCGCGTCAGGAACAGAGTGCTGATTTCCTTCAGCGGCGAGCCGGTCTGCCGCGCCAGTTCGGGCAGCGTCGGCCCGAGCGAGGCGACGATCAGGCCGAGCGAAAAGACCGCAACGTAATAACCGATGTTCCGTTGGATGGATTGCGCAGACCGCGGTGTGACAGGCTCAGCGGGCAGTGACACGGCAGAAGGTTTCATTGAACTGATGCCCCCTGTCCTGAATCAAACACGGGTGGCGGAGGCGGCTGGCCAATGCCGCGGATGCGTTGACTGCTTTCTTCCTGCCGCGCAGTGATTGACCTGATCACTCGAATCGCGAGGATGGCTGCCGCGATGCTCAGGGCTTCTGAAATCACACTGAACCAGTCAGCCAGCCTGCGGTCCGCGACGATGGATGCTTTCGCTGACAGTTGAGAGGAGCCATAGCCGATCAGGCACGACGCCACCCAGCACCCCCACCAGGCGTTTATAAAGCCCGGTACGGATGAGCCCTTGTACAGGAAATCATTGGTTTCCCTGCTCGTGTCGCTTTTGATCCAGACCTCTTTGGCGATCCGGTGTGGGATGAAAAGATGGGCGAACGGAATGAACCAGACCGCGACCGCCAGCCGCGCCGTATGCTGCAGCCTGCGCGCGCCGAGCGGTTTGAGGTTGCTGCAGACGCGATGAAACCACATCAGGAACAGCACCATTGTTGTCAGCCACACCGCCAGCGACCCCAGTATGATCGCCGACTCCAGCAACATCGCTTTATCTGTTTTGTCGGCTTCCTTCAGAGGTATGGTCGCCGCAAGGCCGGAATACTGTCTGACCTCAACCACGCTGATGACTATTCTTGCCATGGAGGTGATGATCCCGGCGCCCAGCGCATAAACAGTCCAGTCGGCGCGCATCCGTGCGGATTCATACGATTGTTCGGAGACTGCGTAATCCATTTTGACGGACTTCTTTCAGCAACTTATTTCCGCAGAGGAAAATCCAATCACATCAAGCTCACCGGATCAACCTCAACATTCAGCATCCGCAGATCATACCCCGCCTCCTTCAGCCCCAGCATCGCCGCATCCAGTGCCTCGCGCGCGACCCGGCGGTTCTTTGTCTTGATCAGCACCTGCAGACGATGCTCGCCTTTGATGCGCGAAAGCGGCGCGGGCGCGGGGCCTAAAATCCTCAACGCCCGCTCGGCGTCGGCAGTCTTGAGCAGCCTTGCGAACTCGGCGGCGACGGTTGCCGCCTTCGCGTATTCGCTGTGGTGGACGAGGACGTTGATGAGCGCGACGAAGGGCGGGTAGCGCATCTCCTGGCGGAAGTGAATCTCGTGTTCGTAAAACTTCTCGTAGACCTGATCGCGCGCGTACCGGAGCGCGTAATGTTCGGGGTGGTAGCTCTGCAAGACCACGCGGCCCGGCTCTTCGCCGCGACCGGCGCGACCGGCTACCTGTGTCAGAAGCTGGAAGGTGCGTTCGGCGGAGCGGAAGTCGGGGATCGAAAGGCCCGCGTCAACCGAAATCACACAGACCAGCGTGACGTTGTGGAAGTCGTGGCCCTTGGCGATCATCTGAGTGCCGACCATCAGGTCGAGGTCGCCGATGGCGAACTGGCCGAGCAGGCGTTCAAAGGCCCCGCGTTTGCGCGTCGTGTCGCGGTCGAGGCGGGCGATGCGCATCTGCGGGTACATCTCTTTCAACAGCGCTTCGATCTGCTCGGTGCCTTCGCCGACGTAGTAGATGAAAGCCCCGTCGCAGTTCTGACAGCTGCGCGGCACGCGCTCCTGATGGCCGCAGTAATGGCAGGTCAGGCGGGCTTCGGATTTGTGATACGTCAGCGTGACGTCGCAGTTCGGGCAGGCGGCGCGGTGGCCGCAGCTGCGGCAGAGCAGGAAGGTCGAATAGCCGCGCCGGTTGAGCAGCACGAGCGTCTGTTTGCCGCGCTCGTGATTTTCCCTGATCGCCTCCTTCATCTCATCGGAAAAGACCTGCTGCTTGCCGTGGCGCTGGAAGACTTCGCGCATGTCCACGACTTCGACCTTGGCCAGGTCCCGACCGCCGATGCGCTCCTTCATTTCGACGTACTGGTACTTGCCCATCTGCGCGTTGTAGAAGGATTCCATCGAGGGGGTGGCGCTCCCCAGGATGACTACGGCGTCGGCTTTGAGCGCGCGCACGATCGCGGTGTCGCGCCCGTGGTAGCGCGGCGATTCGTCCTGCTTGTAAGCGGACTCGTGTTCCTCGTCAACGATGATGAGGCCGATGTTTTCGAGCGGAGTGAAGACCGCCGAGCGCGCGCCGATGCAGACGCGGGCTTCGCCGCGGCGCATGCGGTTCCATTCGTCCAGTCGTTCGCCCTCGGAAAGCGATGAGTGGAGGATCGCGACGGCGTCGCCGAAGTGAGCGGAGAGGCGACGGGCGAACATCGGCGTCAGGGAAATTTCCGGCACGAGCATCAGCGCCGTTTTGCCTTTTTCGAGCGCGGCCCGCATAGCGCGGATGTAGACTTCGGTCTTGCCGCTCCCAGTGACGCCGTGCAGGAGGAAGGCGGCGTACCGGCCTTCGTCGAGTTTCGCTTTGATCGCGTCGAGCGCGGATTGCTGTTTGTGCGAAAGGGTCAGGTCATCGGCTTCGAGGTTTTTGAGGTGCGCGAGCGGGTCGCGGCGGACTTCGCGGGTGAAGACTTCGACCACGCCCTTGCGTTCGAGCGTGCGGATGACCGAGCCGCTCACGTCGGCGGATTCAGTCAGGTCGGCGAGCGAAAGAGGTTCAGGCGAAGCCGCGAGAACTGCGAGGACGCGCTTTTGCTGTTCGGTCAGGACAGGGGAAGGGGCTGTGTCCGCGGCGGAAACCCGCTCGCTCACGCTCGCGGTACTGTACCGCTCACCGGCCCCGTCACTCTTCTCTTCAATCCGCACTCCGCACTCCGCACTCCGCAATCGAACGGCCTGCTGCCGCTTCGGTTTGACTGCGGCGTCCTGCATCTGTCGCTGGACGGTGATCCAGCCGGATCGTTCCAACTCGCGGATGATGGCTCCCGCTCGCACCTTGTTGAAGTGCTTTGCCAGCACGCGGGCATCGAGCATGCCTTCTTCGGCGACGAGCGCGAGCGCCTGAACTTTGGTGGTCGGCTGATTCTGTCTGGCGAAGGCGGCTGCGAGGACGGCGCGGCCCTCGGTGGTGATCGAGAGGATCGTTTCGGCTTCGGCGTTGATCCCGGCGGGCAGGCAGCTTTTGATCACTTCGCCCCAGGGCGCGAAGTAATAATCGGCAATCCATTTGGTCAGCTCAAGCATTTCTGCCGTGACCAGCGGCTCGGTGTCGAAGAGTTCTTCGACGAATTTCACTTCAGTGCTTTCCGCGTCGAGGCCTGCTTCTTCAAGCGAGTCGTGCAGGTCAACGATGTAACCGGTGATGAGCTGTTTGCCCAACGGCACCAGCACGCGGCAGCCCGGCTGCGCCTGCGCGGCGAAGCTCTCAGGCAGCCCGTAGGTGAAGGTCTGAAAGACGTAGAGGGGGATCGCGACTTCTGCAAACATCGCGAGGGAGATTAGGCGGGCAGGAGTGGTGAGTCAAGGAAAGTGACAGGAGGGTGGAGGCTGGTAATGATTGGCTCCGGCACTCTTTATCCTCAAAACTTCGTGGTCTGATCTGACGTATAACGGGACTGGCTCTGCATTACCTGATCGCTTTAATAAAACAACTTTCCGGAGGATTGATCGAATGTTCCCCAAACGCTTTTCGCGCCTTGCTCTGGCGCTGGCGCTGATGGTTGCAAACCTGACCCCATCGGTTGCCGCTGTCGTGGCAAAACAGGAAGCCGCCAAAGCTTCCGTTGCGACTTCTGCCGATGCCGATCTCGCAGCACGCCTTGCCGTCATCGAAAAGAAGATAGATGACAAGCGCAAGGAGCTTGGCATTCCGGGCGCGTCGCTCGTCATTGTCAAAGACGACAAGGTGATTTACCTGAAGGGCATGGGCGTGAAGGATTACGAGCGCAAGCTGCCCGTGACGCCCGACACGCTGTTTGCAATCGGCTCTTCGTCAAAAGCCTTCACGGCGATGTCGGTGATGATGAGCGTGGATGAAGGCAAAGTTTCCCTCTCCGATTCGCCGAAAAAATACCTGCCCTACTTCAAACTCCAGGACGCTGAAGCAGACGCGAAGATCACTGTGCGCGATCTGCTGTGCCACCGTTCGGGGCTGAATCGCACGGACATCGGCTGGTACACGGGCAAACTCTCCCGCGAGGAGACGATTCGCGTGGCCGGGCTGGCGAAGCCGGAAGCGAAGTTCGGCGAAAAGTTCCTCTACCAGAATGTCATGTTCGTGACCGCCGGTGAGGTCGTCGCGAGGGCGCAGAACGCCCCTTATGAAAAGGTGATCGCCGAGCGCATCTTCAAGCCGCTGGGGATGAAGGCGAGCAATCTGTCGGCCAGGGAGATGCAGAAGTCGCCCGATTATTCGCTGGGGTACGTTTACATCAAGGCGACGAATGAGACGAGAAAGCTGCCGACGCGCGATCTGACGGTCGCGGCGGCGGCGGGCGCGATCAACTCGAACGCGCGCGAGATGGCACAGTGGGTGCGGCTGATGCTCGGCGGCGGTGAGTTTGAAGGGAAGCGGCTGGTGTCGGAAAAGAGCTTTGGTGAACTCGTCTCGAAGCAGATGACGATTGCGGGCAGCGTGAGTTACGGGCTGGGCTGGTTCCTGCGCGAATGGAAGGGGCACAAGGTCGTCGAACACGGCGGCAACATTGACGGCTTCAACGCGCAGGTGGCGCTCATGCCGGACGAGAAGCTGGGCTTCGCGCTGCTGACGAATGTGACAGCCTCGCCGCTCGGCTCGTTTGCAATGAACACAATCTGGTCAGGTCTGGTTGGCACTCCCGATGCTATGGCGGATAACAAGGAGACGAAGGGCGGCATGGATGCAGTTGATCCGAAGAGCGAGGCCGGGAGCTACAGGCTTGAGCAGGCGGGCTTCAATATCAAGGTGGCATATGAGGGCGATAAACTGATTGCGAATGTTCCGGGGCAGCAGCCGTATACGCTCATCAATGTCGGCGGTCGCCGCTACAAACTGAGCGACCCGGCGCCGGATGGTTTCTTCATCACTTTTCGCGCGGTTAAAGATAAGGCGGGCGAAACGGAGATGTTCCTTGAGCAGCCGCAGGGCAATCTGGTGCTGCCGAAGTTGAAAGACCCTGAAGCCGCCGAGGCTGCGGTGAAAGCTGAGAAGGCCAGAGCGGCAGGTGATTATTCCGGGCCGGTGAAGGAACTGATCGGCAGTTACGAAAGCGAGCAGCTCAAGGCCAGAGTCGAGATCGGGGTCAGGGACGGCAAAGCCGCGCTGATCGTTCCGGGGCAGCCTGCTTACCCGCTGAGCGAAAAATCCAAAGACACTTACTCACTCGGCGGGCTGCCGGATTCTTATTCGATGATCGTCAAACGCAATGATGGCGGGGCCGTCGCGAGTATCACGACGAAACAGCCGGAGGGCGAGTTTGAATTCGGGCGCGTGAATGAGGCTGTAACTGCGCCGGTGATAATTTCAGTTGATGAACTGATGGCGAAGGTGATCGAAGCTGCGGGTGGCGAGGCAAACCTCCGCAAACATAAATCAACTGTGACGACAGTGACGCTTGATCTGGTGAATCAGGGTGTGACCGGAGAAGGTACGATCATCGCCAAAGCGCCGAACCTGTCATCGCAGAACATCACGCTCGTGGCGCTGGGCAAAAAGCTCGGGACGATTTATGAATACTTCGACGGGGCGAATGGCGGGACGGAAACCAGTTTCTCGGTGCCCGAACCAAAGGCCGGAAAGGAGCTGGATGAAACGCGACTGGCCGCCGACTTTTACGAGAAGCTGAACTGGAAGTCGCTCTACAGGACAGTGAAGATCAAAAAGATGACGAGACTCGGCGATGAAGACGCTTACGTCGTTGAAAAGATTCCTGAAAAGGGAAGCGCCATTACTGACTATTTTTCCGCCAGATCCTTTCTGTTGCTCAAACGCGAAGGCATGCACTCCAGCGAGGCTTCCGGCATTTCGCTGCCGTTCGCGGAAACGTTCAGCAATTATCGCGGCGTCGGCGGGCTGATGATCCCGTTCAGGGTGGTGCAGAATTCCCCGGAGATGGGCGACACGGTGATCACAGTGAAAGACGTGAAGCTGGATGTGGAGTTGCCGGACTCGGAGTTCCGCGCGAAAGCGAAGAAGTAAAGTGAGGGGGCTGGAGCCCCGCACTCAGGATTCCAGCCCTTCATTTGATCCGGTAGACGTGATAATCGGGAGTCTCAACCACGACGGGATACTTTGCGGCAAAGAACTCCTCATTCGCGCTGAACTGGCCGAGTTCAATCGGGCCGATGACCACATAATCCACGCCGTAATATTTCAACAGCTGTTCCGCCTCCGCGCCCCCCTGATAAATCATTCTGACATCCTGTTCACGCTCGTGTGACTCAATGCCGTGCGTCCACAGATGACCGGGGTAACCCATCAGCGGCTGCCGCCCGGTCAGCGCGACGACCGAATTGTGAATCGGCGCGTTCAGCAGCAGCGCACGCGGCGGCGTGCGCTGCCGAATGAGTTCGGCGGCGGTAAGATCGGCTCTGCTGAAGAGCTGAACGTTTTCGACCGGCGACAGCCCGCGCAGCACGTCAACCGCGCCGGAGAGCGTGAGCATTACCAGCAGGGCTGCGGCGATGATGCGCAGCATGACTGCTCGCGATGAGAACAGTTGCGTGAGCAGGGCCGCGACCAGCGGGCACGAGGCGAGATACCAGTAAATCAGCACCTTGATGTTATCCCACGCCCAGGGCGCAAGCAGCACGGCGTTCGGCAGAATGAAGCAGATCAGAAACGGAAGGTAGAAGCGGCGCAGGCGCGCGGTAATGAGCCTGCCAACAAGCAGCGCGAGGGCGAGCAGCAACAGGAATGCGCCGGCGTTGATCAGCCAGAAAGTCAGCGGGGACATCTGCCCCGCCCGCCAGAGGTCATAGGCTTCCCAGCCGAAATGCGGCTCGAACATTTTGCTGCGCGTCGGGGTCGCCCTCAGCCAGAGTGCCTGCGGCAGGGACAGCACGCCGGCCGGAATGAAAAACGCCAGCCAGTCCCACGAAAAGAACAGCAGGGCCAGCAGCACGCTCACGATCATCACCGAAAAAAATCCATGCGCGTGCGCCATCGGCATCAGCCCCGCCAGCACCCCGGCGGCGAGCAGGTATCTGCGACGAGGGGAGGGGGGGAGGGAAGGAGAAACGGAATCCGTGTCCATATTGACTTGTTTTCCTGTCACCTTCTCTCCTTGTCGCCTTGTCTCCTTGTTCTTCCATCTCCCCATCTCCCCATCTCCCCCATCCCCCATCCCCCACTCCCCCCATCCCTCCGTCTCACTCACGGCCTGCCACCAGAGCGAGATGATCATCGCGGCTGTCGGCAGGCCGAACAGGAGCGAGCGTTGCGGGATCAGGAGCGTCGTGAAAACGTTGCCCCAGCGCAGGTGCAGTTCATCACTCATCGTGTAGGTGCGCGGCAGGTGCGCGAGGAAATTGAGCAGGCCGGCTGACGATTCGCCGAGGTCGCGCAGGAAATAAACGAAGCCGAATCCGCCGTTGAAGAGGAACAACACGGGAGCGATTCGCGCCGCCAGGCGATGGCCGGTCAGTTTCAGGGTCATCAGTTCGATGACGCCGACGAGCGAGAGCGACAGAATGATGTTTTCGATGAAGAATGCCGCGGGCCAGTCCGCGCCCGCGCGCCGGAAGAAAGCGGTCAGAAAATCTATCAGGAACGGATAGGTAAAAGGCAGCCCGGCAAAAATCGGGTTGCGGGGCGGCAGGTTCTCGCCGTACGCGAAGGATGTAATGACGCTGAAATGGAACGGCAGGTCACCGAAATTATTGGCCGGCGCGGTGTACATCCCCCCGTCGCCGGAGCTGACGACGCGGCTGAAGAGCAGGCCGAGAAAAACTGCCCAGGCGAGGTAATAAACGACTCCCCAGCGATCCGGCGAAGCGGCGCGGACCCCGGCTTTCAGGCGCTCAGGAGGAATTCTGCTGTACAGTACCAATGCCCCCGCCGCAAAGATCAAAGTCACGAGGGTGATTGCCGTCGCATTCAATCCTGCCGCAAGCGAGACCAGAAAGCTGACCCAGGCGAGCGCGAGCAGCCCGACGACCGAGCCGTAACACAGCCGGGCTGGCAGCGAGGCCCGTGCGATCACCAGAAAGGTCAGGAGGAATCCGTTGGCAACGGCCAGAACCGTGAGCAGCAGAACGAATAGTGTGGACATTGGGATGATTCGTCAGTCGCCGGCAGAAGAGTTCGGAGCGAGCCGTCATCATACCTTCCTTTTTCAGTCCGGCCAACGCCCGGGGTGAGAGGAAGCTGGCAAAACTCTAATGCCGCCTGTTCAATCGTTTCAGCGCCCCTGTCGCCCCGATGATTGGAGATTGTGAAGGGTTCCCCGGAGATTCGTGATGATCTGACGTCACTAGGACTGCCGCCCGCAGGACAACCTGAGCGGGGAATAAATGCTCAAAGATCAGGTATAAATTGAATGAGTCATCAGATTGACACTGACAGATGTCACCCTGATAATTTCAACGATACCCTTACGCAACATCGGCAATCACAGGAGAACGTAGATGAACATGGTGATCGCAGAAGAGACTGACCGAGCAACAGGAGGGTTTACAGTCAGCAAAGAGGCAGAGGCAAACCTGCCGACTGAATTCGGCTCCTTCAAAATCATCGGATTCCGCAGCACGACCAGCGACGAGGAATTCGTCGCCCTGATCAAAGGCGAAATCAACCCCGAAAAACCGACCCTCGCCCGCATCCATTCGCAGTGCCTGACGGGCGACGTCTTTCATTCGCTGAAATGCGATTGCGGCCCGCAGCTCGAGCGCGCGATGGAGATGATCCAGGCCGAAGGCGCGGGCGTGATCGTTTACCAGCAGCAGGAGGGGCGCGGCATCGGCATCGTCAACAAGATTCGCGCCTACGCCCTGCAGGACGAGGGCGCCGACACTATCGAAGCCAACGTGCGGCTGGGCTTCGCGATTGATGCGCGCGATTACAGCCAGTGCGCCGAGATACTCAGGATGCTGGGCCTCGGCAAAGTCCGCCTGATGTCGAACAACCCGGACAAGGTGCGCGCTCTCAGGAACACCGGGCTGGAAGTCGTCGAGCGCGTCCACCTCGAAGTCAAACCGCACAAGAGCGCCGAAAAGTACCTGCTGACCAAGAAGGAGAAGATGGGACACCTGCTGCGCCTCAATGGGATTTTCTAAAGCAGGCGGGGCGTCTGATCGGCAGAAAAACCTGGGAGTAACTGATTGAGGTTGTCTGGTCGTTCGGCCCGGGCAGCCTCAATTTGCTTTTGGCCCCATCAATCAGCGCCTCTTAACAGACCGGATCGGAAAAAAGTATGATCAGCGGTGCAATGAAAGATCAGAGTAAAGAAATGCCTGCTTCGCTTCGCCTCCTGCTGACCGATCTGATTGATTACGCCGGGCTGTTTCCGCCGGCTGCGCTGGAGATGGCCCCGGCGGTGCGGAACTATGCGGGGTATCTGGCGAGTGAGAACGCCTGGATGCTCGGACGCTTCATTGTGCCGATGGCGCGGCTGGATGAATTCGAGCAGTCCGCATCGGAATTATTGCCGCGCGGCAATCCGGTATACCCCTGGCGCCTCAGCGCGCTCGGCAGCGCCGATCTGGCCGCTGACCTCAACAGGATTGGCGAATTCAATCATCTCCACGCGAGAGACGAAACGGCCGGGGCGGTCGTCGTTGACTCAATTGAACTGAAAGCCGAAAAAGCGGACGACGTTTATCGGGCGATGAGGCTGCTGCCGCGCACGATGCTCGCTTACTTTGAAATCCCGATCACCCGCGACCCGCAGGCTCTGACCGATGTCATCGCCGAGACCGGCGCGCTCGCGAAAGTGCGAACCGGTGGGGTTACCGAACAGGCTTTCCCCACGACCGACGATCTGGCGCGGTTCATCAGCGCCTGCGTTTCAGCCCGCGTGGCCTTCAAAGCCACAGCCGGACTGCACCACCCGCTGCGCGCGAGTTACCGGCTGACCTATGAACCGGACAGCACGTCGGCGGTGATGCACGGATTCCTGAACGTGTTTCTCGCCGCCGCCTTCGCCCGCTTCGGGGCCGGCACTGAAGAGATCACACACCTGCTCGAAGAAACTTCGCCCGCCGCTTTCAGGTTTGATGAAGAGGGAGTGACGTGGGGCACGCGTCGCCTCAATCAGCAGAAGCTTTTAGTCGCCCGCCAGAGCTTCGCCATCGCTTATGGCTCCTGCTCGTTCGAGGAGCCGATTGATGATCTGAAGAGGATTGGTTTGCTATGAGTTATTCGATCAATGAGACGCACGACCCGAATCTGAAAAGCTGGATCGAGTCGGCGAATGAGCCGGGCTGCGATTTCCCGATTCAGAATCTGCCGCTCGGGGTTTTCAGACATAAGGTCAACTCCGCAATCCATGTCGGTGTGGCAATCGGCGACCATATTCTGAGCCTGCAGGAAAGTCACCAGGCCGGTCTTCTGAGTCACCTGCCGGTGCCACTCTTTGGATCCTATCGCGGGAGCAGCCCTGATTCATTGATGGAGCCTGGGCCGGAGCTTTGGTCGTTGTTGCGAAAGCGAATCAGTGAGTTGCTTCGATCTGACAACGCCGAGCTTAGAGATAACAAGAAGCTTATCGGCAGAACACTCATCCCCGGGACTGAGGCCGCAATGCTTTTGCCTGCCCGGATCGGTAACTACACGGACTTCTACGCTTCAGTCTTTCACGCCACGAACGTCGGCAAAATGATGCGGCCTGACAATCCGCTGCTGCCGAATTACAAGTACGTCCCCATCGCTTACCACGGTCGCGCCTCTTCTGTGGTTGTAAGCGGCACGCCGGTTCGCCGCCCGAACGGGCAGACGAAAGCGCCTGATGCTGACAAGCCGGCGTTCGGGCCGAGCCGACTGCTGGATTACGAAGTCGAAGTCGGTTTCTTTGTCGGGCCGGGGAATAAGCTGGGCGAGCCGGTCAGTATTGCTGAGGCTGAGGATCACATCTTCGGCCTGTGCATCGTCAACGACTGGTCGGCACGTGATCTTCAGACGTGGGAATATCAGCCGCTGGGGCCGTTCCTGGCCAAGAGCTTTGCGACGACGATCTCCCCTTGGGTCGTGACGATGGAAGCTCTCGCGCCCTACCGCATCCCGGCTTTCAAACGGCCGGAGGGTGACCCCGAACCGCTGCCTCACCTCGATTCGCCGGCCAACCGCGAGGGCGGCGGGATTGATCTGAAGCTTGAACTGTTTCTCTCTTCGCAGCGGATGCGCGAGCATGGGATTGCGCCCGTCAAGCTCACGCATCACAGCTTCGGCGACGTTTACTGGACCGTCGCGCAGATGCTCGCGCATCACACGAGCAACGGCTGTAATCTGCGTCCGGGTGACCTGATCGCGAGCGGCACAGTCTCGGGCCCGGAGAAAGACCAGCGCGGCTGCCTGCTCGAACTGACCTGGCGCGGGACTGAGCCGATTGAACTGCCGGGCGGTGAGACGCGCAGATTTCTGGAAGACGGGGATGAAGTGATTATTCGCGGCTTCTGCGAACGCGAAGGCTTCGCGCGGATCGGGTTCGGTGAGTGTCGCGGGATCGTGCTGCCCGCGAAAAATTCAGCCTGAAGAATTTTCAGAAGAGTTATCCCCGCGCCGCGCGTACTGTTCGGCCTCTTCCGGGTGGCGGGATTTATACTCGGGCCAGAGCCTTGAAATCTTGATGCGGTAAACCACCAGCTGGCGGCTGACGTTGAAATGACGGGCGATCTGTGAGGCTGTCCTTCCGGCCAGCACAAACCGGCGCAGGGCCGTGAAAGGGACGAGCGCGGCGGCGCCGACCGCGTAGGCAGCTTCCTCGTCAGCTTCGTTGTAATCACGCGCCAGAGTTTTTCCGCCGTTGTTTTCCGCAGCTATCGCCAGCCGGTTGGCCTTGTGGCCCAGAAAGACATGACAGACCTCTTCCATCAGCGTCGCGTTGTGACGGTTGCGCCCGTGCTTCGGATTCAGGATCACGAGCTTCCTGCCGTCCGGCAGCGTGCGCGAGGCGGCCCCGCCTGACCAGCTGTCGGCCCCCTCACCGAGCAGATGTTCCCTGGCTTCCTTTGATAACCCCCGGATTTCGTCAAAGCTGACCACCAGAATTTTCGCCAGTCGCGCCAGCTCAAACGGGTCGAGCGGCGCGTCATCACGGCGCAATCCCGCGAATTCGCGCAGGCTCCGGGCGCGCTGTTCGTACATTCGTCCTTTGGGTGTCGGCGGTAATTCGAGATGATCCACACAGGCATTATACGTGGCGGAAGGGTGAGAGAAAAAAGGGCTGCGCAGAAAGTAAAAAGTGGAAAGGGCCGGGTCAGAATCCCGACGCGCTTTCCACTTTGACCTCACTTCTTACTACTCAATCAGGACTGCGGCTTGGTCGCGTCATTGATGCCGGGCTTGCTGAACTGCGAATACGCAACACGGAAAAGTTCGGCCAGCGCCCGTGCCGTATCGGGTGTGAGATTTTTATCGGCTCTCAGGTGTGCTTCAACGATGTCGGGCGTCGGCTCCTGCGGGAAATAAATTACCGGCACCGTGTCGCTGTCGCCGCCCATCGCGTTCAGCCGGTCGGGCCCCCGGCTGTCCATAATCACGCGCTCCATCGGAATGTTCAGCCACGCGGCGAGCCGCGCCAGATTGTCGGCATCCGGTTGCACTGAACCATTTTCAATTCGCGACAGAGTTGAAGCGGAAACGCCGGTGACCTGAGCCACCGCCCGCAAACTCATCTTCATCTCTTCACGCTTGCGTTTGATCGCACGCCCGAGTTCGCTCGTATTGATCACGCCCCTTGTCTGTATATCTCTGTCCAGGTGTTGCATCTCTGAGACCTCCTTCCGGAACGTTGACCCTGCCGAGAGGGTTCTTCGCCCCTAAAGCACGGGAAAACATAGCACAGGAAAAAATAAGAATGCAAGACTTTGTTTCATACTTGCAATGCTAAAATTGTTATGGTACATTGTTGCAGCAGTGAAACGAGCAGATGAGGCAGGGAAGATGGAGGGGGCATTTCATCGGGCAAGGGCAAAAACAGCTGCACGGCATGGAAGACCTGGCCGTAAGTGATCAACGGGAGGAAAAAGAGCAATGGTCACATCAATGAACGAAAACAGGAATGAACCCGCTGCCGAGAACGCGAATCAGAGCGCGCTCGGCAGAGAGATCACGATCAAGAAGGCCGTGCAAAGGCACAAGCGGGCGCAGAGTCTGGCCGCGATGGGGCTGGTTTCGCGCGAGGGTGACCGTTTTCGCGTGACCACTCCGGCGCCGCGCGGGAAGCAGGTGGTCTATGAGGTCTGGCGCAATGAGGGCGGGCGCGTATGCTGCACCTGCCCGGAATTCGAAGAGCAGTCGGTGACGGACGCGGCTTTCCGTTGCGAACACATTCTCGCCGTCAAGCACACGCTTTCGGCCGGCACACAGGAGACTCAGAATTCAGCGACGCCTCAGCCCGGGATAGTCGCCAGCACTCCGGCAGCTTCGGATTCAACGCCGAAGATCATGCGGAGAAGAGAGGAAGATGAAATGCCGTCAGAAGAAGTGAACACCAATGTCCACGAAGGGCAGGCCGACAATCAGTCTGCCGCCCAGTCCGAAAATTCACCGCAGTCCAAAGCCAACGTCGTGCCGATGGCTTTTACGAATCTGCTGCGCACGCTGCGCCAGCCGATTGACCCGAAACTGGTCAGGACGCGCGAAGGCTGGACTGATCGTCAGGGCAATACGCACATCGTTGAATACGTCGAATGGCACACGGTCGCCGACATTCTTGACCGCGTCGCACCAACCTGGTCGCACTCGGTCCGCAACATCACGCAGATCGGCGATATGGTTGCGGTGACCGCCGCGATCACGGTTGACGGCGTGACCCGCGAAGGCGTGGGCACCGGCACCGCGGAGAGCGAGACCGGCATCAAGAAGGCCGAACACGACGCGCTCAAACGCGCCGCCATCAAATTCGGCATCGCCCGCGACCTCTATCAGCGCGAATCCGAAGTCATCGAACGGCAGGGCGCTCACAATCCGGGCAACAGCTTCCCGCGTGACCCGCTCGCCAAATCGCTGGCCGATCTGGTGACGCCAAAGCAACTCGGCATGATCCGCGCCCTGGGCCGCGAAATCGGGTGCGACATCGAGCAGGAATGCCAGTCGCTGATGAGCTGCGGAACCGAAGAGCTTTCAAAAATGGCCGCGTCAAGATTCATTGATTACCTGAAGCGCAAGCAGGAAGAGAAGCAGAACGGGATGCAGGACGATGATCTGCTGCGCGCAGGCTGAGCAGGGGAAGTGAATACAGGGCGGTGGAGAAAAGGCCCGCTCCGCCGCCGGACTTCCACCGAAGGGAGGGCAGACAAAATGTCAACTGAGGAATTGATTCAAACACAAACACCGCCGATATCACGGACTGACGAGCCGACGCTGGAAGACTGGTTCGCCGACGATCTGGAGCTGGAGCGGTGGTTCAATGCCTTGTCAGGTGATCCGGCAAATAAAGCCGGAGCTTCGGAAGACGAGGCTGAAGTCGCGGAACAGAAAACAAAGCGGCGCACCAAGAAGGAACAGATCGTCGAGCTTTATCAGAACGGCGTCAGTGACATTGCCGAGATCGTTTATCAGGTCGGCGCGCGCCCCTCATACGTCGCGCAGGTGCTGCAGAGCGCCGGGCTGCTGACCGGTTACTCCGACCTTTACACCACGACGGCCAGCGAACAGAACTTCTACTCACGGTTCTTCCGCAACGTGCTGGCCTTCAAGACCGTCGAAGCGGCCAGAGGCTCGATCCAGCGCATTGATCGTCTCTACAACTACTTCGAGCGCATCGGCGACCGCGCCGGACAGCATCAGGCGATGGTGCTGGCGCTGATCGGCAAGAACCGCGCCCGCTGGAGCGGCAAGCCCGATGCTGCCAGAGTCTTCAGCGACTGGCTGGCCTCACACTGAAGCCCGCGACGGCAAAGCCGCTCATTGACACCGGAGCAATAACAGTAACACCCGGATATTGAAACATCAGGTTGTCCTTGTGGTAACGACGCTCGGGGGCCGCTGACGACACTCACCCCACGAGTCAGCGGCCCCCGAGCGTCGCCACTACAAGTCCAATCCATCCCCACGCCCTGAAGACCTCAGGCGGTATCGGCTTCAGGGTCATCTCACAACCTAACCCCCCACCAACGGAGGAAGAGCTATGTCGAGTATGACAGCAGAGCAGTCCCTGTTTTTGCGCGATTTCCTGTTGCCAGCCATCGAAGGCGAATTTGCGACGACGAAAAAAGTGCTGGCCGCCGTCCCCGACGAGCGCGCCGATTATCGCCCCGACCCGAAATACCGCACGGCGCGTGAACTGGCCTGGCACATCGTGGCTTCCGAATTGTATTTTCTGGAAGGTATCGCCAAAGGGTCTTTTGAAGGTGGTGGGGAAGAACCCCCCAACCCGACGAAGAGCATGGCCGAGCTGATTGCGCTCTACGAGAACGGCTTCAGGGCCGGTCTGGAGAAAGTCAGTCAACTCGGCGGCGAGCAGCTCGCGAAGCCCATCAATTTCTTTCAGGTCTTCAACCGCCCGGCGGTAGCCTACCTGACTTTCCTGAAGGATCACACGGTTCATCATCGCGGGCAGTTGAGCGCATACCTGCGTCCGATGGGCGCGAAGGTGCCGGCGATTTACGGGCCGAGCGGCGATGAGATGTGGGAGGCGGGCGAAGCGGCGAGCGCCTGAGAGGAGGGTTATTCAAATGGGCCGGGTCGTGATCGTTGC
Source organism: Blastocatellia bacterium (assembly GCA_035652435.1). Classification (GTDB taxonomy): domain Bacteria; phylum Acidobacteriota; class Blastocatellia; order RBC074; family RBC074; genus DASRDU01. The sequence goes on from DASRDU010000140.1 coordinate 43,578, forward strand.
TTACCGCCCCCGCGAGGGGAAGGAAGCACAGCTCCTCGAACTCGTGAAAGGTCATGTGCCGATCCTGCGTGGTGAGGGCCTTGTGACAGATCGCCCTCCTTACGTCCTGCGCGCCGAAGACGGAACCATCGTGGAAGTCTTTGAGTGGAAATCCGCCGAGGCCATCGAGCAGGCGCATCACAACGAAATTGTGCTGGCCATGTGGGAACAGTTCAACGAAGCCTGTGAAATCGAAACCCTCGCCAGCCTGAAGGAATGTCAGCGACCATTTTCAGCATTTGAGCCGCTTGACCTTTAAGAGTCTGTCAGCCGCTCGGAAGGAGTCGGTATGGGTAATCTTCAGCTCAGGCAAATGCCGATCATGAAGACCGGGATGCTGATCCGCAGGCCTGTCGCCGATGTGTTCGAGGCCTTTGTCAACCCCGACATCACCACGAAATTCTGGTTCACCAGGAGTAGCGGAAGGCTCGAGGCTGGCAGGCAGGTTCAGTGGGACTGGGAAATGTACGGTATCTCGATCCCGGTGACGGCGAAAGCCATTGAACCGAACAAGCGCATTGTCATCGAGTGGCCGGGGTACGGCGGTCTCACCACCGTGGAATGGACGTTCGCGCCCCAGAAGGATGGCACAACGTTCGTCAGTATCACCGAAGCCGGCTTCACCGGCGACGGGGACGAACTTGTGAAACAGGTGACCGGCTCGACCCAGGGGTTCTCTCTGGTACTCGCGGGCCTTAAAGCGCTCCTTGAGCATAACGTCAGACTGAATCTTGTGGCGGATCGTTATCCCAGGGGGATCGAAGAACACTGATCTGTGGATTCCCGGGTTCGCTTCGGAGCAGCTGACAACCGGAGTGATGGAGGGAGAGTCGCTTATGCTGCGAAGTGTTTTGTCCGTCGCTGCCGGTTTTATGGTGATGGTAATCACTGTCGTCATCGGCACGGCGCTGACGGCCAGGATCATGCTCGGCGATGCCGGATCTAACACCATACAGCAGCCCCCGAACAGTTATCTGGTCGCCAGTCTGGTTGTGAGCGCCGCCGCCGCAGTCCTGGGCGGGTGGGTCACGGGATTGATTGCAGGGCGTGAGCCGCTCATTCACGCCGGAGCGCTCAGCATTCTGCTGCTGGTGATGTCGGCTGTGTCTGTATTGCTCACGCGGGGAACACCTGAAGCCGCCGCCCAGCCGTCATGGTATCCCTGGGTCGTGACGGTGCTGGGCGCGGCGGGTGTTTTACTGGGTGGCGTATTACGTGGCGGTCAGCTGCGAGGAGGTCAACAAAATGCTTGACGGAACCTGGCTCCCGATTACTGCCGAACTCGGCGGCCGGAAGCTGCCTTACGAGAGCCTCAAAACAATGAAACTCTTTCTGATCGGCGGGAGGTACGTGGCCAAAGTCGGAAACGTGATGGATCAGGGGGTGCTGAAACTCGATCTGAAGACGACTCCCAAAACGATGGACATCACCGGCACCAACGGCCCGAACGAGGGAAAGACCATTCAGGCAATTTACGAACTGAAGGGCGACAGTCTGACGGTCTGTTACGCGCCGGAGGGCAAAGTGCGGCCTTCGGAATTCAGAACCAGCGCCGACTCGAACCTCTATCTGGTCACTTACAAACGAGTGTATCCGTGACGGCATTTACGCACGACTGCCGGTCACTTCAATAACGGGAAAGGAAAATCTTATGGCACACCTGATCGGCTGGGTTGACATCCCGGTCACTGACTTGAATCGGGCGATCAGTTTTTACCGCAACGTGACGGCGCGGAAGGTCGAGCAGGAATTCGGACCCGAACACCCCGCCGCCGTCTTCGCCCATGGCGGCGATGACGTTGCCGGCTGCCTGTTTGTTGATGAGGAAATAAAGCCGTCGGCACAGGGGCCGCTGCTTTACTTCAGCGTCAACGGACGACTCGATGAGGCCGTTTCCGCGGTCGAAGCGAACGGCGGCAGGGTCATCAAGCCGAAACACCAGATCGGCCCCTACGGCTACAGGGCAATCGTCCTCGACAGCGAGGGCAATCGCATTGCGCTGCATTCGAATTGAGAACTCAACCAGCATTCGAGAGGAGGGAGGAGTTATGAAAGCACGTTATCTCATCGTCAGCACACTGGCAGCCGGGATCACCATCTTCCTCTGGGGCGCCGTCTCTCACATGGCCATTCCCTGGCCTGAAACCGCGCTGCGTGAGTTCAAGGATAATGGCGCGATTGTCGCAGCAGTCAGAGCGCAGACCCCGGGCAACGGGGTCTACCTCGCCCCGCAGGGAGTGTTCATGGCCGTTTCGCTGCGCCCCGATCTCGCCGACAAGACTCAGTTCATGGGACCGAGCCTGGTGCGGCAGTTTCTGTTCGAGCTGGCGGTGGGCTTCGTCCTGTCACTGATTCTGCTCTGGATTCCGGCGCGAACTCCGCTTGCTGTCGCCGGGTTATTTGGACTACTGGCGATTGCCGCCGGGGTTGAGCAACTCCTGCCTGAGTGGAACTGGTACGGGTTCTCGGCGATCTATACCGCGCTTGAGTTTGTGGATCTCGTCGTCGGCTGGTGTCTGGCCGGGCTCGTGATTGGCGCTCTGCGCAGGCATTTTCTGAATACTGAAGCCGCCACCCGACCGGTACTGGCTACGGCCTGACGGGGGGGGCAGCCTCGGGCTCAAACAGGAGGGAACATGAAAAAAGTCACTGGCATCGGTGGAATCTTTTTCAAGTGCGAAGACCCGGACAAACTCAGAGCCTGGTATCAGGAACATCTGGGCGTCACGCCTGAGGAGTACGGGGGCGTGCATTTCAACTGGCGCGAAATGGAAAACCCTGACCGCGTGGGCCTGACGGTCTGGTCGCTCTTTCGCGCCAGTACGAACTACTTCGACCCGAGTACGAAGCCGTTCATGATCAATTACCGCGTCGAGAATCTCGACGCGCTGCTCGAAGAGCTTCGTAAGGAGGGAGTCTGGATTGATGAGAAACGCGAAGACGGCGAGTTTGGCCGCTTCGCGTGGGTGATGGATCCGGAAGGCAATCGCATCGAGCTTTGGGAACCCCCGAAAGAAACCCTTGGTGTGGGCTGACTACTTTCACACAGTAACGGTTCAGGCATTTCGAATTCTTATGGGAGTTGCCATTCACATTGTAATTGAAGCTCAGGATGACAACGGAGAGTGGTCGGCTATCACAGACGACCTTTGGGTGCCGAGGGATTACGAGCTGTTTTCCGCCATTGCTTTTGGGGAGGATGGTGGAGGACATGGCATTCCGTACCCCCCACGAGGCATTCCTGAAGATCACAGTCTGGGAACCCGACTTCGGTATTTTGACCCCGATAAGAAAAGCATCCGTGTGATGAATCGTAGAACCTGGACTTTTGAAGAAGAATCATCACCCGCAAAAATAAGAAAGTGGTTGGTAGGGGTACACAAAGAAGTTTTCAAAAAATACGGATTGCTGCCGGGTGACTGGGTTGACGCAAGCTGGCTGAATCTGGCGGAACTGGAAGAAGCGATGGATTACGGGGTAGTTAAGAGAGAAGGGCTTTCAACAGAATTCCTGAAGATCCTCTCGAAGATGTCGAGGGCCGCAAAGAAATCAGGCAAAGACAAAGTGAGAATGGTGTTCTGGTTTAGTCCCTGAATCCGCACGAGTACTCGTGACCGGGCGGCAACTGAAAACCTCTGCTGACCAAGCAGAACCAACCATAAATAACAAAGGAGAAAATTATGACCAGCAAAGTGAAAAACATTCCGGAGGGCTTTCACACCGTGACGCCGTACCTGAGCGTCAACGATGGGGCCAGGGCCATTGAATTTTACAAGCAGGCGTTCGGGGCAACTGAACTGGTGCGGATGGATGCTCCCGGCGGGAAGATCGGGCACGCCGAAATCAGGATCGGCGATTCGATAATCATGCTGGCCGACGAGTGCCCGGAAATGGACTCGCGCAGTCCGCAATCGCTCGGCGGCTCGCCCGTGACCATCCATCTCTATGTGGATGACGTGGACAGCTTCGCCAGTCAGGCTGTTGCCGCCGGCGCGAAAGTGGTCAGGCCGGTCGAGGATCAGTTCTACGGCGACCGGGCCGGCAGACTGGTTGACCCCTTCGGGCACTCCTGGTATGTCGCTACGCACAAGGAGGACGTGTTGCCTGAGGAGTTAAAGAAGCGCGCCGCGGCGCTCTTCGGCGGGTCGTAAGGTCAGTCACGACGCCGGGAGAATGAAACCTGCCGAAAAGTCGGAAGGGATGATTATGGAAGAAGACCTGAGCTATCCAATCGGGAAATTCATCCCACCGTCGGAAGTGACCCGGGAGCAAAGGACACGCTTCATTGATGAAATAGCGGAGGCGCCCGCGCGTCTCCGCCGGGCTGTCGAGGGGCTGTCGCCCGGGCAGCTTGATACACCGTATCGCCCCAGGGGCTGGACGGTGCGGCAGGTCGTTCACCATGTGCCTGACAGTCACCTGAACGGGTACATGCGCATGAAGCTCGCTCTCACCGAGAGCCTGCCGATCATCAAACCTTATGACCAGGAAGCCTGGGCCCAGAAGTGTTCGGCATAGCAATTGATCAGGTTTTCAACACCTGACGCTCTTTGAGATAGAACGAAAAACTTTGCGCCAGACAATTCGCGCAGAGTCGGAGCCCCCGCCGCAGCAACCGCCACGGGACTTGCAAGACCT
>DASRDU010000141.1:0-9998 GCA_035652435.1 Blastocatellia bacterium
GCCTGGACCTGGGTGATCTCCATCACGAACTCTATCTGGCGATTGTGCGTCTACGCCGCAAGTCCTGGTTGATACAATCCTTCTTTGGGGAAGCAGGTTTAGCTATCTAAAAAGTTTAGCGATTAATGAGACGCTCAGTAACTCCGCAGAATTTCGGTGAGCGGGGGGCAGAGTTCTGAAGTCGCCGCCGGCTGGGCCTGGGGGACTCACAATGAGGCGCAGGTGGACCCCCAAGGCAGGTTGATTGCTTACGTGAAGCGTGAGCGAGACCGCCCCCGGGTGACGGTCATCAGGGAGATTGAGACTGGCAAAGAAACCATCTTTAAGACTTCATTCGACGATCCGCAGTGGTCAAAGGACGGCAGGGCAATTCTCGGCACCGACCTGACGTCTGACGGTTCGAGGATGATCAGGGAGATTTCAATCTGCGCAGTCGAGACAGCAGCCTGCCGCAAACTGACGCGAGGTGAAACGCCCCGCTGGTCCGGCGACGGCTCCCGCGTCTGTTTCCTGCGCGACAGTAAATCGGGAGAGGGGAAAGAGCTGTGGTCTGTTGCAGCCGGGGGTGGGGATGAAAAACAGCTCGGCGCCCTGCGATTTCATCCCATCGGCCCTTTCTATGACGTTTCCCCCAAAGGCGAGATCGTCTACGTCCGATTCGATCCGGGCAAGTCAGAATTGTGGTTCGCAGATCTCCCTCGTCCCTGAAGCAGGGCTGCCGGTAAAGGCGGTGATGGATAAAGACACTCGGGGCTGTCATACGCCTGATCGCCTGGCAGTGCGCCCGAAATAATTTATGCGAATGACAGAGGAAACACTGCGAGAGCGCAACCCTTGACGCCAGCCGTTTTTGCCGGGAGCGCAATCCAGCTGCGTGTCGCAATCGTATACAGTGTGCCGGCAGATTTTCCAGCCCTGCAACGGCAGGGCGCAGCCACACTGAATTCAATATGCGAGACATCTTCATTACCGGCGGCACGGGTTATGTGGGGCGACGGCTGATTCCCGAACTGCAACGGCGCGGGCACGCGGTGCGCGCACTGGTTCGCGCGGGCTCCGAACACAAGCTGCCCGCGGGGTATCAGGCGGTGGTCGGCGACGCTCTGGAATGCGCATCCTTCGCCGCGCACGTCAGCCCCGCAGACACGTTTATTCAACTCGTCGGCGTCCCTCACCCTTCGCCTGCCAAAGCCGAGCAGTTCCGCTCGATTGACCTCCGCTCCATCCGCGCCTCGGTCGAGGCCGCGGTCGCCGCCCGTGTCCGGCACTTCATCTACGTCAGCGTCGCGCAACCCGCGCCCGTGATGAAGGATTACATCGAGGTGCGGGCCGAGGGCGAAAGATTGATCGGCGAGAGCGGGCTCAAGGCCACTGTCCTGCGGCCCTGGTACGTCCTCGGCCCCGGACACCGCTGGCCTCACCTGCTGCGCCCGGCGTATGCCGTCCTCGAACGTCTTCCTTCGACCCGTGACACAGCCCGCAGGCTCGGTCTGGTGACGCTGCGGCAGATGGTGGCGGCTCTCGCCGACTCTGTGGAAACGGTGCCTGACGAATTGCGGATAATCGGGGTCCCCGAGATCAGGCGGTATTGAACCGGGATTTTCAGCCCGCGTTGCCCGCGGTTGTCGGCAGGAGTTCACGGAGCTTCATCATGCCGCTGCGAATCCTGGTCTTGACCGTCCCGAGCGGCAGGCCGAGTTTGAGCGCAATTTCCTGATGGCTGAGGCCGCCGAAGTAAGCGACTTCGATGACTTCGCGCTGTTCCGGGCTGAGCTGGTCGAGCGCCCGCCGGATGAGCTGCCGCGTTTCGGTCAGCCCCGCCACATCTTCCGGGCTGTGAGTATCGGCGGCGACTGCTCGTGCCTCTTCGAGTGGTTCCTTCTCGTGTCTTGTCCAGGCGGCGGAACGCAGGCGGTCAATCGCCCGGCTGCGCGCGATCGTCATCAGCCAGGCCAGCGGCGTCCCGCGCGCCGGGTCGAATTTCTGCGCCTGACGCCAGACCTGCCAGTAGACATCGAGCGTAACCTCTTCGGCGGCGCCCCGGTCATTCAGCATGCGCAGGGCGAGCGCGAAGACGAGCCGGCTGGTCTCGTCGTAGAACTCCGACAAAGCGCTCTGATCTCCCCGGGCCATGCCGCGAATCAGCGCCGGCCAGCGCTTTTCGGGGCTCACTTCCAGGGGTGGTGGCTGGGGTGGTGTGGTCATGTAGTTCTCTCCTGAAATTGGCAGGACAGCATGCAGCCCTGCCGTGGCCGGGAGGGATGGGGACTTCCGCGCCGCGCTTTTACCGATCATCGTCAGCCTCCAGTGGCTCACCAGCTGTCGCTGTTCCTCCGGGTTGCTGAGTCTGCAGGACGGTCATCATCCACTGATAGACTTCGTCAGGGCTGCCGGCCCGCAGGTGTTCCCCGCGCTGGATGTGTTCCACGTCAAACACAAATTTTTCGTTCTGCGCTGCCTCCCGAATCATCCAGCAGCGGATGAGAAATGAGCTGTAAAGTTTCATGGGCGCCCCTTCGATTGATAGTGTTCATTCCACCGCAGAGGATTCTGCCCGGATAAACTTCCAGCATTGTTCCGACGGGTTATTCCAAATAACTTCCAGCCACTTCCCAAAGCCCGCAGGCGTTGAAATAGAAAGCCTTACAGTAGAAATTTAATTTGAAGCTGATTCCGCCAGCCGCGTAGCGGCGGTGTGAATTCAGGTTTTCAACCCGCGGTCAGACGTAATCAATCCCGTCGCGTCAGCGACGGTTGAACCCTGGCGGCGCGGGCGATTCAACCGTCGCTCGCGCGACGGGGGCGACCTGCTGCCCGTCCGTGGGTTTTCAACCCACGGCTAAATTCACACCGCCGCTACGCGGCAAAAACCTGTGCAGACATCAATGGCGCCTGCTTCCGGCGCGGCGGCTTGGGCGCCCTGATGATCGGGTGGCCGGTCAGGTGAAGAAAGTAAATGACGAAAGATAAGCGGGAGGCAGGGCGAAGCGATTTCAGCGGGTCGGCCCGACCCGCCGTGCCAGCTCGGTGAATCGCGGGGTCGAGCGCAGGTTGTCGAGTTTCGGATCAACTGAGAGCAGGACCATCGGGTCGGAGTGGTCGGCGGCGGCTTGAGAGAGATAGTCGAGCGCCCGGTCTTTTTCATCCAGCCCCGCAGAGACGAGCGCGAGGTAATACGGCGAGACATACCTCTCCCGGGCCCGCGCCTGCAGCTTGTCGAGGATCATTTCGGCTTCGCGCCGCCGGCCCGCTACGCCGTACCCATGCCCCAGGTAAGACCACGTTCCCGACGTGTCATCGAGCTGCGTTGCGCGCTGGAATTCGGCAATCGCCGTCTCGTATTCGCCTTTTTGTTCGAGGGCCCACCCCATGAAGAAGTGCCCGTAGGCGAAATTCTGATCAAGCTCCAGCGCCCGGCGGAAATGCGTGATGGCCTCGTCAGGCTGGCGCGCGAAGTAGTGGGGCATCCCCAGGTTGCCGGTAATGACGAGCGAGAGCGGGTCGAGCCGCTGCGCCTGTTCGAGTTCGGCCGTCCCGGCTTCAAACTGCCGCCGGCAGATCAGGAAGATGCCGTACCATTGATGCGCCGTCGCATAATTCGGATCGAGAGCGATGGCACGCTGGAATTCACCGGCCGCACCGTCCCAGTCCCACTCATACCGCCATTTGACCATCGCCAGCGAGGCGTGCGCCGGGGCGAGCTGGTCGTCGAGTTCGAGCGCCTTGAGGGCCGCGCCCCTGGCGAGCGGGATCGCTTCGACCGGCGGGATCTGCAGGTTCGAGAGCGTGTGATAGCAGTCGGCGACGCCGGAGTAAGGCAGCGCGTAGCCCGGGTCGAGCGCGATGGCCTGATTGAAATGTTCGAGCGCGCGGTGAGTCTCCGGCAGCGTGCGCTTGTTCCAGTAGTACCGGCCTTTGAGGTAATGCTGCCAGGCTTCGAGGTTATCGGTCTGGCGGCGCGCGAGCCGCCTCTGCTCGTCGCTCGTCAGCCGCAGGCGCAGCCGCTGCGTGATCTCCTGCGCGATTTCGCGCTGCACGGTGAAGATGTCCGTCAGTTTGCGCTTGTACTCAGCGCCCCAGATTTGTGACCCGTCCCTGACGTTCACCAGATCCGCCTGAATGATCAGGTCATCCCCGCGGTGCAGCACCCTCCCGGTCAGCACCGCCTGGACGCGCAGATCGCGCCCGACCGTCTGCGGGTCAACCTGCTTTCCCTTGTAACGAAAGGCCGTCGTCCGAGCCATCACGCGCAACGCCGGCAGGTGCGAGAGGCTGTAGATGATATTTTCCGTGATCCCGTCGCTGAGGTACTCGATGCCGGGGTCCGCGCTCTCGTTCGCGAACGGGAGGACGGCGACCGAATCAATCGGACGGTCACGCTCGGCGCGCCAGTAGAGGCCGACTGCGACCACCACCACCAGCGCGACTGCCGCGAGCCTGCCGAAGCGCAGGTGGCGCGACCCGAGCAATTCCCTTCCCCCGCGCACCAGACTTCCCGATGCTTCTCCTGCATCTGATGGCTGAAGTAACTGATCGGCGTCAGCCTGATGGCCGTTGCTGCCCGCTGGCGATGGTGTGGGAGATTCTTCGAGCGACGCTTCCCTCGCAGAAGCAATCGCGTTCACTGGAGCAGCCTGCCCAACCGGCTGAATGCGCCCCGCGACGATCTGTTCATACAACTCGGTCGTCGCCCGCTCCGGCTCGGCGTCGAGGTCGCTGCGCAGCGCCGCGCGGCATTGCTGGTATTGTTGCAGCGCCAGGTGGCGGCTGCCAGTCAGCGCGTAAAGGCGCATCAGGCTGCGGTGAGTCTCTTCATCAGACGGGTTGGCGGAGGCGAGATGGCCGAGCCGCTCGATGCCCGACTGATAACTCCCGCCCGCTTCGTGCAGTTGCGCGAGGCGCTTAAGCAGCCGCTGCCAGAGCAGGCGCAGTTGTTCGCGCCGCGCCGCCACCCAGTCTTCGTAAGGGTCTTCGCCGAGCAGGTCGCCCCGGTAGAGTTCAAGCGCGGCTTCGTAGTCCGAGACCTCCGCCCCTTTAAGCGCCTCCGCCGCCCGCCGCTCGAAAGCCTCCACATCAACCCACACCCCGCCCGGCGCGCGCAACAGCACCCGCTGATCCTGCGTCAGGATGAAATTTGATTCCGCCCCCGATTTGAGCTGTGGTTCGAGGGCGCGGCGCGCGGCGTGAATGGTCTTGTGCAGGTTATTGACCGCCGCTTCCAGTTCCTGCTCGGGCCACAGGTACTCCATGACCTGCTCGCGGTGGAGCTGGCGGTGCGGCTGAAGCGCCAGCAGCTTGACGAGCAGTTTCGCCTTGCGACGAGCCCAGCAAGACTCCTCGACCGCCTCGCCGTTGACGGCGATTCTGAACGGCCCGAGCAGGCGGACCTCCAATGTCGCAGATGCCGTGGTTCCCTGATCCATCCCTTTGCTTGAGATTCAGCGTTGCCCCGCCGATGAGAACACGTTTCCTGACAGATGGCGGTGAAGCATTCTACCCCACCTTATGGCAAGTCCCGGGGTCAATTCAGGTTGGTGGATGTTCGTGGCCGTCAGGCTGTCGCGCGCTTGTTTGTGTCTTTGTTCATGGTCAGAACCCCTCTGCCTATCGCGCCGGCTGCAAACAGCACCATCGCGCAACCGACGGGATGGAAGACTTCGTTGATCCCCCTCGCCAGCATCGCTGTCAGAGCGGGCGGTTGCGGCGCGCTGCTGTAAACCATCACCAGAATCATCCCGCCGAAGACGAGCCCGACAATGAACCCTGACATTGAATACGCCAGAGCCTTCCTGCCTCTGGTCAGGGCCTTGCTGCCGACCCACGTCAGCAACAGGCCGAGGAACCCGTACTCAATCCCTTTGAGCAGCGCCACGACGGTCGGTGATGGCTGCGGCGGGATCGAGGCGGGCAGGGAGATGACGTAAGCCACTCCATTCTGGAGCGCGCGCGACGTGACGAAAGACAGGGGCGCGAACAGGAGCCCGGCGAACGCCATCAGCGGCGCGTGCAGCACCTTCGCTGCCTCCTTGCCCGCAGCCAGCCCGAGGCAGACCAGCACCGACCACGAAACCTTCTGCGTCAGATCAGCCAGGAGCGGCCTGACCCTGAGCAGAAGATCGGTCCCGGTGGCCAGCAGGATCAGCCCTTCAATGGCGAATCCCAGCAACACCGCCAGCCACGCAATGCGCAGTAATGTTTTCCCCGCGGGGGCTTCTTCAGCCGGTCTCGCTGAGGGGGCGGGCCGCGGCGCGCGCGCCTCCACCATTGCAACCGGCGGGGCAACGGCTCCCTCATTCTCCCGCGCCGGGTTGCCGGTTACCGGCTTCTCTATTTTCGGTATTTTTACTGTCCGTCTCAGTGGGTCGTCCATATTTCCCTGCTCCTCCTTTCATTACCCCGGATCGCGGCCGGTGTTGATGCTCGCGCCAGCGGAAGCGGCCTGATGAAGCAGCAGGCCGGCACGCGGGGGAGTAAATTACCGGGCGTCAGTCTTCTGACCATCGCAGATGCCGTCTGCACGAAGATGGCCGTATTGATCAGCAGGATCAGGACGGACATCATCAACAGCCCTTCACTGGCATTACGGTAACGGATTACGGAGGGGGCATTATAGCGAAGGGGTACGACAAAAACGAAGGGTGGGGGAATTCGTTGTCTTCGGGCAGGGGAGGCCGTCAGGCGAAGGAGTCGGATTCATCTCCTGCCTCTGCGGGTTAGCTTTGCAGTGCCCCGAACCGGCCACCGGAAATTCTTCGCGTTTTTCTGGCCGCCGTCGCTCCTCATCGCGTAAAATCGGCTTTCACCTTTGCAAGCTGTCGCGGACTCCCTGAGGGGCGAACTGGCGCCCTTCAATACGGCCATTTCGCGCGATCAGGAATGACACTGAAGAAAATTCAATACCGTACACATTCCGGCGATCAGTAATGTCAGCTTTCACGTTGCATCAGAATACGCAGCAGACACTTTCTATAATCTATGCGACCGACCAGGAACCACTGCAGGACAATCCTTCCTCTCAGCGCTGCGCTGCTTCTCTGCGCGCTCGTCATTGCTCAAAGCCCGGACCCGCCCCCGCAGGGCAAAGCCACGCTGGTTTACATCGGGGCCGGGGGCGATAAAGGCAAAGGAATCCATTTGTTCAGATTGCAGTCGGTGGGCACCGAGGTTTCTCAGAACGTGACGCTCGTCCCGCTCGGCCTGGCCGCCGAAACGCCCAATCCGACGTTTTTCGAACTCGACCTCAACCGGCGGTTGCTGTTTGCCGTCAATGAAATTGATCAGTTCGAAGGGAAGCCGACCGGGGCGGTGAGCGCGTTTTCGATCACCCCGACCGGCAAACTGACGCTCATCAATCAGCGCCCCTCGATGGGCCCGAGGCCCTGTCATCTGGCGCTTGATGGTGAGGCGCGCAACCTGCTGGCCACCAATTGCGGTGACGGAAGCGTGGCCGTGCTGCCGATTGCATCCGACGGCAAACTCGGCGAGGCGACCGATGTCGTCAAAGGGACGCGCGCGAGTTCGGTGACGCTTGACCGGGCGGGCAGGTTTGCCTTCGTCTGCGACCCCGCCGCAGACAAAGTGATGAAGTATTCGTTCGATGCCCAGGCGGGCAAGTTGCGTCCTGCGACTCCCGCCTTCGTGCAGGTAAAGGCGGGATCGTCGCCGCGCCAGATGCTGTTCCGCCCGGACGGAAAGTTCGCTTACCTCCTGAATGAGAAGACGTCGCTTATCAACGTTTACTCATACGACGCGGCGACCGGCGCACTCGCCGAAGTACAGACGGTCTCGACAGTACCGGAGTCCTATGACGGGCCGAACACCGCGATTGAGATGCAGGCACACCCCACAGGCAAGTGGCTCTACGTCTCGAACACAGGTCACGACAGCATCGTCCTGTTCACTGTTGACGGCGAGAAAGGCACGCTGACATACGTCGAAGAACAGGGCACCGGCGGACGCCACGCGCGACAGTTCGGAATACAGCCCAACGCAATGCACATGGCGATTTCGCTGCCGGAGACCAATCAGATACTCGCCTCGCGCATCGACGCCGGCAACGGTCGCCTGAAGCCGTCGGGGATCTTCGCGGAAATGCCCTCGCCCGCAACAGTGCGATTCCTCCCGCCCGCAGGAGGGGAGAAATGAAAGCAGGAAGTAGAAAGCAGAAAGTAGAAAGCGGGAAGCTGCTGATCCTGCCGAATCTTGCGGGTGGATTGCTCTGCCAGCGCCAGCGGCGCGGTATGTTTATAGCTAACGACAGAAAAAAGCCCGCCAGCTCCGTCAGGAGCGACATCTATCCGCAGACATTCCGCCCCGCTGGGGCTGAAAGACTCTTGCCAACCCGGAGCTATAAACATTCCGCCCCGCTGGGGCTATGCCTGCTGCCTGCCGCTTGCTGCCTGCTTCTCGGTATGTTCGTCCTTCTTGTTTGCGGGGTGACTGTCGCCTCGGCGCAGCAGCCGGCCAGCGTTCAGTCGCCGGAGATTGGCGCCGACCGGCGCGTCACCTTCCGGCTGAACGCTCCGAAGGCGCAGGAGGTCGTGCTGTCGGGTGAATTTCTGAAGGGCGGAAAGCCTCTGGTCAGGGATGCCAATGGCGTATGGAGCGTCACCGTGGGGCCGATTGAGCCGGAGATTTACCATTACAACTTCACGGTTGACGGCGTTCGCATCACCGACCCCGCGAACCCGAATCTCAAAACGGGTTCGACCGCCAGTACGCTCGCGAGCGTGCTTGAAGTCCGCGGCGACGCGCCGTCATTTTACGACGGGCAGAACGTCCCTCACGGCGAGATTCGCGCCCATTGGTATCACTCGAAATCGCTCGGCAGCCTGCGCCGGCTGACGGTCTACACGCCGCCCCGCTACGACCGCGAGCCGCAGACGCGCTACCCGGTCGTCTACCTGCTGCACGGCGCGAATGCGGACGAGACGGCGTGGTATCGCCTGGGCCGCGTGAACTTCATTCTCGATAACCTGCTCGCCTCAGGCAAAATCAAACCCTTCATCGTCGTCATGCCGTTCGGCTACGGCGTGGCGCCGGGCGGGCCCCAGGCTGACAACACCGCGAAGTTCGGGAAAGACCTCATCGAGGATATCATCCCTTACATCGAGGCGAACTATCGCACCTTCGCCGACCGCGACCGGCGGGCCATCGTCGGCCTTTCGATGGGCGGCGGACAGGCGCTGACGATAGGGCTCAACCACCTCGACCTGTTCAGTCACGTCGCCGGTTTCAGTTCGGGCCTTGGGAACACGGCGAATTTCCCGAAGACCTACGCGAGCCTCATCGGCCAGCCGGAGACCGCCAACCGGAAGCTTCGCATGCTGTGGGTAGGCTGTGGCACTGAGGACGGCGCATTTCGAGCGTCCAAAGAATTCTCGGAATTTCTGAGCAAGCACAACATCAGGCACACGTTCAGGGAAAGCGGCGGCGCCCATACTTGGATCGTCTGGCGGCGCTACATGTACGAAATTTCGCCGTTGCTGTTTCAATGAAAATGAAAGTCCGGCTGCTGGTTGAAAGCCGAAACTCTCCATCTGCGGAAAGCTATTCCGTATTCGGAAAGTTCTGGTGCCTGTATAACTCTTAGTTAGACGTCTTATCTCATAGTCTCTGGAAATCAAACCGTGGCTAGAGCAAAGCGCATTAAAGCACTGATCCGAAAAGCTGAAGCAGGTGATTTTTACTCGCAATGTTTACTTGCGGACCTCTACCTGGATTCGGGTCAAAAAGATGACTTGCCACTTGCAATAAGGTGGCTTCGCATAGTTGCCGAAAGGGGAAGTGCCTGGGCGCAGTACATGCTGGGTTATCTGTATCAGTCTGGCAAAGGGGTAAGGAAGAGTATTGCCAATCTGATGTCAGGACACATTTTGTAAATGGGCGTGTCAGAGCAAGTTGACGAACTTGCGAGAGTTTGTTTCTGCTATGAATACGAACTCTGATCTGACACGCCTCCACGACTATATCAAAGAAGCTCTGCCCTGGGCACACGG
>DASRDU010000142.1:0-36316 GCA_035652435.1 Blastocatellia bacterium
GCCGCTTTCCGCAATCTGACCATCGGCCTGTTGCGTGCGGCTGGTGAAAGCAATCTCGCGGCGGCCTGTCGTCGTCTGGCCGCGCAACCCTGGAAAGCGCTGACGCTGATCGGTATCAAACCGAAAACTGAATGACCCTGTCAACCAGCTGTTCCGACAACAATAACCCCTCCCAGCGGCTTCGCGTCCTGCGCAGCCTGAGATAAGATGACGGCCGCTTCAGCGTAATTCCTGTAACAATCCTCTGTGGTGAACGAGCGCAGTTTGTAACTGCTGTCGCCCTGAGTGATCCCTGGGAAAAGCTCCGATGCAAACTCTTCTACACTCTTTCCGCAGGTTGCTGCCCGGCCTCTGGCTGCTGTTACTGACCGCACCTCTGTCGGCACAGAGTGACGGAATCTTCACGCTCACGGCTGACAGCCTTCAGTCGGGCAGGTCTGTCGAACTGAGCCGGCTCGCGTGGAAGTACCGGCCGGGCGATGATCCGGCGTGGGCTGACGCAGGGCTTGATGATCGTGCTTGGGAAACCATCGATGGCACGGCGATCACGCTCACCCACATTCCACAGAGCGGCTGGCGCGGCATTGGCTGGTTTCGGTTGCGATTGCGGGTTGATCCGACACTGGCCAGTCAGTCTCTGGCACTGGTGATGGTGCATTACGGCGCGTCGGAGGTTTACCTGGATGGCAGGCTCGTCGAACGCTTCGGCACGGTCGGGGCGACGCCGGATGCGGAAGTTGCTTACAACCCCAACACGCTGCCCATCAACATTGTGCTGGACGCGCGCGGCGAGCATGTGCTGGCCGTGAGGCATTCGTGTATGGAAATGCGGGATCTGTCCGGCGGCTGGGGCAAATGGTTCGCCCGGCAAAGTTTCAGACCAGTAGTAAGCGCTTATACCAATCGCACCACCAACTATGGCGCGGGCTTTGGTCTTCGGGTGGCAGACGCCGGACAGGCGCGCGATGAGCAGGTGACGAGAAGAGCAAATGGCGGGTTGTACCTGTTGAATATTGGCTTGCTGCTGGCTGTCGGGTTATTGCATCTGTTGCTGTTCTGGTTTTACCCGCGCCAGCGCGCCAATCTTTTCTTTGGCCTGTTCGCCTGTTCTTCCGCCGCCAGTAATATTATTTACTACCGTTGGAGCCTGAGTCATCAGAGCGCGACAGGAATTATATTTCAGTTGGGAGCGAACGTTACGTTGACTCATCTGGGACTGGGAGCGCTGCTGGCATTTATGTACACAGCGTTTGCGGTGCGCATTCAGAAATGGTTCTGGCTCTGGCTCATGGCGGCTGTGCTGTATGTTTCCACTGCCCTGATTTTTGTGGAAACGACCGAGGTACGTCGTTGGTATAGCCATGCGCTGCTCTGGTTTCCTGTCATTGAGGTGGTGCGAGGAATGAGCAAGCCAGTTAAGGACAGGATCGCGGGGGCCTGGGTTGTGGGAGCCGGGATGTTCGCTTATACCTTGCATATTGCCCTGACCTCGCTGATTCTGGTGAGGGGATTATCGGAGGCAGGACCTTCAATCACGATCAGGAACGCGGTCATCCTCTTTCTGACCGGCACCATTTCGGTCTTCCTCGCCCGCCAGTTCGCACGTACCAGCCTTGACCTGGAATCCCAGCTTGCGCAGGTCAAACAACTCTCCGCAAAAGAACTCGAACATCAACGCACCGAAGCCGAACTGACGCTGCAACACGAGCAGGAACGAGCCAGACGCGCCCTGCTCGAAGCAGAACACGACCGCAAGGCAAAGGAACTGGAAGAAGCTCGCCAATTGCAGCTTTCGATGCTGCCGAAGAAGGTTCCGCAATTGCCGCATCTCGACATCGCGGCCTATATGAAAACGGCGACGGAAGTCGGCGGCGATTACTATGACTTCCAACTCGGCGAAGACGGCACGCTCACGGTTGCCATCGGCGATGCGACGGGACACGGCATGAAGGCCGGGACGATGGTGGCGGCGGTGAAGGGTTTGTTTGTGACGCTCGCCTGTCATCCTGACATCCCGCATATCTTCACGCGCCTGAGCCAGACGCTGAAGCAGATGAACCTGCGCGGGTTGTTTATGGCGCTGACGATTGCAAAGATAAAGCAGAATCAGTTGACGATCAGTATGGCCGGGATGCCGCCCGTGTGGATTTATCGCGCGGCGAGCGGGGACGTGGAGGAGATAGCGCTCCGGGCGATCCCGCTCGGCAGCCTGACGAGCTATCAGTACAAACAGCAGGAACTGGCGATTGCACCCGGCGATGTCATCGTGCTGATGAGTGACGGCCTCCCCGAACGCTTCAACGACGAGAACGAAATGCTGGATTACGCGGCGACGAAAGACGCTTTGGCCGCCGCTGCCCGCCAGCCGCCGCGAGAGATCATCGAGCATTTCGTCCGCGTCGGTGATGAATGGTCAAACGGCCGCCCCCAGGATGATGATGTCACGTTCGTAGTGCTGAAAGTCAGAGGGGAAGCGGATCAATGATAATTAGAACCCGCATCAAATCATCCATGTCCGGTTTTGACAAGTAGCTCGGTTGCACCCGCAGCCCAGCCGCCTTAAATGATCCGTGGGAAAAGCTCCGATGCAAACTCATCTCCAGCCATTCCGCCTGTCGCTGCCCGGCCTCTGGCTGTTGTTACTGGCCACGACTCTGTCGGCACAGAGTGACGAGGTCTTCACGCTCACAGCCGACACCCTCCGGCCGGGCAGGACTGTCTTACTGAGCCGGCTCGTGTGGAAGTACCGGCCCGGCGACGACCTGGCGTGGGTTGATGCAGGGCTCGATGATCGCGCGTGGGAAACCATCGCTGGCACGGCGGTCGGACCCGAAAGTCAGCCGAAGAGTGGCTGGTCGGGCATCGGCTGGTTCAGGTTGCACCTGCGCGTTGATCCACTGCTGGCGGACGTCGCGTTGAACCTGGAAATGATCCACCGCGGCGCGTCAGAGGTTTATCTTGACGGGAAGCCGGTTGCGCGCTTCGGCAAAGTCAGCGGGGAAAAGGCCGGCGAGGTGGCCTTCGATCCGAACGCCACGCCGCTCGGCATTGTCTTTGGCAGCGCCAGTGAACACGTCATCGCCGTCCGCTACTCGAATCAACAGGTCTCCGATTTAAATCGCGGATGGGGAAGGCTGATGGCGAACAAAAACCTCGGGGCGGGGTTCTGGGCGCAGCTCAGGCGGTTCGATGATTCGACCAATAACAGTCACGGGGGGCCCTTCAGTTTCACCTATGACATTTTTCAGGGCTCCGTTTACCTCTCCTTCGGCCTGCTCCATCTGCTGCTCTTCAGCTTCTACCCGCGCCGGCGGGACAATCTGTTTTACAGCCTCTTTCTGATCGGCGGTTCGCTCAATAATTTTTTTATGGCCCTGATGATGTCAGGACACTTCGGGATGAAAGGCCACTACTTTCTTGACCTCGCCAATCAGCTCGTCGGAGTGCCGTCTTTTCTGGCGCTCCTGCTGTTCATCTACAGGGCCTTCTACCCGCGCATCCCCCGGTACGTCTGGTTATTCGCGGCAGCCTGTCTGGCCGGCCTGATCCTTTCCAACCTGTCGCCCGGGCGATTGAGTTTCTGGGTAAGTCAGTCCACTCTGGCGGCTCTTCTGGTCGAATCAGATCGCGTCATGCTCAGAGCGATGCTGAAGCGAATGGAAGGTGCTTTGTTTATCGGTGCCGGCGTCCTGCTCTATTCGCTGCTCGGCGTGAGGGAGTTCTTCCTGCCGGTCCTGCAGGCTCAAATCCCGGCCTCCTGGCACATCGCCCTCGATGCGGTTGCGAATTACGGGCTGGTGCTTTCCATTTCGATTTACCTCGCCCGCGAATTCGCCCGGACGAGTAATGACCTGGAGGCGCAGCTCCGGCAGGTCAAAGCGCTCTCGGCGAAAGAGCTGGAGATGGGGCGCCGGGAGGCCGAAATCAGGCTCCAGCACGAGCAGGAGAAAGCCCGACGCGCGCTGCTCGAAGCTGAGAATGAGCGCAAATCCAGAGAGCTGGAAGAGGCCCGCCAGCTGCAACTTTCGATGCTCCCCCGCAGCGTGCCGCAACTGCCCGGTCTGGAGGTCGCCGCGTATATGAAGACCGCTTCGGAAGTCGGCGGCGATTACTACGACTTTCATCTGGCCGAAGACGGCACGCTGACGGTAGCCGTAGGCGACGCGACGGGGCACGGCCTGAAGGCCGGCACGCTGGTCTCGTCAGTCAAGAGTCTGTTTATCGCCCTCGCCGATCACCCCGACATCCCGCACATCTTTCATCGGACAAGCGGGGTTCTCAGGGCAATGAAGTTGCGCTCGCTCTTCATGGCGATGACGATGGTCAGGGTGAAGGGCCATCGCCTGGCGGTGGGCATTGCCGGGATGCCGGCATTGCTGATCTGCCGCGCGGCGAGCGGCGAGGTGGAGGAGGTGGCGCTGCGGGGGATGCCGCTCGGCAGCGCGGCGAACTACCCGTACAGGCAGGAGGAAGTCTCGCTCTCCGCGGGCGACGTGGTGGTGCTGATGAGCGACGGACTGCCCGAACGCTTCAACGAGCAGAGTGAAATGTTCGATGAGGCGCGGACAAAAATGGTACTCGCAGAGGCCGCCGGGAAGTCCCCGGCGGAGATCATTGCACATTTCGTCCGCGCGGGTGACGAGTGGGCGGGCGGCAGACCGCAGGATGATGACGTGACGTTCGTCGTGCTGAAGGTGAAAGACAACGCTGTCACCAGAGAGCAGTAGTCAGGTGCAGTATAATTGCAGCCGCAATTGAACCGACTCACGCAGCCAAGCTAAAGTATCCCTCACAGCAAAATCGCTCAAAGACAATCAGGATCCTTGTTTTCTCTGCCTCGACTACGAAAGGAGTGGACACAACATGAATTGTCCCCACTGCGGGAATGTCATTGCCGCCGGGTCGAAGTTCTGTACTTACTGCGGCGCTTCAATTGGTGTGGCGGGCGCCCCGCCGCCACCGCCGTCTTACCAGCCCCAGCCGCCGGCCGGCGGACAGCACGGGGGCTTCAGGATTGACGACGATTCGCGGGGGATGGGGCGCGGGTACAGTTACGAGGTGCTGCACCAGCCCGCCTTCTCACTCGCCGTGCTGAAGCTGCAACCGGAAGCCTCGATCCAGGCCGAAGCCGGGGCGATGGTTTCGATGTCGGCCAACGTCGAATTGCAGTCGCAGATGAAGGGCGGACTGATGGGCGCGCTCAAGCGGGCGGTCGGCGGCGAGACGGCTTTCGTTTCGACTTTCACCGCGCGCGGCGGCCCCGGCGAAGTGACGCTCGCGCCGGGCTCGCCCGGCGACATCGCGGCGCTCGAGATGAACAACCAGATCTTCTGCGTGCAGTCGAGTTCGTACCTCGCGGGCGACGTCGGCCTGGTCGTTGATACGAAGTGGGGCGGCGCGAAATCGTTCTTCGGCGGCGAAGGTCTGTTCGTCCTGCAGGTGTCGGGGACGGGCCTGCTCCTCGTTTCATCCTTCGGCGCGATTCATCGCCGGCCGCTGGGGTATGGTGAAAGGTACGTCGTGGACACCGGCCATCTGGTCGCGTGGGAAGCCCACATGCCGTATACGCTGCGCAAGGCCGCTCCCAGCTTTTTCCGCAGTCTGGTCAGCGGTGAAGGCATCGTTTCCGAATTCACCGGGCCGGGCGAACTGCTGATTCAGACGCGCAATCTGGCGGCTTTTGCCGGGATCATGAAGCCGTTCTTCCCGACGCAGTCAGGTGGCGGCGGTGGCATCAGCATCGGGGGGCTGCTGGGGAACGACTAAACGATCAACGGAGGTTTTCACGTAGCGGCGCAGCGCTTCTTCCAAAGGCCTGACG
Source organism: Blastocatellia bacterium (assembly GCA_035652435.1). Classification (GTDB taxonomy): domain Bacteria; phylum Acidobacteriota; class Blastocatellia; order RBC074; family RBC074; genus DASRDU01. The sequence goes on from DASRDU010000142.1 coordinate 5,822, forward strand.
TGTTCGCGGTAACGCAGCACGCGCCGGTAATAACCGTCGGCGACCCGGCGTTCCCCGTGCCGCTCGTACCAGGGTGGCTGATTAACCCACGGATCACGCCACGCCTCGTCGCCCGGCCTGCAACTGCTCTCGACCGGGCGCAGACATTCAACGCGGAAGGCTTCCGTCCCCATCTCGCCCAGAGCCGTGTTCACCTCACCCGCGATTTCGGCATAGGCACGTGCCGCCGCGAGCTTTCGCTCCAGTGAAGAATCGTCCAGATGCAGCCAGATAGCGCGGTCACGCAAACTCTCAGGACAATCGTCGGGCGGGCTGACGGTCAGAAAGTCGTAGCTGGCCGGTCTTCGGCCCCGAGCCAGATGCATTATTTCAACCGCAGCGTCAGTCACCAGACGGCAGACATCATGCACGGGGTTGTAACCTTCAATCGCATCACCAGCCACGTATTCGATCTGCTCGCGCACGAAAGCTTCGCTGAGTTCGATGGCGAGATTGATGAAGAAACGGAAATCGTGATTGAGGATTGCCGCGTAAATCGCGGCGTCGGGGAAGCGCCCGTAAATACTGCCCTGTTTCGCGCCGGCGGCGGAAAGAAGCCGGGTCGTAGAACTCAGCCGCGATTTGCCGGCGTGTCCAGAACCGTCGGTCAGCACAAAGACCATCGGTCGCGCGGATTCGAGCCAGCCATGAACGCACAACTCATGCCCCGGATGTGCGACGACCAGCGCGGCGCGTCCGTGTAAAGCGGATTGGGGGTGAATGGGTGAGTCAGAAAGTCCGGAAACAGTCACGCGGGTTAACTGCCGGTTAATTTGCGTGGAGTGATCATCCATCTCAGATTTTTTTCCATCCGGGGCGGGGGCGGGTAATTGATGAATGGCTGTTCATCGCAACAGCCCTCGGGCATTTCGCCTGACGGGTTGCCGCCCGGGCGCGCTCAGCGGCGGCGCGAGTTCAGCAGGAATTGCAGCAGGAAGATGAAGAAGTTGGCGAAGTCGAGGTAGAGGCTGATGGTCAGTTGCACGGCCCTGTCCCAGGCGTTCTCGCTCCGACCGAGGCGGAAGAAGTCGAAGAGGAAGTAACCGGCGAACAGCACCATCCCGATGACCGAACGAGCCAGATTGACCGTGCGCGAGAAACGCACGAAGATGCCGATGAGGCCGACGATGATCAGCCCGATCAGGCCGAGAAACAGCACCGGCATCAGAAAGCTGAAATCAATCCCGGTCGCCAGCGAAATGAAAGCCGCGCCCAGCATCACCGCCGTCGTCCCGGTCAGCGATTCAATGATGATGCCCGGCCCGGCTTCGGCCAGCGCGAATCCGACCAGCGGCCCCAGCATCATTCCGTTGACGAAGCCCCAGCCCATCAACAATACGATTGCCAGATCGCTGCCGCCGAGCGACCGGATGATGAACATCCCGATGATCGAAACTGCAAACAGCCCGAGCATCGCCAGCAGGCCCCTCAGCCGGCGGCCGTAGTAAGCGCCCACCGCCGCCGTCGCAATCGTCGGGCTGAGCAGCCCCATCACCTTGGCGAGCAGCGGCGTACTCGCTTCCGGCATGAGCCGCAATCCGACCAGCAGTATCAGGAGCCCGACCAGCACCGCGATCAGCAGCGGCTTGATGGTATTCACCTGAAATCTGAGTTGATCCCCGAACTGAGTCGTACTTTGCATGTCTTTTCTCCTGTTTTCGATGACACGGGAATTCTACTATTTCTTCATCAGCATCACCACCGGCATTCAGTAATGCGTTGCCGAAAGCATTTTTGTTCCGCCCGCTGCTTGATGTTTCCGCCCGACTCGGCTACCTTGGCCTCGTCGTTGCGGCGAACATCAATGCCTCGGTTCGCTGCCCCACTTTCCCACCATCACAATTCGGCCCCGGAAAAGCAACCCATGACCGCCAGACACGGTGGGAACGAGTGTCTTGCAGGTGTCTTCGTCTCTCTTTTGTCCCTCTTTGTCTCCGCCTCCTTTGCCCGTACTTTGCCTTGGGCCTCAAGCCACAGTAACCCGATTTTCTGAACCTTAAGGAGGTTAAGATGTCTGTTCGAATCTTCGTTCTCCGCGCGCTCCGCGCGATGACTGTCAATTATCGCCTCGTCCTCAGCTTCCTCATTTCCGTGCTGCCACTGCTGGCCTGTTTCGCCTGCATTTACCTGAGCATTCTGGTCAGCCACCTGGCACAGAAACCGGTCTCGGCCGCGCCGGCAGTCTGCACGCCGCCGCACTATCAGGGCTACGTCAACGGGTGTCAGGCGGTCCGGATACTCTGGCTGCCCGGCGTAGCGGTTTCGATGGTGGATCACTTTGAACTCAAGCGCTACAACGTGCTGATCGCCGCTTCGCTGCCCGCGAACTCGACCGGCTATTCCGATTTTCAGGGCTGCGATTTCGCGGCCTCCTATGAAATCATTCAGGTACTCAAGGACGGCACGCGCTGTTCGGTCATCACCCAGGGAAACATCCCGCACACGTACCCCTGCGACCGCTGCCAGGTACAGCCGGGGGTGACCCCCACGCCCACGCCCACACCGACCCCGACGCCGACCCCCGTGCCGACGCCCACTCCCACCGGCTCGCCCGGCACCAGCATTCGCGTCCTCAACGCGGCCTCTTATGCCGCGACTGTCGCGCCGGGTTCGATTGCCGCGATCTTCGGGCGCAATCTGACCGGCCTGACTCTGACGGCACTGACCCGACCGCTGCCCGAAAACCTCGGCGGCACGCGCGTCAGCGTCAACGGCCTGCCCGCGAGGTTGCTTTACGTCTCGCCGCAGCAGATCAACCTGATCCTGCCTGACAGCCTCTCCCCGGGCACCGCGCAGTTAGTGATCACCGGTTCTGACGGAAGCACCTCGACCGCCACGGCCTCAATCGAGACCGCCGCCCCCGGCATCTTCACCATGCTGGCAAGCGGCACCGGAGTCCCGGCGGGGCTGACCACTTACGACGGGATTTATTACCAGCCGGTGGGGAATCCCGACGGCAGCCCGCTCCCCATCACCGTCGGCACGCTCGACCACCCGTCGTGGCTGGTGCTGTTCGGGACCGGGATCCGCGGGCGCACTTCGCTGGACGGGGTCAAAATCTACATCAACGGTCTGGGCTGTCAGGCTTCATACGCCGGGCCGCAGGCGGGCTTTGACGGGCTCGATCAGATCAACGTCCAGCTGCCGCAGCCGCTCCGCAACAACGGCGCCGTGGACGTTGAGGTGATCGTCAACCAGGCCACGGCGAATCGCACGCGGCTGACCTTCGGCGGTTAATGTCTCCGGTGCGGCAGCGGCGGGCGGGAGGGGCCGGGCGATTTCGGCGCCCCCGCACCGCTGAGCGCGCGCGTGACTCCCGCCCGCCGCTGCCGCACCGGGGTGAAAATTTTGATGAAACCTTTGACCGGTGGCCGTCACTTACTCGGGCGAAACGGCAATAACCATTAACCGTGAAAGGATCATCAACCCCTATGACCAGAAATTCATTTCGCCCGATTCTCATCTCTGCGTTCATCACCTTGGCCGCGACCGCGACTGCACTGGCGCAGGATTTCCAGCAGACCTACCGCGTCGGCGCGGGCGCGAGCGTCGGCATTCACAACGTCTCCGGCAACGTCAAAGTCACCGGCTACAACGGCGACGCGATCATCGTCGCCGGCTTCAAGGAGGGCCGCGACCGCGATCTGGTTTCGGTCGAAGACCGCAGCACCGCGGGCAACGTCAGTGTCCACGTGCGCTACCCGGAGCATTGCAATTGCGACGCGAGCATCCGGTTTGAAGTGCAGGTCCCGCAGGCGGTGAAATACCGCTTCGACGCGATCTCATCCGTCAGCGGTAACGTCGAGGTGAGTGGCGTGAGCGGCGAGCTGCGCGCCAGGTCTGTAAGCGGGGAAGTCAAAGTCAAAAGCGTAAGCGGCTCGGTCAACGCCTCATCTGTGAGCGGCGACGTCGAGGTCGAAGAGGTCGTCGGCGCGGCGAGCGCCAAATCAACCAGCGGCAACGTCGAGGCCGCGATCTCCCGGCTTGAGGGCGGCGAAAAAATAGAGTTCGCCTCTGTGAGCGGCAATGTTCAGGTCCGGCTGCCCTCGAACCTCGATGCCGAGATCGACCTCTCAACCCTGAGCGGCTCGCTCCGGACGGATTTCCCGATCACGATTGAAGAGGCCCGCTTCGGCCCCGGTCGCCGCGCGCGCGGCCGCGTGGGCAACGGCTCGCGCAGCCTGCGCCTGTCGTCAACGTCGGGCAACGTCAGCCTGCTGCGGTATTAGCTGAAAACTATGGGATGAAAACTTTGGCGCGGAGACAGGGCGACACAGTGAATGCCCGCCCTGTCTCCGCGCCCCGCTATTGCCACGTCTGAACTCTCCTATCACCTCCCGACCTGCCTGCCAGAACACTGCTTGATGGCGCTAAATGCAGATCACTTCAATTTCCTGCCTGGCTGGAGTAGAGTTGACCCGCCTTCAAAGTTGTATCAATAATCTGCCGCCCCGAATATTGAGGTAATCCCTTTGGTACTCTTCACCGCAATAATTGGACACAGTTTCAGTGAGGAAAAAGTTCCTTCTGCCGCAGATTTCCTTAACTCTATCAGGTCCGAAATTCAATCTTGTCTACCGATGCTGCACGAACACCTGGGTTCGAGGGATGTACAAATCCGATGGCAGTGGGCGGTACGAGAGGGCCATTCTCAATACGAAGACTTTCAGAATTATGGGGTCGTTTACCTCGATGAAGCAGATATGTTCTGGGCAAGAGTCAGCAGGCACCTCTTCTGCCTGTATTGCTGCTCTGTTATTCGCTGGTGGCAGTTCCTGCGAGAACCACTCGCGAACGAGGGGCTGAGATGTCTTTGCAGAAACCTGGCAAGGGCATTGAATTCAAAGCTGGTTGTTTATGTGCCTGACAGCGGTGGCCCCCCAAGCGGCGTCAGCGATCTGCTTTATTGTGGAGCTGGAATTGAAGAGGTTGTGACATGGTTACAGACAAACTGTGGCCCGCCTGCAAAAACATTGGGGGAAATATTTCCAGAGGGCGTGGACGTTGTAGCCGATAATGGATACTTCATTGAGTCTGTTTCATAGACAGCGGCTAAACCCAATGCAGCGGAGCGCGTCCAAATCAAGCCAGCATCGGTGTGCGGTCGCTAAATCTGGTCTTCAGGCTTTTATTGGTATGTGGCGGACGGATGATGATCAGATTCGATCAGGGAAATAATCGTTTCAACTACCGCGTGGTCGGCGTTGCCGTCCACGAGGATTTCGTTCTTTTACACCGGGCTGAAGGCGACGATTTCTGGACTTTCCCGGGCGGCCGGGCGGAATTCGGCGAGCCCGCTGAGCAGACGCTCAGGCGAGAGATGAGGGAAGAAATCGGGATTGATGTTGAGGTCGTCCGCCTGCTCTGGTTCGTCGAGAATTTTTTCGCGTATGAAGACAGGTACTACCACGAGATAGCCCTTTATTTCCTGATGCGGCTCCCGGCTGACTGCACATATCTCGCCCGGCAGGGCCCATTCCAGGGTGATGAAGAAGGAGTGACGTTGACCTTTCAATGGTTCCCACGGCAGCCGGAAGTGTTATCCGGCCTGCCGCTGCTGCCTTCCTTTTTACAAACAGCGCTTCAGAAGTTGCCCGAGTCGGTGCAGCATGTTATTCACTATGACAAGTAACAAGCCTGATTTCAGGCGCAGGCCGGGCCGCATGATTCCGATATGGACAACGCGGAACTGAAGACGGAAGCGGATCTCCTGATTCTCAGATGCGGGTTGCCGGGATTACTGGCCGTTTACCCCGGCTGGTTCATCGGCGGCAGCTACAGCTATGACCTCATGTGCTGGCGGGACCTCGACGTGTACGTCCTCGATCCTGAGCGCGATCTGAAACGGTGCTTTGAGATCGGCTATGAACTGACCCGTCGGCTCCCCGCCAGGAAGTCCCGCTTCACAAACAATGTCGGCGGCGAGCCGGACGGCTTCTACTGGGGCATCAAGGCAGGCGATGAGCGGCAGGGGGCGTGGAAGCTTGATGTCTGGTTCCTGGACCAGGCGGGCTATGAACAGCACGCCGACTATTCGTCCGGCCTGCGCGAGAAGCTGACGACGGGGAACAAGGCGATTATCCTCGCCATCAAAGAGGCTTACTGGCGACGACCTGAGTACCGTGATACCGTCACCAGCGACCTGATCTATCGCGCGGTCCTTGATCATGGCGTCAGGACCGTTAGTGACTTTGAGCGCTTTGTAAAGGGAAGCGCCGCCTGATTCCAGGCCGGCATCGCCGCCGCAGACTGCGCGGCCTGCGTGAGGCGGGCGTCAGGCACTTTCCTTTGTCTGCCGATGATTCCCGGAGGTAGTGAGCAATGATGAACATTTTCTCCGACGAGGCGCGCCGCAATCCTTACCCCCTGTACGCCCGGATTCGAAGCGCCTCTCCCGTCCTCCACGACCCGCAGTCTGATGTCTGGATGGTCTTCGACTACGAGGGCGTGAAGCGGGCGCTGAACGATCCCGAAGCCTTCAGTTCGAGCCTGCTCGCGGCGGGCCGCAAGAACCACGAGTGGTTCATCTTCTTCGACCCGCCGCGCCACACGAAGCTGCGCGGCCTCGTCATGCGGGCCTTCACCCCGCGGGTCGTCGCGAACCTCGAACCGCGCATCCGGGAACTGTCGCGCGAACTGCTGAATCAGACGGTCGAGCGCGGGGAGATGGACCTGGCCGCGGACTTCTCGGTCCCGCTGCCGATGATGGTGATCGCGGAGATGCTCGGCGTCCCGGTCGCGGACCGGCTGCTGTTCAAGCGCTGGAGCGACGCGATCCTTAACCTCAGCTATGACATTTCGGGCGGCGAGGAGGGGGCCCGGGCGGTCGCAGAGTTCCGCGCGACGACCGCCGGGATGGGCAATTACCTCGCGGGCCTGATTGAGGGGCGGCGGGCGGCGCCGAAGGACGACCTGCTGACCCGTCTCGTCGAGGCCGAGGTGGATGGTGAGCGGCTGACTGCCGAAGAGATCCTTGGGTTCTTTCAACTCCTCCTCGTGGCCGGCACCGAAACGACCACGAACCTGATCAGCAACGCACTGCTGTGCTTCGTCGAGAACCCGGACCAGCTCGACCGCCTCAGGGCGGCGCCCGACCTCCTGCCCCCGGCCATCGAAGAGGTCTTGCGCTACCGGTCGCCCGTGCAGGCGGTGTTCCGCGCGACGAGGCGCGATGTCGAGCTGCACGGTCAGGTGATCCCGGCCGGCAAACTCGTGCTGCCGATGATCGGTTCCGCGAACCGCGACCCGCGGCAGTTCCCCGACCCCGACCGCTTCGACATCACGCGTGACCCGAACCCGCACATCGCGTTCGGGCACGGCCCCCATTTCTGTCTGGGGGCGGCGCTCTCGCGCCTTGAAGCCAGGGTTGCTCTCGCAGACCTGCTTGAGCGGGTGAAGGGCTTCGAACTGGCGAGCAGCGAGCCGTGGGAGCCGCACAAGGCGCTCCTCGTCCACGGCCCGGCGCGCCTGCCGATCCGCTTCGAGCCGGGCACGCGTGCCGCCGCTCAGGCCGGAGATAGCCATGCCGGAAATTGAGACTGCCCGACTTCGCTTGCGCGGGTTTACGACAGATGATCTGAATGACCTTTCGGCCATTCGCGCTGATCCGGACGTGATGAGGTACATCGGAGGGAGCCCTGATTCATTTGAGCAGGTGCAATCTGCCCTTAACAACATTCTCCTGCATTGGGAGCAACACGGTTTCGGGCGGTGGGCTGTAGCTGACAGGGAAGACGGCGGTCTGATCGGCTGGTGCGGGCTCTCCTATCTGGAAGACACCGGGGAGGTCGAAATCGGCTACGGGATTGCGAAGCCGTACTGGGGGAAAGGCCTTACTTCAGAAGCCGCGGCGGCCAGCGTCAGGTACGGTTTTGAGGAACTGGCCCTGGGGCGCATTGTGGCCGTGGCGTTGCCCGACAACACTGCCTCGCGGCGAGTGATGGGCAAACTGGGAATGAGGTATGTCAAGGTGGCGCACCATTACAATGCCGAGGTGGTTTACTACGAGATTTCGCGTGAGGAGTATCAGGCGGACAATTCTTTTTACCTTTTGCACCGAACCTGATTTATCAGGAGGTCAGCATGAGCGACATCAACATGGATTATCGCGGCGGGGATATCAAGCTCAGCGCGGATCAGTCGCGGGGCCTGCCGTTCCTCAAGCCGCTTTACGGGCTGCCGCCTTACCAGTACACCGACGACGTTGTCCTGATCATCATGTACGAGGCCGAAGAGTCGGCCATCCGCGAAGTGCTGCCGCGCGAACTTGAGCCGCTGCCCGGCAACGCCGTGGCGATGTGTTTCTTCATCTGCCCGGACGTGACGGGCATCGGCCCGCACAACTTCGCCATGCCCTGCATCCCCGTGCGCTACGGCGATTACACGGGCCAGTTCGTCCCGTACCTTTACACGAGTACCGACGCGAGCCTCGCCTGTTACCGCGAGGTGCAGGGGTGGCCGGCGGTGCTGGGCCAGACGGAGATCGTGGAAGCACAAGGCATCCTGCGCGCGCGTGTCACGCGCAACGGGCGCGAGATCATCGGCGCGACGGCGAAAGTCGGTGGCGAGGAGATCACCTCACTCGATTTCCTGCCGATCATCCTCTATAAGGAGATCCCCGCGATAGACGGCCAGCGGTGCGACGACGCATACTTCGTGACCTCAACATCGCTCTTCACCAGGATCAGCTTCAGGGCGGGGAGTGGAGAGTTGAACTTCACCGACCCGGGAGACGATCCCGTGGCCCGGCTGAAGCCCATGCGGGTCAGCAGCGCGCTCTACGGCACGATGGATGATCTTTACCCTGAAAGCATCCGCGTCATGAAGAATTTGAAGTAGGCTTGTGAGCCGGGCTTTATCTTTGGTGCGGCAACCAATCAACCCATGACCCGGAAGAATAACCACTCCACAGGTCTCAAGCTGATCGCGATCTTCAAGCTCGTCAAAGGCGTGCTGCTGCTCGTGGTCGGGATCGGCGCGCTGGCCCTGATCCATCGTGACGTGGCGCAACTGGCGATGAATCTGGTTTCCAGCCTGCACGTTGACGCCGATAATCGCCATCTTCACGGATTACTGGTGAAACTCGGGTTGATCAACAGCCGCCGGCTGGAAGAACTCAGCATCGGCACATTCTTTTATTCAGCCCTGCTGCTGACCGAAGGGATCGGGTTATTATTGCGCAAGCGCTGGGCTGAATACCTGACCGTTATTGCCACTGCATCTTTCATCCCGCTGGAAGTCTATGAACTGATCAGGCGCATCAGTTTTGCCAGGATCGTGGTCTTCGGCATAAACATTGCGATAGTCTGGTATCTGGTCGTCAGGCTGAGGCGTGAACGCCAACATGAATTATCCGGATCTGTTCACCAGCCTGCAGCGATTGAGTAATGTCGGCTTTATCATCTCTGATCGCTTAACGTGATCTCTCGAAATCGAAGAAAGGACACACAATGCCAGGCAAATTGAACCGGCTGGCTTTTTCTCTATGCCTTCTCCTGCTTGCCGCGTTGCAGGTTTGTGCGCAAGGCCCTGCACCTGCCGCTCCGCTCCGCTTTCGCATCACTCTGTCAAAGGAGGCTGCGCCGCAGGCCACTTCTGGTCGCCTGCTTGTCCTGATGACCGATTCGCCGCAGCCGCGCGAGACGCTCAACATCGGCTTCGTCCCCGGCAGCACGTGGGTTGCCGCAATGGAAGTTGATCACTTCGCGCCGGGCAGCACGGTTGAACTCGACCCCGACCGCAAGGCTTACCCCAAACCTTTCTCACAGGCGAAGCCGGGGACGTATCAGATCATGGCACTGCTCGATCCGAATCACACGTACTCTTATCACGGTCAGGACGAAGGCGACCTGTCGAGCGCAGTCGTCAAAGTCGAAAACCTCAACCCCGCCGCCCACGCGCCAGTTGAACTGACGCTCAGCCGCGTCACGCCTGCGCGCTTCAAACCGACAGACACTGAAAACGTGAAGCTCGTCGAATTCCAGAGCCCGATGCTGACCGCGTTTCATGGGCGCGCCATCACCATGCGCGCCGGGGTAGTGCTGCCGCCGGGTTACGGCACGGACGCGAAAAAATTCTACCCGACGGTCTATCACGTTCACGGCTTCGGCGGGGATCACACTGCCGCGTGGCGGCAGGGGCAGCAGCTCACGAGAGAGATCGGTGAAGGGAAGTCGGCTGAGATGCTCCACGTTTACCTCGACGGCTCCTGCCCCGGCGGGCATCACGAGTTCGCCGATTCGGTCAACAACGGCCCGTGGGGCAGGGCGCTCACTGAAGAATTCATCCCACACTTTGAAAAGAAATTCCGCGCGGTCGCGAAACCCTATGCCCGCTTCCTGACCGGCCATTCGTCGGGCGGGTGGAGTACACTGTGGCTGCAGGTGACTTACCCCGATTTCTTCGGCGGCACGTGGTCAACCGCGCCCGACCCGGTTGACCTGCGCAACTTCACCGGCATTGATGCGACGCCGGGGTCGAAGGACAATGCTTACCGCCGGCCCGACGGCACGCCGAAAAATCTGGTGCGGCAGGGCGGCAGGGATCTGGTCACCCTCGAAGAGTTCGCCCGGCAGGAAGAGGTGCTGGGCGAGTACGGCGGCCAGTTCGCCTCTTTCGAGTGGGTCTGGTCGCCGCGCGGCGCGGACGGGCGCCCGATGAAAGCCTTCAACCGCGAGACCGGCGAACTCAATCAGGAGGTGCTGAAATACTGGCAGAATTACGACATCCGCCTGATCCTCGAACGGAACTGGGCGAAGCTCGGGCCCCGGCTCAAAGGCAAGATCAACGTGATCTGCGGTGACGCCGACACCTTTCACCTCAACGAAGCGGTCGTCATGCTCTGCGACTTCTTCAAACAGAAAGGCAGCGACGCCGTGTGCGAACTGGTGCCGGGCCGCGACCACGGCAATCTTTACCAGCCCGAGCCGCAGCATTACCCGGAAGGTCTGGCCGCGCGCATCAACAAAGAGATGCAGGCGAAGTACGAACAGGCGGCGAAGGGCGAAGTGAGAACCGCCAAAGCACGAAGATGAGTACGGCGCAGACGCCGGGCAGACATAGAGAACCGAACCGGCCAGAGTAACAACTTTCCTTTCGTCGTGAGATTATGAAAACTCGTCTTTCGTCCAGTGTAATCAGATTCACACTTTCCACCTTTCTGCTTATGTCATCAGGCAACGCACAATCCCCGCCCGGCAACTTTGCGCAGGCGTACAAAGGCTTCAGGCCGTTTTATGAAGAGGCCCTGAAGCGTCACGGCATCGTCGGCAGCAGCTTCATGCTGATCCACGACAACGAGGTCATCGCGAAGGAGTTTTACGGCCTCGCGCACAGGGAGCAGAACCGCGCCGTTGACGAAGACACGATCTACCACTGGGCTTCGATCACGAAGACCTTCACCGGCATCGCGATTATGCAGCTCCGTGACCGCGGGCTGCTCAGGCTCGATGACCCGATCATCAAATACGTGCCCGAACTGGGGGAAGTGCATAACCCGTTCGGCAGAATGGAAGAGATCACGATCCGTCAGCTGATGTCGCACAGCGCGGGCTTTCGTGACGCGACGTGGCCGTGGGGCGGCGACAAGGACTGGCACCCGCACGAGCCGCAGCACTGGTCACAACTCGTCGCGATGATGCCTTACACGGAAATCCTCTTCCGGCCGGGCAGTAAATTCAGCTACTCGAATCCGGGCATTATTTTTCTGGGCCGCGTGATCGAACTGCTGACGCACGACGATTATGAAGTCTACATTGACAAGAACATCTTCAAGCCGCTCGAAATGTACCGCAGCTATTTCGACGCGACGCCGTACCACCTGCTCAGGCACCGCTCGCACAGCTACTGGCTGGAAGGCGGCAAGCTGCGGCCCGCGCGCTTTGACGTGGATACGGGCATTACGGTCTCGAATGGGGGCCTCAACGCGCCGCTCACCGACATGGTGAAGTACCTCAACTTCCTGATGGGCGATCCGAAGAAGCTGGCGGTCTATGACGGCGTACTCAAACGCTCGTCGCTCGAAGAGATGTGGCAGCCGCAGATCGCAATCGCCCCCGAAGCAAAGGACGGCGAGAACCGCAGGGACGCGATGGGCCTGTGTTTCTTCATCGAAGACAACTTCGGCCAGCACTTCATCGGCCACAGCGGCGGGCAGAACGCCTTCATCACGCATTTCTACCTGCGGCCCGATGCGCGCGCGGCTTACATCGTGGCGTTCAATACGTACGCGGTGCCGCAGGAGAAAGAGCCTGACACGGGACAGAACACGCGCCGGCTTGATCTGGAAATCAAGGAGTATCTTTTCAGAAACCTCTTCCCCCTGCTGGCCAAACCCAAACCCTGACGAGGAACATCGAATGAGCAACCCATCTCAAAAAACGAATCGGCGTAATTTCATCAGACTCAGTGCCGGAGTGGCGGCTTCGGCTTTTATTCCCGCGACGCTCAGCTCCAGGCCCGTCGGTAAATGGAAAAACATTCCCATCGGGACGCAGGCATGGTGCGTGCGCAAACAGATGGCGCAGGACATCCCGGGCACGCTCGCGGCGGTGGCGAAGCTCGGCTATCAGGGCATCGAGCTGGAGAACGCGTTCGGCAAAACGGGGCAGGAATGGCACGGGTGGCTGCAAACAACGGGGCTGCGGGCCTGCGGGTTCCACCACCGGCTGGAGGAACTGCGGGGCGACCAGCTGCAAAAATCCATCGAGTTCAATCAGGCCATCGGCAATAAAAATCTGATCATCCGCTCGCTGCCCCGCGAGACTTACGAGTCCGCGGAGCTGCTCGCGAAAACGGCCGAGACCGTAAACGCCATCTCCGAACAGCTCAAGCCGCACGGGATGCGGGTGGGTTATCACAACCACACGCTCGACTTCAAAAAGATCGGCAACGAATACTGGTGGAACCTCTTTGCCGACCAGACGAAAAAGAATGTCATCCTGCAATTCGACACCGGCAACGCCTCGGAGATGTCGGGCGTGTCGGTGACGGATTTTCTGAAGCGCAACAAGGGGCGCACGGTGTCCATGCACGTCAAGCCGTTCTCGCATAAGAACCCGGACGCCTTTCTCGGAGATGACGAACTCGACTGGCAGCAGATCATGACCATCTGCGAGACCGTCGGCGGCATCGAGTGGTACATCATCGAATACGAGCGCGAAGCCTTCCCGCCGCTCGAAGCGCTGAAGGCCAATCTGGACAATTTCCGCCGGATGAGGAGTTGATGTCGTGAACGTTCGGTCAGCCGCCGAGAAACTACGCAGCTTCCCACGCCTTGACTTCGGCCATTACCCGACGCCGATTGAAGAGATGCCGCGTCTGCGCGCGGCACTCGGCGGCGGGCCGCGCCTGCTCGTCAAACGCGACGATTACACCGGCCCTGGCTTTGGCGGCAACAAGGTGCGCAAGCTCGAATACTATCTGGCGCGGGCACAGGCCGATGGCGCGGAAGCAGTGATCACGATGGGCGGCGAGAAATCGAATCACTGCCGCGTGACTGCGGCACTGTGCGCACGTCTCGGATTGCGTTGCCTCCTCGTCCTCAACCCGGCGGCAGTTTCTTACCCGTCGCTCAAACCGGCGAGCCTCGCCCTCGATGAATTGTTCGGCGCAGAGATTCATCGCGTCGGCAATCGTCAGGAGCGGATCACTACGGCGCAGGCACTGGCTGAAAAACTTCGCCGCGAAGGAGTGAGAGTCTGCGAGATTCCGCTCGGCGCTTCCACTCCGCTCGGCGCGCTCGGTTTTGTCTCAGCCATCGGGGAAACGGCGGCTCAACTGAACGCGACGAGCGAGCGTGTTGATTACATCTTCCATTCAAGCTCGTCGGGCGGAACGCAGGCGGGTATCGTTGCAGGCTGCCAGATTTTCGGGCTGGAAGATATACGCGTCATCGGCGTCAGCCCCGATGACCCTTCAGCTTCAATCTCGGCGGAGGTCGGAGGGATCATTCGCGGCATCGGTGAAATCTTCGGGTTGCCGGAAGGCTCATTGCGTGACGAAGTGACCGTGCTTGATGAATTCATCGGGCCGGGTTACGGCATCAGTACGCCGGAATCGGAAGCGGCGATTGAACTGGTGGCCCGAACCGAAGGCATCATCCTCGATCCGGTCTACACGGCCAAAGCGATGGCCGCGCTGATTGACTGGATCAGCAAAGGAAAGCTGACAGATAAAGACACCGTGCTGTTCTGGCACACGGGCGGGCAGCTCGCGATGTTTTACCGACCGGTTGAGGATTGAACCGAAGCCCTCATCTGTTGAGCTTCATCCCGCGCGCCTCGAGAAATGATTTCAGTTCACTGAACAGTTTCTCTTTTTCCTCTTCCTGCTGGCCTTGATTGAATGGCTGCCATTTGAAAACCGTACCTTTCGGAAACTGCGTGAGCTTCCTTTTCAGGTCATCCGGTGAGTTGAGCGTATACTGCGCCACCTCAACATAACCCCACTTATCCGCTCCGGGGGCGAAAGCGATGTGGATTTCGCCCGCCCATCTTTCGATGGCGGTGCCAACCTGCTGCCGGGCTTCATCACTCAGGCAGAGCTGCTGAACCGGGACGAGTTTCTTCGGGTCTGCCAGCCAGCCGGGTGAAGAGATGAGGGCCTGCCAGAGGCTCGTTTCAAGCTGCCTGCCCGCCAGCTGTCGGCTTTCGTTCAGGGTGTAATTCGTCAGTTCGGCGACTCGCCCGCCCCATTCCCGATGCCACTTTTCAAAGCAGCGCCAGAGCGGTTCTTCCGCCTCGGCGGAGCCGTATCTGCCCAGCAGTTCTATCGCGTTCCTGACGACTTCGGGGTTTGGGTCGTCGAGTGAAGCAATAGCGACTTTCTCCAGTTCGGGGCAGGTGTGGAGCCTGCCGATCTCGCCGAGCGTATTCGTCCAGCATCCGGTATCCTCCTTTGACCTTGCCTGCAAGGCGCCTCTGACCAGTTGAGCGCCTGACTCAGGGTCCGTGCGCAACAGATAAGCCAGCAGGTTCGCCTGAATCGTACAGGCCCACTTTCCTGCTTTCTCTTCATAAAAGGCCCTGACCCGAGGTGACACGGCGGATGTCGCATACCGCTCGATCAGACCGCTGATGATGTCCATCTCGCCGCCCTGTTCCAGCCGGTCAGCAAGGATCTGATCCAGTTCCGGCAGCGCCTCGTCCGGCAGGATCGTGAGCGCGCTCATCCCGACGCCCGGCCTCGGGCTTTGCATTTCCGCGATGATCAGCCTGCGCCCTTCTTCAGGCGCAAGCTCGTAAATCCGGCGCAGCGCCACTTCGCGAAGGTAACGGTCATCCTGAGACGGTTTTTCATAAAACCGCCGCAGAATCGGCAGCAGGGCGGGGCTGGCAATCTGCTTCCAGCCGTATTCCAGCATCTGGCGCTGCCTGTCGCGGGGCAGGTCTTCAAAGATTGAAGCGATCTCCGGCAGCAATCCTCTCAATCGCGAACGATCCCACCCCTGTTCCAGCAGCGTCTGGACACTGATCGCTTTCGCCCTGCCGATCTTCTGCGCAACGGCGGCGGCAAGCTTCTCCTGATGACGTTTCTGGATCTCCCCATAAGCATCTTGGCGTCTGCGCCAGTATTTTTCATCCGCTGCTATGGCAGGTGGAATCGGGTGTTGCGAAGTCAGCACCAGCAGCGAAAGCAGGTGAAGATAGCCTCCTGAAACCGGCTGGGTGGGTGAGGCGATCTGTTTTTCCAGCTCATTAAGGACGAAATTCCGCTGCGGCGATCCGACCAGCCCTGCGTAATAATCGAACCCGCATTCGGCGTCATCGTCGCCGAGCCGCCGGATCATTTCACCCGCTGCGGCTTCCGAACCCAGATACCGCAGGATGTGGCAGGCGTCTCGTCTGACAGCTTGGTTGCTCTTGTCGTCGAGGATCTGTACTGCCCGCTGAAACTCCTTCTCCAGCCACTCAGGCTCCGCCGGCAGAACCTCAAACTCGATGACGTTCGAAGTCACCGTCAGGCTGTCAACTTTGTATTGCTCACCGGCTTTGATCCGGCCCACTCGCGGTGAAGTGATGTATAGCCGGTATCTGCCGGGGCGGTCGAAGCGGAACCATTCGTTGAGTTCGTAGTTGATCAGGTATGGCTCGGTCTTCAGGTCATGAATGCTGCTCAGACCGCCGCCCATGAAGCCGAATCCGGGGTGGAAGTGATCGTAGAGCGGGTCGGCCAGCCCCTCGTCGGGTTCGAGATGAAATTTATCCATCTCCAGCCTGCCGCTGCGATCATAGCTGGCCGTACTCATCCGGTATGTTCTCGGCATACTGCTCGCGAAACCCAGTTCGAGGCGTATCACCTCGCCCTGCCTGAACTGTTTTTTGCCGTCCCGCAGGCGCAGCGTGAACGAGACGCCTTCAGGATTTTTCGATGATGCCTCACGATGCTGTGACTCGAAAGCGCTTTCGGGCAACTCCTGCGCCGCTCTCTCACGGTCGCGGGATTGTGCCTGAAGCGTGACAGCGGGGTGGCCGACACAAATCAGAAACAGCAATAGTGCCGCGAGCAATTCCGTTTTGAAGACCTTTGCGTCTTTCAACCTGACGAAATCCATTTTGACTCCCTCCGATTGGCAAAGCCGGCGCTCCCAGACTATCATCAGTCGCCAATCATCAGCTCTTCTGGAGCTCATCAACCGACACTGATTATGGCAGGTCTGCTGTCAGCAGAAAAATGTGCGACGTGTGATGAACGTCGCACAGGCTGAGGTCTTGCAACTTTTCAATTCAACCCGAAGTCAGTTTGAAATGAAACTACGAAGACGCGAATTCGTTCAGGCCGGCCTTTCTGCCGCGGGCCTGCTGGCAGTCGAAGCAGCAGGCAACCCGGCGCTCGCCGCCTCACGCCAGAAAAATAACCCCGCGCTCGCGGGCGGCGGCTTCAGGCTGGGGATGGTCACTTACAACGTGGGCAAGGATTGGGACATCTCGACCATCATCAAAAACTGCGAGCAGACGGGCTTCGCCGCGGTCGAGTTGCGCACCACGCACAAGCACGGTGTCGAGCCAGCGCTCGGGAAAGAACAGCGCGAAGAGGTGAAGAAGCGGTTCGCCGATTCAAAGGTGAGGCTGCTCAGCCTCGGCACGGTCTGCGAATTCCACGCGCCTGATCAGGCCGTCGTGCGAAAGAACGTTGATGAGTGCAAACGCTTCATCGAACTCGCGCACGACATCGGCGCGCTCGGCGTCAAAGTCCGACCCAACGGCATCCCGAAGGACGTACCGGAAGAAAAGACGCTCACGCAGATCGGACAGTCGTTGAAGGAATGCGGCGAGTTTGCGAAAGGCGCCGGCGTCGAGGTCTGGGTCGAAGTTCACGGCAAGGATTCACAGATCCCCTGGCGCATGAAGCAGATGATGGAAGTCGCCGATCATCCGCAGGTCGGCATCTGCTGGAATTCAAATCCCGAAGACGTTGAGGGCGGGTCGGTGAAAAAGAATTTCGAGCTGCTCAGGCCCTGGCTGCGCAGCTCACACATCAACGAATTGTGGAAGCCGGAATACCCGTGGCGCGAGTTGTTCGGTCTGATGAAGCAGGCTGGGTACAATCGCTACTGCCTGATGGAAATTCAGGAGACATCCGACCCGGTCAGGCTGATGCATTATTACCGCGCGCTGTGGATGGAGTTGTGTCGTTAGCCGTTACTCTTCAGTTCGGCTATTCGCCCGGGGCTTTCAAATCGAGCGCCAGAATCGTTCGGCGGTCGCGCACGTAGAGCGTCGTGCCCGCGAGCGCGGGCACCGTCCAGGAGTTGTTCGCCATCAGCGCCACCTTCGCGTGTACTTTCAGACCTTCAGCCGATGGCGTCGCCAGCGCCAGATTGCCGTCTTCGTCGAGCAGGATGAAGCGGCCTTCGGCCAGCAGGAAGCTGGCGCGCGGGAGACTGCGGTCACGCCAGGCGATTTTGCCGGTCTTGACATTGATCGCCGTGAATGGCGCGGGGCCGAAATCGCCGCTCGACCCGTAAACGAAATCGCCGACGCGGATGCACGTCCCGAAATGCACGCGCATCAGGCGGTGAAACCAGACCTCTTCAACCATAGTCCTGCCGCCGTCTCTCTTCAGCCTGAGGACGCGGCTGCCGCCGTTATAACCCGACGAGACGAAGAGCAGATTGTCTTCGCCCCAGACCGGCGTGGCCGTGTTGAGGCCGAAATCGGTCTCGTGCGGATGGCTCCACAGCAGGTCGCCCTTGTTCGGGTCAACGCCGACGATCTCGCCATACATAAACGCGACGAGCTGCTCCTGGCCGTCAACGTTGATGAGGATCGGCGACGAGGTCGAGTTCCTGAAGTCGTGTTTCTTCCACACGACCGCGCCGTCCTTCTGATTGAAAGCCATGAGCGCGTTGCCCGCGCCCCCGACCATCAGGATGACGGTGTTTTTGTAAGCGAGCGGGCTGCACGAATAGCCGTTCGGGCGCACCGTGCCGTTGTATTCCCTGAACAGGTCGTGCGCCCAGACGAGCCTGCCCGTCTGTTTACTGAGGCAATGCAGCCTGCCCGTCGTGCCAGTGGTGAAGACGTAATCGCCCGTGACGAGCGGCGTCGCGTGCGGTCCCGGCCCGTTCGACATGTCCTGCTCTTTCCAGAACGGCGCGTCGTACGCGTACTCCCAGAGCGTCCTGCCCGTCTGAGAGTCGAGCGCGACGACGACTTCCTGTTCGCCTTTACGGTACATCGTGAAGAGCCTGCCGCCCGCGACGGCAATCGCCGAATAGCCGTCGCCAAGGCTGCGGCTCCACAACCTGCGCGGGCCGGCGGCGGGCCAGTTTACCGCGAGCCCGGTCGCCGCAGATTTGAAGTTACGATTCGGCCCGCCCCATTGCGCCCAGTCCGCAGACTGCGCGCTCGCCAGAGTGTTCACGACGCAGAGCAGCGCCGCCAGCAGTGCTGTGCGCCAGCCTGTGTTCGGTCTGTGATCTCGCTGCGACATACTCATCCTCCTGCTCCGCACAAGCTGAATCCCGAATGGAGGAAAGTACAGTAGACTGCGCGAGTCTGCTGATGCCTCCTCCATGTGGCCCTTTGCCGGAAACAACAGCAGACTCGCGCAGTCTACTGTACATCTTTAGCCGTGCATTCGGGCTGAAGTCAGTATCACTCACTGCGGCTTCTCCGCCTTCGGCTTCTCAAAGAGCGCCGGATCAACTTTGCCGTTAATGATGATCTCTTCGACGGTCGCCGACTGATCTTTCCACGGCTGCCCGTTGAACGTCGCGGTGACTTTGAATGGCAGGGTCAAACCGTCCACCGTGCGGAAATCCGAGAACGTCTGCACGAACTGGCCGAACTCGCCCTGCTGCCCGCGCCGGCGCAGCGCCAGACTGAGGATGCGGCCCGTCGCGGGATCAATGCCCAGGACACAGCTGCCGCCTTCGCTTTCAACTGCCACCTGCTCGACGGTTGTCTCTCCGACCTTGTCGGCGCCGAGCGCGACGGCCTTGAAGCCCGCGTGACTGCGCGCCCGCAGCAGGCTGACTGGCCTGCGTCTGATCGCCTGCTCTTCCGCATCGCGGTAGGCCTTCGGGACCTGGAACACTCCGCGCGGGCCGCCGACGCCGAACGACTCACCGGGAGTGATGATCGTCACCGGCCGCATCATCACCGACTGATCGCGGAAATCCGGCATCACCTGTTCGTGGCGCACCCGGTCAGGGAAAACGATGAGCAGATCGTTTTTCACTTCGACATCGCCTCTCCCTCTGGTCTGAATCGCCGTACTCTTTTCGTGGTAACTGGTCAGGCCGTCCAGTCGCGCCGCGCCGCCCATCGCCGCGACAGCCTTCTCAATCAGCGCCTCGCCTTTCTTCAGGGCTTCGGGCGTCGCAGGCGGCTTTGCTGAAGCCCCGCCCGCCGTCTCGAGATACTTCTCCGGCGCGGCATCAAAGAGTTTTTTGCAGCCGTCCGAGCCGAAGATGTAGACGCGGCCCTTGTAGACCGTGAAAAGATTCGGATTGCCTGTGACCGGCGCGCCCATCCGCGCGCACGCCCCGTCCAGCTGAATCTCGTAACGCGCCGGGTCCTGCTCGAACGACACCTTGTTCTCTGCCGTCGCGAAGAGATATTTGAACTGCCCGCGCGTGACCGCAATCTGCAACTCGCCCTGCACCTCCTTGCCCTGCGCGAGCAGCACCGGGTCGAGCCCGTCGAGGACTTCCACGGTCTGCGTTTGCGCCAGGGCCGTCGCGGTCAGGGCGATAGTCAATGCGAAACTCATCAACAGTCTTTTGCTCATAATCTTTCCTCCTTGTCTGACACGGATCATTGCGTCTTCAGGCTCGCGGCTTTATTGCCGGCCGCGCGGTTGATTCGGATGGTGACCTGCTGCCGGCCCTTGTCGGCAGTGAGCGGCCTGACGGTGACCTCGCCCTGCCACACGTCACCCGCCTCGCCGCTGAATTGCCAGCGGCTCGGGTTCTTTGCCGCCGCGAGTGGCTTCCATTTGCCATCACCGGCCAGTCGCTCGCCGATCAGTTTCAGCAATTCGGCTTCAGTGATCCTGCCGTCAACCTGCCAGTTGACCTCCCACTTCTCCGCGTCGCCCTCGGTGCTGAGTACCTGCAGGCTCACGCCGTCGGGCGTCGCGAAGCGCAAGCGTCGCGTGAAGATCGCGCGCAGATAACGGTCGGCGAAGTTGCCACGCGCGTAGTCGGACCCGGGCCGGTAGTTGTATTCCATATTCAACGCGACCATCTGCGCGGCGGCCTTGCCGCGCAGCTTTGCGACCACATAGAGCGAGCCGTCAATCCCCGACGAAATCCCGGCGGTCGTGATGATTTTGCCGTTGTCAACGTAGCGCTGATCGCGCACCACCCTGGTTTTCGGCGCGGCCACCTTCAACCCGTCAATCAGGTCGTAGAAGGTCGTGGCCGCCAGCCCGTCGAGCAGGCCCGTGTGCGCCAGAATGTAGGCGCCGTTGCAGACCGACAGGACGTGCTGCGCCTCGGGCGCCCTTTCCTGCAGCCATTTGATCGTCCGCTGGTCTGATTGCGCCCGCTGTACGTCGCCGCCGGGCACGACGATCACGTCCGGCCTGGGGGAATTTTCGAGCGTGTAATGTGGCGTCACCTGCATCCCCATCGCCGTGCGGATCGTGCCCGGCGTGGCGGCGACGGTGAAGACCTCAAAGCCCGCCTGTCCGAAGACTTCATAAGGGCCGGTGTAATCAATGATCTGAACCCCGTCAAAGATCAGGATCGCGACCTTCTGACGCGGCGCGGCAGGCTGCGCGTCGGGCGGCAGGTTCGCGGCGCCGCCTTTGAGTACAAGTTTCATGCCACACACGTCGCAAACCCCTGGCTTGTGAGAAACCTTGCCGTCATTCGCGCAGCCGCACGGCGGACAGACGTATTCTTCGCCGGGCCCGGTCGCGACGCGAGTTGAGTAAAAAGCTGCCGTCAGCAGGACGACAAGGAGCATGAAGACACACTTCAACCTGACCATCGTGGTTTCCTCCTCGTGGTTAGCGCTTTTGATTGATTGATGTAGAGCCGGATGACCTGTTCTGATAGTCCGACTCACCGCAGTGGTGCTGAGGGCACAGAGGCAACGCAGAGAAGAACTCCTCTGCGCAATCTCCGCCTTTCTCGGCGTCTCTGCGGTGAATCAGTCATTCAAATGAGATCTCGCGGTTTTGCATTAAGGACTTCGCAGTGCCGTCAGCGGGTCAATGGATGTCACGCGACGGACGGGCACGAAACAGGCCGTCGCGGCGACTGAGAGCAGCACCAGCGAGACCGTGATGAATGTCACCAGGTCATTGGGCTCGACGGCAAAGAGCAGCGTTGACATCAGCCGACTCAGCACCAGCGCGCCGACCGAGCCGATTGCCAGGCCGGCCAGCACGAGCGACATGCCCTGCCGCAGAATCATCCGGATCAGATTGCCCTGTGTAGCCCCGAGCGCCATGCGGATGCCGAGTTCATGCGCCCGCTGTGTGACTGACAATGCCATCACTCCGGCCAGCCCGGCTGCGGTGATGACCAGCGCCAGCGCGGCGAACAGACTGAGCAGCGTCGCCGTCAGGCGCGGCGACGCCAGCGATTCGCTGCGCGCCTCTTCGAGCGTGCGGACGTGATCAATCGCCGTCTCCTGATCCAGCTCATAAATTGCCTGGCGCATCTGCCGGATGAGGCTCTGCGGCTCGGCCAGCGTGCGCACAAGCAGGATGCCCCCGCCGCCGGCCTGCGCGATGGGCCGGTAGACCTCATCCATCGCCTCGCGATTCAATCCGAACTGCCTGGCGTCGCCGACGACCCCGACGATGGTGACCCACGATTCACCGCGATCAAAGCTGATCCGTTTGCCGAGCGGGTCTTCGTTGCCAAAGCGGTGGCGCGCGAGCGATTGATTGATCACCGCCACGGGGAGCGCCTGCTCATGATCCATCCCGGTGAAAGTCCGCCCGGCGACGAGCGGCAATTTGATGGCCTGAAAGTAATCAGGAGTGACGACGCGGAAATCCGCCTGCGGGGCGAGTTTTTTTTCGGCCGGCGGGTGGCCTTCGATCTGAAAACTGCGATTGAACGGCCCGTTGGCGATGCCATGCGGGTCGAGCGGGTAACTGCTCGACATCGCCGCGAGCAGCACGCCCGGCTGAGTCTTTATCTTTTCCACCAGCCGCTGCGAGAAGTCCTTGTACTGTTGATTGGTGCTGTATTTTGACCAGTTGGGGCTGACCCCCATCACCAGCACCTTCTCGGGGTCGAAGCCCGGGTTGACCTGTTGCAGCTTGATCAGGCTGCGCGTCATGAGCCCCGCGCCGACGAGCAGCATGAAGGAGACCGCGACCTGAGCCACGACGAGCATGCCGCGCAGCCGCTGCCGCACCGACCCCGGCGTGGATTGAGCGCCGCCGCTCTTGAGCGAGCCGATCAGGTTCTGCCCGGTCGCGAGCGCCGGCATCAGTCCGAAGACCAGACCGGTCGCAACGGCGACTACGAGCGCGAAAAGCAGCACCGTGAAATTAATGCCGATCTCGTTCGCACGGGGCGTGAAGCGGGCGGCAAATTTCACGAGCATCCCCATACTCGCCGCCGCGAGCAGCACGCCGAGCGCGCCCCCGGCGAGCGCGAGCAGAGTGCTTTCCGTCAACAGCTGGCGGACGAGGCGCCCGCGGCTTGCCCCCAGCGCCGAGCGTACGGCCATTTCGCCCTCGCGCCGCATCACCCGCGCGAGCGCCAGATTGGCGACGTTGGCGCAGGCGATCAGCAGCACCAGCCCCGCCGTACACAGCAGGATCAGAAACGTCGGGCGCGCTTTGCTGGTCAGCTCTTCCCGCAACGAATCGGCCCTGGCGCGATACCCCTGGGTGGCGGGATAAAAATCCGGGTATTGCTGTTGCAGGCGGCCGGCAATGGTTGAAAGGTCAGCCTGCGCCTGCTCGACCGGCACCCCGCGTCTGAGCCGCCCGAAGGCGCTCATCAGCCGGAAACCCCGGTTAGACCTGGCCTGCTCCGACGAGCGGGCGGGACAGGCCGAGGTCGGCATGTACACGTCGTTTTCGTTCGGATACTGCGGCACGGGGGGCAGAACTCCTATGACCGTGTGGGGCCGGTCATTCATCCTGAAGACCTTGCCGACGATGTTGGGGTCGCCATGATGGCTGCGCTCCCAGTAGTCATAGCTCAGCACCAGCACCGCCTCGGCCCCGTGCGCCTCATCGCTCGGGACAAATGTCCTGCCGAGCAGCGGCTTCACCCCCATCACGTCGAAGAAGTTCGCCGAGACGACCCCGGTCTGAATCAGTTCCGGCTCAGCCCCGCCGAAAAGCGTGAACGTCATCGAGTGGTGTTCGACCACGCCTTCGAGTGTTTGGTTCTGCTCGCGGTAATCGCCGATCTCTTTGACCGAGAACCCCAGGTTGTCAACGCCGGCGAGCGGGGCCTGCTGGCGCAGCACGACGAGCCGGTCACCGTCCTGATAAGGCAGTGGCCGCAGGAGTACCCCGTAAATGACGCTGAAGATCGCCGTGTTGGCCCCGATCCCTGCGGCCAGCGTGAGCATCGCGACCATCGCGTAGCCGGGGTTGCGCCGCAGGATTCGCACGCCGTAGCGCGCGTCCTGCCAGCACGTTTCCAGCCACCGGGCGCGCCGCTCGTCGCGGCACTCTTCCTTCGTGCGCTCGACGCTGCCGAAGCTCAAGGCCGCCGCGCGGCGGGCTTCTTCGGGCCTCATCCCGCGGCGGATGTTCTCTTCGGCCTCGCGCTCCAGGTGGAAGCGCAGCTCCCGCTCCATCTCCCGCTCCAGTTCGTCTTTCCGAAAGAGCGCCAGCAGGCGGCGGAATGATTTTCTGATCATCGCGAGTCACCTCCGATCAACTGGTCTTCAGGATCTGGTTGATGGCCGTCGAGAGCCGCGCCCAGTTCTCGGCCTCCTCGTCCAGTTGTTTGCGCCCGGCCCGGGTCAGCTTGTAATACTTCGCCTGCCGGTTGTTTTCCGAACTCGACCACTCGGACGTGATCCAGCCCTGCTCCTCCAGCCGGTAGAGCGCCGGGTAGAGCGACCCCTGATTGACGCTCAGGACGCCCTCGGAAATCTGCTGGATGCGCTGCGAGATGCCCCAGCCGTGCATCGGCTCGAGCGCGAGCGTCTTCAGGACCAGCATGTCGAGCGTGCCCTGCAACAGGTCGGATTTCGATTTGGCCATGTGTTTCCTCCAGATGTTCTACAGGAGCCATCATGCCGGCCTTCCTGTAGATTGTCAAGAGGAAGAGTCGGCGGCGCCGGGCGCCGGGCGGGAGAACTGGATTTCCGCCGGCCGCTGATTTATCCTCGTCATCCCTTCAGTCCCGGATGCCTGAATCAACCAGACCGAGGAAACCTTATGCGCAGAATCCCCCGACCGCTGTCGTTGTGCCTGGTCACACTGGCGCTGCTCGCCGGCAGGCTGCCGGCGCAGTTCTCACCCTTCAAGGCCTCAGCCGGGCCGCAGGACAAGTCGGCCCCGAAAGACCCGCCCGAACTCAAGCCGCTCAAATACCGCCTGCTCGGCCCGGCGTGGGGCGGGCGCGTGTCGCGTGCCGTCGGCGTGCCCGGCAACCCGAACGTCTTTTACTTCGCGGGCGCCGCGAGCGGCGTGTGGAAATCAACGAACGGCGGGCTCAACTGGCAGCCGGTCTTTGACGACCAGCCGGTCTCTTCAATCGGCTCGATAGCCGTCGCGCCCTCCGACCCGAATGTGATTTACGTCGGCTCGGGCGAAGCGAACATCCGCGGCAACGTCGCGGCGGGCAAGGGCATTTACAAGTCGGTTGACGCGGGCAAGACGTGGACTCACGTGTGGAAGCAGGAAGGCCAGATCGGCACGATGGTTGTTCATCCAGCGAATCCTGACATCGCGTTTGCGGCGGTGCTGGGGCACGCCTTCGGGCCGAACGCTGAACGCGGCGTCTATCGCACCAAAGACGGCGGCAAAACGTGGCAGCAGGTTCTGAAGAAAGACGAGAACACCGGCGCTTCGGATGTCGCACTCGACCCGTCGAACCCGAACATCATTTTTGCCGGCCTCTGGCAGGCGCGGCGCTTCCCCTGGGATTTGCAGAGCGGCGGCCCCGGCAGCGGGCTTTATATGTCGCACGACGGCGGCGACACGTGGATGCAGCTTGACGGCAAAGAGAAAGGCAAAGGGTTGCCCGAATGCGGCAGTGGCACGATCTGCGGCAGGATCGGCGTCGCGGTCGCGCCTTCGGACGGGCGGCGCGTTTACGCCCTCGTCGAAGCCGAAAAGGGCGGATTGTTCCGCTCGGATAACGGCGGCGAGTCGTGGTCGCTCGTCAGCGCGAGCCGGCTCGTCAGGCAGCGCGCGTGGTATTACTCGACGATGGAGATTCATCCGACGAACCCGAACGAAGTCTGGTTCCCGCAGGTGCCGATGTGCAAGACGATTGACGGCGGAAAGACGATTCAGATGGTGCGCGGGTTCCATCACGGCGACCATCACGACCTGTGGATTGATCCGCTGAACCCTAAACGGATGATCGCCTCGAACGACGGCGGCGTGGACATTTCGACCGACGGCGGCGAGACGTGGTACGCGCCCGCGCTGCCGATTGCGCAGTTCTATCACGTGTCGGCCGACAACCGCGTGCCTTTCTCAGTGGCCGGGGCGATGCAGGACATCGGCACCGCGCAGGGGCCGAGCAACAGTCTGAGCGCGGGCGGCATTCGTAACACCGACTGGTATCGCGTGGGCGGCGGCGAGGCCGGGTGGGTCGTGTCCGACCCTTCCGACCCCGACATCGTTTACGCGGGCGAATACGGCGGCATCATCACGCGCTACGACCACCGCACGCGGCAGGCGCGCAACGTCACGGCCTACCCGGAAAATCCTTCGGGTCACGGCGGCGAAGATTTCAAGTACCGCTTCCAGTGGACCGCGCCGATTCACGTCTCCCCGCACAATCCGAAAGTCGTCTATCACGGCGGCAACGTTCTGTTCAGAACGAGTGACGGGGGGCAGACATGGGCGGCGATCAGCGGCGACCTGACGCGCAACGATAAATCAAAACAGAAGTGGGCTGGCGGGCCGATCACCGGCGACAACACCGGTGTCGAAACTTACTGCACGATTTTCGCCATCGCCGAATCGCCCGCGCAGAAGGAAGTGATCTGGGCGGGCAGCGATGACGGTCTGGTTCACGTGACGCGCGACGGCGGCAAAACGTGGAAGAACGTGACCGCCGCGATGCCGGGCATCCCTGAATTCGGCACGGTGAGCATGATCGAAGCCTCGCGCTACGACGCGGGCACGGCTTACGTCGTCGTTGACAACCACCGGCTCGACGATACGAAGCCGTACCTGTACAAGACCGCTGATTACGGCCAGACGTGGCAGCGGCTCGATTCATCGCTGCCGCAGGACGTTTACCTGCACGCGATCCGCGAAGACAGCAAAAACAGAAACATCCTTTACCTCGGCACTGAACACGGTGTTGCTTTCTCGACTGACGGCGGGCGGTCGTGGCAGCCACTCAAACTCAATCTGCCGACCGTGGCGGTTCACGATTTCGCCATCAAGGAGAACAGTCTGATCCTGGCGACGCTGGGCCGCTCGCTCTGGGCCTTCGATCATCTGTCGGTGATTCGCGAACTGACGTCGCAGGTGACCGGCACGCAGCCGCATCTTTTCACCGCGCCGGATGCGATTCGCTGGCGCTGGCACGCGGGGCCGGGCGACAAGTTCGCGGGCGAAAACCCTCCGGCCGGCGCGGTGATTTATTACTGGCTGAAGGAAGAACCGAAGGATGACTTCACGCTTGAAATCCTCGACGCGAACAACAACGTCATCAACACCCTCGGCAGCAAGCCCAGGACTTACCCCGGCCATTCCGACGAAATCGAAGAGGCGCAGGAGGCGCTCAACAAATCGGCCCTGTCGAAGGCGCCCGGAGTCAATCGTGCGGTCTGGGATCTGTCTTACGCGGGCGCGGAGATGGTTCAGGGCGCGAAGCTGGATGCGGGCAATCCGTTCACCGGCCCGCTGGTCGTGCCGGGCAATTACACCGTGCGGCTGACGGTTGACGGCTGGTCGCTGACGACCCCGCTCAAAGTGCTGCCCGACCCGCGCGTGCAGATGAGCGAGGCTGATTACAAGGCGCAGCTCGCTTTCGCGCTGGCGGTGCGTGATGACATTACACGCCTGACGAGACTGGCCAATCAGCTGCGGACGATCCGGCAGCAGTTGCTCACGCGCAATGAACTGCTCAGGCACGACGCAAAGGCCGCGCAACTCGTCAGGGACTCAGAGGCACTGGTCGGCAAACTCGACGCGCTGGAGGAGCGGATTCACAACCCGAAGGCCGAAGTCGTTTACGACATCCTGGCTTTCAAGGGTGGCACGAAGCTTTATTCGCGCCTCGCGCCGCTCTACGACTGGGCGACGGAAAGCGACGGCCTGCCGACGCAGGGCATGCGCGAGGTTTATGCGGATCAGAAAAAGGAACTTGACCAGTACGAGGCGGAGCTGAAGAAACTGGTCGGCACTGATCTGGCCTCGCTCAATGACGCCGCGAAGAAGCTGGCTTACCCGCACGTCATGGTTGTGGGGGGCAGCAAATAAAGCCGCGGCGGGCGAGGGGATAGTTTGGAGTACCGGCTTGCGGCCGGAAGGATACAAATACAGGTACTTCCGGCCGCAAGCCGGTACTCCGAACCTGTAACTGAAAATCTTCCTCATCGCATCGGGTCATAACTCATCCCGAGCGTCATGATTTTTTGCAGCAGGCCGTCGTACTTCACGCCGCAATGTTCCGCGGAATCGGCGAAGTCCTCGTGGTGCGCGATCTGCGGGTTGGGGTTCACTTCGAGTACGTATATGCGCCCGTCAGCGGTCAGCCGGTAATCTATCCGCGCGTAACCGCTCAGGCCGAGGATCCGGTAAATGCGTTTTGAGAGGCGCCCGAATTCCTTGACGAGCGGCGCTTCAAGCTTCGCCTCCCGCGTCTCAAGGCCGATCTTCTTCTGATACGCCACGTCCCATTTGACCTTGCCGGTCGCGATGTTGGGCGCGCCTTCGGGCAGGTTGGTCATGATCATCTCCCAGGGCGTGTAGGCCTGCAGCTTCTGGTTCCCGATGACGCCGACGTAAATCTCGCGGCCCTCGATATATTCTTCGGCAATCGCGTGGGTCTGGTTCTGCCGGTGGATGAACTCGACGCGCTCCCGGAGCTTCTCGTCGTCGCGCACGAGCGACGCCTGGGCGATGCCGAGCGAGCCTTCGTCGCTCACCGACTTGACGAAGAGCGGGTACTTCAGTCGTCTGGGCGACCTGACCCTGCGGTTGATGGCGAAGAATGAGAAATGCGGCACGTGGATGCGGTGGTAGGCCAGAATCTTATTCGTCAAAGCCTTGTCGCGGGTCAGCGTCAACCCGCGCGGGTTGCACCCCGTATACTTCTGCTTGATCAATTCCAGATAGCTGACGACGTGCTGGTCGAAGCCCGGGTAGCCGTCGAACTCTTCGAGCAGATTGAAGGCGACGTGCGGCTGATGCTCTTCAATGGCCTCGCGGATCACGCCCAGTTCGCTGCGCACGCCGATGGGACGGACTTCGTGTCCCATTCTGCGCAGCGTCGAGACCACGTCGTATTCCGTCCGCCACTCCTCCTTCTCCTTATTCTCCACGCCGTCGAGCGTTTCGGGCGGGATCAGGTCTTCGTGCATCAGCACAATGACGCGCAGCTTTTTTCCGGGTTTGCGCCTCATAAAGCGATTCTGTGGTAACCGGTGTGAATCCCGCTCATGGTCTGGACCGTCAGCAGGACCAGCACCTTCTGGCGCGCGTGTTCCGGCTTCAGTCCGACGCGCAGCTTCAGTTCGCGGCAGCGGTTGATCATCTGCCCGAGCATCTGGTCAATGGCGTAGATGTGGACGCCCGTCCCTTCGCCGACCTCGTTGCACAGTTCGCGGCGGTACCGGCGGAGGAAGCTGACCGCGCCGGGGCAGGATTTGTGGCGCGGCTCGGAGGAGAAGATGCGGAGCAGGTCGCGGTCGTAATCGGGCGGCCACTGGAAGTCGTAATGTCGCCGCTTCTGGCGGTAATGCTCGCGCAGGGTCTTCTCGATCTCGCGCAGGTCCTCGACTTTTTCCCGCGACCTGTTGGCCGGGGCTCTGCCCGCCAGCTCGCCCATCACCATGTCAACGTATTCGAGCTTGCGGATCGCGCGCCAGCCCGCGTACTGCTTCCTCCACCGCGCGCCGGACGTGAGCCAGACGGCAAAGGTTTCCGCAAAATCTTCCGCCGGGTGCGCCTGCGCGTACCAGGCCGGCAGGTGCAGGACGTAATTGCGGCTGTTCGGCTCGGGCTTGTACCAGTCGGGGTAAGGATGCCTGAAGGAGCCGAACAGTTCGCGGTAGCGCGGCCTGCGGTGCAGCTGAAAAGCGTTGTCTATCGCGTGCCCCGCCTCGTGCCGCATAATGCGCATGCATTCTTTCTCAGTGCCGCCTTCGACTTCGAGCATCTGCCGGCGTTCCAGTTTGGCCAGTCGCGGGTGGGCCAGATAGAAGGGGATGGCGAAGCCCGGAACCCGGTCGGGCGTGAACCACTCTTCCGAGAGCCAGACGTGCGGTTTGAAGCGCAGGCCGCGCGCCTCCAGCTCTTCATAGAGCCGGACCGCGCGGCGTGCCAGCAGCGTGTGTTCGATCTTGAGGGGCAGGTCGCACAGACGCAGGTCGAGTAGCTGCTCATCCGTCATTCGATCAAGCCTTATTGCGCGTGACGCTCCCCTGAGTCCCATCAGAAAATCACCCGAATCCGCCCTGAAAATTTTCTCCCTGATTATAACTGACGAGAACGGTCGCGCAACGAGACGCCAATACAGCAATTCCCGGCCACGCAGCATGCGACCGTACTGGCAAACTGACATTCACCTGATTAGATTGGGCGACTGACAGCATTTACGTCCGATCCCGAGTGGGAACGAGTTCCATCATTAGGTTGCTTCATCTTCGCTACTAT
>DASRDU010000143.1:0-6620 GCA_035652435.1 Blastocatellia bacterium
GATCGAGCCGAGGCTCAGATTGATGACGCGGATGTTGTAAGCGTCCTTGTTGGCGATGCACCAGTCGAGGGCGGCAATAATGTTGCTGGCCGAGCCCCTGCCGTCATCGCCCAGGACGCGCAGGTTGATGAGGCTGGCCCCGGGCGCGACGCCGGTGTAGGCGCCATTCTCAAAGCTGCCGGCACCGGCCGCCAGCGAGGCGACGTGAGTCCCGTGACCGTAGGTATCGCCTGTGATGTTGTCGCTGGTGAAGTCCTGGCTGTAGACGACGCGGCTGCCGCCGGTGCCCGCGAGGAGCTGGTGCGAGGCGTCAATGCCGCTGTCGAGGATCGCGATCCCGACGCCGCTGCCGTCGAGCGTGGAGTTGTTAACGACCGTGCGGGCCTGCGCCGCGGCGGTCGTCACTTCGAGGTGACCCTGGGATGTAACTTCACGGTCGGGGCTGACGCGGGTGAAGTTGTCGTCGGCCTCCAGATCCCTGACCCTTGAGTTCTTGAGTTCCACCGTCATCAGGCGGAATTTGTTGTGGAACCTCCTGACGCGGCCGCCGAGGAGGGCGATGGCATTTCTGGCCGCAGCTTCCGTCGTGAAGTCATCGAGCTGAAGGATGACGGGGCGCAGCCTGCCGCTGGATAATTTCCCGGAGGAGTCAGCGATCTGCTGATCAAGGTCGGGGGCGATCTTGCGGTGTTTTGCCTTCCTGCCCTTGTTTGTCTTCTGACTGCCGGGCACGGCGCTGACGAAGCCTCCCTGGAACATCATCAGCGCGGCGAGTAAGAGTAACGCCGCTCGCCTGATGGTGTTGTCTGAACGCTGGAACATATCTTTCCTTCTCTGCGGCCTCCGCCAGAAAAAATGGCCGGCCTGATCACGCGACAAGTGAACAGACCGGCCATTGTTTGTCTGACTGGTATCTCTTCGGGAACTCCCACTGCCAGGTCACGCCCGTGACTGAAGGCTGGTAAGTGCATGCCCGCCCCGCCTTTCGGCCGGAGAAGACTCTTGTCGGTGATGACTGACTTGAAATAAAAGAGCGTGCCCGTTCAGGTTCGAGCGTGAGGCTGTTTTGCGAGCGGAGTGCCAGACTCTGAATTCCGCACTATCTCGTTCTGCGTTAGCCATTTCCGGATAGGCTCCCGGGGACACGTCCGGTCACGTTTGTAGTCTGCCTGACCGGATTTTCAGTCAGAGTGAGCAGATTGACTGACCCTGGGGTGAGTTGGGTTTAGTCCACGCTTGTCAGCTTGAACCGGGACAGGTTGTACTCAGGATAGATAGACAGTGGTGACCGGCTGCTTTTGGGAATGGAAAAGGATGACAGGCGGGCCCGAAGGATGAGGAGGGAGGCAGGTAGGACGTCAGACAGGCCATTCCCGACCAATTAACTGCAGGCACAGGCGCTCAAGACCGTCCTCTTTCAGGTAGCGACTCGTCACCGCAGCGAGACTCTCAAAGCCGCTCTCCAGGGCGATCACCTTCACCAGTTCGAAGTCCACGACGGGCGGCTCGACACAGACCCGCGCCCCTCCGCAGCTCACGTTTCCAGTCCGCCCGCCACCGAGTCTGATCACCCCCAGCTCGCTGTTGAGGTAATGCAGCCAGACCGGTTCAGATCGGTTCAGCCGGGGCGAGCGGCGGCGGCCAGTGCCCTTCCACTTCGGGCAGTCATCCGAACTGATCACACGCTCTGTCCTGCATTTCCAGCAACGTTCAAGCCCGCGGTCAAAGAGTGCGTGGTCTTCGCGCTGCGCCTTCACTCGGGCCAGCTTTTTCAGCGAGCGCTCGTTAGCCGTCGCGCGCCGGTGGCGCCGGTATGCGTCATTGAGTCCCTGTCCGGTTTCTCGCAGTGGCATAGTTATTTCACCGCTCGCTTCCTATTCACGTTATGTCAATCACCTCGGCATCAGTCGCCCTCAATGCGCCTTCGATCTCAATGATCCGGGCGAGCGTCTTCCACGATCCGTAGCGGTAGACCTTCGGGCGTTGCAAGCCGTCGAGAGCGGAGGGGCCGCTTAGCCAGAAGGCGCCCGGGGGCATCAGCCCCAGCTTCCGGCGCGCCTTCGTGTACTCATTGCTGTTGCCCGCCAGGATGAACACGGCGCCCGAGCGATCCGGGCCTTTCGGCTGACTGCTCATTTCTTCACCGCCTTCTTCTTCGCAGTTTTCTTCGCTGCCGGTGCGCGCCCTTCTGGCTTTGTCTTGACCGGGGGAGCGTCTGAGCGGTGAATAGCGGTCACCCCGTCAGTAAAGATGAACCACTCTTCGAGCCGCTGGCTGCCTGTGTAAAAGACGAACTGCTCGCCGACCTGCCGGTACTCGTCAGCTTGTATCTTCAGCGGCGCGCCGGCGCCGAACAGCCAGATTTCATAGAGGTATTTGCCGCCCTCCACTTCCCCGGTCATTTGGCGGCTCGCTTTCTGGCGGGCTTTTTGGCCGCTGGTTTCGCTTCAGCCTTCAGCGGAGGCCTGCCACGCCCGCGCACTTCAAAGGATGCCGTCAGACTCTCAGGGAGTAGCCACACCGGGCCGATAGGGGTTTCCTCAAGCCTCGCCTCCCTGATCTCATTTCTACGCAGGAGATTGCGCAGAGTCGAAGACGCCAACCCGACCCGATCAGCAAACTCTCTGACTGTAAGCCACTTTTCTTTGCCCATAGCCACGCAATTTAACAGCCCTGCTTATTTAATGCAAGCGCAATCCTCGCAGCCACCGAGACAAATAATAAACACCCCTGACGATTTTTTCTTGACAAAAGCAACAGGGGTGTTTATTATTCCACTTGTCAGTGATTGAAAACCAGAAACCAAGGAGAAACCACAATGCGCAGCAGAACTGAACTTTTCATCCCCGTCAGCTCACTCTCAATCGCCCGTTACCCGAAGGCCTTCCAGAAGGCCCTCGAAGTCGAGCCTGCCGTTTTCTGGTCGGATGACCGCTCGGAAGCGATTGTCGAAGGGCAGGGCGGCGACTACCAGATTCAGGTGGAAGTCATCAACGCGCAGACCTGCTTCAAGTGCGACTGCCCGGCAGGCCAGAACGGGCGGACGTGCTACCACATCTGCGCGGCTTTGCTCGGTGCCGGCGTCACGGTCAGCACGGAATTGCCGCAGGCCGCATAAAACGAGGGCTCTGGAAAGTGTCGTCAGCACTCGCCAGAGCCCCTGTTTCAACCACTCGCGTGAGTGGCTGCGCTTCCTGCATCACGGAAAGCATACCACTCACGCACTTATGAACCAACGGAAGGGAGTCCAACTTTATGAAACCAGTAAAAGCCAGTGAACCGATCCACGAGGCGCGCCCGCCGCACGGGCGGGGAATCGCGCCTTACCATTACGCGCCCGAAGTCGAGGCCCGGCGGGCCGACTACGAGCGGCTGGCCGAGGGCCTGATCCACATGATGGAGCTCGAAAGCGGCGGCGGCTGTGACGGCGCGGAACTCGACCCTCCGCCGTTCTGGCAGAGCGACCCGGAGAAGCCGCTCACACGCGCCCTGCATGATCACGTCTATCTGCTGTGGGGCGATACTGACTGGTTCGACGCTGAAATCATCCGCCGCTTCTACGTCGAGCTGCGGCTCCACAACGACCAGCGCCGGCACGGGGGCGAGCCCGAGGCGAAGAAGGCCGAACTCAGGCAGCGCGCCAACCCCGAGAAGAAACGGAAGGCCGCGTAACCAGTCATCCCGGGGCCGGCCCGCGCGGCCCCATTCATCACGAAAGGAACCACAATGAAGAAAGCAACCAGACAACTCCGGGCCGCGGCAGAGGCCACACCGCGCCCGCTCCGTCAGATCGTGGAAGACATCAGGCGTGGCGTGGAAGAGTACGCCAATCACCCGGAGGTCACGCCCAACAACGTTGATTTTCTGCTGATGTGCGTCTCGGTGATGGAGTGCGAAGTTGATCTCAAGCCGGGGGAGTTTTCGAGCGAAGAAGACCAGCAGGGTTACAGGGAACTCGCCCAGGCCTTCGCCGCGATCCGGCGCTGGTACTACCTGCTGCCGCGCGAACTCTTCAGCGATTGGGACGACTGGACCAACGAGCTTGAGTCTGAGGCGAACTGGCAGTCACAGCCCGAACTGATCGAGATGCTCTACCCGATCATCCTGCGCCAGTTGAAGCAGAAGAAGTATGAGGGCTGGCGCAGTAAGTATGCAGCCATAGCCGCAGAGAGAAAGGAGGCGAAGGCGAGCTGAGACGCTTACCGCAATATTGCAGGAAGCGTTCAGGGGGCTGGCACGGGCTGGCCCCTTCTTTACATCGGACAGCAGTTCCGGGTCAGACTGAAACCCGCCTGCGGTCATCACGATTCACCACCTCACCACTCGTCCTGTCGTCTTTCAGAGCCTGCCACAAGTCCTGCATCACGAATCTTTGCCCACTCTTCGCGCTGATCACTTCACTGATCCGGTAACAGGCGTCGAAGCTCGGCAGAGATGTTCCCTGCTCGTATGCAGTCACCAACTCCACTTTCAGGCCGGCCAGCCGGGCGAGTTCTCCCTGGGAAAGGCGCGCGCGTTCCCTCTTTTGCTGTAGTAGTTGTCTGAATTGTATCGCTGCCATGGTTGTCTATTGCCTCGGTCTGGTTGAAAGGATAAGGAAAAGTAAAGGCTCACCCTGAAGTCAGGCGCTCAATAGAAATACTCAAAGGAGGAGGATCTTCAGCGGTGATTGGGCCGGCTGCGATTGCCGGCGCCGCGGATCGCAGGAGGGCGGCCCGGGGTGTCCGCCCCTCCGTCGCCTGTGTGGATTATCTCTTCCCCTCACTTCCAGGCCTCGTGCTGATGGAGAGGCCTTTCCCTACGGAGGCATTGCGTCTGTACATCAGGCCGCCGATGCCGGTGGCCAGCAACAGCAGCAGCAACAGCAACAGGGCAAAGAAGCTCCAGAAGAGCCCGGCCCGGCCCGGAATAGCCAGGTCGTCTCCGATAACCACGATCAGAACAAATGGCGCGAACAGTGCCGCGATGAAAGTGAGGAGGAAGCGGGAAGGCCGGGCGTCAATAATCGCATCGAGTTTCCGCAGGACTTTATGGACAGGCATTGGTTTTCCCTTCGGAGATAAGCTATGTGGTTCAGATAATCCGGATGACCCCGGAGGAACTGATGAAGGGAGTGAGCTAAGCTCGGTTCTCAACCATCCTGTGGCCGGGCGGGGGATTTGTCAAACGAGGGTAATTCAGGGCAATGCCGACGGCCCCCTTGTGAGGATGAACATAGTGCCACGCCTTGCCTTCTCACGTCCTTGTGCCATCAGTGCCAGAACCGGGCGACACGACCACGAAAACTTTCTTTTCAATCCTGTCCAATTTTGAACAGCGGGTTATCCCATTCCGTCCTATTATTCAAATATCAAGCATGACAGCTAGGAGCAGCAGCTTCAGGAGACCATCCTACAAGACGGATAATTTTGTTCGTTCAGTCTGAGCCTTCCTGATCATCCCCTCACCGTTGAAGAGAGCTGCACAAACTGTTTTTCAACTGGAGGTCGAAATGTTATCCGTTGCCATTGCACTGATGGTCATATTGGTTTCGCCAGGCTTTGCCTCGTCAGGGCCGAGCCAAGCGGAGATCGAGAAACAATTGAAAGCGCACTTTACCGACACCCAGTATGCCACCCGTCAGTACAAACTTACGGTGGACTCGGTGCAACGTGGTGCCGCGCGCGCCGGGAACCATTGGGCAGACGGCACCCCGGCGAATAAGAAAACCACCGTGTTCCCGTGCAAGGTCACCTGGACTCGCGTCACTTCCTATTCCACTGACAACAGTGTGGTGAAGGAACGCTTCGTCGGCGAGTACGTCTTTTTCCGGGACGAGTTCGGCGAGTGGGCCATGATTATCAAGAAACAGACCAGCGAAAAGATCTAGCCTTTTGCCATTGGGTTGCCGCCACCACGGGATTGCAGATCACCGCACCCATTGCACAACCGTAATCTCCACTACATTCAACGCATCCCACACCGCGAGCGCCACGGCCAGCACAAGGTCATCGTGCGCCCCCTCGCGCCATGCCCCGTATGTGTCATTGGCCGCCGCCGTGATCTTCACCTGAAAGTTCTGGAGTTCGTTTACCAGCAGCGGGGCTTCCGGCAGGTCCGCCGCGATCTTCAGTCTCCCGGTCTGCAAGGCCACCTGAATCACTCCCACCAGATCGCGTTTCGGCACGCGCGAGACGCCGCCTTCCTCATTCACCTGATCGCCGCCCGTGATGATCACAGGCCGCAGCCCCGGGATTTGCTGCTGCCTGAACAGATCCACGACCGCCGCGCCGACGCCCGTGCCGTCCACCGAGAGCCGCGGCTTACGGTTCTGCACCGGCAGACGCCCCAGCAGCGAGACCACGTCAGCCACGATGGCCGGGTATGACGTGCCGAGTTCGTAGCGCTTCAGGTGTCTCACCAGAAAGACGGCCTTGTCCTTCTTCCCGTGGCATTCGACGGCGCAGAGCGCCGTGAAGTCCTTCGACTGCCCGAGGTCAAGCCCGACGTGATAGCGCGGCCCATGGTCTGTGGACATTGTCTTCCCCCTTCATCAGAACAGCGGTTTCAATTCAGGATCGAGCGCCCGCATGATGTCTTCGGTACTGAAGACCTGATCAATCGAATCAACGAACTCACAA
>DASRDU010000144.1:0-14079 GCA_035652435.1 Blastocatellia bacterium
GCGCATCCCGATGCCTTCATCGTAAGAATGACGCACCGCCTGCTGATACGTCTACCGGCAGAGGATAATCTTCTATGTAGAAGGCAGTCGGGGAGAACTGCGAGACTCGCGCTCACGCTCTTTTCATACCATCTACGACGCGGTGGATCGGGTGAGCCGGATGCAGCACGTGAACGCGGCGGGGATGGCGGTGGAGGACTATCGGTACGGCTACACCGTAGAGGATGAGATCAGCGCGATCACGTCATTGAATGGCGCGACACAGTTACCGCAGCCGAAGAACGCGAGCGCGGCGGACGCGGCGAACCGGATCGGGCAGTTCGGCGCAGCGAGTTACACCTTCGACGCGCACGGGCAGCGGCGGACCAAGACCGAGGCCGGCGGGACGACACAGTACACTTGGGACGCGCGCGGGCGGCTGACCGGGGTGACGCTGCCGAACGGGCAGCAGGTGAGTTACGGGTACGACGCCTTGGGGCGGAGGGCGAGCCGGACAGCCAGTGGAACGACGACCGGGTTCCTCTATGACGGGGCGGATGTTGTGGCGGACAAGGCAGGCGCGGGCGGGGTGGTGGATTACCTGAACGCCGGGCTGGATGCGAAGCTGCGGCAGGGCGCGGTGGGGAATGGGCTGTATTTCCTGGAGGATCATCTGGGTAGCACGCAGCAGTTGACGAATGCGAGCGGCGGGGTAGTGGGGCAGATGCAGTACGGGCCGTTTGGTGAACACAGCGCGAGCGCGCTGACGCGGTATACTTATACCGGGCGTGAAGATGATCCTGCGACGGGGCTGATACACTACCGGGCGAGAGAATATGATCCATCAATTGGGCGGTTCCTGACGGAAGATCCGGCGGGAATCGGAGCCGGGACGAACTTCTACAGCTACGTCAGCAATAACCCGATTAGCAAAACTGACCCACTGGGACTGTATGAAGAAGATGTCCATTATTATCTGACGTACTTTCTAGTGGCTAATCATCCCTGTTTCAGCGGAATGGATGCTGATATTATAGCTAATGCGGATCAGGGAGTAGACGAAAACCCTGACACCTTCCCCGGGAAAGGCTGGGACTGGAATAAAAGCCCTATCCAGAGATTTGACCTAAAACCCAAACAGCAGGAGCAAAACCAGAGATATCACGCATTGCATCCATCGCAGGGGGCAATGGGAAGCGGTGATCTGTTCAGTCAGGCATTATGGCAAGGGTCTACGCAAGGCTCAACACGAACTGACAATATCGCAGGGCTCGGCAGGTATCTACACTACTTCCAGGATACGTTTAGTCATGCCGGATATACGAATCCGATGTACGGACACGCCTTTGGAACTCACAATGCTGATAAGACTGTGAACGATGTTGATAAAACGCTACGCATGGCAAAGGCAACGTGGGAGGAGCTGAACCGTTGGGCCAGGCAAATGGGTTGTAAGTGTGACACTCCTTGGAATGACTCTCTTAATAAGAGAATCAGAGAGTTTGCAGAAATAGATGCTACAGGGTTTGCGGGATTAGGCCTTCGTACAATCAATCCGGAAGAAATAGAGAAAAAAGCAAGGGGATTGGGGGTTCCCGGAAGGTATCAGCGGTTGCCCAATCCGTACTGGACAAAAGTAGAGTGGTTTTAGGCCGAAGAAGCTTTTAAGAGGAAGAATCTGGAATGAAAGTATTCTCAAAACGAAATACGCCGGTCTATGTGGGTATTCTGGCAACGCCTCTGCTGCTTTTCTGGGCTATCGCTGAAACGGCAGGTGTGGGCCATGACGGCCATTACGGGATAGCTGTTCTTTTGTTTGCACCTGCATTTGGTGTGACAGGGATTGCTAACATAGTCTGGATCAGAGCCGTTGACCGGGCTGGTATTCCGACTCTCATCCTCCTGAGTGCAGCTCTGGTTTTGGCTTTTGTTCAATATCCATTATATGGGGCTGTCATTGGCCGCATTTTGGACAAGAAATTAAGTTTTTGGTGGCTTGCGGGGTTGCTCGCCATACATGCGCTAATTGGCACTTGGATATTGTTGTCATAGTTATCTGGGCGCAGGACTGGATGAGAATGTTAGGAGTTGAGTTAGGATGACATGATGCTAAGATACATCCTACCAGTCATAGCTGTTCCACTTTACTTTCTTCTCCTACCCCCTTGGGACTCTTTCTGCATTTATTAGCTTGCCGATGGATATTTTCCTCGATGAGGCGTCGCAGAGGATGGGTTTCAATGGTCAGGTGTGTTTCCTCTGGATAGTTGCCGGTCTGATTCTACAGTATTTCATACTTGGGTATCTGCTCGACATAATAATCAAAAAGGTGAAGAAGAAGTAAAATCGGAGACTGCCTTAATGCCTGCAACGCAGGTTCAGGCAGATCAATGGCGAAGTCGGAATCACCTGCCAGAGACCCGGCAGGGCTCTGAGCCGGGGCGGACGCCTCCCACAATCAGCCCCGGCGTCAGGATTGTTCCGGCGGGCCGGTTGTTGATCTCTTCACGGCAACCGCCTCAACTTCCTCACACTCGGCCTCGCTCCTCATGCTGCCGATCAGCGTCAGCGGGCCGTTGGGCAGCAGCGGCGTGTCGCTCCACTGGCTGATCAGTCTTTTGTAGGCGCGCCCGACCGGGCGAATCTTCCGGTCAAGATCATACAGGCCGAGCGGGTTCACCCGGTTGTTCTCTTCGCGCAGTGAGGTATCCCAGTCCACCTGATCGGTCAGGCTGTACCACGTCATGCCGACCAGCGGCACGCCGTCGTGGCGCAGCTTCTGAATGTTCGCCCACGTCTTCCACAGCCAGCGCTCCGCCTCGGGCTCCGCGTTGTTCGTCTCCGTGTGCATCACCGGCAGGTTGTAGCGGTCGTAGTAATCGCGCGTCACCACGTAGTAGCCGAAGATCTCGCCGGCATAGACGACCCTGTCGCCTTCGACCAGCAGGTGTTCGTTCGCCTCGTAGTAATCGTTGCCCATAATGCAATGCTCGCGCAGGTGCCGGGTGAGGAAGAAGTCGTACTCCTCGCCGCTCATTCCGTTATCCATCAGGTACTCGTACATCCCTGAAGTGACGCGGCGGCCGTAGTTGAGGTCGAGCGAGAGGAACCGGCGCTCGTTGAACATCTCGGCCTCGTCGAGCAGGTCGGGGCGACTGGCGTGCGTGTACTCTGAAGATTCGCTCTGGATGAAGAGCGCGTCGGGGCGGACGTCGAGGATGCCGAGCATCGCCTCGACGTTGGCGCGGACGATGTGCTTGAGCGCGGTGACGAAGCCGCGGGGCGAACTGAGCCGCTCGTTCCACCAGCCATACCACGCGCTGAATTCCGCCGCGATGAACATCTCGTTGACCGGCGTGTAGAAGCGCACCCACGGGTAGCGGTCGGCGAAGGCCCGCGCGTAACCGGCGAAGAGTTTCGGGAATTCAGGGTTCTGAAAATCCCCGACCCAGTCCGGCACGCCGAAATGGCACAAGTCCATAATCGGGACGATCCCGAGCCGTCGCATCTCGGGCAGCACCAGGTCAGTCCACGCCCAGTCATACTTATCCGGCCCGAGGTGCATTCGGTAATAAGGCGGGCCGTAACGCAGCACGCCGACGCCCAGGTCGAGCGTCAGCTGCAGATCCTCGCGCCAGCGCTCGTAATGACGGCACTTCTCCATCTCGTCAACGCGCCGCACGCCCTTGTCGGTTTTGACCGTCGGGTAGCTGCACTCGATTCCGGTGGCGAAGATGAACCGCTGAGTCGTGGGATTGGACCTTTGTTTCGGCTGGTAATATTTCATTGAAGCTGCTGCGGTGCCGGGCGGCGTCGCCTCGGCAGATCGCCTTCAGTGCCAGGACAGCCTCTTCACGAGCGCCGTCAATCCGGCGACGCCGGCCACCATCAATCCGGCGGTCACGAGTGGTCTGGCAATCGTCAACGCCTTGCGCGGCACGGTCCCGTACTCGACGTTGTGCATGCCCCAGCGCTCGAACTGCTGCATCTTCATCATGGCTTGGCCGGGCAGGCTCACGCCCAGGCCCTTCATCAGTTCGGGCATCGCCGTCTGCAACACCGGATGGCCCGCGACGAAATAAACGCGCGGGTCATTTTTGTATTCGGGCTTCGCCGCGTCATCGAAGACGACGTAAGGCCCTTCCCGCAGATGCTCCTCAAAATTCGGGTCGTCAACTTCGCCGATCATGATCGTCGGCGTTCCCTTGAGCCAGATCACCTGATCGAGTTCGCCGCGACGGAGCATGCTGTCAATCGCGCTTTTGACATGCCCCGTGCTGCCTTCGAGCGTGACGCCACGGCCAACGAGAAAATTGATCGGAAGGTAATCGTACCCTTCGTGCCCGGCCCAGGCCTTGAACGCCACCTGATCGAGCGGCACGCCGACGTAATCAATCGGCTCGCGCACGCCCAGGGCACGCCGCTCGGCCTCTTCGGCGAATCTCAGGCGCCGCCAGTCGTGGCCGAGCAGGCGCGCAATCGTCACGTCGGTCGCCACCGGGTCGCTGGAAGCGATGACGCAGCCGCACCAGCGCGGCAGGTTCGCAATCGGCCCGTCGCCCTCGCCGGCGATGAGCGCGTCAACGACCGAGAGCGCCGGGCGGCTGACGGTCATAATATCCATGAAGCGCGGGATGTGATCCGCGTCGCCGTGGTGATGATTGCGCCAGTTCTGGTTGACCACGCCGACCCAGTTCTTGAGCGCGCCGGTGATCGGCTCGATGTGGTGATTCTTGGCCTTCGGCGCGTCAATGATCACGTCCGCATCGAGCAATGGCGCGGGCAGCGGCACTTCCTCGATCACTCTGCCGTCGGGGACGCGCACCGTGCGGTTCGGCACTTCGTCGCTGCCCAGATCAATCAGCTCCGCGCCTTCCCTCTCGGCCATCGCGGCCATGCCGGTAATCTTCATGCACTCTGCTGAAGAGAAAAATCCGCCGCTCGATTCGGCCACCTGCACGCGGTGCGCGCCCGCCGACCAGGCAAGGCGGATGAGCGCGCCGACCACAAGCGGGTCGGTCGTGCAGCCTTCTTCGGCGGAGTAGAAGACGGTCTGATTCGGCTTGATCAGCACGGTCTGCCCCGGTTTGACGAACCGGCCGATTCCGCCGAGGTGATCGAGCGCTTCACGCACGAGACCCAGTACACGTTCAATCGAGCGGTGTTTTTCATTCGTGTGCGCGATGGCTACGGTCGCGCGACGGTTGTCGTCTGCCATTCCTTATGCCTTTCTGCCCTGGCGTCGGTCGAGCCGGCCACGGCCTTCCGCCCGGCCTCGTCGCCGGACCTGTTTCGCAGACGTCGGTGGACATACGGGAAGATGAGACCGAGCGCCACGCCGTAAATCAGATGCGCGCCCATTAACCCCATCGCGGCAACGCCCGTCGCCACCGGCCGCCCGATGATCCATTGCAGCAGCATCGCGGGCCCGAGCATCCAGATCAGAAACCCGGAGCTGATGCCGAAGAGCCACCCGCCCCGCCGGTCATTCGCCGCGCGGCCGAAGATGCGCCCGTAGAGCATCCCCAGCAGGGCGAACGTCACCATTTGCAGCGCCAGCGTCACCGGCAGTCGAAGACTCACCGACTGCCCCAGACTCGCCAGACTGCCGGCCAGCCACAACAGGGCCGCGGCCGGGAGCGCGGCCAGCGCGCCGCTCGCCGCCCCCGCCGTCGCCGGGCACTCGGTCGGGCCGGGGGTGTTGCCGTGCGCGCGCATGTACTTGATGAATGCTGACTGCATCTTTTCTTATCGCAGCGCGAGCAGGTCTTCGCCCGCCAGCAGCGGCTCGTCCCTGAACATCCCGATCAGGTGTTTGTAGGCCTGCGCCACGGGGCGCGGGTCGCGGTTCAGGTCGTAGAGTCCGACGGGGAAGACGTTGCCGAGCGCTTTGGTCAGCCCGATGTCCCAGTCAATCTGATCCTGCAGGCTGTACCACGTGAAGCCGACCACGGGCACGCCGTTCTGCCGGATCAGCTGCACGTTGTGCCACTGCCGCCAGAGCCAGCCCGGCGCCTCGTTCGCGTCCGGGCAGTTCGTCTCCGTGTGCATCACCGGGCGCCGGTAGCGTTCGTAATACTGCGAGGTGATGACGTACCAGCCGAACAGCTCGCCCAGGTTCTCGGGCTTCCCTTCACTGTTGATGAGCTTTTCGTTCCAGCGGTAATAATCCACGCCGAGGACGGCGCGGCGGCCGACCGACTGATTCATAAACCACTCGTACTCCTCGCGCGGCAGGCCGTGATCCATCAGGTAAGCGTACACGTCGCCGCGCACCGGCACGCCGTAAACGAGGTCGAGCGCGATGAAGCGGCGCTGGTTCTCGAAATCCGCGATGCGGCGAATCTCCTTATCCGGACAGCAGGGCTGGAAGAATTCGCTGCTCTCGCTGTTGACGAAGACCGCGTCCTCGCGCTCGCGAGCGATGGCCTGCATCGCCAGCACGCTCGCCTTCGCGACATGACGCGTCGCCGTCACGTAAGCGTCGTCGCTGCGAAGTTGTTCGTTCCACGCCCCATCGAGCGCGCTCCGGCGCGCGGTCACGAACATTTCGTTGACGGGCGTGTAGAACTTCACCCACCCATAGCGGCGCGCGAACGCGGCGGCGTATTCGGCGAAGCG
Source organism: Blastocatellia bacterium (assembly GCA_035652435.1). GTDB lineage: Bacteria > Acidobacteriota > Blastocatellia > RBC074 > RBC074 > DASRDU01. Next base: position 6,601 of record DASRDU010000144.1, read on the forward strand.
CTCGGGGAATTGGGGGTTCTGGAAGTTTTCGAGCCAGTCGGGCACGCCGAAATGGCACAGGTCCATAATCGGCGTGATGCCGAGTTCCTGCATCGCCCGGCAGACCTGATCCGTAAACGACCAGTCGTACCTGCCCGGCCCCGTGAAGACGCGGTGCAAGGGCGGGCCGTAGCGCAGGTGGCGCAATCCGAGTTCGCGCACCAGTTCCAGATCGCGCCGCCACCAGCGGTAATGCCCCGTCGCTTCGAGTTCATCGAGCCGCCACCGCCCGCCGTCTATGGTCGGGTAGCTGCACTCGATCCCGGTGGCGAAGATAAATTCACCCACGCGCGATTCCCTTTCTTAAGAGCCGTGTCAGTAGCCCGACCGTGAGGGAGGGCTTGCTTTGCAAGCCCTCCCTCACGGTCGGGCTACTGACACGATGTGCTGAACCCGCTAACTCAATGCCATTGTCCTTCTGACGGCGCTCCCGACCGGCTTTGTGTACAGCGAGCCAAGCGTCAAGCCGTAAATGGCGTGCCCGAGAAAAACGCCCGCCGGGCCGCCCCACCCGAAGCCCGTCCCGAACATCCCCGGCGCGGGCATCTCCCCGCCGAGTACGAGCGGGTGCATGTAACCCATCTGCGGGATCATCACCAGGCCGGCCAGAATCGCCGGGCCGATTGAAAACGCCAGCCCCTGCAATGCCGGCGGCCAGTCGAAGGTTGACCAGAAGAAGTAGGCATAGAAGATCGCCCAGATCGCGCCGACCGCCGCATGCACGAGCATCCCGACTGCCCACCATTTCCACGTTTCATTCCCGCCGGGCACCATCGTCCCCAGCAGCCAGACGATGTCAAAGAGCGGCACGCCCGCCCGGATGAGCAGCCGCGCCGCCAGTTCCCACGCGCAGGCGCCGGCGGCCCCGGCGACGACTGCTTTATTGAATGCCACATAGCGGATCATTTTCCACGCAACACGTTGATCGCCTTCCCGGCTTCCGGCAGGGTCAGCGCGAAGATCGCAAAATTTGCCAGCGCTCCGGTGATGCAGTACCCGCACCACGCCTTCTCCTTCGCGGGCATCTGGTAGAAGTACCAGCCCGCGACGGCGGCCTCGATTGCCGCCTTTCCGGCGGCGATGATCGGGACCCAGGGCTGCTCCCGGGCGCGCCGGGCGTCGCCAAAGGCCGCGAGCGGGATATTCGCGGCCAGACTCGCGAGCGAGACCGTGCCGTCAGGCACGCCGAATTTGTACGCCGTGTCCGACGAGTTGACCCGGTCGGAATCGAAATCACCGAACGGCGGGTCGGGCAGGTGGCCGATGATCCCCGTCTGCCGGAGCGAGACCGCCGTCATGCTCGCCATGCCGAGCGGTGAAACGTTGATGATTGCGCGGCGCCGCCAGAGGTCGTCAGTCTCGCCGCGCTGCAGGTCGCGCCGCAACGCCTGCGGCGCGGGCGGGAAGCCATTCCCCCGGGTCAGTGATAATTGCATTGTCTGTCGCCTCGCGGCACTGATTCGCTTGTGCAACCTTTACCTTTTTACTTCGGCTCTGTCGGATAACCCGCGCGCCGCCACGCGTCGAAGCCGCCGTAGAGCGGGTGGACGTTTTTGTAACCATGCTCCATCAGTTCTCGCGCCACACTGGCGCTTGAGGCTTCGTGCGGTCAGGTGCAGTAGGTGATGATCGCGCGGCCCCGCGGGATTTCGTCGAGGTGCCCGGCGACATCATCCGCCGGAATGCGGATCGCGCCCGGCAGCTTTTCATCAGACTCGCCCCACGCCTGCGGGTTGCGCGTGTCCACGAGAACCAGCGGCTCGCCACGATCCATTCTTTGTTTCACCTCATCAGCGGTCACTCTGGTGACTGCCGATTCCTGTGTCGCTTTCGCCATAAGAGGTTCCTTTCTGTTGAATGTTGCGGTCACTTCGGCCCTGAGACTGTAGTCGCAGGCCGGGGATCAGCCCACCCGCCCTGCAATCCGGTCGGAGGCGGATCGGCAATCACGAGGATTGGTAAAGCAATCCTGATGCCTTCCCCTGTTGAAAATAGTCAGAATGGCGTGCCTGGTGTGTTCGCGTGTGATGAGGCAGGCTTTAACGCAGGGCTCAGTCGCAGGTTGTGACGGAATGCGCGTGTAGTCTTCTTCGCCAATTATCATTCGTTCATCTGCGGGCATTATTATTTCCGCTCCCCTTCCTGCGCGACGATGATCTTCCGGTCTTCGATTGCTATGACCGAACTCCACGCGACGCCCCGCTCCCTGACCGCCCTGAACCCGAGCTGCTCAAGCCACCCGGCCTCACCGTAAATCAGTTCGCTGACCACGCGCTCCGGGCGGCTCTCGCCATGCTCGGGCTCGCCCTCGCAGCGCAAGTCAACCACGCGGCCCAGATGTTTCCCTTCCGCCGTGACGACTTTCATGGTGAGCAGTTCTGTCAGCTTCATTCTGCCCCCGGCAGTTTCCCGAGCCATCCGGCCAACTTCTTATCCGCCTCATCCAGACCCAGGTTTTCGGCCCGCGATCTCAATTTGATCTCGCTCGTGATGACCGCGACCTCCTGCCAGGGGACGCGCGTCACGTGGCGGCTGAAGACCTTCTGCGCCAGCGACCTCAATAAACCCGGCAGGCGGTCGGCGGTCGCGCCCGGCCCCGTGATGATCGCGGTGACTTTCAATTCGCCCGGCCCGCCTTCGAGTTCCACGTCGTCCACCTTGCCGCATTCGACGTAATTCGAATCGAGCAGCTGGTGATCCAGGACGTGGCGCACGATGTCGAGATGCTTCTCCTTCAACTCTTCCCCCCATGCGTGATCACGAGCAGCGGCACGGCGCCGAGCGCGGCGACGGAGATCACGACCAGATAGAACCACCCGAGCGCCTTCGCGAGCCGCCCGTTCACGAACGGCCCCATCAGCGCCTCGTCGTTCGCGGCCACAAGCGTCGGCAGGTAAGTGAGCGGCAGGATGACGACTGAAAAGACGATCGAGTATTCGACCACCGCCACCGGATCAACGCCCGTGATGATGATGCCGTGACGCCGAGGTTCGGCATCGCCGTCTTCTCGTCAATCGCGGGCGGGTTCTCGATCCACTGAATCATGTAATCCGGGGAATTTGAAATCACCCCACCGATGTATGAGCGACTGGCTATCCCGGCGAGCGGCGGCCCGACCAGCGCGTCGGCGCCCCTGACGCCGGGGATCTCGTGGCACGCGGCGCAACCATACCGGCTGATCGCCGCTTTGCCGCGCGCCGGGTCGCTGCCCGTCAGCACTGCCGCCTCACGCTCCAGGGCCTGATCGCGGCAGGCAACGAACACATGCAGCCCGCAAATCAATATCAGCTTCTCAATCCTTCTTCGTCTGAGCATCGCTTCAATTCAAGTCTGTTCGGAGTGCCGGCTTGCTACGAACGCTGTAACACTTCATTCTCCCGCCGCAACACTCTGCGCTCCGACTCGCGCAGCCAGAGCGCGAACAAGGCGAGTCCGGCGACGATATAAACCACGCCTGCCGGCACCCACATAATCAGCCCGCCGATCTGCTGATCCTCAATCGCCGTCAGCCCCCACGCCGCCGTGGTTCTCTGATAAACCGGATACCAGAGCGTGTTGGCGAACGTCAGCAGCGCGCCCAGCACGCTCGTATGCACGGCCGTGGTGAAGACGTACAGCACCGCCGCGCCGTAACCCATCCGCCCGTCGCGCCCGTAGACAAGCGCCTCCCAGAAGAGCAGCGCGGAAACGAGAAAGCTCAGGTGCTGCGCCGCGTGAACCGGATCGCTTTCGAGCGTCGCCTGAAAGAGCGCGGGCGCATGCCATAGCCATAAGACCAGCGCGTGAATCAGCCACGCCGCCACGGGGTTGAGCAGGAACCGCCACCCGCTTTCGACCGGCGTCGTCTTCCCCGCCCTGACCAGTTCCCGCCGCCAGTTCAGGGGCATCGCCCAGAGAAAGGCGACGAGCGGTCGCCCCAGTACGACGAGCGGCGCGGCGATGAGCATCAGCACCTCGTGCTGCGTCATGTGCGCCGAAAAGAGAGCGCCTCCCATGGCATCGAGCGGCGAAACGAGCGCGACGACGAGCGCCAGCCAGCCGCCCGCGAAAGCGGCCGCTTCCCACCGGCGAATCCCGCGGTCAATCGCCGATTGCCGCCACACGCGCCGCACGCCGCGGATGTACAGATACGCCATCAGCACGAGGCCGATCACCACGCCCGGCTCAAGGCTCCACGCGGCAAGCAGGTCATGCGGCGCGGGCGGCCTGCCTTCGTGAGCGGAGACCGACGACACGCACACGGCGATATAAATCGTGAGCGCGAACGCGACGCTGCGCGCCGGGAGAAAACTTCCGCTCATAATCACCTTTCACACTGCCGGAAAAAGAAGATCGGCAGCCACTCGGCAATAATCATCAGAACCGCAAAGCCGCTCAGCAGCAGCCCCACCACGGCCATAAACCGGCTGCGCGTGATCACGCCGCCGCCCTCATCGGGCCACTCCTTTCCCGCCCGCCGCCAGTTACGCCACGAAATGAATGCCCCGCCCGCCGCCACGAGCAGCGCAATCAGCATCACCGGCGAGAGCGCCAGCCTCTTCGCGAACGAGCAGTCGAGCGTGGCGAACAGGTAAGCGACCTGCTGGGCGAGCCCCCACGCCAGAGGCCCCGCGATCACTCCCGCCCACAAGCGTAGCAGGCCGCCCCTGTGTCTGAAGTGTTCGTCCGTTTGTCCGTTCATAACCTCTCCGGCCCCGTGCCGTCCCGCCCAATTCAAATCCAGCGCGGCACCAGATAGATCACCACGAAGATCGGCAGCCACGTGATCACGACGAAATACCAGTAGAACGCATTCTCACTCACGTCCGAAAAGCGTTTGCCTTCGACCAGGTTCGTGAACATCAGCGCCGTCAGCACCACCGAATCAATGAAATCAGTGATCAGGTGCGTCGTGTGCAACCCCATCAGCGTCCAGACCGCCGAGCCGTAGGCGTTATTGGTCCAGTGGCAGTTGAGCGTCGTGAATTCGTAAAACCTGAGGACGATAAAGGCGACGGCGAAGGCGAGACTGATGAGCAGCCCGATCTGCACTTTCTTCAGGTCTTCGCGCTCGGCGGCGCGCTGGTACCAGACGTTCGGGATCACGCTCGCGACGAGCACGAGCGTGTTGGCGATGCCGTAGCGCAACTCGGGCGGCGCAGAGTTCGGCGGCCAGTCCGGCACGCGCCCGCGCAGGTAAAAGTAGATGCCGATCATGACCGCGAACATCGTGCCTTCGATCACCATGATGCCGAGCGTGCCCCACCACATCACGCTGCGGTGGCCGAAGGCGTAGCCCGGCAGGTCTGAGACGTCAATGACCAGATTCTCTTTCACGCCTCCACCTCCTGCGGGGGCCGGCCGTCGCGCTCCGCCGAAAGCTCTTCTTCATGCTCCTGCCGGTTCGGCCAGAACCACCCGACGAGCGCAATCGCCACCGGGATCGCGCCGACCGGCACGGCCCACGGCGTGAAGATCGAGCCGATGAATAAACCCGTCACGGCGACCGCGCTCAGGAATGGCCAGATCGTCGGTGAGGGCAGCACCGTCTTGTGATCCGGTTCGGCGTCAAGGACGTTCGTCACCAGCATCTCGCGCAGGTCGCTGCGCACGCCTTTGATGATCGGCTGATCTTCCCTCCGGTCCCACAGTGCGGCGCGCCCCGCGACCGTCGGCAGGCGCGCGAAGTTGTAAGCCGGCGGCGGCGAACTCGTCGCCCATTCGAGCGTGTCCGCTTCCCAGGGGTTGTCGCCCGCGAGTTCGCCCGCGCGCAGGCTCCTGAAGACATCAATCACAAAGAGCAGCACGCTCACTGCAATGATCAAGCCGCCAATCGAGGAGAGCAGATTCAACCCGCCCCAGCCCATCTCCGGCAGGTACGTGTAGACGCGGCGCGGCATGCCTTTCAGGCCGAGTTGGTGCATCGGGAAGAAGGTCAGGTTGAAGCCGATCATGAAGAGCGCGAAGACCCACCGGCCCAAGCCTTCGCTGAGCATCCTCCCCGTGAATTTCGGAAACCAGTAATAGAACCCGGCGAAGAGCGGGAAGACCGCGCCGCCGATCAGCACGTAATGCAGGTGCGCGACGACGAAGAACGTGTCGTGAACCTGCTGATCGAGTGAGACCGAGGCAACCATCACTCCGCTCAGACCGCCGATGATGAAATTGAGGAAGAAGCCCAGCACGAAGAGCAGCGGCGTTTTGAAGCGCAGGCGTCCGCCCCAGAGCGTCGCGATCCAGCAGAAGATCTGCACGCCCGTAGGGATCGCGATCATCATGCTCGCCGCGGTGAAAAAGCTCTGCCCGACCTTCGGCAGGTTGGTCGCGAACATGTGATGCAGCCACAGCCCGAAGCCGATGAACCCGGTCGAGACGAGCGACAGTACCAGCGCCGTGTAGCCGAACACCTTCCGCCGGCAGAAGACCGGCAGGATCGAAGAGACGATCCCCGTCGCGGGGATGAAGATGATATAGACCTCGGGGTGGCCGAAGAACCAGAACAGGTGCTCCCACAGCAGCACCGAGCCGCCCTGCGCCGGATCGAAGAAGTGGGTTCCGAAGTGGCGTTCGGTCAGCAGCATCGTCACGCCGGCGGCGATCACGGGCAGCGCGAAGATCAGCAGCACCGAGTAGGTCAGGATCGTCCAGACGAACAGCGGCAGACGCCCCCAGCTCATGCCGCGGGCGCGCATGTTCGCGATCGTCGCGTAGAAGTTGATCGCCCCGAGCAGCGAGGAGATGCCGGTCAGGTGGATCAGGTAGATCCAGGCGTCCTCGCCGCCGCCGGGCGAGAAGTTCTGGTTGGCGAGCGGCAGGAAGCTGACCCAGCCGGCTTCGGGCGGGTTCCAGAACAGGGACGCGTAGAAGACGATGCCGCCGGCCAGCAGCAGCCAGTAGGAGAGCGCGTTCAGGCGCGGGAAGGCCATGTCGCGCGCGCCGATCATGAGCGGCACGAAGTAGTTGGCGAAGCCCGCCCACACCGGCACCAGAAACAAGAACACCATCGTGGTGCCGTGCAGCGTCAGCAGCTCGTTGAAGCGCTCACCGCTCAGCAGCGTGTTGCCCGGCTCGGCGAGCTGGAGGCGCATGAGCAGCGCCTCGATGCCGCCCAGCATGAAGAACACGAACGTGGTGACCAGGTACATGATCCCGATCTTCTTGTGATCGGTCGTCGTCACCCAGTCGATCCAGCGCTTGGTCTGACGCGGTGCGGTGACCGCCCGGGTGGTCACCTGAGGCACGGGTCTGGCCGTCTGGACTGTGGTCACGGACATGCTCAGTCTCCTAGAGGTTTCCGGTCCGTTGCAGGTACTGGCGCAGCTGGGTCACCCGAGAGTTGTTGGTGCTGATCTGCTGCTTGAGCTTTGCGATCTGCGTCTGGTAAGCGCTCGGTGACAGGACGTCGACCTGCGCGGTCATGAACACATGCTAACGGCCGCACAGCTGCGCGCACTGGCCATG
>DASRDU010000145.1:0-61115 GCA_035652435.1 Blastocatellia bacterium
GCCGCGAACAAAGCCTTGTCCCGGTCACCCGGTTGACCCGGGGGGCGCTACGCGAAGCCTTGGAAAAGATCGCAAAGCTACTGACTCAACCTATAGACCAGCCTGTTACCTGAGGATAGACTCCATATGGGACAGGGCTGACCTGGCCTGTACCGCTGTATTTCATCGCATTGCTGAGCAGGTTCCGAATGGCACGCTCAAGCGCGGCGCCGTCAGCGTTGACCGGCGGAAGCCCGGGCACAAGCTCTGTTCTGATTTCAAATCCGCCCGTCCGCAGATCAGGCCGACAGGCCGCGAGTGCCTGCTCAATCACCGGGGGCACTTCGACCGGGCAAAGCTGCCAGGGCCGGCGAATCATCTCCGTGCCCGCGAAATCAAGCACCTGCTCGATGGCCTCAGCCAGACGGCGACCGGAATTTCTGAGCAGACTGCCGTACTGTCTGACCTGCTCAGGATCTCGGACCAGACCGTCGGCCAGGTTGGCGCTGGTCAGGCAGACGACCGAAACCGGGACGCGCAGTTCGTGCGAAACGCCGGCGATAAATTCAATCTGCTGGCGGGCGAGCCGGCGCGCCCGCAGCGCGGAGAGGTGGATCAGCGCGACGCTCGCGGCCAGCAGCAGGAGGATGCTGAAACTAACGAGCAGATTTCTGTGGCGCAACTGAGAGACGGCCGTATCAAGGGAACCGGTGCGATGCCTGAGCAGCAGCTGCCACGGTGCGGATTCGACGTGTGTAAAGAAGACCGCGCCGGGCGGCGGCGCTGCCACAGAAACAGTCCCGGTCGCCGACCTCATGAAACCTGATTGCGGCCTTCCTGCGCCGCGCGGCGGCTCTGCCGCAGGGATGGCCTGAACGGACACTCCTGTCACTACTCCCCGGCCCGGCCGGGAATACAACATTCGGGTTTCGGGAGTGGCCGTATCAAACGAAAAGTTGTCCACCAGATCGAACCGCATGCTCATCAGGCCGCCGGCGGCATCAACCCCCGACGATGTCCCGTTCAGTAAATCCGGCGCGGTGGAATAAATCGGTTTCTTCGGATTGAGGCGGCTGACGATGGAGAGATGATAGTCCAGTTCCTTACTCCCCGGCCCGCTTGAAAAATAACGACTGGCCAGCGCCGGGATGAATTCTTCCCGGATGTAATCATGATTGAGTACGGCAATAACACAGCCGGTAAATGAATTAAGAGGGAGAGTCCATTCCCTTACGGGCGGCTTGATCTCCGGGGGATTGAAAGGCAGGACAGACATGACGAGCGCGGGAATTTCTTCATCCAGGGGCGGGAGCAGGGCGGGCCCGGCAAATCCGGCATTCAGGAGAACATCATGCCGCCGCTCGTCCAGGCGCTCGCGCAGGCCTTTGAGTTCCGCCGGCCATTCGACCGCTTCAAACTGCTTTGTCGCCGGACTCCAGCGCGAGGCGTGGAGCTGATTGCCGTGATCCGCCGTGACCAGAATCACCCGGCTGACCAGTTGCGGGTACCGCGTCTGTTTTTCCCAGCGGGCGTAGCGGTCGGCGTACTTGTCCCACGCCCTTCGTCGCAGCGTTTCAGCGTCCATCTGAAGGGTTACAAACGCGCGGGCAAGCTCGCGGTCGAAGTCCTCGCAGAACCGCGCCGCGCTCGCGCGCAGGGCGGCCTGCATCCGCTCCCGTTCGCCATCACTCACCTGACCCAGCCAGCGGAACTGCAGCGTCGCCAGCAGCACCAGCAACGCGAACAGCGCGATGATAACCATGAGCATTGAAGCAGGCTGGTGTTTCAGGAATCGCCGCATATCTTTCACCTTACCATAATTCCTCCTCACGATTCGCAGGCGCGCAAATTTTTACATCTCTTACAGTTTTTAAGGCACCCGCTTGACTGAATCACGCGCCCGTTTCCCCGGCACGCTTCATGCTACTATCTATGTCAGCCCCCCACTACACAGGAGACGATTATGAAGAGATTATCTGCAATAGTGTCGCTGGCACTCGTCTTCCTCGCGGTGGCCGGTCACGCGCCTTCGCTCGGACAACGCGCGCGTTTGAAACAGTGGCTCGGGCCGGCGCGCCCGCAGCCGATCATCATGACGCCCCGGTATCGGATTCCGGTTCAGACCAACGGCTTTGATCTCGATGACATTGACGCGCGCCACCGCGTGCGGCTGGAGTGGATTGATGCGGCGTGGGAGGGCGCGATTGCCGCTTACCGCCGCGAGTACGGTGATCAGGTGCGGCTGCCTCCGCCGCGGCTGATTTCGCGCGTGACGATCCTGCCGACCCTGGGCTACACGTCCGACAGTCTGGACGCGGGCGCGACCTTTTACAAATCGCGGGTTGACGTGCGCGACTACTCGGTCGAGGCGACGGTTTACTATCGCGCGAGCGACGGGCGCGAGACCTCGCTCTGCGACGGCGGGGTGGAAGAGGAGTTCATCAAGGCGATCGGGCACTGGAAGCGGCTGCCTTGCTTCGCCACACTCAACACTCAGTCCGACCTCCGCTGCCGGCCGATCAAGGCTTCGCTGCTCAGCCCGATGTGTCGTTGAAGTGAAGCTTCAGTGGCTTTACCGGCCTGTGAGCGCCAGAGGCGCGGCATGTTGGTCGCGTCGAGAGCCTGTGCCACCCCGGCTATAACCATCGGGCTCCTCCGGGGCCGGATGTGGATCTCACCGATTTATGCACGGTCTTCAATCAACCGGCCGTCTGCAAGGTTGTGCCTCCGGAGTTACCGCCTTGACGGCAACTGACCGAGGGCGACCAGCGATCGCACGACGACAGGTAACCAATGGCTGGTCAGGGTTTTCACTGACTGTTCCCGCCCACTTAAGATCAATATCTTTTGGCTTGCCAGGCACGACCTTCTGTTGTAAGTTGCCGCCCGGCACGCCCTGATTTTCGTGAACCCAAAGCCACGGGGTGTTCACCAGCTCCAAATCGGCCCGATCATTCTTTAGCGAGAGTCCCGGGTGCAACTCCCCGGATGACCTTGCCTCACTGGCGCAGGTGTAAAAGCTGATAAGTAGAGACTGCTATTCTCTGACCACCCCTGTTATTTCATGCTTTCATTTTTTGCCTCTCCAGAAACAAGTGAGTTGCTCTCCGACAGCGGCAGAAAAAAAGTGTTGCTGCTGGGGGGCTTCAACGGCTACTGGAATTTCGGCGACATACTGCAACTGCGCGGCGCCATCAACTGGTGGCAGGGCTTCCAGCAGGATCACAGGATCATCTCGGCCTGTGATCTTGCTGCCATCACCTGCCAGAGTGATCTGGATCGCCTGCACAGTGTTTACGGGGTGAAGAACTGGGTCGTTTACTCTGCGGGCCACAACCAGGAACTGAACACCCGGGCACGTGAGATGGGGCTCGAAAGCTTTGAGTGGTCCGGTGCCGGCGTTCCACTCATCCTGCATCTTTACGGCGGGGGATTTATCAACGGCTTCTGGGGAAAGACTCTGATCAGTCTGACGGAGTCCGTCTTCAGGTCAGCTCCCATCGGCGCTTACCTCATCTCCGGCCAGCAGGTCAGTAAAGAAGCTGCTGATTATTTTGCCGCGCACTGTCGCAGGTATCAGCCGGCACTGATTGGTTGTCGTGATCACCTGAGTGTTCGCTACCTGAAAGAAAGGGGAGTGACGGCGTCCTGGTCCGGTGATGATGCGTTTGACGAATTATACGGACTTGCCTCAGAGAGAGAGACAGGTAACCGGCACACAGGTTCAGTCAGAAGATTTGGCCTTCATCTGAATACCTCTACCTATACCTGGCAGAATAAAGCTTCCGACGACACCGCTCAGGCAACCGAACAGTCGCCCGCCGATATGATGGATGAGTACTTCCGGCTATTGCTGGAACACGCCGGGGGAGAGATGGCCCCGCTGCTTATTTCGGCCTACCTGGACAGCAGGGATGAGGTTATTGACACCTGGCACAGTATCAAGAACACTTTATTTACACAGTATTTTCCCGTTTTCACCGGCATTGATCTGGCAGGGCTGTTGATCAACGGGAATCCCGGCTCCGCCGCCGGACAGCTGAGGGGGCTGAATTTTGCCATATCGAACTCCTACCATGTGGCTTTGTTTCTCAGGATTCTGCGAGTCCCGGTCTATCTGTCCGGCTTCAACAGCTATTACCGACAAAAACAGAGCGGGCTGGGTCAGCCCCCCATCTCACTTGAGGAGTTTCTGACAGACCTCCCGCGATCACTTGCGGATCAGGAGAAGGCGGTGACAGAACATCTCGCGGGAAGAAAAGTGTGGCTGAAAAAATTCGCCGGCACGGCTGCTGACCTCGTCTCAAATCTCGAGGATCGGAAAAAGTCTTTCGGTCAGGATGATGTCACTGGCTCGCCTGACCCTGCCTGGCATTCAACGGCCTGGTCAGGCGAACCGGAATCCGACTGGCGCGAAGAAGCGGATCAGAACGATCAGCAAAACTGGATTGCCGAGCTTGAGCGCGGGAAAGCGTGGCTCGAAGCACAGGTGGCCAACTGGCAAAAGGCGGCGGAAGAAGGCCGGAACCTGGTTGCGGAACAAAAAGCCTGGATCGCGGAGTTGCAGGATGGCAAGTCGTGGCTCGAACGGCAGTGGGTCGAAGCCGGACAGCTCGCGGAAGCGCGGCTGGAAATCATCCGGCAGCAGCAGGCCCTGATCGCCGAGCTGGAATCGGGCAAGGCGTGGCTGGAAGAGCAGCGCAGCGGATGGCAGGCCGAAACTGAAAAGGCCCGCGCCGTGATCGCGGAACAGAAGGCCTGGATCGCTGAACTGGAGCGGGGGAAAGCCTGGCTGGAGGAACAGTGCGCCAACTGGCCCAGGCCGCAGGAGCAGAAGTGAAATGATCCATCCCAACCAGCCGGACTTCACTAACACGCCCGTCTCAGGGAAGCGACCGAAGTTCGGGTATGATCCTGAGAACGCCTCTGCCGCCCCCCGGGTGACGATCGTGACGCCGTTCTACAACACGGGCGAAGTCTTTCACGAAACCGCGCAGTCCGTCTTCCGACAGTCTTTCCAGCAGTGGGAGTGGCTGATCGTCAATGACGGCTCGACTGACCCGGGCGCACTGGCCGTACTCGCCGGGTATCGCGAGCGCGACCCGCGCATCCGGGTGATTGATCATTCGGAAAATCTGGGACTGGGGGCGGCACGGAACACCGGCTTTGGCGCGGCGCGGACAGAGTACGTCGTCCAGCTCGACAGTGATGACCTGCTCGAGCCGACGGCGATTGAGAAGTGGCTGTGGTTTCTGGAATCGCACCCGGAGTATGCCTTCGTCAAGGGCTATTCGGTCGGATTCGGGGCGCAGGAATACCTGTGGCAAAAGGGATTTCAGCATGACTTCCTGAACGAAAACCCGGTTGACGCCACGGCCCTGATCCGCAGATCCACCCATCAGTCCGTCGGCGGCTATGACGCCACGATGCGGGGAGGGTTTGAAGACTGGGATTTCTGGTTGCGGTGTGCAACCGCCGGATACTGGGGCAGGACGATCCCGGAGTATCTCGACTGGTACCGCCGGCGACCGACCCACGCTGATCGCTGGGCCGACTGGGGCGAAAACAACCAGAAGCACTTCCTGGACAAAGCCAGGGAGAAATATCCCGGCCTCTGGGATAACGGTCTCCCGAAGATCGAGCCCCGCTGGCACCTGTCGAACGACCCCGTGCCGCATGAGGCGCCCTGCGAAAATATCCTGCGAAAGAATAAGCCGCGCCTGCTGATGGTTATGCCGTGGCTGACCGTGGGCGGGGCCGATATGGTCAACCTCGACCTGCTAAAGATGCTGGTCACACGGCACGGCTATGAAGTGACGATTGCGACGACGCTCAATGGAGACCATTCGTGGATGCCGCTGTTCGGCGCCTGGACGCCAGACATCTTCCCGCTGCACCACTTTCTGCGGCTGACAGACTACCCGCGATTCCTTCACTACCTGATCCGCTCGCGGCAGGCAGACACAGTACTTATCTCAAATAGTTATTTGTGTTACCTGCTGCTGCCTTACCTCCGATCCAAATGCCCTGATGTAGCCTTCCTGGATTACCTGCACATGGAGGAGGAAAACTGGAAGAACGGCGGCTATCCGCGGGCATCACTTAACCAGTCCGGGCAACTCGACCTGACGATGGTTTCGACAGCCCATCTTAAGGACTGGCTGGTCAGGCGGGGCGGGGACGCCGAAAGAATCGAAGTCTGCACTACCAATATTGATGTCAATGAATGGGACCCGGCGAAATATGACCGCGCGGCGCTGCGTGCCGAACTGGAGATCGGGGCGGAAATGCCCGTGATTCTCTACGCCGGGCGGCTGTGTGCGCAGAAACAGCCGATGGTGTTCGCCGAAGCGATCCGCGCGCTCACGGAGCGCGAGCAGGAGTTCACCTGTCTGGTGGCGGGCGACGGGATAGAGCGAAAGGCGCTTGAGGCATTCCTGCAGGAACACAGGCTGGACTCGGTCAGGCTGCTCGGCAATGTGAGTCCGGGGCGGTTTCAGGAGTTGCTGGCGCTGAGCGACATTTTCTTCCTGCCCTCGCAGATGGAAGGTATTTCGCTGGCGATCTATGAAGCGATGGCGATGGGCGTCGTGCCGGTCGCGGCGGATGTGGGAGGGCAGCGCGAACTGGTGACGCCTGAATGCGGAATGCTGGTCAGGCGCGATGAGCATGAAGTTGACAGCTACGTTGAGGCGCTCTTCAGGCTGCTGGGGAATACCGGTCTGCGAAATCAGATGAGGCAGTCGTCAAGAGAGCGTGTGTGCGATCACTTCTCGCTTGACCAGATGAGCCGGCGCGTGGTGGAACTGGTGGAGCGGGCCGGACAGCTCGCCCGACTCTCCCCGCGCCCCGTTGCGCCGGACGGACTGGCCGCGACAATCGCCGCGCAGGTCATCGAGCAGACGCGTCTGGAGTGGCTGGCAGACCAGCTCTGGGCGGAGCGGGAGGGGCTGCGCGCGCGTAAACTGGAAAGCGCCGGCATAAGCTACAGGCTTTCCTATCGCGTCTGGTGGAAACTCAGGCCAAAGCTTCAACCGGCTTACCGCTGGATGCTGGCGCACGGGATGGGGTGGCTGAAACCGCTTTACCTGCAGATCCGAAGAGCCATTACGCTCTGATCACCTGAGCTGTCAGGAAGTTGTTCACAATGCAGCTGCGGTTGTCGCCAAAGCGTGCAGCCGGCGGTGATCAGCAGGCGATGGCCTCAAGCGAATGGATGTCGCTGGAACTTGCAGTGGAGAGGTATGTCAATGAAACCCGTTCCGCATCCCAGGGATACCTTGCGAGTGATTCATGGTCTCACATACACGCCCGGTTCGAAGCGTAATCCACCTGTAAATGGAGCCCCGCAAATTGAAAAGACACTCTGAATGGATAGTAAGAGCCAGTTCTCTACAACTCTCTCACAGGATCATAGCATTCTGTATCTGCTGACCCTGCTCGCCGCCCTGGCGGCATACCATGGCGTTGTCAGGCTGGGCCTCGGAATGGACGACTATACTTCCGTAGAGTTCTACCAGAATGTGCCACTCTCGACGATGGCGACCTGGAGTGTTGTCAACCGCTTCCCTGCCTTTTCACTGGCCGTACTGCCGTTCCTGCTGCTGCTGCCGCTCTGGCTGGCACATGCAATAATCATTGTCGTCCACACCATCTCCGGAATGCTGCTGATCAACCTTCTGAGATGGTTCGGGTTCAGTCGCCTCGTCAGCGCTCTGGCCGGAATTATCTTCGTGATCTGGCCCGCCCACGCCGAAGCGTTGTTGTGGATCAGCGCGGCGTACGTGGTATTCGGCGTCTGCTCGGTGCTGCTGGGGGCCGTCGTGCTGGCCCGGAAGAAGTGGCTGAGCGCATTACTCCTGTTTTTCCTTGGCACCCTTTTTACCGAAGGGCTGGTACTACCCGCCTTGTTTCTGCAACTCCTCATCCTGCTCCGTCAGCACCTCAGATGGTCACGGGTTGCAGCTTTCCCGGCGTCTCACGTGTCGCTGTACATCGCCTTTCAGGGGGTCAGGAAAATTATTTCCACCGGCGATGGCGGTCTCAATCGCTACCCCATCGGCCTGAAAAACCTGACCCGTAATGCCAGTGATCTGGTATCTATGTCGTTCGGGTTAAGCACCTCAAGAGATGTGGCCTGGATGTGGAATTACGCCACCAGGCGTGTTGATACGGTCATTACGCTGCCGGGCAGGTTCTGGCTTCCGGCGCTGGCCTGCGGTCTGGTCATAGCTGTCATGCTTTACTTCATTATGCGGCATGGCAGTGAAGACATAGCTAAAACCGGCATCCACCAGGTGGCAGTGGTGCTGGCTGGCTATGTCGTCGCGCTGGCCATCTTCCTGATCATTACCGGAAATGCAATGCAGACAAGATACACCTATACCAGTGTAGCGTTCCTGGCTGTTCTGATGTCCATCTCGGCGCACATCTTCTACAGCGACCGGCGAATCCCGAATCAGGTAACAGGGTTTTTACTGATCACTGCGCTTGTCGGCTGGTCATTCTACCGCACCTGGAGCAACGTCTGGTCAAACTGGGTTCCGGCCAAGGCAGTATGTGAGCGTATCATCAACGACGCACAGCAGGCCTGGGACGAGACTCACTCTGAAAAAATATTTCTTGTCAATGAACCTAAGGTCGTCGGCAGCGCATTCGCCCTGAGCCGTGACTGGGCCTACGATTCCGCCGGAAGACTCTACATCCACCCATCACTACGACTGTCGGCCGACGAGCTTGTCAACAAGGTCCGCGAGAGTCAGTTTCAGGCAGGCAGCCGTTTTTCGGACAAACCCTGTACCTTCCTGAGCTGGAAGGAGGGCCGGCCGGTGACGGCAAAGAAGGCTTTCGACCCGAACAGGAATCTGATTCTGAATTGTGAGGATGGTCTGGCCGAAAAACCCGTCGCCGACAAACTCCCCGACATCCAGCTCAGGTATCGGGATCAGGCGAGCCAGGATTTCATCAGGCAGTTCGGCTTACAACCTTCCACCGGCCCGAGGTGACTACAGGCGATGTCTGTGATTTACCTGATTTACCGTTAATGAGGATCTGGCTTTTATCTTCTGAAGTCCCCTGGTGTGAAGCGGGGGGCATAGGTCGCTATTGTCTCAACTTCTCAACTGCCCTGGGGGCAGCCGGGCATGACATTACCTGGATCGGCTTTTCCCGACAGAACAGTGAGAGACAGATCGCGCCGGGCGTACGAGTCATTGAGATACAGCAACCTGATGTGAATCTGCCCGGACCCGACTCATCCCGGCCCTCAATGCAGCATCCGTCGTGGCCGTACCACATCCTTTCCGAACAGCCCGCGCGCAGCTGGCAGATGGCCGACAAGATCAGTTCGCTGCTGCGCGAGCTTCCCCGCCCTGACATCATCGAGTCGCAGGAGTTTCGCGCCCTGCCTTATTACCTGCTCCAGCGCAAACTCGTCGAACGTTCTTGGCTGGAAACAATCCCCATCCTGGTGCATCTCCATTCTCCCGGCTTCGAGCTGAGACGAATCAACCAGCAGCCGTCGTATCACTTCCCCGAATACTGGGTCGGGCAGATGGAAAAGTTCAGCATCGTGGCCGCCGACGCGGTCGTCTCCCCCAGTCGTTTTCTCGCCGACTCAGTGCGGCGCGCGCTGGGCGAGCAGCTCGAGATCAGATGCCTGCCCTACCCGATGGCTGTTTCCGCAGCGGGGCCGGGTAATGATCCCTCCCCTGAAGAGATCGCCTGCATCGGGCGGCTCGAACTGCGCAAAGGTGTTCTCCAGCTGGTCAAAGCCTGCGCCCGGTTATGGGCCGAAGGTGTCGGGTTCAGACTGGTGCTGATCGGCGGCGACACCGCCTTTGTGCCTCGCAACACAACCGTCGCCACCTGCCTCAGTGAACGATATGCGAAATGGATCAAGGCCGGGCATCTGGTGCTGGCAGGAGAGGTGCCGCACGCGGAAGTGCAGGAGCGATTGAAACGCGCGTGGGCGGTGGTCGTCCCGAGCCTCTGGGAAAACTTCCCGAATACGTGTCTCGAGGCAATGGCGGCCGGGCAACTGGTCATCGCCTCCCGCAACGGCGGGCAGGCGGAAATGATCGAAGAGGACGGTGCCGGCGGACTGCTTTTCGACTGGAATGTGTCGGGCGATTTCGAGCGGCAGATGAAACGTGCGCTTCGAATCAGCCCGCAGGAAAGGCGGGCAATCGGTGAAAGGGCGCGGAAGCGCATCGCTTTATTCTGCGATCCCGAGCGCATTGTCGAAGAGAGAGTCGCACATTATCAGGAAGTGATCGCCCGCCACACCCCACGCCGGATTTTCCCGAGCGCCAGGCATGCTTCAAATGGCGCCGCACCCGTGCGGATCGAGCGCCGGGGCGAGCCCGGCCTGCTGTCAGTGATCATCCCTTTTTATAACCTCGGCAAATACCTTGAGGAAACGCTCGAGAGCGTGCTGGCTTCGACCTGGAGGCCGATGGAAATCGTCATCGTCAATGACGGCAGCACCGATCCCGTGAGTCTCGAAGTACTCGATTCAATCGAAAAGAGCAATCCTGAAAACCTGCGAATCATTCATACGGAAAACCAGGGGCTGGCGCTCGCGCGGAATGCGGGCGCCCGGGCGGCGCGCGGCGAGTTCATCGCTTTCGTTGATGCGGACGACGCGGTAGAGAAGGAGTTCTTTGCGCGCGCGACAGACGTGCTGCGGCGTTATGAGAATGTCGCGTTCGTTTACAGCTGGGTCCGGTTCTTTGAGGGCTCGGATCGCGTCTGGCCGACGTGGAACACCGAACTGCCCTACCTGCTCGGGCATAACATGCTGGCGGCGTTCGTAGTCGTGCGGCGCGAATGGTTCGAGCATGCGGGGCTCAATGACCCGGGCTTCGAATACAGTCTGGAAGATTACGCGAGCTGGCTCGGCATCGTCCTGGCGGGCGGCGTCGGGGTCAGCATCCCCGAGCCGCTCGTGCGTTACCGCGTCAGGCCCGGCTCGATGTCGCGCAGCGGGAATCGCGAGGAGCGGCTCTACCTCTATGAGCGGCTGGTCGGGTTGAATGAGGCGGCTTATCGCGAGTACGGCCCGGAGCTTTTCAACCTGCTGAATGCCAACGGCCCGGCTTTCGCGTGGGATCACCCGGCGCAGGGGCAGTCCGATTCAGCGCCTTTCCGTCATCTCGGTATTTCGTCGTCCGACAGCAGCCTGCAACTGGCGGCGAAGATCATCTATCGCACGCGTCAGAACCGGCTCTTTCGCGGTCTTACCCGTCAGCGCCCGATCTATCGCCGCTTACGCGCGCTGATGAAGAGGCTGGCCGGCTGAGCGGCGCGAGTACCGGGCGCTCAATCGTTATCTATGGATCTCGCCGTCATTATCCTCAACTGGAACGACGCAACGACCACCGTCAGTTGCGTCAACTCCCTGCGTAAATGGCATGGGATAGCGGCGGAGATCCTGGTCGTGGATAACGGCTCGGACGATCACAATCTGGCGCGGTTACGGGAAGAGTTGCCCGGCATCCGTCTGCTGCGCAGTGATCACAACCGCGGGTTCTCCGGCGGCAACAATCTGGCCTTTGATGAAACCCTGCGTCAGGGTGATCACCCCGTCTTACTACTGAACAGTGATGCCGTGATTGAAGAGGAAGATGTGCTGACCCTGTTGCGGGCGCTCAATGCGAGCCCTGACGTTGGAGTTGTCTGCCCCGTCCTGCGCGAGATCGGGGCGGATGAAACCTACACCTGCTCCGGCAACCGGAACTATGGGATGAATACCCACACCCGCATCGTGGTTCGGGGTGACGAAGAGAGCGGCGAATTGAAATACGTGGACTGCGTGCCCGGGACCATAGCCCTGTTCCGCGCGGCGGCGCTGCGCGAGGTCGGGCCGTTTGACGAGACCTATTTTTTCAGCGGCGAAATACCCGACTGGTGCGAGCGCGCCCGTCGGATGGGGTTTCTTTCGGCAGTAGCCCTCGAGGCGACCGGGTATCATTATCACGATAAACCCGACGACAGACGCGCCACCCTGTATCTGTATTACGGGTTGCGCAACAGGTTTTTATATTCCCGGAAGTTCCTCGGCCGGGGGCGAGTGCTTTTCTGGTTCTGTTACTCCCTCCTGATCGCCGCTTACCACCTTTACCGGCGGCGCCCGGCTTCGGCGCGGGCGGCGCTGCTGGCCGCGCTGCACGGGGCGGGCGGGAAGTTCGGGGATCAGAATCACAGGTTCGGAAGATAAGCTCTGACTGGAATCAGGCGGGATGAATATTCTCTACCACTCAACGCTGCCTCCGCCGATCTTCGCGAATTCCGAGGCGCTCCTTCAGGAGATTACGCTGCTGAGGAATCATTTCGGCGGGCAGATCAATATTCTGAACCCGATGCCGCATGGCTCTTACATCTCCTGGCGCGTCTGGGGGCTGCACCAGTTCTTCAGGCTCAGGAAAATGGACCGGTCGGTTGACCTCCATCATGTCTTCTGCGCGGGGCTTTTTCCGTTCCCGGTCATGCGCACGTGGAGAAAGCCCGTCGTTTATACGATCACCGCGGGGCTCGAACATCAATCAGCCCCCCCCTGGCGGTTCCCCGCCCGGACGGCGATGGTTGTTTCAAATCAGCGCGACGCCGAGCGGCTCATTCAATGGGGGTTCTCGCCACAAGTCATTCCGCCGGTCATAGACGTCGCGGGGTTCTCTCATACGGGCAAGGCCGCCTCTCCTTACTTCACGCTGCTGATGGCCTCCGCGCCGTGGACGCCTGAGCAGTTTTCGAGCAAAGGGATAGACACTTTGCTCGAAGTCGTCAGAAGGGAGCCGGGCCTGCGGCTGGTCCTGCTCTGGCGCGGGATGCTGTTTGACGAGATCAATGGCCGGGTCAGGTCGTTATCCCTGGAGGACAGGGTGGAGATCATCAACCGGGAGGCCGACGTCAATCAGCTCCTGTCGCGCGTGAATGCCACGGTCTTCCTGTCATCAACTGACCAGGGAGTCAAAGCCTGGCCTCACTCACTGATTGAATCTCTGGCGGCCGGGAAGCCCGTCATCCTCAGCAAATGTATTCCGATGGCGGACTACGTCACTGATCACGGCTGCGGCGTGACCGTCAATTCAATCAACGTTGATGACGTAACCAGTGCCACCAGGAAGATGATCGGGCGTTATGAAACATACCAGCGGAATGCGCTGCTGTCGGTCAAACAGAGTTTCACCATCGAAGAGCCCCTGAAGAGTTACCTGCGGTTATACGAAAGCCAGCTGCACAAGCAATGATCCCCGGATTCCGATGGGATTCATTCTCCAGTACCTCCCGAAGAGACTTATGGATCGGGGCGGTTTTCAATGCCGGTAATGAAGAATTGCTGGTCGCAGTGGATTTTGAGGGCTCGCGGATCGCCAGCCCTCAAAATCCACTGCGACCACGAGAAATGACCTGCCCTCCGCGAGTGTCCCTGACTGACAGCTTCGACCGAGACGGCACCCGGGCGAATCTCAGCACGAGACGGCAAAGAAAGACAGGTAAGCCGCCGACAGTTGGGCCTCCCTCTTCACTCGTGGCCTCTTTATTCCGGACTCAGCGGCGGGGCGCATGTGCCGGGTCGGAGACGGCGCACAGCACGTCAGCCATCGCGCGCCGCTCGCCCCAGCCCGGATGCTTCCCGGCGTGGCGCGCCAGGTCGCTCTGGCTGATGATGCCGACGACGTAATTGCGGTCGTCCACAATCGGCAGCCGCCGGATCTGGTGGCGGGCCATCTGGCGCATGCAACTTTCGATGGAGTCGTACTCCTCGCAGGCAACGATGTCGCCGGACATGCACTCCTCCACGCGCGCGCGGCGCGGGTCTTTGCCGCGGGCAACGACCCTGACGGCGATGTCGCGGTCGGTCACCACGCCAATCAGACGCCCGTTCTCGCCAATGACGGGCAGCGAGCCGCAGTCGCAGTCGCCCATCAGACGCGCGGCGCGCTCGACCGTGTCCCACGCATGCGCGGTGATCACGTTGTGCGTCATCACGTCGCGCGCGCGCACTTCGCCCGGGCGGAAGGAGGAGCCTTCGCGGCCACGTTGCTCGTGGAAGCGTTCGTCCATGCGCCGGCGGTACTCAGCCTCATCGTCGCCGAACCACGAGCGCACTTCATCGCCCGTGCGCTCGAAGAATCCGCGCTCGCCCCTGTCTTCGCCCCGCCCGCGCGGGACAGGGCCGGGGCCGTAAGGAACCCGGCCGGCATAACGGCCTTCGTCGTAACGTTGATATTGAATTTCTCGCATTGTCCTGTCCTCCTCTTCAGATTGATTGCGAATCTTTGGCCGCGCCCGCGCGGCGTCGTGTGGCTGGCCCGTCTTAACTATGGACAAAAGATAATCAGGCAAGCGGCGAGCCAGTCAAAGATGGATCCGCCGGAGCGAAGCGGACGGGCCACCGGATGGCTGACACGCTTTGACTTCAATCCGGCACTTTGATTGCCGGATGGATTATCGAAAGATGATTCGCGTATTCCGACCCGCTTAATTGTGTATGGCGGGTCAGACTCGGTTGTACAGGTTGTACGACTCACGTACTTGTCTGTCGTTATGACGCGCTCATACCGACCGGGATTTTGGCAGCCTGCCCATTTTCAGGCCGCGGAGTGGAGCGGCCTGCCCCGCGCCACCAACTGCTTCAGACGCTGCGCGTCGCGGGCGGCGTGCGCTTCGGCGTCATTATTGAAAAAGACGTATAGATCCTTCCCGTCATTCACCTGCTCCCGCATCCAGTCCCACCAGCCCCGCAACGTCGGCTCGGGGTAGCTGCCGCGGTATTTTTCAGCAGCCCCATGAAAGCGAACGTAGGCGGCGGGGCCGATTGCCTGGCGCGGCACTTTCAGACCCGGCAGGTCGTGCGTGCAGAAAGAGACGCCGCGCCTCTCCAGCAGTTGAAAGACTTCTTCGACCATCCAGCTCTCGTCACGGAATTCGAGGACGTGCAGCAGGCCCGCGGGCAGCAGGTCGAGGAAGGATTCGAGCCGCTCCCGGTCGAGCCGCCAGTGCGAGGGCAGTTGATAGAGGATCGGGCCGAGGTGACTTTTGAGCAGCACGGCGCGATCCAGCAACCTTTCAAGCGGCTCTTTCGCATCCTTCAGCTTTTTCAGGTGCGTCAGGTAGCGGTTCGCCTTGACCGCGTAGAGAAAGCCGTCGGGGGCCTGTGACTCCCACGCCCGGAATGTCTCCGCCGCGGGCAGGCGGTAAAAAGTGTTGTTGATCTCGACCGCGTCGAAGACGGTGGCGTAGTAATCGAACCATTCCCCGGGTGCCAGCTCTTCGGGGTAGAAGCGCCCGCGCCAGTGGCGGTAATTCCAGCCCGAGCAGCCGATGTGGATTCTCCCCCGCTTCGCCATCTGTCGCTACTTCACGCCGCTTCTCTTCTCCCTCGCGCGAATCGTGTTCTGAGGTTCGGCCATCAGCCGCACCATCACGCTGCCGCGCGAATCCCAATACTCCGCACTCTCGACGCTCACCCTGAGCAGCGCGAGGTCGCGGTCGGCCAGCCCTTGCGAGAACCAGTCTTCATAGACCGGGTCCCACAACTCCTCCATCTGCTGCCGATCTTCGACGAGCAGGGCCTTGCCCGAGACCGAGACGTAGCGCCGCTGACTCGGGTCGGCGTAACTGACATTGACCTGCTGATGGCGCTCGACCTCTTCGGCCAGATGCGTGTGGGCGTGGGTGAAAAACCACAGGTCGCCGCTCGAGCCGGCTGAGTGGGCGACCATCGGGCGGCTGTGCAGGTGGCCGTCCGCGGTCACGGTCGTCAGCATGGCGACGCTGAACCCTGCGATCAGTTCCTCCAGCCGCAGGTCGCCCTCGCGACGCCCCGCCTGTGCGCCCGTTGCCCCTCGCGCGCGGCGGCTTTCAACCGCGACCGATTCTTTCTCAGCCTCTGACTTCAGGCGGACGACCTCGACCGAGCAGGGCGCGTGGCTCACCACCCACTGCGCGACGCTGCCGAGCAACAACCGCCTGAGCCCCCTGTAACCGTGCGAGCCGAGAACGATCAGGTCCGCGCCCCACTCACTGGCTTCATTCACGATCACCGAACGCGGGTCGCCGTGACGAACGGCCGTCTCCGCCTCCAGGCCGACCGCGGCGAGCGATTCGGCAGTGCGCACAGTCAGTTGTTCGGCCTGCTCTGTCAATCCCTGGCGCGTGCGTTCAAGGTCGCCGCCGGCGTCATACCATAACTCCGCCGCCGGGGGCACGACGTCTTCTACCGCCGAGAGGACGCGCGCTGTCGTGCCGGGCGGCCAGGTGCGACTGACAACTACCCTCACAGCTTCTGACGAATACGGCGAATCATCCACAGCTAACAGGATCTTCATAACGCTCCTTCCGGTTCGCACCAATACGTAATGCTTCGATCAGCATTTCAGTGGTCGCGCCTGCCTCATTTCTGCGAAGCGACTCGCGTCGCCGGGGTGGCTCGTGCGAGCAGGTCGCGCACTTCATCATCGGTCGTCTGCGAGAAGTCCTTGTACCACAGGCCGACCGCGTAGAAAGGCTCCGGCGTGTAAGCGCAGATCACGTCATCGGCTTCATCCCTGAATTCATGACACGTCGCCTCGGCGGCGACGGGCACGGCGACGACGATGGCGGCCGGGTGCTGTGCGCGCAGCGCGGCGATTGCTGCGCGCATCGTCGAGCCGGTCGCCAGCCCGTCGTCAATCAGAATCACCGTGCGCCCGCGCACGTCGAGGGCGGGCCCGCCGTCACGGTAAAGTCGCTCGCGCCGCCCGAGTTCCTGCTGCTCCGCGGCGGCCACTTCGTCAATGATCCCGTCGGGAATCCGCAGGTAATTGACCACGTCATCGTTGAGGATGCGCACGCCGCCCGAGGCAATCGCGCCCATCGCCAGTTCCTCGTGGCCGGGCACGCCCAGCTTGCGCACCAGAAAAATATCGAGCGGGACATTCAGCGCCTGAGCCACTTCAAAAGCGACGGGCACGCCGCCGCGCGGCAGCGCCAGCACCACCACGTCAGGGCGGCTGGCGTATGCCTTGAGCCTCCCGGCCAGCATCTGCCCCGCTTCAGTGCGATTCTGGTATCTCATAACTTATCCCCCTTCGATCCAGGCAGGAGACCAGTGAGCAGCAACCCGTGCGTGACTGCAAAAACATCCATGACGCGGCCGGCTTGATTCCGAGCCTGTCCGACAAGCTGCCAGCTTGTCGCTGTTTCCTGCGACGAGCGTCTCACAAAGTCAGCGACAAGCTGGCAGCTTGTCGGACACTCGCTCGCGCAATTTCGGACCGGCTGAATTCGCCAGCCGTATCATCTCTGCCAGGCCCCTGCCACATACAGTGGCTCAATTATCGCGTTGTCGTTCGCGACCAGCGAGCGGACTGAGCCTTTTTGATGTTGCTCTGCTGTGCCCGGCGCTGTGCCGGCGTCGGCTTCTCCCGCTCCGGGACGTTGGGGCGGGGCTTCGCCTTAAAGCGGTCGCCGCGAACATGCACCGGCGTTGACCCGAGCGCCTCCAGCACCTCGCGCGCGCCTTTCGTGTCGGGGACGAGCCGGTCGCCCTCGACGTGCGCCTGATCCCTGGCGATCAGCCACTTCTGATCGTCCCAGGAGCCGCCTGGGCGCTTGCCCACCACGCGCTCGATGCCGCCTTTCTCGCCGACGTCCTGCGTGCGGAAGGTGACGAACTGAGACTTCGGTCTGACTTCGACGTGATAGAACTCGCCCTCGCCTGTCGAACCGGGCCTGGCGCGCCCCCGGCCTTCGGGCTGCGCCCGCGAGTGTTCACGTGACGACATGCTCTGCCACGCCGCCTGTGCCTTTTTGATGTTCTTCCTCGCGGCTTCCTTCTGTTTTGCAGTAGCCATCTGACTCCCTCCTTCAGAAAATGACGCAGCCGGAATTGCAGGGCTGCCGAATTACTCCAGCGACCCGCGCATTTCGTGCCGGCTGTCTGCCGCCGCTACGACGTGACACCCTGAATGTCCGCACAGACAGCCGGCCTCGGCATCGTCATCTTCTCTTGAACACTGATCGCTGCAATAGTCGCTCCCGGCGGGGGCGGGACAACCGCACCCCGCGTGGACACACTGATCCTTCTTTTCCGTCATCTCATCTCCCTTCTTCGGCCCGAATAAAATCAGGCGGTGGCGCTGCCGACCTTGCCCGTCAGACAGGCCGCGTGACCGCAGCCGCAGGTCACTTCCGCCTCGGGCGCGGTGTCACAATGCGGGCTGCAATACTCATCATCTTCCGGGACGATACAATCGCAACCCGGGTGGGCGCACCGGTGCTGTTCTCTCACGTCTGCCATTTCAACGCCTCCTTTCTATCGCGGGTGAGCAGGAAAATGGGATGGACGTGTCAGAAGCCCGACCGTGAGGGAGGGCTTGCTTGTAATGACCAGCCCTCCCTCACGGTCGGGCTTCTGACACGTTTGTTTCCCCACTACCCAATCGCGAATCATTCCGCCTTGCCGAGTGGCTCCAGATGCCGCCGGAACCAGTCGGCCGCCAGCCGCGCGACTTCATCGAGCGCGCCCGGCTCTTCAAAGAGGTGAGTCGCGCCGGGCACGATCTTCAACTCCTTTTCGCAGCGGAGCTGTTGGTAAGCCTCCTGGTTGAGCGCGATCACCGGCTCGTCGCGCCCGCCGACGATGAGCAGCGTGGGGGCCTTGACTTCGGTGAGCGCGGGCCCTGCCAGATCCGGCCTCCCGCCGCGCGAGACTACCGCGCCGACGCGCTCGCCGAGGACCGCCGCGGCCACGAGCGCCGCACCGCCGCCGGTACTCGCGCCGAAATATCCGGGGCGCAGGTGTTCGGACAGGGCCTGATCCCTGATCCAGCTCTCCGACTCCTCCAGCCACCGGCTCGCGTCCACCAGCCGCTCGGCCAGCATCCCGATGTCGAAGCGGAGGTGGCGCGTGTAGACGTCAACGCTCTCCTCTTCCGCCGTCAGCAGATCGAAGAGCAGCGTGCCGATGCCCGCCGCGCGAATCGTGTGCGCGACGAATTGGTTGCGCGGGCTGTGGCGGCTGCTCCCGCTGCCGTGCGCGAAAAGGACGACGCCGCGCGCGCCCCGCGGCAGGGCCAGTTCGCCGTCGAGCATGACCCGGCCCGCCGGGATGCGCACATCCGCCGACCACTGGCTGATTTGTTGTGTCTTTGTCCTGCTCATAGCCTCTCCTTTAAGTGAAGGCAAAAGGTAAAAGCAGGAACGAGGAATTGCCCCGACTGACCGGAGGCTTGTCCGGCACTGCGGACTTTTGCCTTTTACCTTTTTACTTTCGCCTTCCTGCCTGTTACTGCCCGGGTGCGGCCGCCGGAAAATCTTCCCCGTGGCCGAAGACCTGCATCGCCAGCGGGATTGTCGTGACTGCACCGGCCAGCGCCAGCGTCCACCCGACGGCGCGACGCTGGTCGTCGCTCAACCTGCCGGCCAGCAGCAGGCCGATCCCGGCACCCAGCATTCCGCGGGTTCCGGCGATCAATGCGATGACGGGCAGTGTCAATTTTCGCTCTCGCATCTCAAGACCTCCTTCCAATAAATCATATCGGCGCGCAGGCGCCGCCCTCCTGCCGCCAATGAGTTTTGTGAAGTCGCCCGGAGTGGCCAGTCATTACGACTTCGTCAACGCCATGCGTATCGCGGGGCTACGGCATGGGCGGGTAGTATGGGTAAGGCGGATAAAGGTATCCGGTTCCCCAGTACGGCGCGTACCCGTAATAGTCGTACATACTGGTCACGAATCGCCTGTCCACCAGCTCAGGTGAATAACGTGGTGCGCCCGCGACATGCTCGCGCGTCTTGTCAATGTGAACTTCATCCTTACCGATGCCGGTGATCGCGTCCACCGGGATCAGGAACTTCGTCTCGCCGAGGCCGAGAAAGCCGCCGGAAGAGACTTCGAGGAACCGCACCTTCTCTTCGCCCTGATCAACGAACAGGTCATCCAACCTGCCGATCTCCTCACCGTTCCTGTCAACCACCTTTCGCCCGCGAATGTCCTGCGCGGGGTCGGTGAAGACCAGAGTCGTATCGCTCAGTTTCACCATCATCGCTTTTTCGTCAGTCTTTGCCTTTGCCATATTTCCCCCCTGGAAGCGGCGCCGGGATTGCACCTGCTCTTATTCCCGTGAGCCCGTCCGGATGCGCACTTGTTCGCTCAATGCACTCGTCGAATGGATGGGGCAATTAACATAGCCTCACCAGCGTTGCCGCGCGCCGGGCGGCGCGTCTTTGGTTTTATCTCTGATCAGGTGCTGCAATGCCCGTGCCTGAGCGCGCATGCGCCAGCGCCGTTTCGAGGTCGCGGCCGGCGCGACAAGTAACAGCACGAAGCTCGGCCCCGGAGCGGGTGGATTGAGCCGTCGTCAGGGCGACCTCACGCGCCTGACATAAAACCAGAACGCGGCCACAGCGACCACGAGCGAGGCCATCCAGGCCAGCCAGAACCACCCCGTCCACGACGTCGCAACCAGCCTCGGTGACTTGATAATACTGACGCGCTCGCGGTACATCAGCGCGGCGCTGAGGCCGCCGCCCGTGACGCCGGTCATGGCAAAGAGTACGGGCATTCGCTCCCATATCCCGCGCACGAGACCGGCGAGCAGGACGACCAGCATCAGGGCTAGGATCAGCCAGAGCGAGCCGTCGCCCTCACGCGCCAGGTCAAAGCCGCTCACCGAATCCTTCGCGCCCAGACAACTCACCTGCACCCACGGCAGGAAAAAACAGATCAGCACGAATGCCGCCGCGCTCAGGGTTGTTCGCCGGGCCGTCTTCATCATCCCTCCACGCCCCGTGGGTAGCGACAACACCAGTTCCAATGCAGTCCTGCGGCACCGGGCGTTGCTGTTCGAACACCAGCGTTGCTTTGGCGACGGGCCGGAGGCGCTGAGCCTGTCCAGGAAACAGCCTGGGAAGCCCGCGCCGAATCAAGGGGCCAGGCCGTCGAGGCACGACCGGTTGCGCCAGCCCGTTTCTCCGCACCCTGATCAGAGGCCGCTCTAATGCCTCAGTTCTGAACCCTCGCCGGCCTGCTCACTGCGGAACAGAGAACCCGCCTCGGCCATGACGCCTCGAGCCCGATTGCTCAGGTCGCGGGACTTGCTGCTGATGGCCGTGCCGGTTTTATTCACCGCGCTCGTGAACTTGTCGCGGGCGTAGGCGCGCCGGGCGCTGCCACGATCCGGGTCCAGCACGTACATCAGCGCTGCGCCCAGGCCGACGCCGCCGAGGACGGGCCACACGCGATTCAGATTCTCATTATCCAGATACCCTTTATGCCATGCCTGGCGGCTGCGGCCGAATGTGATGATTTGGTTCAAATGTTTGTTCATGATCTCCCTTTCTGAATCTGAGTGTTTATTGAAAGACAACACTACCCCGTCACTCACCCGAACATTCCCGTTGTCCGATGTGTGAACGATTGTCTGCTTCCGATGCTGCGCGAGCGCGCGTCAAAGCGTCTCTGCCTGCCCGCTGCAACGGGGATGCCACCGCGCGAACAGCCCTTGGCGCGAGGGGCCTCTGGCATCATCATTGCAGCTCTCATCGAACGAGTCTCAACAGTAAGGTTGAATCTCAGAGTGAGGGAAATCGAATGAAAGTCACGGGCGAGACGGCCATCAAATTAGCCATGCGTTACGGCCTGCCGATTCACAAGGAGCCGGACGAAGCCGAAGGTTACCGCGCAGACATCCCGCTGGAAGACGCGCAGTGGATTGTCAGCCACTCGAATCACAAACTGATTTACGTCGAAGCCGCGCCTGAACTGGTGATGGCGGTCGAGGGCCATCAGGAAGAGGGGGCGTAATGGATCTCAATCTTTCGACGGCCCTGGAGAAGATTCAGGTGATGGCGAATGGGCTCGTCGCGCTGCTGCCGAATCTGGCGCTGGCCCTGATCGTGTTCGCGATCTTTTTCTTCGGCGCGCGCTGGCTGAAGCTGCTGGTCGGCAACCTCTCGCGCCGGTACAGCGACGCGGCCGGCCTGCTGCTCGGGAGACTCGTACAGGTGGTGGTCGTCGTCATCGGCCTGCTGGTCGCGCTCTCGATCATCATCCCGACCTTCAAGGCCGGTGACCTGATTCAACTCCTTGGCATCACCAGCGTGGCCATCGGCTTCGCCTTCCGCGACATCTTCCAGAATTTTCTGGCGGGCATCCTGCTGCTGCTGACGCGGCCCTTCCGCATCGGCGATCAGATCGTCGTCAGGGATTTCGAGGGCACGGTCGAGGACATTCAGACGCGCGCCACACTGATCAGGACTTACGACGGGCGCCGCGTGGTCATCCCCAACTCCGACCTCTTTACCGAATCGGTGACGGTCAACACAGCCTTCCCGCAGCGGCGCTCGGAATACGAGCTGATCATCAGCAACCGCGAAGAGATTGACCGCGCCAGAAATCGGATCCTCGAAGCCATCCGCGGCGTGGACGGGGTACTCGGCGATCCGCCGCCGGATGTCATAGTGACGTCGCTCAAGTCTGACACGACCAGAGTCCATGTGCGCTGGTGGACTGAAGCCCCTCGGACAAAGGTCGTCGCGACCCGGGATCGGGTGATCACCGCGATCAGGAAAAAAATCGGCGGGCCTGCTCAAGAGTCCGCCAGACAATCGGCCGCCTGAATGCCGGGGACGGCCGCGCCGTCCCGCTCAACCGTGATGCTTGAAGTATTGCACTGCCTTCTCGTGCTGCTGCGCCTGCTCACGCGTCTCGAAGGTGCCGAGGTTCCGGCGTCGGCCGGTCTTCGGATCTTTCTTCCGCGAATAGAGGCGGTATTTGCCTGACTTCAGTTTTCTGATCATACTGATTCCTCCCTTGCGATTGCTGGCCGCAGATGCTTCAGGCACACGAGGACTTCATCATCCTGTCGCCCGAATCAGATCGGCTCGAAAGCGGTCATAATCACGCAAGTCGCAGGCCGGATGAACCGCGTAGGATCGGTGAGTCAGACTCAGATCATCGTATGAAAGAATCGTGGGAGACGCTCATCCGCAGGGCCGATCGGCTGGCCGCACAGAGTGCGGGGGCGGGCGAACTGCTGACCTTTTACGCCGGATTGCTACGCGCCCAGCAGGACATCTATGAATCCCTGCGCCGGCGCAAAGACTGGCTCCCGTCGGGCGCACTCGCGGATGATCTGCCGGTCATTCGCGTGATGACGCGCGGGCTGCTGCAAACGGTCGAAGCCCGCGCACCCGAACTGCTGGCGGTTGAAGCGCGGGATTTATTGCACGCCGACGGGCGAACGCTTGATGAGTTGCTGATGGAATACTGGCTTGCGCCATCTGACGTGCAGTTTTTCGCGAAGGCGCTCCTGCAACCTTACACACGCTGGCTTGCCGAGACTGGCGCGAGGCCGACCGGTCGTCAACTGCCAGGCGCGGAGAACCGCTGTCCGTTCTGCGGCGGCCGGCCCCAGCTCTCCTTTCTCCTCGCGACGGGACAGACGGCAGACGGCGGAGGGCGCAACCTGCTCTGCGCGACGTGCCTGACGGCGTGGCCCTTCCGCCGCGTGTTGTGCGCCTGTTGCGGCGAAGAGCGCCCGGCAAGGCTCGCTTATTTTCATACGCCCGAATACGACCACGTCAGGGTCGAGGCCTGCGACACCTGCCGTTATTACCTCAAGGCGATTGATCTGACGCGGCTCGGGCTGGCCGTCCCGCTGGTGGATGAGGTGGCGGCGGCCCCGCTCGATCTGTGGGCGCGCGAGCATGGCTACACGAAGATCGAGCTGAATCTGGTCGGGCTGTGAGTTGCCATCACAGACTTCACGTCTCAGTGTACGGCGCTTCTCAAGCGGAGTCCCCGCGCGGGCGGCTGTGGCACCCACTTTGCGTCCCGGAATAATGGTCCCGCTCCATCATCTGAGCGGTGGTACTCAATCACACGGACTTTGAAGGACAGAGATTGCGCTCATGTACCGGACGGGCGGTGGCTTACTTTTCTTTCATCTCAACCTGAGCATCGCGCTCACCATCACTGCCTGCATTCACCGCCACGGCCCGCTTAACGAGGGGAAAAACACGATGGAAATCCAGGTTTTCAGCAAAGCCTTTTCGGAGGGCGAGGCGATCCCCGTCCAGTACACCTGCGACGGAGATAACGTCTCCCCGCCGCTGCGGTGGGGGAGCATCCCGATAGACACGCAGAGTCTGGCGCTGATCTGTGAGGACCCTGACGCGCCTTCCGGCATCTTCACTCACTGGGTGATTTTCGACCTGGCGCCGCTGGTCTCGGGCCTGCCGGAGGCGGTCCCGACCACCGCGACGCTGGAAGAAGGCGGCACACAGGGCGCCAACGATTTCAAGCAGATCGGCTACGGCGGCCCCTGCCCGCCGCCGGGCAACCCGCATCGCTACTTCTTCAGACTCTACGCGCTTAATGCCAGACTCCAGCTCCCGTCGGGCGTGACCAGACAGGAACTCACGCATTCGATGAGAGGTCACATCCTGGCCGAAGGTCATCTGATGGGGACATACAAAAGGCGTGCGGGACAGGCCGCGACCCCTTGAGCGGGGGCGGAGACGACGCGCAAATACGGTTTGAAGGGGGCCCTGTTATGGCAGAGCGAAAGAGCGATTCACAACTTCAGAAAGAAGTCTTTGAAGAGTTGCGCTGGAACTCGCGCACAAACAGTCAACAGTCATCTTCACATCGAACTGACTGCGACCGGGTGACCCGGGGGCCATGCAAAACTCAGAGCAGTGAACGGGCCGTCAGGCTCGCTGATCAGGGCCGGATATTCTGTGTGGTAATCCCGGAAAGGGGTGAGTGATGAAGAGAGTTTCAGTGTTGCTGCTGGTAATGATGCTGATTGCCCCCGGTCTGACCCCGGCGCAGATTCGCGTCCACCGGATCAGGCACAGGCCGGGTAATCAGTTCAGACGGATGGATCTGAATGGCGACGGCAGAATTTCGCGCGACGAGTGGCGGAGAAGACCGCGCAGGTTTGACCGCCTCGACCTCAACCGCGACGGGTACATTACCCGCGACGAAATGAGAGAAGCCCGTCGGCTGCGCCGAGTGCGGAGATGAGACTCTCCCCCGATGGCCGTTCGAATCATCCGCCCCGCGGCGCCGGACGTTTTTTATCGTCCCTGGACTCATTCCGGCTGACGATTGGTCCGGCGCGTGCTATACTCCCCGGCGCAACAGACAGAACATTACGGGACGAATGACAATTTCCCAACCGGCTCGTTCGCAGCCGGGGCCATTCGCCCGACAGGCACGGAAGACAATCCGCTCTCCGATGGTCGGCTGTTCCAGGCTGACCATCGATCCAGGTCCATTTGCCCGGGGGATGAAAATGAAGCGCAGCGTCTTTTCTCAACGGACTTTCCGTCCGGCTCTGGCCGTCTTTCTCGCCCTCTCAATTCTGCCGGCCTCTTTCGCCGGCGCTGATTCCAAACGTCACGCGAAGCGCGGCACGTTCGCCGTTGACATCGAGAATTTCGGGCAGGTCAATGACCACATCTACCGCGGCGGCCAGCCGAAAGGCGACAACTACCGCCAGCTCGCGGCGCTCGGCGTGAAAACGGTCGTTGATCTGCGCGGCGACGCCGAACCGGATGCGCGCTCATCGGCCGAGCAGGCGGGACTGCGGTACATCAACCTGCCGCTCGAACCCAAACACTACCCGCAGGCCGGCGCCGCAAAGCGCTTCCTTGAAATCGCCAACGACGAGACGAACTGGCCGCTCTACGTCCACTGCGCCGGCGGGCGCCACCGCACGGGAGTGATGGTCGCCGTCTACCGGATGACGGTTGACCACTGGACGATTGAGCAGGCCTGGGACGAGATGAAGCAGTACGATTTTTACACCAGCCGCGGCCACGGCTGTTATAAGGATTACGTCTTCGACTATTACCGCAACCTGCAGGCGCACAATCAGGCGCGTCCCGCCGCGGCGTCCAGTGCGGCGAACACCACGAACTGAGCTTTCCGCCCACAAAAAGCAAGAGGGGCCTTTCGGCCCCTCGTTCGGCAGGCTCCTCAGCCATAAGATAACGCCTGCCAGTTGCGCGAAGGATAGTACTAATCGGCCCGCCTTTCAACCTCAGTCCTGCTGCCCGGATCAAATTTCATTGACTGCCCGACGGCGGACTGTGACCGCAGCATCTGTTCATTCCGACTCGCGAGGCGGGCGGATTACGGGCCGAAGATCAGACTCTGTATCTGGCGGCATTGTCCAGAATCCTGGCCTCAATGGCTCTCGCCCACGCGATCTCCCGATCACTCTTCAGGTCTGGCTCAGGGACGATAACTCTGATTCTCGTCCCCGGCGCGATCTCCAGGCAGAGCTGGCAGAATCTCTTCAGATCGGCCCGCCCCCTGAGATGACTGAAACCAGTCCATAAGATCTTCCAGCCGAGGCCGGTTCGCTCGATGATGCCTTGAGCCAGACTCCTCAGGTCCTGATCGGGCGGATTCGAGGCGCTGATTTCAAACGACATTGCTCTCTCCTTTCAGAGGTGGGGCCAGAAGGTGCAGATCTCTGATTGTGGCTGCCGGAGGCCGGCAGCCCGGGTTCACGAGTATACGTTTCCGGCCCGCCGGAAAATATCGGACTCAGTCTGATCAGACTGTAGGAATTCACCCCGCCAGATCGTCCGTGTTTGTCCTACAACGCCTGGACTTCGGCGGCCGCGAAACCGAATTCCTCTTTCTCTCACATGAGAGCGGGCGGTGCAGTCTGGCGAGCGCCACTCAGGCAATTAACCTGAGAGAAAAAGATGTTTTCTGTCAAATGCCGGGAGTGCGACGCGATTTATGAAGCCACATTCCACGAATCTGTTGTCAGGGATTCTCCCCGGATAGAATGCGTGGTCTGCGGGTGTCACGTGCTGGAAGGTCCGCATATCCTGAACTGTCTGGCAGAACTCGTCCGCCGGGGAACGGCTGGCGACACGGCGGCAGAAGGCCCGCCCGGTGAGTGAAACGAGACCTTGTCCGCGCTCTCATGGAGAGTTCACGCCGGTGATCCTGTATGATCTGTAGAGCATGACTGAAATCTACGTCAGCACGGATATTGAAGCCGACGGGCCGGTGCCCGGACTCAACTCCATGCTCAGCTTCGCATCGGCCGCTTTCCTCGCCGACAAGACGCTGCTCGCGACCTTCTCCGCCAACCTCGAAACACTCCCCGGCGCATCCGGCGACCCGGTCACGATGGAGTGGTGGGCAACGAAGCCCGAAGCCTGGGCGGCCTGCCGCCAGGAGCCGCAGCCGCCCGCGCTCGTGATGCCGCAATACGTCTCGTGGCTGAAAGGGCTGCCGGGTGCGCCGGTGTTCGTGGGCTACCCGGCGGCATTCGATTTCATGTTTGTCACTTACTACCTGCACCGCTTCGCCGGCGAGAGCCCCTTCTCTTTTTTCGCCCTCGACATCAAGTCGTATGCCATGGCGCTCCTGAAGGCGGACTTCCTCGATGTGGTCAAGCTCAACATGCCCAGCCGCTGGTTCGATGACCTGCCATACACCCACATAGCGCTCGATGACGCCATCTCGCAGGGTGCCCTCTTCTGCAATATGCTGGCGGAGAGCAGAAAATAATCGGCCTTTCGGACAAGCTTCACATCCGTCGGCGAAAAGGTGGGATCAGCCCTGCCGCTTTCACCTTCACGATTGCCCGGATGCGGGCCGATGGGTTAGATTTCCGGGTGGCGTTCACATTCCCCCCTTTGTGATCCCGGACTACGGTATATCATGCGCTCGATTGCAGCCGCCCGGGGCCGCGTCGGGAAGACACATCTTCGCGAGGGACTATGCGACGCATCACAGTATTACTTTTCTTTCTTGCCCTGCCCATTCTCCAGTTCGCCAGCGCTCCGGCCTTCGGACAGTCAACTTCCCAGGACCAAAGCTTAAAAGTGCGAACCGATCTGGTGAATATTGACGTCCTTGCCAGGCAGAAGGAGGGCGGGCGCATCATCGGTAGTCTGACCAAAGATGATTTCACCGTTTTTGAGGACGGCGTCAGGCAGACGATCTCACATTGCAGTCAGCAGAGGCTCCCGGTCTCGGTCATCCTGCTCGTGGACCGCGCCGGGTGCATCAACGCCTTCGACGACCGGATTCGCGCTGCGACGATGAGGGCGCTCAGCCGGCTCGGCGACGAGGATGAGGTGGCCATTCTCACCTTCTCGAGCAAGGTCGCCCTCGCTCAGGGCTTCACTCGTGATCGCCGGGTGATTGCCGATAAGGTGATGGCCATCGAGCGCCAGCATCACAGCGAGCAGCATTACTTCAATGCCGGCATCTACGAGGCGGCTAATTACATGAGCCAGGCGGCCAATCCGGCGGGCAGGCGGCTGATCATCGTGCTGACCAGTCTCGAAGCGAGCATTGATTTTTCCCGGAGGTCGGAGAAGGATGCGCTCCAGGCAGTGCTTGAATCGGGCGCCGTGGTCTCGGGCGTGCTGGTCAACAGCGTCAGCGGGCGGATCGAGCAGGGCATCCGCGGCAAGCCGACCAGCTTCCTGCGTCACATCGGCCTGCGGGCGGGTAGCCTGAAGATGTTCGTCGCGGAAACGGGCGGCGAGTTGCTCGCTGCCGCGCCGGAAAAGATGGACGAGTCCCTCACCCGGCTCTTTGACCAGCCCTCACTGAGCTACTCAATCGCCTGGCTGCCGACCAACCCGACCCGCGACGGAAAGCGTCGCCACATCCGCGTGGAGTTGTCGCCCGAGGCGGCGCAGCGGGAGGGCAAAGTCGTGCTGGTCACACGTCGAAGTTACATCATGCCCAAAGGAACTGATTGAAATCATGACACCGGGGTCGCGTGATTGCGGTCAGGATTGTCGGCCCTGCCCCACCAATGATGACGAGATCGTAATTTTTACTTCAATTGGTTATCCACCGATCTCTGGATTTCTCGATGCTCCTTCAGCCTGAGTTTGAAAACAGGACACTGCGATAAGGGTCATCTGCCCAGGACCGATTTCAAAACTTAATGAGAAATGAGAATCTTGCACGATTCTCATTCACTTATATTTTTTCAGAACGTACAAGCCGCATACAGCCCCGCCTCTGAGCCTCTGCCTCTGTTTTAATAACTCGTCACTCCCTCCACCAAAGTTCGTGTAGTTGCGGCTCCCGAAATGGCGCGGCGTATCAGCTGTCAGCCTGGCACATCCATTGCTCAATCCTGCTGGTGAAATTACCTGTGACAAATAAATTCATTCATTCACAAAGGAGCGATATGAAACAAGATATAGTCAGAAACACAGGCGTGGAGTCTGGTCGGAGTCGTTTGCCTGCCGACCCGCCCGGCAAAGAAATTGATCGCTACTCAACGAGGAGACTGGATGCCCCGAGGAAATATTCCGACCCTCTGACATTGACTTCCGGCGTCCCTGATCTGGTCTGCCTGTCGCACCTGCGCTGGGATTTCGTCTATCAGAGGCCACAGCACCTGCTCAGCCGCTTCGCGCGTGAGCGCCGCGTCTACTTTGTCGAGGAACCGATCTGCGACGCGACGACTCCCTCGCTGCACATCAGCGAACGCGACTGTGGCGTCCGGGTAGTCGTCCCGCATCTGCCCGAAGGGCTCAGTGAAGCCGAATCCGCCACCGTGCAGCAATCGCTCCTGCTTGATGACCTGTTTCTGGAACACAGCGTTGATGATTACATCCTCTGGTATTACACGCCGATGGCACTCGACTGGACCCGTCACCTGGAGCCGCTGGCAGTCGTCTATGACTGTATGGATGAGTTGTCGGCCTTCAAAAACGCTCCGCCGGGCCTCCGGGAGCGTGAAGTCGAACTCCTCGGACGGGCCGATCTGGTTTTCACCGGCGGCCACAGCCTTTATGAAGCGAAGCGCCACCTCCATTCCAACATCCACCCTTTTCCCAGCAGCATCGAGGCAGCACATTTCCGCAAGGCCCGCAAAGAGATCAGCGAGCCGGAAGACCAGGCGAACATCCCGCACCCGCGCCTCGGGTTCTTCGGCGTGATTGACGAGCGTCTGGATCAGGAACTGCTGGCAGGGATCGCCGACGCGCGCCCTGACTGGCAGATTGTGATCATCGGGCCGGTCGTCAAGATTGACCCGGCGGAATTGCCGCGCCGCGCGAACATCCATTACCTCGGCGGCAAAGCCTATCAGGATCTGCCCGCGTATCTTTCAGGATGGGAGATCGCGATGCTGCCATTCGCGCGCAACGACTCGACGAAATTCATCAGCCCGACCAAGACTCCCGAATATCTGGCGGCCGGCGTCCCGACAATCTCCACTTCGATCCGCGACGTGGTGAATCCTTACGGGCAGCAGGGGCTCGTGAAGATCGCCGACACCGCGCCCGAATTCGTCGCGGCGGCTGAACACCTGATGAGTTCCCGGTTCAACTATGCCTCGTGGCTCAGACAGGTGGACGAGGTGCTGGCCTTCAATTCGTGGGATCGCACCTGGTCGCGGATGGCCCAGATGATCAATAACACAGTCCGCAGCCGCTACCCCGACCTCGTGAAAGCGGAGACGGTTTCCACCGCCGCCGCGGGCAGCTCAGTCGGGAGGGCGGCAGTCTCTCCAATCTCCGGTGATTGAAAAGTGAAAGGGGAGGAACAAATGTTCGACTACCTGATCGTCGGAGCAGGTTATGCCGGGAGTGTCCTGGCAGAAAGGCTGGCGGGCGGCGCCGGGAAGAAAGTATTGATCGTGGACAAGCGGCCCCACATCGGCGGCAACGCTTACGACCATTACAACGAAGCGGGCATTCTGGTGCATAAGTACGGCCCGCACATTTTTCATACCAACTCGCGCGAGGTCTTCGAGTACCTCTCGCGCTTCACCCAGTGGCGCCAGTATGAACACCGCGTGCGCGCCAGTGTGGACGGGCAACTGCTGCCCATCCCGATCAACCTGGACACGGTCAACACTCTCTACAACCTGAACCTGACCTCGTTCCAGCTCGAAGAGTTCTTCGCCTCGGTGGCGGAAAAGCGCGAACACATCCGCACCTCGGAAGACGTGATCGTCAGCAAGGTGGGCCGCGAACTCTACGAAAAATTCTTCCGCAACTACACGCGCAAGCAGTGGGACCTCGACCCGTCGGAACTCGACGCCCAGGTCACGGCGCGCGTCCCGGTGCGCACCAACCGCGACGACCGGTACTTCACCGACACTTATCAGGCGATGCCGCTGCGCGGTTACACGCGGATGTTCGAGAACATGCTCGACCACCGCAACATCAGCATCCTGCTCAACACCGACTACAGGGACGTCGAGAGGATCATTCCTTATCGGGAGATGATCTATACGGGACCGGTGGATGAGTATTTTGATTGCAGGTACGGGAAGCTCCCCTACCGCTCGCTTGAATTCAGGCACGAGACGATAGACAAGCCGGTCTGGCAGCCGGCGCCGGTGGTCAACTACCCCAACGAGCATGCTTACACGCGGATCACTGAATTCAAGTACCTGACCGGACAGGAGCATCCCAAAACTGGCATCGTCTATGAATACCCGCGCGCCGAAGGTGATCCCTACTACCCGGTGCCGCGGCCGGAGAATGCCGAACTCTATAAGAAGTATCAGGCGCTGGCCGATGCCACTCCGGGAGTCCACTTCGCCGGGCGGCTGGCGACCTACAAGTATTACAACCAGGATCAGGTCGTCGCGCAGGCGCTGACGCTCTACAAGAAGATAACCGGCGTAAAGCAGTCGAAATAGAGATAGCCATTTTATAACTCAGGTTATAACTGTGTTCAGAAGCTTCTTTCACGCTGGCTTTGAAGGCGCGACGGGTTACAACCGGCACCGCCAGTGGATAGACCAGATTGCCGCGACTCAGCACGACCTGTTCGTGGACGAGGATTACCGGCGGCTCCGCGAGATCGGCATCCTGACGGTGCGCGAAGCCGTCCGCTGGCCGCTCGTGGACAAACAACGCCGCTACGATTTCTCATCCGTTGACCCGTTCCTGGCGGCGGGCGGCAGGCACGGCATCGAAATCATTCACGACCTTTTTCACTTCGGCTACCCCGATCATATTGACCTTTTCTCCGCGGATTTTCCCGCGCGGTTTGCGGACTACTGCTTCGCCGCGGCGAGTTATATAGCGGGGCAGACCGGCGGGAAATGTTATTTCACCCCGGTCAATGAGCCATCGTACTTTTCGTGGGCGGCGGGCGAGGTCGGACTCTTCGCGCCGCATGCGGTCGGTCGCGGGTGGGAGTTGAAGGTGCGGCTCATCGAAGCCGCGATTCAGGGCATCAATGCCATCCGCGCCGCCTGCCCCTCGGCACGCATCGTCAACGTTGACCCGCTCTGCCGCGTCGCGGTCCCGCACGGGGCGCCGGAACTGCGGGGCGAAGTCGAGAATTTCAATTCCAGTGTGGTCTTTCAGAGCTGGGACATGCTGAGCGGCAGACTGCTGCCGGAACTCGGCGGCAGCCCCCGGCACCTGGACATCGTCGGGATCAACTACTACTGGACGAACCAGTGGGAGTGGGGCAGCGCCGGAGTGCCGCTCGCCGTTGATGACCCGCGCCGCGCCCCGCTCGGCGCGCTGCTGCGCTCGGTCTGGGAACGCTACGGCAATGAGACGGTGCTGACGGAAACGAGTGATCTGAATGAGCTGCGCGCCGTCTGGGTGCGCGAGATGGCCGGCGAAGTGGAGATGCTGCTTGATGAGGGGATGCCGCTGCACGGCGTCTGCCTCTATCCAATCCTTGGCATGCCGGAATGGCACGCGCCGCACGAATGGACGCAGATGGGTTTGTGGGAGCTGGCACACAGCGACGGAAAGCTGGAACGTGTGATCCACGAGCCGATGATGGAAGCGCTGCGCGAGGCACAGCGCCTCGAACAACATCGGACGCGGAAGATGGCACTGGCCCGTCATTTTTCGCCGGAGTAGCAGGGCTCACAAGTAAGCCCGGGCAGCAATTGCAGTGCGATTTGCCCGATCGCACTGTTTTCGCCAGAGAACGTTAGCGCCAGAGTGTGCGATCCGCCACGTCGCACCTGATTTTCAGAAAGGCAGAGGACTCCCGCCGGAACAGAATCATCGTGAACAGCCAGCGCGCCTTTGTGAAGGATGGCCGCTGACGGACGCATACTTCCCCAATGATCTCCCCTTTGCAGTAACACTCGCAAAGCAGCATCGAGTATGCCCCAGATATTCCATCGCAGCACCAACACGATTGCCCGGGTCACCATCTTCGGCGCGGTCTTCATTCTGGCGGCGCTGCTCTGGGTCGTGGCCGAAGTCAACCGCTCGCCTTACGTGACGCAGGCCTTTGTCGCGCGCGAGCAGCCCGTGCAGTTCTCGCACAAACACCACGTCGGCGACGACGGGATTGACTGCCGCTACTGCCACACCACGGTTGAGCAATCGGCTTTCGCCGGCATCCCGCCGACGAAGACGTGCATGAACTGCCACTCGCAGCTTTTTCTCCACAGCTCTTATCTCGAAATCGTCCGCGCGAGCTGGCGCGATAACAAGCCGATTGCGTGGACGCGGGTGCATGACCTGCCGGATTTCGTCTACTTCAACCACAGCATTCATGTGAACAAGGGCGTGGGCTGTTCGACCTGTCACGGGCGCGTGGATCGGATGCCGCTCGTCTATCAGGTGGCGTCGCTGCAAATGGAATGGTGTCTCGGGTGTCACCGCCAGCCGGAAAAATTCGTCAGGCCGCGCGACCAGATTTACAACATGGCCTGGCAGCCCCCGGCCAATCAGATCGAGCAGGGCCGCCGGCTGATCGCGGAGTACAACATTCAGAGTCCGGCAGCGCTGACGAGCTGCTCAGTCTGTCACCGCTGAAGCAGCAGGAATGGGTTGAGAGGTGAAAGTGACAGTACATCATCACGAATCAGAGAGTGAGAAAAGGAAGCGGCGCACTCAGCTTCCGATCCTCGGCGCTCAGTCTGTCCCTTCCGGTATTCCTCCATCACGCGAACAGTCGGGCACGGTATGGGCGAATGAGTGCTGGAGGAGCTTTGATGAGCTGGCCGACACGGAAGAGTTCCGCGAGATGCTCCATCGCGAGTTTCCGCACGACGCCGCCCACTGGCTCGACCCGGTCAGCCGCCGTCACTTCCTGCAACTGATGGGGGCATCGCTCGCGCTGGCCGGTCTCACGGGTTGCACGGTTCAGCCGACTGAAAACATCGTGCCTTACGTCAAGCCCCCCGAAGGCATCGTCCCCGGCAAATCGCTCTTTTACGCGACGGCCATGCCACTCAGTGGGGCAGCTGTGGGGCTGCTCGTGGAAAGTCACGAAGGGCGCCCGACAAAAATCGAAGGCAACCCCGACCACCCGGCGAGCCTCGGCGCGACGGACGCGTTCGCGCAGGCTTCGATCCTCACGCTCTACGATCCTGACCGCTCGCGGACGGTGACGTATCTCGGCGACATCAGCACGTGGCCGGCATTTCTGGCCGAAGCGCGCAGCGCGCTCGAAACGCAGCGCGCGTCGCAGGGCGCGGGGCTGCGCGTCCTGACTGAAACAGTCACGTCGCCGACGCTGGCCGATCAACTGCGCGGACTGCTCGCCCAGTTCCCCGCCGCGAAATGGCACCAGTACGAGCCGGTCAATCGCGATCAGGCGCTCGCCGGTGCGCGTCTGGCGTTCGGCGTGCCGGCGGGGCCCATCTACCGTTTTGAAAATGCCGACGTCGTGCTGGCGATTGAATCAGACTTCCTCTCGTGCGGCCCGGCCAGCCTGCGTTACGCGCGCGAGTTCGCCGGCAGGCGGCGCGGCGCGACTAATGGCAACGGCACGATGAACCGGCTCTATGCCGTCGAGAGTACGCCGACGAATACCGGCGCAGCGGCTGACCACCGGTGGCCGTTGCGCCCCGATGAAATTGAAGGTTTCGCCCGCGCCATTGCTGCCGGAATCGGCGTGCAGGCGGAAGGGGCTGTTGCGGCGTCGAACAACACCGATGCCAATCGGGTCATGGCGCTGGTGAGAGATCTCGAGCGGCACCGTGGCCGGAGCATAGTCACTGCCGGTGACGAGCAGCCGCCCGTTATTCACGCGCTCGTGGCCGCGATCAATCAGGCGCTCGGCAACGTCGGGCAGACCGTCTTTTACATTGACCCGGTTGAAGCCGACCCCGCCGATCAGACACAGTCACTGCGCGATCTGGTGGCGGAGATGGAAGCGGGCCGCGTGGAGATGCTCCTGATCATCGGCGGCAATCCCGTCTACACGGCGCCCGCCGACATGAAATTCGGCGAGAGGATGGCGAAGGTCAGACTGCGAGCGCACCTGAGCCTCTACAACGATGAGACCTCTGAGCTGTGCCACTGGCACATTCCCGAAACCCATTACCTCGAAGCGTGGGGCGACGCCCGCGCTTACGACGGCACGGCCTCGATCATTCAGCCGCTGATTATGCCGCTCTATCAGGGCAGGAGCGCGCACGAACTGCTCGCCGCATTCTCAGACCGGCCTGACCGCACCGGCTACGAGATCGTGCGCGATTACTGGCGGACGAATTACGGCAAAGCATCGAATACGCAGGCGCGGGAGGGAACGACGGTTTCTCCGACTCCGGCTTCGACTCCCGCCGCCACTTCTTCAAACGTCGCGGCAACAGGTTCTTCGGCCCCCGCGGCCAGCGCTTCACCTGCCCCGGATTCCTTCGAGCAGTTCTGGCGAAAGGCGCTGCACGACGGCTTCATCCCGAACACGGCATTTCAGCCGAAGACGGTCACGGTGAAATCAGACTGGTCGGCGCAGAGCGCAACACAAAGTTCCGGCACGCAGCCTGCGAATAACAAACTGGCAATCATCTTTCGCGCCGACCCGACGATTC
Source organism: Blastocatellia bacterium (assembly GCA_035652435.1). Classification (GTDB taxonomy): domain Bacteria; phylum Acidobacteriota; class Blastocatellia; order RBC074; family RBC074; genus DASRDU01. Next base: position 35,739 of record DASRDU010000145.1, read on the forward strand.
ACGACGGTCGCTTTGCCAACAACGGCTGGTTGCAGGAATTGCCGAAGCCACTGACCAAACTCACCTGGGACAACGCGGCGCTCGTCAGCCCGGCGACCGCGCGCCGTCTGGGTCTCGATTACGAAGTCAGTTCGCGCGGCGGCGAACACGGCGAGATTTTCGCCGACGTGGCGGGGCTGAATTATCAGGGCCGCTCGCTGCGCGCCCCCGTCCGGGTCGTGCCCGGCCACGCCGATGATTGTGTGACGGTGCATCTCGGTTACGGACGCTGGCGCGCCGGGCGCGCCGGGAACGGCGCCGGATTCAACGCGTATCAGCTCCGCACTACCGATGCACCCTGGATCGGTCACGGCGTGGAGATCAGACCCGCCGGCGAAAGGCATCCGCTCGCCTGCACGCAGCTTCATTACAACGTGGAGGGCCGCGACATCGTGCGTTCCGCCACGTCCGAAGAGTTCCGCCGGAATCCGCACTTCGCGCACGAAAGGATTCACGCGCCGGACGGCCATGAGTCTCTTTACCCCGAGTACGAATACAAGGGCTATGCGTGGGGGATGGCGATTGACCTCGGGGCCTGCGTCGGCTGCAACGCCTGCGTCGTGGCGTGTCAGTCGGAGAACAACATCCCTGTGGTCGGCAGGGATCAGGTCAGGCGCGGGCGTGAGATGCACTGGCTGCGGATAGACCGTTATTACAAGGGCTACGCGGGCAGCCCCGAAACTTTCTTCCAACCTGTGCCGTGCATGCACTGCGAGAAGGCGCCGTGCGAAGTGGTCTGCCCGGTCAACGCGACGGTCCACGACAGCGAGGGATTGAACGTGATGGTTTACAACCGCTGCGTCGGCACTCGCTACTGCTCAAACAACTGTCCCTATAAAGTGCGCCGCTTCAACTTTCTGCTCTTCCAGGACTGGGAGACGCCCAGCCTGAAGCTCGCGCGCAACCCCGACGTCAGCGTGCGCAGCCGCGGCGTGATGGAAAAATGCACTTACTGTGTGCAGCGCATCCAGCGGGCGAAGATTGAATCGGAAAAGGAGAATCGCAGGGTTCGCGACGGCGAGGTCGTGACCGCATGTCAGGCGGCGTGTCCGACCGAGGCCATCGTCTTCGGCGACATCAATGACCGGAACAGCCGCGTCGCCCGGCTCAAAGCCGGGCCGCGCAATTACGGGCTGCTCGAAGAACTTCAGACGCAGCCGCGCACCACTTATCTGGCGGCGGTGCGCAACCCGAACCCGGAGATCGAACAGCCGCAGCAGGCAATGAAGTAGAAGAGCCGTCTGGTATGCAGGAAATACATAACCAGCAACAGGCAGAGCAACGGACGCCTGACCAGTCATCGGTGATCGCGCCGGGGCACACGTTCGCCTCGGTCACCGACAAGATCAGCGCGATTGTGCTGACGCGCCGGACGCCGCTCGGCTGGTTCATCGGCGCGGGGCTGGCCTTCGCGCTGACGATGCTGCTCTTTGTCGCGACGGCCTGGCTGCTGGTCAAAGGCACCGGCATCTGGGGGATCAACATCCCCATCGCCTGGGCGTTTGCCATCACCAACTTCGTCTGGTGGATCGGGATCGGCCACGCGGGGACGTTGATCTCGGCGATCCTGCTGCTGCTGCGCCAGCGCTGGCGCAATTCGATCAACCGCTTCGCCGAAGCGATGACGCTCTTCGCCGTCGCCTGCGCCGGGCTGTTTCCGGTATTGCACCTGGGGCGCCCGTGGCTCTTTTACTGGCTGCTGCCGTACCCGAACTCGATGGCGATCTGGCCGAACTTCCGCAGTCCGCTCATGTGGGACGTGTTCGCGGTTTCGACTTATGCGACGGTTTCACTGCTCTTCTGGTACGTCGGGATGATTCCGGATCTCGCGACGCTGCGTGACCGCGCGGGGGGCCGCGTGGGCAGGATCGCGTACGGGATGCTGGCCGTCGGCTGGCGCGGCTCGGCCAGGCACTGGCAGAGCTATGAGATGGCCTCGCTGCTGCTCGCGGGGCTCGCGACCCCGCTCGTGGTCTCGGTGCATACGGTCGTCAGCTTCGACTTCGCCATCTCGATCCTGCCCGGCTGGCACACGACGGTCTTCCCGCCTTACTTCGTGGCCGGGGCGATCTACTCGGGCTTCGCGATGGTCATGACGATTGCGATCCCGCTGCGGAAGTTTTATGGGCTGGAAGATTTCATCACCATGCGCCACCTGCGCAATATGGCGAAGGTCATGCTCGCGACCGGGCTGATCGTGGGTTACGGCTACACGATGGAAACCTTCATGGCCTGGTACGGCTCGAACACCTACGAAGAATTCATGATCGCCAACCGGATGCGCGGGCCTTACGCGCCCGAATACTGGTCGCTGATCCTCTGCAACATCGCCATGCCACAGTTGCTCTGGTTCAGGCGCGTGCGCGGCAGCGTGCCTGCGCTGTTTGTGATTTCGATCATCGTCAATATCGGCATGTGGCTGGAGCGGTTCATCATCATTGTGACCAGCCTGCACCGCGACTTCCTGCCCTCGTCGTGGGGCATGTTTCGCCCGACCGTCTGGGACGTGGCCACGTTCGTCGGCACGCTCGGCCTGTTTGCGGCGCTGCTCTTCCTGTTCATCCGCTTCCTGCCGATGATTTCGATTTTTGAGCTGAGAACGCTCCTGCCGGAGGCGGAACCCGGCGGGGAGGCGACTATTGATTGAAGAAAGGAAACCGTCATGGAAGGAAGGGAGCGGGAACCGGCCCTCTATGGCCTGATCGCCGAATTCGATGACCCGGCGGCGCTCGTCGCGGCGGCGCGCCGTGCGGTCGAAGAGGGCTACCGCCGGCTGGACGCTTACACGCCGTACCCGATTGAAGAGCTGACCGAAGCGCTGCGCCTGCGCCGGAGCCGGCTCCCGCTCGTCGTGCTGCTCGGCGGCATCGCGGGCGGCATAGGAGGGTACGCGCTGCTCTACTGGACTTCGGTGATTGATTACCCGCTCAACGTCGGCGGGCGCCCGTTGCACAGCTGGCCCGCGTTCATCCCGATCACGTTTGAGACGACGGTGCTGATCGCCGCGCTGTCAGCCGTCCTCGGGCTCTTTGCGCTGAGCGGGCTGCCGATGCCGCATCACCCGGTCTTCAACGCGCCGAACTTCGCGCTCGCCTCGCGCGACCGTTTCTTCCTGTGCATTGAAGCGACCGACCCGAAGTTCGATTACGAGGCGACGAGGGATTTTCTGAACCGGCAGAAGCCGCGTGAGGTCACAGATGTTGAGAGTTGAGAAAGCAAAACGCGAAAGTCGGAAGTCAGAAGTCAGTACCGCGAGCGGTAGCGAGCGTGCTTCCCGCACTGCTGCCACGGTCGGAAACACGCTCGCTACCGCTCGCGGTACTGATCCGGGCGCACCCTCCGATCGTCCTGAGAGAGCTAGGCGCTGTTCATTTTTGCCTTTTGCCTTTTGCCTTTTACCTTTTGCCTTCCTGCTCTCATCCTGCCGGCAGGACATGCACGACCAGCCGAAGTACAAGCCGCTCAGGGCGAGCGAGTTTTTCGGTGACCGTCAGCAGTCACGCCAGCCCGTCGCGGGAACCGTCGCGCGCGGCTCGCTCAATAACGATGCCTTCGCGCCGGCGAGCGTGCGCGGTGCGGCGGGCGCCGACGGCTTTCCTTTCCCGATCACGGATGAAATCCTCGCGCGCGGCGAAGAGCGATTCAACATCTCCTGCTCGCCCTGCCACGGTCGCAGCGGCCACGGCGACGGCATGATCGTGCGGCGCGGATTCCCCGCCCCGCCCTCGTACCACATTGACCGTTTGCGCGCCGCCCCGAACAGCCATTTTTACGACGTCATCACCAGCGGCTTCGGCCGGATGTGGAGTTACGCGGATCAGGTCAGCCCGCGCGACCGCTGGATGATCATCGCTTACATCCGCGCGCTGCAACTGAGTCAGAACGCCGCGGTGACTGACGTACCGGAAGACAAACGCCGGCAGCTCGGTTCGGGAGGGCAGACACGATGAGTCAGGCAACATACGCGGCGCCGCCGGTAGTGAATCTGGTTCAGGTGCGCGCGCTCATTGCGGGCGCCGCCGGGCTGCTCGCGTGTCTCGCCGGGGCCTTCTTCAGGCCGGCGCAGTTTTTCCACTCGTGGCTGACCGGCTTCGTCTTCGTGACCGGGATCACGCTCGGCTGTCTGGCGCTGGTGATGCTGCAACACCTGACGGGTGGCGCGTGGGGGCTCGTGATCAGGAGGCTGCTCGAATCGGCGACGCGCACGCTGCCGCTCGTCGCGCTGATGTTCCTGCCGCTGCTGCTCGGCCTGCACAGACTCTACGCCTGGGCGCGGCCCGAAGAGGTGGCTGGGAACGCAGCGCTCGCGCACAAGCGGCTTTACCTGAACGTCCCGTTCTTCGTGGCGCGGGCACTCTTCTACTTCGCCGCGTGGGCGGCCCTGACTTTCTTTCTCAACAAGTGGTCGCGCCAGCAGGACGAGACGGCCGACCCGCGTCTGGAGCGGCGCTTCCAGCTGCTGAGCGGCGGCGGGCTGGTGCTTTACGGGCTGACGATCACGTTCGCCTCGATTGACTGGGTGATGTCGCTCCAGCCCGAATGGTACTCGACCATCTTCGGCCTGCTCCTGATGGGCGGGCAGGCGCTCTCGGCGATGGCCTTCGTGATTTCGGTGCTGGTGCTGCTCGCGCAATACGAGCCGCTCGCGCACGCGATCCGTCCCGGTCATCTGCACGACCTGGGCAAGCTGTTGCTCGCGTTCGTCATGCTCTGGGCCTACTTGTCGTTCTCGCAGTTTCTGATCATCTGGTCTGGCAACCTGCCGGAGGAGGCCACGTGGTACGTGCGCCGACTGAGCGGAGGGTGGCAGTGGGTCGGGCTGGCACTCGTAATTTTCCATTTCGCGTTGCCGTTCCTGATGCTGCTCTCAAGCGATCTGAAGCGCAGCGGAAGACGGCTGGTCGCCGTCGCGCTCGCCGTGATCGTGATGCGCTTCATTGACCTGTTCTGGCTGATCGCGCCGACGCTCGACGAGCATCGCTTCGCGTTGCACTGGATGGACGTGGCCGCGCTCGTCGGCCTGGGCGGCGTCTGGCTGGGGATGTTTATGTGGCAGCTCGGGAAAAGGCCGCTGCTGCCGATCAACGACCCGCACCTCGGGGAGGCTTTGCAGAATGGACACCACTGACCACATCGGAAGGATGAAGGATGAAGTTTGAGGAGGCTTTGCGGAATGGGCACGACTGATCACAGTTCAGATTCGCGCGAGACGCCGGACGTGAGCGGGATCGGCAACCCGGAAGTCGCTCACGAGCGGAGCGACGTCAACGTCCGCGCCGTGCTGTGGTTCATGGCCGGGCTGATTGCGACGGCCGTGGTTGTTCACCTGCTGATGTGGGGGCTGTTCGATGTGTTCGAGTCTAAAGAGGCTCACGCCGAACCGCCGCCCGCCTCGCGCCTCGGCGTGAACACGCAGCGGCTGCCGCCGGAGCCGCGCCTGCAACTCGCGCCGGGGCACGAAAGCCACCCGGCCGAAGACCTGCAGAAGCTCCGCGCCGAGGAAGACAACCGCCTGCACGGCTACGGCTGGGTGGACGAGCAGAGGGGAGTCGTTCACATCCCGATTGAGCAGGCGAAGAAGCTGCTGATCGAAAGGTCACACTCCGCGGCGCAGCAAAGTGCGCTGCCTGAGGAAGCGATGCCCGCTGATTCAGGATCAGGGAGAATGCCGGAGAAAAGTAAGCAATGAAAGCAGTCACTCACAACACAGTGGCAGTACAGTACCGCGGCGTCCGGCGAGCGGTCACTACGACTCAGGCTTGTTGTGATTGCCCCGCTCGCCGGACGCCGCGGTACTGTACTGTGCTGCCGGCCTTATGCCTCCTGCTCTTCGCTTCCACTTCATTCGCGGAAACCGGAAGGCCGCAGCCGCTACGCAATGTCGGGATCGAGCAGCGCCTGGGCGAACAGGTTCCGCTCGACCTCGTCTTCCGCGACGAGTCCGGCAGAGACGTGCAATTCCGTGAATATTTCAACGGCAGGCCGGTCGTCCTCTCACTGGCTTATTACAAATGCCCGATGCTCTGCACTCAGGTTCTGAACGGTCTGGCCGGGAGTCTGAAAGCGCTGGCCTTCGACGTCGGTAATCAGTTCAACGTTATCACCGTCAGCTTCAACCCGCGCGATTCATCGAACCTCGCCGCAGGTAAGAAGGAAGCTTACCTGAGACGCTACGCGCGCCCCGGCGCGGAAAGCGGCTGGCATTTTCTGACCGGCGATGAGGCTTCGATCAGAGCGCTGACAGAGGCCGTCGGCTTTCACTATTACTACGACACACTGACCGACCAGTACGCGCACGCGAGCGGGATTATGATCCTCACCCCGCGGGGAAAGATTGCGCGCTACCTTTACGGCATTGAGTACAAGCCGATGGATCTGCGGTTGGGGTTAATCGAAGCCGCGGAAAACAGAATCGGCTCGCCCGTGGATCAGATGCTGCTGTTCTGCTACCGCTACGACCCGGCCACCGGGAAGTACGGGCCGGCGGTGCGGAATATCCTGCGACTCAGCGCGGTCGTGACAATGCTGGCACTGGCGGCACTGATTCTGCTGCTCAAACCAAAATTCAAAGCAGGCGCACAGGAGGCAGACCCGGGGTATACAAACTTCAGTCTCCTGCCCCTTGTCTTTTTACTTCTGCCTTTCATGCCCGAACAGGCGTCAACCGTCGCCGGTGAGGTTGATGCGCTGTTTCTGTCTCTGGTCGGGCTCACGCTCTTCTTTACGTTTGCGATTGCCGGGCTGGAACTCTATTACGCGGTCAAATACCGCCGCCGCTCGCGCGACGAAATCCCGCGCCCGGTCGTCGGCTCGATCCGGCTGGAACTGGCGTGGACGGTGATCCCGTTTCTGATCTCGATGGGCATCTTCGCCTGGGGAGCCAGCCTTTACTTCAGGCTCTATCGCCCGCCGCGCGAGGCGCAGGAAATATACGTCACCGCCAAACAGTGGATGTGGAGGTTTCAGCACCCCGAAGGGCAGCGCGAGATCAATGAACTGCACGTGCCGGTGGGCCGCCGGGTGAAGCTGATTATGACGAGCGAGGACGTGATCCACAGCTTCTTCGTCCCCGAATTCAGGGTCAAGTCAGACGTGCTGCCGGGCGACAGGCGCTACACCTCGCTCTGGTTCGAGGCGACCAGGCCGGGCCGCTATCACCTCTTCTGCGCGGAATACTGCGGGACTAATCATTCGGGGATGATCGGGTGGGTCGTGGTGATGGAGCCACAGGAGTATGAGGCATGGCTCGGCGGCGAAGGGGTGGGGCAGATGTCGGCTTCGGGCGAGGGCCTGTTTCAAAGCCTGGGGTGCGCTTCCTGCCACCTGATGAATGGTCAGGGGCAGTGCCCGTCGCTCGCGGGCGTGTTCGGCAGACAGGTCGCGCTGGCGGACGGGCGGAAGGTCACGGCTGACGAAAGCTACATCCGCGAATCAATCGTCAACCCGCAGGCGAAGATCGTCGCCGGCTATCAGCCGATCATGCCGACCTTCCAGGGGCTGGTGAACGAAGAGCAGTTGTTGCAGCTGGTCGCTTACGTCAAATCGCTCGGTAACACTCAGGGCACAACAAACACACCAGCAGGCAGCAGTAATCAGGGGACAGTAAACCAGACGGCTGAGCCGAAGTCGCGGCGGTCAAATCCGCCCGCCCCTGATCAGCCGCAGAAACAACGCTGATGTTCGAGGTCATGTCCGGCAAACTTTCCCGGTTTGCTGAGCCTCTCTATCGGCCATTTGTGAAGTCATCAGCAAACTGGAAGTTTGCTGTACATTTTCTGAATGAATGCTATGAGCGCCGCAACCGCAGCAGTCAGCCCCCGCGTGCATTACCTCAACGCCAGCTTCGGCTGGAAGTCGTGGCTCTTCACGCTCGACCACAAGCGGATCGGCCTGCTTTACATGGCCTCGATCACGTTCTTCTTCTTCATCGGCGGGATCTACGCCACGCTGGTCAGGATCGAACTGCTGACGCCGCCCGGCGATCTGGTGACGGCGGAGACTTACAACAAGCTCTTCTCGATGCATGGCATCATCATGGTCTTCTTCTTCCTCATCCCGTCCATCCCGGCCGTGCTGGGGAATTTCCTGATCCCGCTGATGATCGGGGCCAGGGATGTCGCGTTCCCGCGGCTCAACCTGGCGAGTTGGTACATCTTCATGCTGGGCGGCTTCTTTATGCTCTACGCGCTCGTGAACGGCGGCGTGGATACCGGGTGGACTTTCTACACGCCGTTCAGTTCAAGTTACTCGGTCACCAACGTCGTCCCGGCGGTGCTGGGGATCTTCATCGCCGGGTTTTCCTCGATCCTGACCGGGTTGAATTTCATCGTCACGATCCACACGATGCGCGCGCCGGGGATGACGTGGTTCCGGCTGCCGCTCTTCGTCTGGGCGCATTACGCGACGAGCCTGATTCAGGTGCTGGGGACCCCGGTGCTGGCGATCACGCTCGCGCTGGTCGCGCTGGAGCGGACTCTGCACCTCGGATTTTTTGACCCGGCCTACGGCGGCGACCCGGTGCTGTTCCAGCACCTCTTCTGGTTCTACTCGCACCCGGCGGTCTATATCATGGTATTGCCGGCGATGGGCGTGGTCAGCGAGCTGGTCGCGAATATGACCCGGAAGAGGATCTTCGGCTACAGCTTCGTCGCCTGGGCGAGCGTGGCGATTGCCGTCTTCGGCTTCCTGGTCTGGGGTCACCACATGTTCGTCAGCAGCCAGGGCGTGTACGCCGGAATGATCTTCTCGTTCCTCAGCTACGCCGTAGCCATCCCTTCGGCGGTCAAGGTATTCAACTGGACGGCAACACTCTATAAGGGTTCGGTATCCTATGACACGCCGATGCTCTATGCCTTCGGCTTTATAGGATTGTTTACCATCGGGGGGATGACCGGGTTGTTCCTGGCCGCGCTGGGGCTGGACGTTCACGTGACTGACACTTATTTCGTCGTCGCGCATTTTCACTACATTATGGTCGGCGGCGCGGTCATGGGTTATCTGGGCGGGATTCATTTCTGGTGGCCGAAGATTTCGGGCCGCCTGTATTCAGAAGGCTGGGGCAGGCTGTCGGCGCTGCTGGTTTTCGTCGGCTTCAATCTGACGTTCTTCCCGCAGTTCGTGGCCGGCTACCAGGGGATGCCGCGCCGTTACCACGCCTACCCGCCGGAATATCAGGTGCTGAACGTGATGTCCACCGCCGGGGCTTCAATCCTCGCGGTCGGCTACGTGCTGCCTTTGATCTACCTGATCTGGTCAATGCGGTACGGCCCGGCAGCCGAAGCCAACCCGTGGCCGGGCACGGGGCTCGAGTGGCGCACTTCTTCACCGCCGCCGACCGAGAATTTTTACCAGACACCGGTGGTGACGTGGGAGGCTTATGAATTTGTGCCGGCGGAAGAATCGAAGGGTGTCGGACAGATGAAGCCGGGCGATCAGCCGGCCTGAGCGATGAGGGGGTAATGAGCGCAGAGATCAGCAAAAACCATGCGTCGGGGAATGCGGGCACTCATCACCCGGCGCTCAAGCATCATTTCGCGGATTTCGAGCAGCAGCGCGAGGCCGGGACGCTCGGGATGTGGGTCTTTCTGGTGACGGAGATCATGTTTTTCGGCGGCCTGTTTATGACCTACATCGTCTACCGCACGTGGCACCCGGCGGCCTTTGCCGCCGCGAGCCATGAACTCGACGTGCCGCTCGGCAGCGTCAACACTATCGTGCTGATCGCCAGCAGCCTGACGATGGCCCTGGCGGTTTACAGCGCGCAGACGGGCGGCCGGAAGGCGACGGTCGCGTTTCTCGCGCTGACGCTCGCGCTGGGGCTCGTGTTTCTGGGCATCAAATTCGTCGAGTACCACCACAAGTTCGTGGAAGGGCATGTTCCGGGCGCGAACTTCAATTTTGCCGAACCGTACCGGCGCGACGCTCAGATGTTCTTCTCGCTCTACTTCGCGATGACCGGGGTGCATGCGCTGCACATGGTCGTGGGCGTGGGGATTCTGGCCGTGCTGATCGTGATGGCGTGGCGCGGCCGGTTCTCGCCCGAATATCACACGCCGGTCGAGTTGTCGGGTCTCTACTGGCATTTCGTGGATATCATCTGGATCTTCCTCTTCCCGCTGCTTTACCTGATCGGGCGCCACCTGCACCAGGGAGGTTTGTGATGCATATCGTGCCGAGGAAAATTTATCTGACCATCTTTGCCGCGCTGCTCGGGCTGACGCTGTTGACGATCTGGATCGCGTCAATTGACCTGGGCAGGATGAATACCGTGGCGGCGCTGGCGATTGCCGTCACCAAGGCGACGCTCGTGGCGCTTTATTTCATGCACGTCCGTTACAGCAGCCGGCTGACTCAGGTGGTGGTCATCGGCGGGCTTTTCTGGCTGGGAATCATGTTCGCGCTGACGATGAGCGATTATCTGACGCGGGGCTGGCTCTCTTATTCACGGTGATCAGCGCGCATTCGGCTCAGACCATCATAATCTTCAAATCGTGGCCGGCCGGGGACGAATGTGGAGTAATTATTGCAGGCATTCCCGGTGACGCTGTCCCAGCAGCCGACCGGGCTGCTGGGGGAAAACTAATGGCTGAAGGAAGGAAGTTGATTATGAGTAAGAAAACCCAGGGCATCAGTAAACGTGAAGAGTTGGAAAACCTGTCACTCAATCAGGGCTATATCAGGGAAGAGGATCTGGAATCAGGATCAGGGGACGCGCAGGTCATGCCGCCCCGCGAGATTGATTCTTACGCACAAAAGGCCGAGTCGGCAAAGCGAAAGAAAGGTGGCGGGCTTAAGGGCGAGGGCGATTACGAAGCCGCCGAAGATTACAACACCGAGGCGACAGATTTTGCCCGGAAACAGAGCGGCAGGTGAACGGAGGCAGGCTTCCGCGCCTGCCTCCATTCCTTCAATTTCTGATCAGCAATAACAGTCTTTCTTCGGGCCGGAGCCTGCCGACGACTCAGAACCTTGCCAGTTCCCCGCCCAGCTCCTGCCACTCGCGCTCGATGCGGAGCGCGTCATCCTCCGTGTGTGGGTTGACGCGGATCAGAATCCGCCCTTCCCTGATGCCACGCTCGTAACGATGAACGTCCTCGTTCGGAACGCTGGAGCCGATCAGTGCGCCGAACAGGCTGCCGACGGTCGCGCCCAGCCCCGCGCCCGCCGCGGCCAGTGGCCCCAGCACGATGAAGCCCGCCCCACCTGAAACGATTGCCAGGCCAGTTGCTGCTACTGCCCCGAGGACTGCGCCGGTTGAGCCCATGATCGCTGCTCCCGCGGCGGCTTTGTTATGCGCCCCGGTTTCCGACGAAGCATCGAGCGGGGTGTCTTTCGGGAAATAGCGACTGCGCGTTTCATCCGTCATCACCACGCTGATGTCATCGGGCTTGTAACCCATGTCAATCAGCAGGTGGTAAGCGCGCCCGGAAGTTTCCCCGTCCTTGAACAGGCCGGTGACCGGTCTGACCGAACTCGTGTTTGCGTGATCCAGTTTTGCCATTTTGTTGTCTCCTCCCCTGACACCGCCTGAGTGCGGTCTCGGCACTGTATGCCTGCGGAAGCTGACGCTCCGCAAGTCGGGCGGGCGATCAGACTTTCTCAGACCCGCCCTTTGCCGTCCGGCTCTGCTCGCCGACGAAACCGACCGGGTATGCCGACGGTTTCAATTCGACCTTGATCCACCCGGCCTGTCGTTCGTCGAATGCCTTGTAAGCGTCAATGGCCGAAGCGAGCGGCTCCTGCTGCGTCAGCACCTGCATCGGATCAATCTCGCCGCTCCGGACTTTGCCGACCAGCTCGGGAATGTATTTGCGATGATTGCAATTGCCCATCTGGATCGTCAGGTTTTTATTCATCGCCCTGCCGATGGGGAAATGCTCGGACTTTTCCGGGTAGACGCCGATGACCGAGAGCGTGCCCGCCTTGGCCAGCGCTTCGACCGCCCACATGAGGGCCTGTGAGGGTGCGTCGCCCGGAACCCAATTATCGCCGTCGGGGTTGGTTTCCGGCGCGATCTGCTGCAACTCCTGCTCGAACTGCTGGCGGTTCTCTCTGGCCTTCCTTGCGGCGGGGCCGTGATGGGCAGTGACGGCATCAACGCCGACGGCGTCAATCGCGCGATCCACGCCGATCTTTCCCGTCAGCCGCCGGATCGCCTCGACCGGGTCTTCGCGGTTGAAGTCAATCACCTCGGCCCCCTGCGCGCGCGCCATGTCGAGCCTTGAGGGGATGGTGTCAACGGCGAGAATGCGGCCCGCGCTGAGCAGCTTCGCACTGGCAATGACGAACTGACCGACCGGCCCGCAGCCGAAGACCGCGACCGTGTCGCCCTTTCTGATCTCGGCCAGCTTCGCGCCGAACCACGCGGTCGGGAAAATATCAGAGAGCAGAATCGCCTGATCGTCGCTGACTTCTTCGGGCAGCTTGACCAGCCCAACGCCGGCAAACGGGACGCGCGCGTACTCGGCCTGCAGCCCGTCGAACGGACCGCTCTGTTCGGGCCCGCCGAAGAAAGCCGCCCCGGCCTGCGCCCCGTTCGGGTTGGCATTGTCGCACTGCGAGTAATACCCCGCGCGGCAATAGACGCAGTACCCGCAGGCGATGGTCGAGGGGATCACTACCCGGTCGCCGACGTTCAGGCTGCGCACGTCCTTGCCCAGTTCTTCGATGACGCCGACGCCTTCGTGCCCGAGAATTGTCCCGGGCTTCATCCCGCTCATCGTCCCGCGCACCATGTGCAGGTCGGTCCCGCAAATGGCGCTCGCCGTCAGCCGGACAATCGCGTCGCCGGGCTCTTTGATCTTCGGGTCGGGAACATCATCAAGACTAATGTCGCCAATGCCATGAAATACTATTGCTTTCATTTTACCCTCCCCTCAAAAACGGTAGTGCGACCCGGGCGGTCTGCCCGGGTCGCAGTCTGGCGGATCACCGCCTCAATCGCGGACGAGTGCTAAGGCGTCGTCCGGTTGTAAGACTTTGCGTCCTTTTTACCGGCCTTTCCTGAATTCGACGCGCTGGTGTTAATTTTGCCCGACAGGTCGCGCACCATCTTCAGGTGGTCGCGCAGCGTTGGCAGCGTCTTTTCGACCCACGCTTTAAGGTCCGGATCATGGGCAGTGCGCGCTTCTTTCTCAAACATCGCCACATCCTTCTCGTGATCCTTCAGCATCTCGCGCACGTACTGCCGGTCAAAATCGGCGCCCGAGAGTTTCGACAGGCGATCCTGCGTGGCTTTATGTTTGGCGTCCGTGTCGGCGGGCAGCGTGATGCCCTTTTGTGAGGCCAGGGCCGTCAGTTCCTGATTGGCTTTGCCGTGATCGTCCACCATGCGCTGACCGAACTGCTTCACTTCATCATTCGTCGCCTTGCCTGCGGCGACCTGTCCCAGCGAGACTTCGGCCATCCCGCCGGTCGCGGCTTTCATCACGAACGTTTTGTCGGCGCCCGAGAGCGTGGCGCTTTTCGTCGTGTCGCTCTTCGCGCTGTCGTCGTGCTTCATGTTCTTGTCGTGGTGCTGATCCTGTTTCGCCTTGTCAGCGGCCTTGCCGGTCTGCGGCGGGTCGGTTGCGGAGGGCGGCTGCTGTGCGAGAGCTGTCGGGACACAGAGGGCGGCCAGCATGATGACGATGAAAAGGTGTCTGATCATAAGTCTCCTTCCTCGCCCCTGAATCAGGTCCTGACTGAACAGAAGCAATTCAATTGCCTGGTGGCGTTATCCGTTTGTCCTTCAGCACCGGCAGCCGGCGCCCCGGTGAGCGCGGGTCTCGGCCAGTGCATCAAGCGGGTGGATGGGTGGAATGCGTTGTTTTGCGCTGCCGGTCACAGTCTGTCAGCCCCGCCGCGTGGACCGACGCCTGACTGACAAGCCAGCTGATCACGCGGCCTTTATCTGATCCGCTTCGCGTCTGACCTGCCCTTCAAGCAGGGCCAGCACGGAGGCCTCTTCAGGCTGCAACCATTCCGGCGCGTCCTCCTGTTGCTGTTTCAGGCACTGTTCGAGCGATTCGCACAACGTGCCTTCGGTGTAGAGTTCGATCACCACCGGGTGAACGTAAGATTTGCGACAGACCGCGACCGTATTGCCGAGTCGCGCAGCCACGCTCTCAATCGCGCGGACGACGTTCCTCTTCGCCTCGGCCTCTGAATCGAAGTCTTCAGACTCCTGCAGCGCCAGAGCCGCGAAGACCGTGCCCGCCCACGTGCGAAAATCCTTCGCCGTAAAATCCTCGCCGGTGATTTCGCGCAGATAGTCATTGACCTCGGCCGAGCCGATGCTTTGCGGCTCGCCCGCCTCATCGAGGTACTGAAACAGCTCCTGCCCCGGCAGTTCCTGACAACGGCGGACGATCCGCGCCAGCCTCCGGTCATTGAGATCAATCGTGTGACGGACGCCGCTCTTGCCGCGGAACTCGAAGCGGAGCGTCGAGCCTTTAACCCTGACGTGCTGATCGCGCAGCGTCGTCAGGCCGAACGAACGGTTAGCGCGCGCGTACTCTTCATTGCCGACGCGGATCAGCGTCCTTTCGAGCAAGCGCACGACCGTCGCCAGCACTTTTTCGCGCGGCAGCCCCGGCAGCACCAGATCGCTTTCAGTCCGTTCGCGGATGCGCGGCAGGGCATGGCCGAAGGCGATCATCCGGTCGTATTTCGTCTCGTCGCGGACGGCGCGCCACCGTGCGTGATAGCGGTACTGCTTGCGACCCTTCGCGTCGCGCCCGGTCGCCTGAATGTGCCCATGCGGGCTCGGGCAAATCCACACGCCAGTCCACGCCGGCGGGATCGCGAGCGCCCTGATGCGGGCGAGTTCATCCGCGTCGCGCAGCGGCTTCCCATCAACTCCGATGTAGCTGAATCCTTTCCCCGCACGGCGGCGGAGGATGCCTGGGCTGGTATCATTCACGTAGCGCAGACCCGCCGATTTCGCCGCCTCTCTGGCGACTGCAACCGGATCGGTATCTGGTGCGCGCTCCGGGTCGCGCGTTGTCATAGTCAATGGCATCAGCAGCAGTGGGAGCAAACAGGATGCCGAAGCGGCCGATTACCCGGGCAATAGCGGGGCTATGGCCCGTCGTTGTGGTCACTCAGGCGAGTTATACAGCTTTCAGGAAAATGAACCTGTGAAGCAACGAATAAACCGAAGGTAGAAAGAGTGAATTGAAAGGATTGGACTCCTGGCTCTTTCTACGCCCCATCGTCTCTCGCCGGTCAATTTTCTATTCCCCGAGGCCATCGTGTGGAAATGACAGACCGCGGCAGTACGGCAGGGCAGTTTCTACACGGCGTGAATCCCGTCAATACAGGATGAAGCTTAATCATACAAGCAATTGTATGGTGGGCCCTTGTAGTTGCTACTTCTTCAGGCTCAACAAATCGCACGGACTGGAATGATCTGGCGGAGCCACTGCTCTTATGGACGGAGCGGCGCATTTCGGTTAGGCACAACACTTGCGCTGGGGCTGGGGGAATGGCAACAAATTGTCTTTAGATGATTCACTTCGGAGGGAACAAAAAGTATGAAAAGTACCAAAGCTTTTAATCTGCTGCTGGCCCTTGTAGCGGGACTTATTCTCCTGACTCCGGCCATGGCACAAGATCAGACAGATCAGAAAACACAGAACAACACTCGTCCGGCGCGCGTCAGTTCGGGGCAGAAACAAAAGATCAATGGCGTGATCATCAAGCGCGATGCTGACAGCATCATCGTGCGTGATCAAAGCGGATCGGATGTGACTGTCAGCCTGACCAGCTCAACCCAGGTTCAGGAGCGCAAGAGCAATCCGTTCCGTCGCGGGAAGAACTACGGCACGACTTCGCTGCTGCGGGGCCTGCCAGTCGAAATTGAAGGTCGCGGCGACAGCTCCGGCGCGCTTGTCGCAAACAAGATCAAATTCTCTGACAACGAATTCAAGGTGGCACAGTCAATCGAATCGCGCGTCACGCCGGTCGAAGGCCGCGTGGGCGAGGCCGAGAATCGTCTGACTCAGGCCGAACAGAATGCGCAGCGGCTCTCGGGTCAGCTCGAGGAACTCTCTGCCGTCGCCAACACCGCCAAGGGCGGGGCGAAGGCCGCGCAGGAGACTGCCGACGCCGCGATTGCCGGCGTGAATGCGACCAACGATCGCATCTCGATGCTCGATGATTACGACGCGACCAAGACCACGACGGTGAACTTCAAGGTCCGCAGCGCCATGCTCTCGCCGGAAGCCAAGACGGCGCTGGATGACATTGCCAATCAGGCGAAGACCCAGAAGGCCTTCATCATCCAGGTGGCCGGATTTGCTTCAGCTGACGGCCCTGACAGCCTGAACCGCCGCCTCAGTCAGGAGCGCGCCGACGCGGTCGTGCGTTACCTGGCCGAGAATCACAACATCCCGCTGCGCCGGATCATTACCCCGTTCGGCTACGGCGAATCCAACCCGGTGGCCGACAACAGCACCCGTGACGGGCGCCAGCAGAATCGCCGGGTTGAAGTTTCGATTCTGGTCAACAAGGGGCTTATGAACCCGGCTTCGGTGAATCGTCCGACGACCAGCAGCAGCAACGACACGCGGCCTCCCGATCAGCAGTAGCCCGTCTCGTCTGTAATGCTTCGGATAGTTTCGTTACCCGGAACTATCAGGGCCTGCCGGATTCAGGCTGCCCGGTTCCCGAAAGAGAAGGTGAGCAGGTATGGTGACTAATAACGACCACGATACCTGCTCACCTTCTCCGGGTTTTTGACGCGATCTGATGATCCTGAGCGGCAATCCCACCTTCTGACCCGCTTCTACTCACGCTATACATCGTCCTCAACGACCACCTCGTAATGTCTGACCTGCCGGTCATACCAGAGTAATAAAGGGGCGATCTCGTCGCTGACGACGGCTCGTTCGAGGTCAGGCCCGGCAAATTTCCTGACGGCGTCAAGCGACTGCCAGAGAGTAATGACCACTATCTCGACGCCATCAGCTGTCTCGCGCTCAAGCAGCTTTGCGCCGTCGTACCCGTCAACTTCCCTTAAAGCGGAAAGGACCCGACTCTTCAGATGATCAGCGTAAGCGGGGGCTTGAGCCTGCGCCACCCGGGCCGTCCATAAGCGAGCGATCATTTGACGCCTCCCTGTAGAGTTGTGCTGTCGTTGCCGATCACGACGGCCCAGGGCTGGACTTCCCACCGGGTCACCAGCCCGTTGAGGACGTAAGGGTCGTTCCGGGCAAAATCCCCGGCAGCTCGGCCATCCTCTGCGCGGAACACGAGCAGCGCCCGATCTGCCGGATCGCCCAGCGCGCCGGCCAGCACCAGCTCGCCCCGACGATTTGCCTCTCCTGCCAGCCGGAGATGCTCTTCGCGGAATGGAGTCCGGCGTGAAACGAAGCCGTCCACCACGTAGTAAAACAGTGCAAAATATTTCATACCCGTCATCCTCCAGGCGCTGAAGTCCTGACGCGCTGGCATCACCCGGCGCACAGCCCCCGGGCGCTCGTTACGATACGACTCTTTGCCTATTGCAGAACTATCATCCTATTGCCATCCGCCGCGCCATAGCAAGCTCATCAACGCGCAGAAAAGCAAGCGCGCGGTAATCCCCCGGACGATAGCGCGCACGTGCGCGGCCTCCTAGTTCAGTCCGGACAGGGTGTCTTTACGATAAGAATTGAGGACAGGTATGGATGATTTAATGACGGCCGCTGCAACTGATCCTGCAGGCGATTCATCTGAGTGGCCGATGATTGAAGCAGGTATCTACGTTCGCAATTCTTTCAACCATAATCTCCAGCTACGACCTATGACGGTTGCCGCCCGCGCCTTCTGAGGGGGCATTTCGGGCGCAGCTGTTCACCTCACCTTTCAGGTCACTTTAACAACGGAGTCAGATGAGAATAACTTTTGTGCTGTTCGCGGCGCTGCTCTGCGCGGGCTCTGCTCTGGGCCAGACTTTAACCAATCCTCAATCCGGCGCCAGCGCCGGAATTCAAAGCATGAATTCAGAGGTTCGAATACTGCCGCCGACCCGTCTGGCGTCGCTGGAACTTCCGCCTCCGTTGTTTACGACGTCTCCTTTGATTATCAAAGCCTGGGAGCCGCAGATGCTTCTTTCCCCACCGCCGCCACCCAAGGCCCCAGTCTGCACCGGAACCCTGAGCGATGTCTCTATGTTGACCGCCGGTCTGCCGCAGGGGCTGACGACCGGTGATCAGGGGATTGATGCGATGGTTGTTTCAGCCGCCGCCCGAAATGGCCTTGACCCTGCGCTGATCTATTCAGTGATGTTGCAGGAGTCCGCCTTCAAACAGCGGGCTGTCTCACCGAAGGGCGCGTCCGGGCTGATGCAGCTGACGCCCGCGACGGCGGCGCGCTTCGGCGTGCGCAACATCTTCGACCCGCAGCAGAATGTCGAAGCCGGCGCGCGTTACCTGCGCTTCCTGCTCAACACCTTCCACGGTGATGTGAGCCTGGCGCTGGCGGCCTATAACTCCGGCGAAGGGACGGTCAAAAAATACGGCCAGAGCATCCCGCCATACCGGGAGACAATTAAATACGTCAGCCAGATCAGGCAGCGTTATCAGAACATTTGTATGCCGCCCGGCATGAGTGCCGAAGTCGGGGTGGGATCGTAGTCTGCTTTGTAGCGAGTCAAAACTGCGGCGGGTCAGAAACGGCCCGCCTTTTTTTATCTCTATTATCTGAATGGCTCAATCCATCGCGGCGCGCAGGATCAGATACTGATGAGAATCTTCAATGGCACGAGAGTTGAATCTCCGGATTCTATATAGAGAGGTTCATAAGGAATCAGGTTAGCGCTGTCCTGGTTTGATCCGGGCTCATCACAGCCACAGGACCGCTTCAGGTGAAGGAGGTAATTATGAATCGAACGGGTCATACAGTTATTTCCGCCACTCCCTCCCCGGTCAGTTTTCGGAGGGCCGGACTGGCCGCCCTTATGGGCGTCCTCGCCTTCGGTCTTTTCTCATCGAGACCCGGGATCGGTGGCGCGTCTGTGGAGAAAACAACTCCGGCGGATACCGCACTATCAACGGTCACGTCTCCGTCATCGTTCCCGAACATCAGGATAAAAAATTTCGGGCGGATGGATGAATCCTTCTACCGCGGCGCGCAGCCTCATAAGGGCGATTACAAGGCGCTCGCCGCGCTCGGTATCAGGACGGTCATTGACCTGCGGGACGATCCGACAGGCTACGAGAAGCCCGAAGCGGAAGCGGCGGGGATGAGTTATGTCAACATCCCGCTGGACGACAAAAGCAAGCCGACGGAGCAGCAGATCGCGGCGTTCTTCGCCGTCGCCGATGAACAGGCCAATCAACCCTTCTTCGTCCACTGCGCCGGCGGGCGCCACCGCACCGGGATGATCGGGGCCATTTATCGGTTCAATAAATACAAATGGGATTTCGATCAGGTTTACCGGGAGATGAAGAATTATGACTTCTACACGCAGTGGGGGCACGAGCCCATCAAGGAATACGTGGAGGAGTACTATACGAGGGTGAAGTCCGCGAAGCCGTTCCTGCCGGATGATCAGAACAAAATGGCTGTCCCGACTTCGCAGCCCGCGACGCCTCCGCCGCCAGCCAAACTAACAGAATGACCCGCGGTCAGAAAGCGTGCCTGTCGGCGGATTGCGCACGGCATGGAATTATTGTTTTTATCAGTGCCCGTCGGAATGATCCGGGAATTTTGGGACATCTGTCCCGGGAGATTGCACCAGAAACGCGCAAAAAGGGTTTTTCGGGGAGAGTAAGTGTCAGCAAAAGAAATGGGCATTCTGGAAGCGCCCGGAGGTTTCTGAAAATAGTGTGAGCCGCACAGGACCTGAACCTGCGACCCACTGGGTTGCTTCAACGCGCATTCAGCGGGAGTCAGCCCGAGGCTGATTTCATTTTATTCTTTTATAAGGATCATTGATCGGACATCTGTATTGCAATGGTGCGGGGATCAGGCAGCCCCATACATCACACTCCCCTTTTCAAAATCTGAATGGAGGAAAGAATCATGATTCTGAAAAGCGACCGGCTTTGCGCAACCGGGCGAAAAACACAACCACTGCTGGCAGTTTTGCTCTCAGTGGTTTTTGCCGGCGGCTTCTTCTACGCGACAGCTCAGCGCGGCCCCGACGAGGAGGCTGGCAGTCTGACTTTTACGGCGATACCTGATTCACAACCGGGTGTCACTCCCAAATCAGGTACGGCGCTCGCCCCCTTAGTCACCAGCCCCGTCCAGGATCTCTATTGCGCCTCGGACGACGGGCGGCGCCATTATTGCAGGACTGACACGAGCAGGGGCGTGCGACTGGTGCGCCAGCGCAGCGATGCGGCTTGTATAGAGGGGCGGAGTTGGGGTTATGACCGGCGTGGGATCTGGGTGGATCGCGGCTGCCGCGCGGACTTTACAGTTGAAGAGCGAGGTTACGGGCGTGATCGCGGGTATGGTCGCGACCGTGATTATGGGCGTGATCGCGGCGGCAGGGTGCAGACCTTCTACTGCGAGTCCGGTGACGGGAGACGCCATTGGTGCAGCGAGGGCCTCGGCGGCAGGGTCCGTCTGGTGCGCCAGCGTAGCGGCTCCGCCTGCGTTCAGGGACGCACCTGGGGGGTTGACCAGAGCGGCGTCTGGGTGGACCGCGGCTGCCGCGCCGATTTCGAAGTCCGTCGGTGATCATTACCTGCCGAATTCCTCCGGGTGGCTGGTAGTCTGGCAATCTGATCAGAATACCGACTACCCGGAACCCCCACGGCCCTCTTTACGAGGTACTTCGGCTTCATTTCCCGCGCTCAGTCTTCCACGCAGAGTGAATGGAACCAAACGCCGGCAGGGCATGTAATCACTTTATTCTCGCCTTCAACTGCCACCAGCTCTCATCCGACGCCCTCCTCCTGCGGAGCAGGCGAAGACCTTCGCGATTTCCCGCCGCAACTCTTCGAGCGTGTCCATCCGCTCGACGATGGCGATGCAGCCGCCGATGAGTTCCGCGATATTCCTGACCTCCGGCCTCTCGAACCCGGTGGTCAGAATCACCGGGAGCGCGTTCCCGTCAGCCGCCGTGAAGCCACTTCGCGCCCTTTGGGGATCGCGCCGGGCGATCTCCCAGTCGAGCAGCATGACGCCCGGCCCCTGCTCCTTCACTATTCTGTCAGCCGCCTTGAGGTCAGTCGTCGTCACGACCCTGTATTGATCGCCCAGGCTGAACTCAAGGCGCTCGACCCATTCCCGATTGTCATCCACCACGAGGATGGCCGGTTTGCCTATGATGGTCGGCCCCTTCATGCGATGTCCCCCTGTGTTGAAAAGTCGCCATCACCAGAACTCCACGAAGAAGGTGCTGACGCCGCAACTGGAATCACTCAGATATTCCCCAGGCTCAACTCGAAGGCAGTCACCTGCCTGCCCGTAGTCTGCCATAGATAGTTCGCCTGCTCGTGATTCAAATCAATTTTGACTGTCTCCGGGTCGTGGCCCGTCTCTTCGCCGACCGGCTCACTGGCAATCTCAGGCCGCCTGCCATCACTCTGAGCAGTGATACTGATCCAGTGGTCAGGGTGGTTTTCGTCGGTCAGGATTTTCAACTCGGAGACCTCTTTCCCGGCGCTGTCCCGAATCTGTTGCCGTTGCCCTTCATCGAGCCTGATGATGAACTGTCTGGTGTTCACTGATTCTTCCTCCCTCTCTTCCCGGTCTGGCCGTTGAGCTGCCAGAGATCATTCAGTGCAACTCCGGGGCCATAGTGACTTCAGCACTCTGCTGTGTAATGCCTGCATAAACAGGAATGGCAGACTGGAAAGGGGAGTCAGGGTGTACGGAAGGGATACGGCAGAATGTATGGAGAGATCCCTAATGATTTCCTGCCCGACGGCAGAGGTGTCTTCGGATCAGAGCAGCGGCTCGGCGTGAAATCAGTTCGGCTCTTTTGATGGCCTTTCACATCGGGCCTTCCCCAGCGCTGTCTGGTCGTCTGGTCAAAGCCGGTGTAATCTTCGGCCCTGTCATGAGAGAAAGACTGCTCACCTTCGTCAGGGAGTTCGCCACGACCAGAGGCATCATCTTTTCCACTGCCGCGCTGGTGCTGATTTTCGTGTCGCTTGCACTCTGGCAGGCTTACCCTTTCACTGATGACGTTGCGGCATTTGACCTGACCGATGATGATTGGATTGTGTACAAGCGAAACGCCCTGAACATCATTCACGGCGGATTACTGATCCCTGACCTTCAGGAAAGTTATTTCGCGCCGGCAGGCTTCATCTACAACTACTTCATTGCCGCTGTTTTCGCCCTGACGGGTGAGAACTCAACACACGTTTATATCACTCAGGCAGTGCTGCTGGCTTTGTCGGCCGGGCTCACAACTCTGGCATTCAAAGCACACCTCCCGCCCGAAAAACTCATCCTGTATTTTGGCTTGTTGTCCGTTTCCTTTTTACTCGATGTGTTTCCGCATTACACCTTCAGACTGCTCAGTGAAAACCTCGCGCTCTTTCTGCTGGCCGTCTTCTGTCTCGCACTGATGAGGGGATTCGAGAAAGGATCGGCGGTGCTGATCACCTGTGCCGGTGTGATGCTCGGGCTTTGCGCACTGTGCCGTCCAAACATTGCTTTGGCCGCGCCGGTCACCGCCCTGTTGCTTTTCCTGAAGATTCAAAACAACAGGACGGGAGCCTGTCTGCTCTTTCTTCTCGGCTTCGCGCTGACCTTCTCTCTGCTGCCGCTGCGCAATTACGCAGTGGCAGGAGAACTGAGCGCGCCAATCTTCACCCGGACGTATTACTGGTGTTCGCCGGATAACGTGGACAGCGCAGTTCCCTTCTACATGAAGCGCGTCCTTTTTTGCTTTGGCTGGCTGTCTCTGGAATCATCCGGCTGCCGAATACGCCCGCACTGGCTGCTGATGTGGATCGCCGCCGGCGTGTGGACGTGGCGTGCGACGAAAAGAAGGACTCTGGAATTCCGGCAGTTGTTCGCGGTCAGTTTTATTGCCGTTTATCTGATTCCGGTGATCGTCCTCTCGCAGATTTCCAACTACGGCTTCAGGTTCATCCTTCCTGCCATACCGATGACACTGCTGCTGGCCGTGGATGCGATTCAGGTTGAAAAGTGAATGCCCCTGTACGAGATGGGAGGCAGCGGTTATTTACCGCCGATTCCCTTCTGACGGCTGTTCCGGTTGCGCTTCGGAATGGCCGCCCTCGGCACCCCACAAAGCAAAAGGGGCCTTTCGACCCCTCTAAAGCAGGCCCTCCGGCCCACTGCCTTGATCCTGAATGGATATTACGAATCAGGCCGGTTTCCCAGCCCGCTCTACGCCTGCCCCTTCACGCCCTCACATATTGAGCCCCGCATCGCCGGCGTCACGGCTTTGAAGATTCCCTGAAGAAAAACTCAAAAAAACCTCAGAACGAACTCAATACTTCCTGCCACGCCCGCGCGTATGCTCACGCCATGCTGAAACATTGAAGCAACCACAGGCGGCAGGATGAATGAACAATGTCGCGCCAGCCAGCCCCAGTCAGGGGCGAGCTGGTCGAAGAATCAACGGGCGAAAACAATGCGTTTCTGCCCTCATCCGGGAGGAGAAAACAATCATGGTTTGTCAGTCACTTATCCGATCCACGCTGGCCCTCGCGCTGCTGGCAGCGCTTTCGCTGACCGCGCCGGCTCAGAAGGGAACAGGCACGGGAAAGACTCTGGAAAAGAAGGGACAGCCCGCCGAAAAGGCGAAGCTTGAGCCCGCGGAGAGGAAGTCGCAACCCGCCGGGCGCGTCAACCTCATCATTCAGGAAGTGAAGAAGGAAGACGCCAGCGCCAGACCGGCTTCCGGCGGGGGCCGACTGATTCCAGTGCGCTTCACCTGGCTGTGCGGCTCGACCGGCAGCGCCCGGCTGGTCGAACTCGAAGCCCGCCTCATCACCTTCAACACGGACGGCAAAAGCACGACGGTCACGAAGAAACTGTCCGACTGGACGGTGAACAAGCAGATCGAAAGCCTCATTGAGTTGCCGATGGCAGACGGCGTGTTTGCCAGGAACTTCACGCTGACGCTGAAAGGAAAATTCGGCGAAGGCGCAACCGAGCAGGCCGTCAGCACGGTGAAGCAGGGCAGCTTCCCGCTACCGCCCGACGCGGCGAAGAAGTGATTCAGTTGTTCATCAGGGTGGGAAAGGAGGTCAGAACAGACGGCCTCCCCTACTCAATGAAAGCCCCGGGAAGAGCGGGATAAAGGGAGATTATGAAACGCATTCCCCGGCATCTCGCGCTGCCCCTGACAGCCTTCGTGCCGGCCGGAATTCCGGCCGTGTTATTCCTGAAGGGGGGCTGGCGTCGGGGCCGGCTCTTTTTCTGATGCCGTGAAGTGAGAGGGGAACGGGCGATCCGACGTCTCACCTGTAGTCGAGGAAGTGGTCCAATCCGAGCCGGTCTGCAAGTCATCTCTCTGATCGGTGATAAAGAGAGGGGGTGAAAAGGAACGGCACAAAGTGGAGTACCTTGTTGTCTGACAGCAACAGGGAGAATTGCGGCACCGGTGTGACCAGCCGGTGCCGCAATTTTATCTGCCGCGAACCTTTTTCCGGCCTTTCAGCCTTTGCAACCGGTTTGGCCATTGTTATAGTTTACCCCTCCCCATTTCTATGATTTCACCCCTTCCCACCGGGTCAGATGCTGACTGGCGGACTCACGGCACGCATTGGAAAGCGGGTGAAGTGTTCCGGATGCCGCTCGAAATCCACTGCAAAGGAGAAGTTTACCCCAATGGTCACGACACGAATCCCCGGAGAGAAAATCCTTGTGGTCGAAGATGACCCCGACACGCGGGAGATGGTGAAGGCCTTCTTCGTGAGCGAGGGGTATCAGGTCGAGACTGCCGCGAACGGCAGGAAGGCAATCGAATACCTGAAGAGCAGCGAGACGCCCTGCCTGATCCTGCTCGACCTGATGATGCCGGAGATGAACGGGATCGAGTTCCTGCAGAGCAGGCGGCAGGAATCCGAGTTGTCGGGCATCCCCGTCGTGGTAGTGACGGCCGTGCAGGAAGCGTGCAAGGGCGCCAGGGCGCTGGGTGCCATTGACTGCCTGAGCAAGCCCTTCGAGTTTCACCAGCTGCTTGATCTGGCCAGAAGGTATTGCTAAAAACCGTCATCAGGACCGGGGGCACCAGAGACGAGTATGAACACCACCTTCAGGAAATCTGAGGCGGCTGATTTTGTTCGCGTGAGAATGTGGTTGCTACCGACAACGCCCTCCCCTCACTAATCCCCGTCCCCGTCGAAGCAGACAGTAACCTGATCTCCCCGGACAGCGACACTATGAAGATGGCGAAAATCTGCCCCGTCTGTGATCGCGCCATTCGGAGGT
>DASRDU010000146.1:0-45341 GCA_035652435.1 Blastocatellia bacterium
ATAGTAGCGAAGATGAAGCAACCTAATGATGGAACTCGTTCCCACTCGGGATCGGACGTAAATGCTGTCAGTCGCCCAATCTAATCAGGTGAATGTCAGTTTGCCAGTACGGTCGCATGCTGCGTGGCCGGGAATTGCTGTCAGGTGGGGGCTTGTAATGCGCGGCAAACCATTTTTATTTATCCTGCGAGCTTTCACCTTATGCCTGTGCTGGGTCTGGCCCGGGATGACAAGTGTGTACGCGCAATGCAGCGGAGACAATTTAACCACGGAAGATCATCGTGTCCGCTCGGTTCGTGCCGAGGCCCTTTTCGGGCGAATTTCTCCGGCCTTACAAAAGTTGCTCGACAAACATAAAGGTGAGGTGTACCGCCCTTTCCTGCCTGACCAGGGCGTCCTCGCTATTGGTACTGAGGCAGAAGATAGTCGTAATGCTTATATGACTGAGGTCAGAACATTTCTCCAGAAGGCGAATAATGAGACTCGTGTTGGCGTAAGCAAGTTTACCGAAGTTTCAGTCAGGGTCTTCAACACCTGCGTGATAAAGGTCAGTGAGGAGGAATGCCGGGCGGCTTTTAGTGATGATCCACACGCTCCAGTGACGAAGTGCGTGGACGTCGTGGTGAAACCTGTCACGGCCCAGATCAATACCGGGAGCGTCAGCTCCAATCTCCTCGCGCTCGTTCGCTCCAATAAGCCACGCTTTTACGAACAACTGCCGCGCCCTCTTATTGTCCTCAATCCGCGCTTCTGGCTCGATCAGGATCAAAGATATGGCACGGCGGCGGTCGGCGGGATCAGCACAAATCTGCTTGAGTTACCGGCACTGTGGAAAGACAGGATTTCGCCCACACCGGGCACGCAACTGCGGCTTGACCTGGATGGCCGCAAGTCGCTCAATGAGCCGTTTTATCGGGCCGCGGCAAACCTCGCGCTCTCGAATACCAGATCGTTCCGCTCAATCGAAACCTTTGGCTTTGTGGCCGATTTCGATGTTCGGCGTGAGCCACACGGATCAGGCACTTTATTTGCCAACGCCGCTCGCGCAGGCGCAAAGGCCCTGCTGAAATTCCGCGCCGGGCCGGTCACGCAACTCGGCTTGGGCGCGGGTTATCGTCAGGCCAGTCATCGCTATTTGAATCAGGTGGGGACTACGCTCGAACATGCCTCTGAGCATGCTTTTGAAACGCGCGCGGTCGTTGACGGACATTGGGCGGGGGCTTTTCTCCGTGGCGCGGTCTGGTTCGATAGCGCAAGTCCTGATAAAAACCTGGGTGACTATTATCGCCTGGCTATGCTCTCGGGCTTCTCGAGGGAGTTCGCGCTGCGTGGGCCGGGATGCCGGATTCAAAATGAACGCTGTGTTTTTCCTGAAAAGAATGCCCCCGCAATCGGGGTCGAAGCCATGTTCGGAGTCGGCCATGCCTGGGGCAATGTGCCCGAGTATGCGCGCTTCTTTGGCGGCAATTCATCGGGCAATTTCCTGCACGACGGAATGGAAATGGCTACGCTCACCGATGCGCCTGCCGGACCGCTCATTCGTAGTTTCGGGCGTAATGTGGCGGGCGCGCGAAATACTCCGACGACCATGCGCGGAGGCACGGCTTACTGGAATTTCAATCTCACCGTTAGTCTACCCGTGGCGAAATGGTCAGGCCCGCTGATTCCCCCTATTGTCGTTACCGGTGACAAAACAGATTGCGGGAAATGCAGTTCACTAAAGGATTCGCTGAAAAACCAGGTCAGGGAAGGTAGGAATATCTACCTTGACGCCACCGCCTATCAGCAATTAACAGACCGGCAACGCCAGGATTTGCAACTGGACCCCCAGGCCGGCCTGACCGATGAGGAAAAAGAGCGTCTTCGAAAGGCCGATGCGGCGCTGGAAGAAAACAAGCGCAAGCTGCAACCCGAAGCCGACCGCATCTGGCAGCAAATCACACCGATGGTAAATTACGTGGCTGACCACGCCAATCTTTATGCCATCAAACCCATCGTGATGTTCGATGCGGCAAGCGTTTCCTTACCCGATTTGCCAGACCAACAGACGCGGCTGGCCTTCGGCGGTGGATTACAACTCAACGTCGTCTTCGCAAAATTCGAGCTTGGTTACTTGCGCACGATTCGTCGGTTGCCTGGGGATCAACGCGGTAACTTTGTGGTCAGGATGGTTTTTGAAAAATTCTTCTGAAACAGGTCAGGAGGGACTTCCCATGGCAAAAAATATTGTGATCTGCTCAGACGGCACCGGCAACTATGACATCAAGGGGCGCGGGACGAACGTCTTCAAGCTCTTTGAGGCCGTGGACCTGAACGGGCACAGAACCCATCCGACGAAGACGCCGCAGGTCGCCATCTACGATGACGGCGTGGGGACGCAGTCACTCAAGCCGGTGAAACTGATCAGTGGCGCGTTCGGCTGGGGCTTGAGCCGGAACGTCAAGCAACTTTATACGGAGTTGGTCCGGGTGTATGAACCCGAAGACCACATCTATCTGTTCGGCTTCAGTCGCGGCGCGTTCACGGTGCGAACCCTGGCGGGGTTGATCACTGACTGCGGCATCCTCGATCAAAGTAAGTTTGAGAACGAGGCCGTGCTGCGGAAAGCCGTGAGGAAGGCTTACGAGGCACACCGGAAGCATTACCAGACTTTCTGGCAGAAGTTGCTTACGAGGGGGAAGATCAATGACCCCGGCGGGGATTTTCGCGCGCAGAATGCCGGCCGGATTCACCCGTATGATGAAACCACGATTGATTTCATCGGCGTCTGGGATACGGTGGATGCCGTCGGGTTGCCGGTTGATGAGGCGACGGATTTCATCAACTCTTTCATCTACCGCTTCAAGTTCCCTGACCGGCATCTCCACCCGAAGGTCAAAAAGGCCTGTCACGCCCTGTCAGTGGACGATGAACGGCGCTCGTTTCGCCCGGTCCTGTGGAAAGAGCGCCCCGAGGACAGGGCGCAGTCGCGGATCGAACAGGTCTGGTTCCCCGGCGTGCATTCCAATGTCGGCGGCGGGTATCCGAAGCAGGGGATCTCGCTGGTCACGCTCGACTGGATGATGGTCAGGGCGGAAAGGGCGGGGCTGCGGTTCATCCCGGCGGTGCGCGGGCTGCTGCGCAGGTTACAGAATGTGAATGACAAGCTCTACGATTCACGCAGCGGCCTGGGCGCATACTACCGCTACCAGCCGCGCGACATCGGCCGGCTGTGCGCCGAATGCGAGACCACCCCGAAGCTCCATTACAGCCTGATCGAACGGATCGTGCAGGGGGCCGAAGGCTACGCGCCGTGTACCCTCCCGAAAAGATTCGAGCTGGTTTCCGACGGAATGCTGACCGATGACCAGAAGCAGCAGATCGTTCAGCTGATCGGCAGCCGCATGGGGGAGAGCGATTCGCTGCTGGAGAGGGTGAGTAAACGAGTGATCACCCGCAAAATCTGTTATTACCTGTTCGTCGCGCTGTCGCTGTTTTCCATCGGGGTGGCCCTGTGGCAGCGCCTTCGCACGCAGGGGCTGCCCGCGGGCAGTGGCGTGGATTATGTGCGCGGGTGGGGGAAGCTGCTGTGGAGCATCGTGACTCTGGTGATCAACCCAGTGAATGTCCTGTCGGTGGTGGCGGAGCTTTCGCCGCACTGGATCTGGCTGCTGGTGGGTCTGGTATTGTCATTTATGATCGGGCGGTGGGCGAGTTCAAACATGAACAGTGAGCTGTCGGAATTCTGGCACCCGATTGCCCTGCAGTTGAAGGGCGGCATTCTGGGCAGGCGGAAGGCTAGCGTTTCTCCCGGACAGCCCGTAATGCAATCTGATCAACAAGCCCGGGCGCAATCAGCCTGACCCACTGAGCGAGCCTGCCCCGGATAGTCATCACCAGTTCACGCCGGCGTCGCTCCATCGCGCCGACCATCAGCCGCACGCACTCCTCGACGCTCATCGTGTCGCGCCCCTCTTCGCGCGGGCTCTCGCCTCTGGCCCGGCCGTCACCGCCGAGCGCCCGCGCCCGGATGTCGGTTGCCACAAAGCCCGGCGACACGATCAGCACGTCCACTCCGGTGCCCCGCAATTCGATGCGCAGCGAATCGAAGAACCCCTGCATCGCGTGCTTGCTCGCCGCGTAGCCGGTGCGCGTCGGCACCCCTGTCTTGCCGGTCAGCGACGAGACGGCGACGATCAGGCCGCGACTCTTCTTCAGATACGGCAGCGCGTAATAAGTGCTGTAGACCGAGCCGAGATAATTGATCCGCATGATCTGATCGTAAATTGACAGGTCGGTCACTTCCTCAAAGCGCGCCCACATGCCGATGCCCGCATTGTTCACCAGCACATCCACGCCGCCGAATTGCTCGACCGCGCGTTCGACCATCTGCCGGCACGATTGCTCGTCGCCGACGTCGGTCGGCACAGTGATCGCCTGACCGCCCGCTTCGCGACAGCGGCGGGCTGTGCGCTCAAGCGCGTCGGCGCTGCGGGCCGCGAGCGTCAGGCGCGCCCCGCGCCCGGCCAGCGCGACGGCCAGTTCCTCGCCGATGCCCGCTGACGCGCCGGTGATAATGACGCTTTTGTCCTTGAAGTCCATCGGTACAAAGTCCGCGGTCGTGCCCGAAGGCCGATGAGATCAATTGAAGTCGGCCGAAGCAGTGTAGGGGCAGACCTCTGTGTCTGTCCAGATTCGCGACCACAATGTCAAATCCCTGAAATTGACCCGGCGACATTCAGTTACCCGGCGGCCCGCAGCGTTTCTATTCACCAACTGGCCCAACACTCTTTCAGGAAAACCGGGTGATCCTGCTGAAATTGATCATTTGCCGCGAGCCTTCACCTGATCCCGCTTTTACAGTACAATCGCCGATCAATTTGATGCGGGTATTCCAACAACCACAGGACGGGACGGTTTATGCAGAGCATTCATACCGATAGTGCGCCCAAAGCGATCGGGCCGTATTCGCAGGCGATCAGGGCAGGCGGCCTGATTTTCGCCTCGGGTCAGATTCCGCTCGACCCGGCGACGATGCAGATCGTCGAGGGCGACATCGCCGCGCAGACCGAGCGCGTGCTGAAGAATCTGGGGCAGGTACTCAATGCCGCTGGCTCGTCACTCGATAAAGTCGTGAAGACGACCGTCTTCCTGGCCGATATGAACGATTTCGCCGCCATGAACGACGTGTATGCGAAGTTTTTCGGAGAGACGCGTCCGGCCCGCTCGACCGTGCAGGCCGCGCGATTGCCGCGTGATGCGCGCGTTGAAATAGACGTGATTGCGCTGGAGTAGGGTGAAAGAGCCGAAGTCAGCGGGCGGGTTCTGAAATGAAGAAAGGCGAGACAAGTGCCCCGCCTCTCCCTGATCAGGTGAAAGATAACGTTAAGCGGCTTTCAGCACCTTGCCAGCCTTCAGGCAGCGCGTGCAGACCGTGATCCGCTTGTTCGTTTTGTTGACGACGGCGCGCACGGTTTGCAGGTTCGGGTTGAAACGCCGGCGGGTTTTGTTGTTTGCGTGCGAAACGTTGTTGCCGAACTGAGGGCCTTTGCCGCAGATGGTACAAACTCTAGCCATAATGACCTCCGAAAAAAGTGTTCAGATAACCGGTGATTGCCCTGCAGGCATAAAAGACTCGGATTACGAAATCGCAATTTATAGCAGAGGCCCGCAAAGCCGTCAATGACCGTCGCTGACGGCCAGCTTTGCGGCCCGGTCGTTATCAAATCCATCAATGAAACTTAAGGAGACAGTCACAGTGCGAAAATTATGGATCCCCGGATTTCTTTTGCTGGTGTCGCTGACGCTTGCCTCGTGCCAGAGCCAGAGCGGCCCGGCGAGCGCCGGCAGCAGTACCCTCGCGGGCAATGAGACTGCCGCCGTGGTCAACGGCACCAAAATTCTGGTCGCCGACGTTGACCGGGCCACGAAACAGCAGCTCGGCGGGCAGGAGACACAGCTCTCACAACTCGAACTGGCGGCGGCACGGCTGCAGGCGCTCGACAATCTGATCACTCAGGAAGTGCTTTACCAGCGCGCGCAGAAAGACAACCTCAAGCCGACCGAGGATGAGATCACCCAGTTCATTCAGACCCGGAAGCAGGAGGGCGGGCTGACGGAAGAGGCCTTCCAGAAGCAGCTCAAGGACGCGAACCAGACCGAACAGCAGTTCCGCGACGACGTCCGCAGGCAGCTGGCGATCCAGAAGCTCTACGACAAGCTGGCCGCGCAACTCACCGTCAAAGACCTTGAGGTGGAGCAGTTTTTCAAAGCCAACCCGAATCTCTTCGTCGCCGAGCCCGGCGTCCAGGTCTCCGACATCATCGTTGATCCGAGAGACAATCAGGCGAAGTTTGACGCCAAGGGTGAGCCGGCGGCGCAGCAGAAAATTCAGGCGATTTACGCGCGCCTGAAGAACGGCTCTGACTTTGCCACCATCGCGCGCAGCGAGTCGGAGCATGAAAGCTTTCAGCGCAGCGGCGACCTCGGCTTCATCCCCCAGGCGAAGTTCGGCGCGCTGGCCCAGCAGGGACTCCCGGCGAACCTCGGCGAGCAGCTGTGGGCGATGAAGGAAGGCGACATCACCCCGCCGATCCGCGACCAGAACGGCATCTGGCACATCTTCAAGCTGACCGGCAAGCGCACCGAGAAGCGCGACCTGACGCTCAACGACCCCGAGGTCAAAAAGCAGATCAACGACGCGATCCTCGATCAGCGCAAACAGCTCGTGAATGCCGCCCTGCTCACGCGCGCGCGCGACGAAGCGAAGATCGAGAATTACCTGGCGCAGCGCACGCTCGAAAGCCCGAACACTCTGACCGTGCTGCGCCCGGTGCCCGCTTCCGGCACCGCCGCCAGCCCGACTCCGGCGGCCGGCGCGACCGTGGCCGCCTCGCCGCAGGCTTCGCCCAAAGCATCGGCTTCGCCCGCGGCAACGGGGAAATAAGAAACAGTGAGGGATGAAGAGCCGGGCCCGGGCGGCGGCCCGGGTGCGTCACTCTCCACCCTTCACTCTTCATCGCTATTAAATGCTCTTTCGTTTAGCTGAAGTTTCCAAAAGCTACGGCGCGCAGGAAGTTTTGCGCGCCGTCAGTTTTCAGATCAACCCCGGCGAGCATGTCGGTCTGGTCGGTCGCAACGGCGCGGGCAAGACAACGATCCTGCGCCTCGTCACCGGCGCAGAAACCCCTGACAACGGCGTCGTCGAGAAGATGCGCGGCCTCCGGCCCGGCGTCCTCCAGCAGCACGTTGATTTTCGCGGCTCCGAAACGGTGCTTGAAGCGGCGCTCTCGGTCTTCGCGGGCTTGCGCGAGCTTGAGTCGAAGATGCGCGAGCTTGAACACCTGATGACCGAAGTCACCGGGGCGGAGCTTGACCGCGTCATGCACGAATACAGCGACGCCCAGCACGCTTACGAACACGAGGGCGGCTTCACCGTGCAATCGCGCGCCGAAGCGGTGCTGCTCGGCCTGGGCTTTACCAAAGATGAATTTGGCAAGCCGGCGGCGAACCTGTCGGGCGGCGAAAAGAATCGGCTGGGCCTGGCGAAACTGCTGCTGCTCGAACCCGACGTGCTACTGCTCGACGAGCCGACCAATCATCTCGACGTGCAGGCGGTCGAATGGCTCGAAGATTTTCTCTCGGCCTACAAATCGGCTTACATCATCATCTCGCACGACCGCTTCTTTCTCGACCACACGGTCAGGCGCGTACTCGATCTCGAATTCGGGCGCGTTGACGATTACCGCGGCAATTACAGCGAATACCTGGTCGAGCGCGAGGAGCGGCGCGAACAGCAGGCCCGGGCCTACGAGCAGCAGCAGGAGATGATCGCGAGGACCGAGGATTTCATCCGCCGCAACATCGCCGGGCAGAAGACGAAGCAGGCGAAATCGCGCCGCAAAATGCTCGAAAAGATCGAGCGCATCGAGAGTACCCGGAATCTCGAGACGGCCAACTTCAGGCTCAGGCCCGTCGCGCGCACCGGCGATCAGGTGCTGATCCTGGACGAACTGGCTGTCGGATTTCCGACGCGCCGCCTGGCTGAAAACATCACGCTCACGCTCCGGCGCGGCGAACGACTCGGCATCATCGGTGGCAACGGCGCGGGCAAAACGACGCTGCTCAAAACGCTGCTCGGCAAACAGCAACCACTCGACGGTGAGGCGCGGTGGGGCGCGGGCGCGAGCCCCGGTTATTACGACCAGCAGCTGCGGATGATTGCCGAAGGCAACACGGTCATCGAAGAGTTACGCACGGTCGCCCCGGCTTCGGTCCCCGACGGCGAACTGCGCGGCTTCCTCGGTCGCTTCCTGTTTTCCGGCGACGACGTTTTCAAACCGGTCGCGGCGCTCTCGGGCGGGGAGAAGGGGAGACTCGCGCTCGCGAAGCTGATCTATTCGGGCTTCAACGTGCTGCTGCTCGACGAGCCGACCAACCATCTGGACATCGCCTCGTGTGAGGCGCTCGAAGACGCGCTCAACGATTACGACGGGACGATCATCACCGTCTCGCACGACCGCTACTTCCTCGACCGGATCGCGACGCAGATCCTCTTCTTCGGCGAGCAGGGCGTCGAGGCTTTCGACGGCGGCTACACGGAATTTTACGAAGCCCACCACCGCGCCGCGCAGGAAGTCGCCGAGGCCGCGCGGGCCGAAGAGGCGGCGCGCAAGGCCGCCGAGCAGAAGGCGAAGCCACGCGTGGCGCAGAAAAATGGCTCACGTAAATCGGGCGGCAAGCCGAAGCAGAAACAGCCGACGCTCGCCGAAATCGAGAGTGAGATCGGCGCGGTCGAGTCGGAGATGAAGGAACTCTCCGCCCTGCTCTCGACCGAAGAGGTGGCCCGCGACCGGACGCGGATGTTCGAGCTGACTGAGAAGTATCAGGGCCTCGACGAGCGGTTGCAGGAGCTTTATCAAGCCTGGGAGGCGGCGGTCGAAGCCGCGGCCGGCGAAATATGAAGACGAATGCCGTGCGCCTGCTCGATCAGTTGCGGATCGCTTACGAGCTGCGCGCCTATGAATACAGCGAGGATGAACTCGACGCGGTGAGCGTGGCGCGCAAAGTCAGTATGCCGCCCGAAGCGACTTTCAAAACGCTGGTCGCGCGCGGGGACAAAACGGGCGTCGTGATGGCCTGCGTGCCGGCCGACGCCGAACTGGATCTGAAAAAACTGGCGGCGGCCACCGGCAATAAAAAAATTGAACTGGTGGCGGTCAAGGAACTACAATCGCTCACCGGATATGTCCGCGGCGGGGTCTCACCGCTCGGCTCGAAGAAAAAATATCCGCTCTTTATTGACGAAACCGCGCTGTTGCACGAAGCTGTCAGCGTCAGCGCCGGAACACGCGGGTTGCAGATGATCCTCGCGCCACAGGAACTGCAGCGCGCCGCCCAGGCAGAGATGGTTGATCTGGCGAAACCGGCAACGTGAAACCAGCTGCGACTTCACTGATTTCCGCGGGCGGCAGACACAGCCGTCCGATGTCGTAAACTAACACGCCATTATTTCAGGCGCGCCGGGTGATCAGTCGGCCTCGGACCCGGGGGCGCCTGCCGCATAACATTGCCCTTTAATTCTGAGAGGAGTTGGAATGCCTCGTCGCTGGCTTTTCAAGACTGAACCCGGAGAATATTCCTACGACGACCTCGAACGTGATAAGAAGGCCGTGTGGGACGGCGTCTCGAATAATCTCGCGCTCAAAAATCTGCGCGAGGTGCGCATGGGGGATCAGATTCTGATCTACCATTCCGGCGATGAGAAGGCGATTGTCGGCCTGGCCGAAGCGGTCAGCGACGCGTACCCCCACCCGGACGGGCACGATGACAAACACGTCGTCGTCAACCTCAAACCCAAACGCCGGTACGCCCACCCGCTGACTCTGGCTGAGATCAGGGGGATCGAAGCCCTGAGCGATTTCGATCTGGTGCGCCTGCCGCGACTTTCCGTCATGCCGGTGTCGCTTGACCAGTGGCACCTCCTGACCGATCACCTGAAGGCGTAGACGCAGGTGCTAGGACAAGAACCTGATCGGGCACCGTCCGATTCATCAACCCCGGATGCCGCGGCCCGCAGAATTGAGACCTTTTGCGAACGTCAATGAAACAGTTCGCAAAAGGTCTCCTGCTTTTTGAGAGAAGACCATCAAAGGCGGTAACCTCTTGCCCTGACTTCAGGTGTCATCACGCCTGATGGCCCTGCCGCAGGCGGCGGGGTTATGGTAATGTTTGCGCTGCGGCTGGCGGCGGTTATACCGGCTGCAACGGCCGTGCGTGCCCGTCGCCGGAATGCCGCCACGGACTCCGATCGGCCGAATAATTCGTTGTTATTTCGAGGAGACGTCATGTCAGAGAAGACTTTCAAAAAGTGGGAGAGGAGCAAGGAAGAAGAGTACTTCCACAAAAAGGAGCAGGAACTGATCGGGAAGATGCGGCAGCGTCAGGCTGAGGCAGATGAACGTCGGCAGATGGCCGTCGCCACGGGCGTCGCGGATGAGGAGGTGCTGAATGATTTACAGGGACTCGGTTACACGCGCGAGACGGTTTCGCTCCTGCACCTGGCCCCGCTCGTCCAGGTCGCGTGGGTTGACGGTCAGGTGCAAACCAATGAGCGCGAGCAGTTGATTCAGATCGCCCGCCTGCGCGGCATCACCGAAGGCAGTTCGGCCGACAGACAACTGGCGGAGTGGCTGGACGAGCGCCCGTCAGAGGAGTTCTTCCAGCGGACGTTACACATCGTCCACGCGATGCTCGACGCTTTGTCGCCCGCTTACAGCGAAGCGAGCCGGCGCGATCTGGTGGCGTTCGCCATCGCCATCGCTGCGGCCTCGGGCGGCATCCTTGGGCTGGGTGATAAGATCTCTGACGAGGAGCGCGCCGCCATCACACGGATTGCCAGAGAGCTGGAAAGCAATCGCGGCGAGGCGGCGAAGGGCGTGCTGGGGAAATAGCGCGCCTGCGACGGCCTGATCGGGATTTCTTCTTTTCACTATCATCGAGGAGGGGCTATGCCAGACAGAGATACTTTCAAGGAGTGGGAGAGAAGCAGAGAAGAAGAGTACTTCCACAAAAAAGAGCATGAGCTGATCGAGAAGATGCACCTCCGCGCGCAGGCCGAAGCCGAGCGCACGAAGATGGCTGAAGCTTCCGGCATCACCGATGACGAGGTTCTGAGTGAATTGCAGGAGACCGGCTACACGCACGAGACGGTGACGCTCGCCTGGCTCGTGCCGCTCGTGCAGGTCGCCTGGGTTGATGGTGGTCTGACCAGCCTTGAGCGCGAAGAGATCCTTGAAATGGCGCGTCTGCGGGGTGTCGCCGAAGCCAGCCCGGCGGACGAAAAGCTGGCCGAGTGGATGGAAACCCGCCCGACGGACCAGTTCTTCCAGCGAAACCTTCAGCTCCTCAGATCCATGTTGCGCTCGATGTCGTCCGGGCAGCGCGAAGTGACAAAGCGTGAAATGCTGGCCGGGTGTCACACCGTAGCCGGCGTTTCAGGCGGGGTGCTGGGGATCGGGCACAAGCTCTCGCGCGAAGAGCATGCGCTGATTGACCGGATCGCTGCGGCGCTTGAGTGACAGAACCGACCGGGCCGGGAGGAAAGGGTAACCAGTCTTCTTCGTCCCGGCTCACTTCCTGAGCCTCGCAATCTCCTCAAAATACTTCGTGAACATTCTGATCCCGCCCGCCGTCTGCCCCCAGTCGTAATTCTCATTCTTCGCGTGATAGCCGTGTTCCGGCAGGCTCAGCCCGAGGAAAGTGATCGGCGCCTTCAGGTAATCCTGCATCGTCACGACCGCGCCGATTGACCCGCCTTCGCGCGTGAAGGCCGGCTCTTTGCCGAAGGCGAATTTCATCGCCGCGCGCGCCGCGTCGGCGTAAGGCCCGGTGAAATCGCCGAGGAAAGGTTCGAGCGCATGCTCGAAGCTGACCTTCACGTCGGGGCTGATCTGTCTGATGAAATCCTTCACCAGCTTCGCGACCTTCTTCGGGTTCTGATTCGGCACGAGCCGCATGCTGATCTTCGCCTCGGCGTGATGCGGCACGATGGTCTTGACGCCCGGCCCCGAGTAGCCGCCGACTATGCCGTGAACTTCAAAAGTCGGCAGCGCCATAAAAGCCTTCAGCACGTCGGCGTCGCTCTTCAGATTCGGGCGAATGGACCGGAGTTCGTGCGCCTTCTTGTATTGCGCCGTGCTGAAGCCCGAGTTGGTGAAACTGGCGAGTTCGGCTTTCGTGACGGGCCGCACGTCGTCGTAAAAGCCCTTGATTTTGACCCGGCCCGTGCGGGCGTCATAACACTGCGCGATCAACTGGCACAACTCGCCAATCGGGTTGCGGGCCGCGCCGCCGACCAGCCCCGAATGCACATCCTTCGCGTGCGTTTCGAGCTTCAGCGTAACCGCCTGCAACCCGCGCAGCCCGTAAGGCACCGCCGGTTTGCCGCGCGCGATCCAGATCGTGTCTGAGACCAGCACCGAATCCGTCCTGAGCCGGTCGCGGTTGCTTTTGACGAAGCCCTCGAAATTCGGGCTGCCGATCTCCTCTTCAAGCTCCCAGATGAATTTGACGTTGAGCGGAACGCCGTTCTCGACCGCGTACTTCGCCGCCAGCATCGCCGTCAGCGCCGGCCCCTTGTCGTCGGTCGTGCCGCGCCCCTCGTAACGGTCACCGACTTTGTAAAAGGTGAACGGCGCCTTGTGCCACTCCGAAGCGTCGGCGGGCTGCACGTCCAGGTGGTTGTAAATCGTCACGGTCGGATTGTTCGGGTCAGTGACGATTGAGCCGACGACGACCGGATTGCCGGGCGTGGGAATGACTTCGGCTTCCGCGCCGATGCCCCGCAGGAATTCAGCCGCCGTCTCGCCGCAGCGTTGAATATCGTCCTTGCGTTCCGGGTCCATACTGATGCTCGGAGTTTCAACGAGCGTGGCGAGCTTCTCTTCAAATTCGTTTCTGACGCCCTGAATGTATTTATCCAGATTTGCGTAAAGCGCGGGTGTCTGACTCATGGAATCTCCGTGTAGTTAGTTGTCCGA
Organism: Blastocatellia bacterium; assembly: GCA_035652435.1. Classification (GTDB taxonomy): domain Bacteria; phylum Acidobacteriota; class Blastocatellia; order RBC074; family RBC074; genus DASRDU01. Next base: position 13,020 of record DASRDU010000146.1, read on the forward strand.
TTTATCAGGTTGCAGTTTTACCCCAAGCCCCCCGATGTCTGAAAGACCGTCAATGTTGACTGGCGCAACCCAGTACACGCAATCATTCATATCGAAAGACACGCCAATGCGGTTCTCTGTTTTTTCGTTAACAAGATTGGGATCGTCATCGTAAAAAACGTACTTCCACGACGAACCGATGTATTCAGGATTGAAGCCTTTCCTGGCACTGACCCGAGAATAATCGGGCTCACCGAGCAGCATTTCAACCTGAGTCTTTGTCAGTCCGAGAGAGAGCTTTGAAAAGTTGTCCCGTATCTGTTTTTGCCTTTCTGCCGGCGCCGTATAAGGAAACGAGTGAACACTGGCGACCCATTGGTCAAAAGATCCTTTGCCGTCTGGTTTGGGAGACCGATTCTTTGCCTGTCCTGTATGGCAGGAAGAAAGCAGAGAAAACAACATCAGGAAAGGCATCAGACGAATAATGTGGAGCAGATGGGATTTCATACGGTTCTCTATCTGGTAAAGCGAATGTTATCCAGTTCCAGCCACCCCACCTCGCCCGGCTTGCGCGCCACCTCGAACACGAGCATCAGCAGGTCGTCGCCTTTCCACTGAACCGGACTCTCCACGCCTTCCCGTTTAAGCGAAGCGAATTCAATCGTCGCCGTCTGCCACTCGCTGCCCGCTTTGAACGGGGCCTGAAAGTGACTGGAGTCGCGCACGCCGCGCGTTGGCACAATCAGACGATAGTCACCGTCACCGCGCGCGTCAAACCTGACGCCTTTGAAGGCCCGCGCGTCCGCGGGTTCGACGGCGCCGCGGCTGAGCGGGACAACGACCCTCGCGAAGGGGCGATCCTTTTCAGACATCCGCGCCATCAGGGCGAGCGCGTGATCGTTTTTCTGTCGCAGCACCCGGGTGAAGATCACATTGGTGTGATCGTTGCCGGAATCGGTGCTGTTGACCCAGAGCGTGCCCGCCGCGCTGCGGAGTCCGAAGCCCGCAGGCTCGCCCTCAAAGTCATCAATCTTCTCGGCGGCTTTGACTGACGGAATCGGCGTGATGTCGGCGGTCGCAATGTCACGGGCAAGCTGCCGGCGATCAATCTCTTTCCCGCCGAGAAAGAGGCGGCTGACCTGTTCGATGTCGCCGATGTTTTTATGCGGCTCGCCTTCAACGAGTACCAGATCCGCGAGCTTGCCGGCCGCAATCGTCCCGCGTTCGCCGTCAACGTGCAGGGCCTTCGCGCTGTTGCCGGTCGCCGCGGTGATGGCTTCGAGCGGCGTCAGGCCGCCCTGCACCAGCAGTTGCAGTTCGCGCAACGTGGCCCAGCCGTGATGCGTGCCGGTTACTCCAGCGTCGGTTCCGGTTCCGAACCTGACGCCCGCCGCACGCAGGATCGCAATGTTGCGGAGCAGCGTATTCCAGCGGCGCACCCGCGGCGGGTCGCCATTTTCGGCAGACCCCTCGGCAGGTTTGAGGCGCTCCCCGTGCGGCTCGACGAGCGGCGGGTTGATCCCGTTTCGCGCCGCCGGATCAAGCACCGTGGCCAGCAGCGGCGTCAGAATGTCACGACCGCGCGGCTCATAAACCGCCAGCGTTGACACGTAGGTCGTGCCTTTCTCCTTCATCAGGCTCAGCAACTGCTGATCGGCGTCAGCGTCACCGACGCCGTGCGCGATCACGTCAACCCCGGCGCGCGCCGCGATCTTCGCCCTCTCCAGCGTGACGGTATGAGTCAGCACTTCCAGCCCGTTTTTATGCGCTTCATCAACGATGGCCGCGAGCGTGTCTTCGCGCATGCTGGTCATGTCGGGCGCGGCGCCGTAGCGCCAGCCGTCGGTGAAGACTTTAATCACGTCGGGTTTGTCAGGCAGCACGCGGCGCACGGCGGCGCGGCCCTCGCGCGGAGTCAGCACTTCCTGCGAAAAGAAATCGCCGCGCCCGCCTTCGGCCCCGTGCCCGCCGGGCGTGGTGATGCGCGCGGCGAGGTGCAGGCGCGGCCCTGGAATCACGCCCGACGCGATCAGCCGGCGCATCGGCTCGAAGGTTTCAGGGTAAGTGCCGAAATCAACTACGGAAGTGACGCCGCAGTAAAGATAAGCCTTCAGGTTCTTCGCCCAGTCGCCTTCGACCCTGCCGCCGCTCGCGTAAGGCAGGTGCGTGTGCAGATCAAAGAGGCCCGGGATCAGCGTCTGACCTCTGGCGTTGATGACTGCCGCGCCCGTCGGGATTTCGATGTCCCGTCCGACGGCCGCGATGCGGTCGCCGCGGATCAGGACATTTGCCGTGAACGGTTCTGCGCCTGTTCCGTCAATTACTGTGGCGTTAGTGATCGCGATGGCGTCGGAGTTGCGATGTGGCCGGGCGTCGGCAGCAGAAATTGAAGCGGCGACCAGCAGGGTACAGGCAAGCAGCAATCGTTTCATAGGGGCTCCTGAAGGGATAATGACAAATGAAATGCGAACGACATTATTCAGCCGACCAGTATCTTCTGACAAATTTTCCGTAAATCAGTTTTGTCGGCAGCGCTCCCCAGTTGCGCGAATCGTAAGAGTTCCGGCGATTGTCGCCCATCACAAAACAGCTTTCCGCATCAAGCTTCATCGGACGGAGAGTCTCGTTAGAGAGATATTTCGGGTCAAGATACGGTTCGTCAAGTACATTGCCATTCACGAAAACTCTGCCTCTCTCAATCCTGATCTCTTCACCCGGCAGCCCGATCACGCGCTTGAGGTGGCTTTTCGCCGTGTCCTTCGGGAAGTAAAAGATCACGATGTCGCCGCGATTGATTCGCTCGTAGCGGGCAGTGACAAAAACCTTGTCGCCGTTGTTGAGAGTGGGTGACATGGCTTCACCTTCGATGCGCACCGGGCGGTTGTTTCTCAGGAAAGAAGTGATGAAGAAGAAGCCGACGAGCGGGACGATCAGCAACGCGGCGAGCAGCCACTGCCAGCGCCGCCTGCGTTTTGGAAGCGCAACATCGCTGTATGAAGGCATCTGCTGACTCATCGCTGCTTCAGGCGGACAGGATCAGTGCTGCTGGCGGCGTTCTCCTTCGCTTTGATCGAAAGCGTGATCGGCAGGGCGGGGAAGCGTTGCGGCTGCGCGCCCGTGGTCTCGATCCTGCCGATGACGAAAAGCTGCTGTTCGAGCGGCCTGACCCAGGGTTGCACTTCGATGCGGAAGCGCTGCGTGGTCTCGCCCTCGGTGATCATAATGCCGTTCAGCCCCAGGTCTCTGAGCGTGACACCGGGCGGCAGGCCGACGACCTCGAAGGGCACGCGGCCCGCGAAGCCGTGCTGTCGTTTGATGCTGATGTTGACGAAGGCCTCTTCGCCGGGCGGGACGCTCAGGCGTTGTTCGTTCGTGAAGACGAGCAGCTCGGGCTGAGGCGCGACGGAAACGATGCTCAGCGCCTGATCGTTGCGAGTCTCGCGCACCAGCTTTTGCCCGTTCGCGAGGCCCGTGCCCTGGGCCTTCAGCCTGAAGCTGCCTTTCGCTTCGTTCGAGGCGGAAAGAATTATCTGCCCGATGTCCTGACCGGCGGGAATCTTCGCGGTCGTCGCGGTAAAGCCCGGCGGCACATCGAGCAGCTTCACTTCGATCTCGCCGTCAAACCCATCCAGCCGCGTCGCCGTGACCGCGAGCGGGCGTGCGCCGCCCTGCGGCACGTTCGGGTTCTCAGGGTCAATCGCGAGCAGGAAGTCAGGCGCGGGCTCGTGGATCGAGAGCCGGTAAGCAAAACGCTCGCCCTGCGACCCGCGCACGTCGCGAATCCGCACGACGTATTCGCCGTCCGCCGGGACGGTGAAGTGCAGCCGCGAATCCTTCTGCCCCGCGAGTCCGTAGCGCGGGCCCGCGTCGTCGTTGCGATAATAGATCGTCGTCACCGGCAATCCGTTCGACGTGAAAGCGGTACCGGGAGGGTGAATCGAGACTTTATAAACCGAAGTGTTGACGGGGTGCGCTTCCGGCGTCGTGTCTTCAAACCCGTAGCGGATGCCGTTCGAGTTCCGCATGATCGTGTCGTCATCGGGGAAGTAAGGCAGCCGTTCGATCTGGAGCAGTTCACTGCCGACGAGCAGGTAATCGCCCGGGGCCATCCCGTTCCAGTTGAGCAGCCGCAGCCCGGCGCCCGCCGAATCGCGGTCGGAAAGCGTCAGCTGCGTTTCGAGCAATGAGCGCAGCACCGCGCGCGGGATCGGATTGCCCTTCGCGGCCAGCACCTCAATCACCGAATCGAGCGGCGAGCCGAAGCGTTGCGCCGCGACTTCGAGGATCAGCCCCTGCCCCTTCCTCGCGCTGAAACGGAAATAATCGTCAGCGCCTCTGGATTCACTGCTGTAAATGCGGCCGTTGATGGTGACGGGAATCTGAACCGGCTGAGCCGTCGCGAGCGCATTGTTGTGGCCGTTTTCAATGACCTCAGGGTAACGACCGACGTCGAGCTTCACCGTGTTCAGTGATTCGCCCTTCGCCGCGCTGCCGCGAATCACCATTCCCTGATCCCACAGTGCCGTTGCGGGAGCGCTCACCTTCATCGCGCCGGGGCCGAGGTTGAAACCACTCAGCATCACTTCGCCGGCCGAACCCTGCCTGACGCCGAGCGGGAAGGCGCCGGTGACGTAAGCGAAATCGCCGGCGTTCAGGCGGTATTCGTACTGCCCTATCATCCCTTTGCTCTCGGCATCGCTGATGCGCACGACGTATTCGCCCGCTTCCTTGAACGTGTAGCCGAGCAGCGAATCCGGGCGCCCGTTGAAATCATCGTTTGTCGCGAGTTGACTGCCACGGGCGTCGAGCAGCGTGACGACCGAATTGAGCCGAGAGCCGAAGGCGGCGGCCATCACCTCGAAGACGATCTGCTGGCCGGCCTGCGCCTTGAATTTGAAGTGATCCGCCTCGCCGTTGCGGCTGAGGTTGCCGATGATCGTCGTCGGCAGAGTGATCTCCTGCGCCGTCTCGATCGCCTGATTCATGCCGCGATCCATCGTTTCGGCAAAAGGCGTGACAATGAAAGGCCGCGAGTTGGTCGTGCCCATCGCCGTCCTGAGGCGGAAGCTGTAAAAGCCCGCTTCGGCTTTCGGTGAAACCATGATTTCGAGCGTGACGCGATTCTTCGTCGCCTTATCAATCACCAGCTGTCCGGTCTGGCCGGGGGCCATCTTCGGTTTCTCCCGGATCTGTTCGGAGTTGACCAGAATCCTCGCGGTGACGTCCGGCCTGTTGAAGATGACTTCGCTCGCGCCGCCCAGGTTGATCCCGTCAACGTTCATCCGGACAGTCGTGCCGCGCTGTGCGCCAGTGAGCGAAGTCGCCTGAATCGTCGGCTGCGCGGTCCCGGTGTAAATAACGCCGGCCTGCTGCGCCATTGCGGTGATTACTGCGGCGAACAAAAACAGATTGACGATCAGAATTTTTCTCATATCGGGCTCCACCTGGTAACCTGACAAATCAGGCTCGGATGGCGGATGATTCAATCCGCCATCGCCAGCAGTTCCGAAACGGTTTTGAAGCTGTACCCCTGATTCTTCAGCCCCGCGATAATCCCTTTGACCGAGCGTAGCGATTCGCTCCGGCTTTTGTACATGACGTGCAGGAGAATGATTGAGCCGGGCCGCGCGTTTGTCAGCACGTGACTCGTAATCTTTTCATGGTCGTCAGCAGTTTTGGAAAACGACTCCGGCTCGACGTCCCACATGATGTCTTTCCTGCCCGTCTTCGACAGGTACCACGGCAGCAGCAGGAATTTCTTCCCGAACGGCGCCCTGAAATGAATCGCCCCCTGATACCCGGTCGCTCTGATCAACTGGTCCGTTCGCTCAAGTTCCTGCCGGATGAAGGATGGCGATTTGAAAAGCATCCGGTCATGCGAATAAGAGTGATTCCCCAACTCATGTCCGGCTGCGACAATCTTCTTTCCTTCAGCCAGGTGTTGTTCCAGTTCGGCGCCGATCAGGAAAAACGTCGCTTTGACGCCAGCTTCATCGAGGATCGCGAGAATTTCGTCGGTCGCCCCCGGCGCCGGCCCGTCGTCAAAAGTCAGGGCCACGGCCTTCTGCGAAGTCTTCACCCCGGGGACGATCTCGCCAAAAAGCTGAAAGGTTCTGGATTTGCTGATCTGCCAGAAGGCAGTCGCCCCGAGGATGGCGAGGGCGATGAGTGCGACCAGATATCCGATGCGTCGTTTCATTACCTGCCCGCCGCTTTAAGAGCCTGCCCTTCCAGCGCCGCCTTCAGCCGATCCAGCGCCCCGGCCCAGTAAGCCTTCATCTCCGCCGCATGCTTCGCATCTTTCAGTTTGCTGTGTTCTACCGCGACCTGACTTTTGCCCACGCCCTTTTCGTAAAGATTCACGTCAAGGTCAGTCCTCCCGTCCGCCCAGGTGATCCGCAGCGACTTGTTTTCCGTGGCCCTGCGAATCGTCAGATCAACGTCGGGCAGCCAGCGGTTGCGCGCCCGCTTGTCATTCCACGCCCTGAAGAGCGTCGCCACAGGAACGGCAACGATGCGGCTGCCGCTGACCGAGTAGCCGTCCATCTTCTGGTGCTTGTCGCGCAGGCCCCGCGCCTGCTCGTAGGTGACCGCCACCATCTGACACCACCAGTTGCCGATCTGATGCTTTTCGGCCAGATGCGCGGCGATCTCCTTGTGCGTCATCTTCGCCGCCCCGGCTTTGTCGAGAGTCGCGAACCACTGCGACCAGTTCTTCCCGGTTTTTGCCTGAACAGCCTCGTCACTGATGGGAGCAGCCTTCTGAGCTTCAGCTTTCATTTGTTTTCCTCCAGCCAGTAAGTTTGTTTGTGGTGCCGGGCCTCGAATTCCCTGAGGACAGCCTCGGCCTCGTGCCTCGTCGGGAATGATTCGACCGGGAAGCGGTGGCCGTTGTCATCCTGCCGCCACAATGTCCATTTCATCCCGGGCGGAGTCACACTGACTTCAGACAGCTTCAGCGAGAAATGATGGCTCGTGATCTCCATCCGCTTCCGCAGGTAAAACCGGTGCGCACCGTATCGCTGCACGGCGGAATCGAGTTCGACTCTCTCGCAGTCTTCCGCCTTCGCGTAATTCACCAGCCAGTCGAAGATCAGATCGCCGTAACCTTTCGACCGTGCGTTCTCATCCGTCACCAGATCATCAACCAGTAAAAAATGGCCGTACACGAGCATGTTCATGACGCGAAACCCGGCGACCGATCTGACCGCGCCTTCGTCTTCAACATAAGCGAGCCGGTAACCTTCCTGCCGTTGCAGCTTCACGCGGCGGATGAAATCGTCCTTCGTCAGGTGCGGGCGCAACTGAGCCATCACGGGAAAGCAGCGTTCGATGTCGGTGTCAGATTACGCCAGCCTGACCTGTGACCGGTTGATGTGTTCGGTCATTTGAGCGCCACCCCCTTGTCACCTGCCAGATCGTACATTGCGGCCGAACCGTCATAGCGCCCGACCGCGAGATTCTTCCCGTCCGGCGCGTAAGCCATCGCGAAGACCCAGTCGGGCTGGCGCTCAAGCTCTCTGATCTCAGTCAGCGTCGGCGCGGTCGCGTCCCACAGCTTGATGACTTTGTCGGCCCCGGTCGAGGCAATCGTTTTGCCGTCGGGCGAGTAGACGACCTGATTGATCGCGTCTTCGTGGGCGATCAGTGAGCGAAGCTGTCTGCCCTCTTTTTCGCCGACTTCCCAGACGCGAAGCACGCGATCAGCCCCGGCCCCGGCGAGCATCCTGCCCGACGGGTGGAACGCGATTGCATTCATCGCGTCGAGCCCGTCGCCGAGAGTGTAGAGGCGTTCGCCCGTCGCGACGTTCCAGATTTTGACCGTGCGATCAGCAGAGGCTGAAGCGAGCAGATGCCCGTCGGGGCTGAAGGCAACCGCGAAGACCGCGTCGGTGTGGTCTTTCAGGTTTCTGATCTCTTTTCCCGTCGCCACGTCCCACAGCTTGACCATCCGGTCGTAGCTGCACGTCGCCAGCATCTTTCCGTCGGGGCTGAACACAACGGCAAAGATGTTGTCACGGTGGCCGCGAATTGACTGCACCTCTTTGCGCTCTTCGACGCTCCAGATTTTGATTTCACCGAACTGCCCGGGATTGCCTCCGGCGGCTGCGAGCAATCTGCCGTCGGGACTGAAAGCCAGCCCGCGTACCTGACTGGCGTGCCCTTCAAGCTTCGCAATTGTCCTGCCGTCTTTGCCGATCAGTTCGACATCCCTGTATCCACCGAGCGCGATCACCGCACCGCCGGGCTGAAACGCGAGGCTGCTGATGGCGGCTTTGACCGGGACTGCCGGTTTGATGTCGGGAACAGCCGTTTTGTCCGGCCTCTCAGACTTTGCCAGTTCAGCAGGCAGTGAAGCTGCCCCGCCCGGCCCTTTCGCGCCGGCATCAATCCAGGCTTTGATCGCGCTGATCTCTTCCGCGCCGAGCTGGTCGCCGAGTGGCATGCGCGGTTTCAGCGTGCCGTCAATATATTTCACAAGCAGGCTCTCGCCGCTTTTGCCGGGGACGACTGGCGCGCCGCGCATCCCGCCGTTCATCAGCGCGTCGAAACTCTCCAGACTCAGCCCGCTCGTGCGCGAAGTGTGGCCGTGACAGGCGACGCACTTGTTCTGAAAGATGGCATCAACTCTGCTGTAGCTGACTGGCTCCTGTAACGGTGAGAAGAATAGCAGGCCGGGAAAGAGCGCCAGGAGTGATACAACGGCTTTTAGCTGATAACCGATATTCATTGGCTCACCGGATTGCCGGTCGGGATAAAGGCTTGTCGTTCAGGTTTGAGTTCGATTTCCCTGTTCAGACTTTCCAGCTCTGCTCTTTTATACTTTGCCAGACTCAGTTCCGTCTCGATGCTGATTTTACCCAGAATCATCCGTCCGAGATGTTCCGTTAAGCCCGGCATGGCGGACTGAGGTAGAGATTCAATTCGCGTGATTTCCCGGTTGATGCTCTTCAACTCATATCTGACTCGCGCGAAATCCGCATCGAGAGAGCGAGCCGTGTTGATGACTTTCAAATCCTGTAACTCTGCTTCAACCTCGGCCCGCCGCACCACCAGAACTGCATATGTGAGTGATGTCCTGGGATCGTTCCAGGGATGCTGGTCCTTCAGCCGCTTCAGGACATATTCGATATTTGCCTTGCCCGGGTCTGATTCAACCCTGGCAGAACGGTTGTCGCTTGCCGGAGATGCTTCTCTGGCCGGCCCGGCGGAGCATCCGGCCGCAACGATGAGCGCAATGATTACGAGAAATCTTTTCATCTCATCAGTGGTTGAACAGGAATTCCTTGCTCGTCAGCACCGACCAGACGACATCTTCAATCGCCTGCCGCCGCGCTTCTTTGCTGCCGCCGTTCTCCTTCAGCACCGCCAGCAGACCCGCCCTTTCATTCTGCGACGGCTGGCGGCTGAGGGCGGCGAGATACAGGTGATTGAGGATCGCCTCGTCGGAAAATCCGAGCCTGATGAAGTTATCCACGATGCCGCCCTGCGCCCTCAGTTTCTGATTGACGGTCTCGCCGTTGATGATGTGCAGCGCCTGCGCGACCGTCGGCTCCGATGATCGCTCGCACTCGCAGGTGTTGATGCGCTCCGGCCTGCCGAAGGCCTTCAGGAAATACGAATTCACGCGCGCGTCGGGAAGCTGCATCGCCCGCATCCCGACCGGGTAGTCGGGAAACACGGTCGGCACTCCCGTGACCTGCGAAATCGCGTCGAGCATCGCTTCGGCCTTCAGGCGCTTGATGACGTAGCGCGAGTAATACTTCTCGTCCTGTCTGTTGAATTCGTTCGCCCTCGACGAACGCTGGTACGCAGCCGAATTCATAATCGTGCGGATCAGGTGCTTCACGTCAAAGTCATGCTTAATAACGTCGTCGCAGAGCGCCTGCATCAGCTCTTCGTTCGAGGGCGGGTTGGTGGCGCGCAGGTCGTCAACTGCCTCGACCAGACCGCGGCCCATGAAGTTCTTCCAGACGCGGTTGACGAGCGCCCGCGCGAAGTACGGGTTCTTTGGCGATGTCAGCCAGTCGGCCAGATGCTCGCGGCGATCTTTAGCAGCATCGAGCGGGATCTCTTCGCCGTCAAGCGGGGCGGGGCTGAGCGGCCTGTTCAGGCGCGGGTGACTGACTTCGCCCGACGGCGACGTGTAAACGAAGACGTCGCCGCCGCGCTGACCATTTTTCATCCCGACGCGACCGAACAGGTTGGCCATCTGGTAATACTGCTTCTGCGTCCACTTTTCGAGCGGGTGGTTGTGGCAGCGCGCGCAGGTGATGGATGTGCCAAGGAATGCCATCGCGAAGTTTTCATTCAGATCGGTCGGCTCCTTGTGCATCACGTAATAATTCGCCGCGCCGTTTTCGAGCGTGCTGCCCGAGGCCGTGATGATCTCGCGCGCCACCCTGTCCCAGGGCTTGTTCTCTCTGACGCTTTCCCTGAGCCAGTTGTGGAAACTCCACATCGCGCCCGTCGAGAGCTTGGAACTCGAAACCAGAAACACGTCGGCCCAGCGGTTCGTCCAGTAATCGGTGAACTCTTCGCGTTCGAGCAATGCATCAACGAGCTTCGCGCGCTTGTCGGGCGAATTGTCTGCGATGAAGTTCTCGACCTCCTGCGCGGTCGGCAGAATCCCGGTTGCGTCGAGAAAGGCGCGCCGTATGAACTCACGATCCGTGGCCGGTTCAGAGGGCACGATCTTCAGGGTCTGAAGTTTTTTGAGTACCAGATCGTCAATGAAGTTGTGGCGCGGGGCTTTGACGAAAACTTCAGGGTTAATGTTATTCGGGTAAGGGTTGGCAAAGCTCGCAAAGGCCACGCGGCTCTGATACCAGACCGTAACTGCCGCCTCGCCGCTGCCCTGCACTTTGACTTTGCCGTCGTCTTCGACGGTTGCGACGCCGGAATCCGTAGTCGCGTACTTGCCCCAGCGCGTCACGTCCTCCGCGTGCCCGTCGCTGTAATGAGCCGTCACGCGCACCTGCTCGGTCGCGCCGACTGCGAGCGTCGTCTGTTTCGGCGTGACTTCGAGTTTCGTGATCTTCGGGTCGGATTCGGACGGCGCGGGCATCCCCGCCGCGATCCATTCGGAGATGACTTTGTATTCGAGCGAATCAACCTCCATCCGCCTGCCGCCGCCGTGCCCGATGGCCATCGTCGGTTTCAGAAGCAGCAGGCTGCGCGCCGGCTCCATCTTGTTGATGCGGCGGCCGAGCGACTGCCTTGAGAGGACGTTGTAATCAACTTCGGGGTCGTAGCCGCGCAGCGTCAGCTTGAACCCGTTCTTGCCCGCCGCCGCCCCGTGGCACGCGCCCGAATTGCAGCCGAGCTTCGTCAGCACCGGGATGACGTGATTGCGGAAATTCCAGCCGCCCGCTGGCGCAGTGATTTCGCTGACAGGCCTGGTGGTGTCGAGAGTGACAGCTGGTAATGCCCCCGCCGCTTCAGATGTTACTGGTGAAGTTGCTTCGGCCGTGTTGAATGAACCAGCTAGTTGAGCCCCGGTCAGCAACACAGACAGTGCAATTACCCAAAGCTTGATCGAAGAAACTGATTGCTTCATAACGGCTGTCAGGGCGGATATACCTGGCGCCCTTTTGCCCCTCCAGAATAAGGCCGCCTTTACTGACCTCGAAGGGCAGGTCTTTATATTTCCCGTTTGAACTGACCCACCTGGTCTGTTCCCGGTCGGACTCATTGAATGCCACGTGAATGGCCCCATCGGCCAGGCTGATTATCAGGGAGGAATTTTCACACGGGCAGCACCATTCCTGCTTCGTCTTGCACTGGCTGATTATCAGGAAGCCGCCTTCTTCTCTGACGGGGGCCTGCGCGTAGTATCTGCGGGTCAGTTTAATGAAATCGCTTTTGTTGAGCAGTTCGGCCAAGTGAGTACGCACCCATTTGTCATTGAAGAAGCCTCTTTTCGCCCTGAATCCGGGGTTTCTGCCAACCCAGTTTCTGAGGCGTGCAGGCGGCTTTGTGGCAAACACCGGGAAGAGACTGCCTGCGCAAAAAAGGAGACAGACAAAAGCTGGAACCTTGACGAGTCGCGCGCAACTCATTTTTCTTCTTGGTCGGCAGCGCTCAGGTAGCTGAGCGCCACGTTGCGGACATTAACCACGCCTTCGCCCAGCGCGACGCGGAAAGTGTGTTCGCGCGCGGCGGGCTGCCAACGCACTTTCCCGGCCCGGGCGTTTTTGATCAGTTGTTCGATCAGATGAATGAATTGTGGGCTTGCCATCTCATACCTCCCTAATGAAGTTGACTTGCTGATCGAGATTTCCGAATTCAAAACAACTCGCTGATCGGATTGACGCCGTGATCCACGAGCCTGATCGGGCGGCCCTGCTGACCGGTCAGCTCAGTGTCCAGGTCAATGCCGAGCGCGCGGTAGGCCGTCGCGACCGCTTCGGCCGGGGTCGTCGGGCGATCCTTCGGGTACGCGCCGATCTCGTCCGACGCGCCGACCTTCTGCCCGCCCTTAATGCCGCCGCCCGCAAAAAGCATCGTCCAGCACTGAGGCCAGTGGTCGCGCCCGCCGGCGGGGTTGATCTTCGGCGTGCGACCGAATTCGCCGGTGGCGATGACGAGCGTGTTCCGGAGCAATCCGCGCTGCTGCAAGTCTTCGAGCAGTGTGGCGTAGGCATGATCGAACATCGGGCCGACCAGGTCGCGGTAGCACATAATCGGGCTGAAGGGCGCGGAGCCGTGGATGTCCCAGGTGATCTCGTTGAAGACCGTCTCGAACATGTTGATCGTCACGAAGCGCACGCCGCGTTCGATCATCCGGCGCGCGAGCAGGCAGCTCTGGCCGAAGCGGTTGCGGCCGTATCGGTCACGCATCGCGTCAGGCTCCTTCGACAGGTCAAAGGCCTCGCGCATCCTCGTCGAAGACATGAGCGTGTAAGCCTGGTGGAAATTATCGTCGAGCAGGCGGGCGTCGGCGCTGACTTCCAGTTCCTTCACTGCGCCGTCCACCATCTCGCGCAGCTTCTTCCGGCGGTCCACGCGCATGGCGGAAATGTAATCGGGCGGCAGCAGGTCAGGCACTTTGAAGTCGGGCGCGGACGGGTCGGAGTTGAGGACGAACGGGTCAAAGCCCTTGCCCAGATAGCCGGCATTCTGGCCGTGCGGCATGTTGCCCCCGGTGTTGCCCATTGGACGCGGCAGCAGGACGTGGGCCGGCGCGTCGCCGCGCGCGCCTTTCAGCTTGTTCATGACGCAGCCCAGGTGCGGGTGTTCGATGCCGCCCTGAAACAACCGTCCGGTCTGCATCATCTGGTGGCCGGTGTCGTGGACGGCGGCGGCTTCGTGGTGCAGGCCGTGGACGAGCGCGACCTTGTCCATCTGGCCGGCCAGGCGCGGGAAGATTTCGCTGATCTCGATGCCCGGCACGTTCGTTTTGATCGGCTTGTAGGGGCCGCGGATTTCCGACGGGGCGTTCGGCTTCATGTCCCACGTGTCGAGCTGGCTGGGGCCGCCGAGCAGGAAGAGCATGATGCAGTTCATGTCCTTCGCCGGGTCAACTGCGCCGAGCGCTTTGAGGTTGAAAAAGCCGGGCAGAGTGAGCCCTATCGTTGACAGCGCGCCGGCGTGCAGGAAATCGCGCCGGGTAAAGCCGTCGTCAAATTTTGCGGGTTCTCGGGCGTCGAGTCGGAACATCAGCGGCCTCCGGTTTCGGGGCGCTCGCGATGATGCCTGTGATACGGGAATGGGTTTCAATCGCGGGCGCGGACATCAGCGGTGTTCTGAATTGTCGGTGTGCGCCGCAAAGCTGATCGCGTGATGAATACGGGGAATTCCTGCCGCGGCGTGGAATCTTTTTATCACAGCGAGGCTGGTAAAACCAGCAGGGCGCTATCCCCTCCGCAGGGCGGTTGGTATTTGAGCGCGCCGGGGATTTTTTCAGCTCGCGGCGCCCGGGTGTTACGCCCGAGTGTGTCCGCTCTGTGCGGTGAGGCGGGCGATGATGCCGGCCAGTTCAATCGGCAGGACCGGCTTGGCCACGTGCATCTGGAACCCCGCTTCAAGCACGTGCCGGCGGTCTTCGGCGCCGGCGTAGGCCGTCAGCGCCATGGCCGGGACCCGCCCGCCGCGCTCCGGCGCGAGCGCCCTCACCTTGCGGATCAGCGAGTAGCCGTCTTCATCCGGCATCCCGATGTCGGCCACCAGCACGTCCGGTTGCCACCGGCCGAGCGCTTCGAGTGTCTCAGCCGCCGAAGAGAAGGCCTTCACCTCGGCGCCGCATTGTGTGAGCGCGATGGTCAGCATCTCGCAGATGTCGCGGTCATCATCCACGAGCATCACCCGCAGGCCGGCGAGGTACGGGGCCGGCGCGCGGCGATTGGCGGATTTCTCGTCGGGGGACTCAGGCGGGTCGGGGCTTTCCGTCTGCCGTCTGCCGGCCGCCCGCGGTTGCACGAGCGGCAGTTCGACAGTGAAGGTCGCCCCCAACCCCTTCCCCGGGCTTTCTGCCCGGACTGTCCCGCCATGCAGTTCCACCATCTGGCGGACGATGGTGAGTCCGAGTCCGAGTCCGCCGTGTTGCCGCGTACTCGAAGCGTCGGCCTGACGAAAACGCTCGAAGACGTGCGGCAGGAACTCAGGTTTGATGCCCTGTCCCGTATCGCTCACGGTGATCCGGGCGTGAGGGGCTGCAGACTCAAGCCGGACCTCAGCGCGCCCGCCTTTGGGAGTGAACTTGATCGCGTTCGAGAGCAGGTTCACGACGACCTGCTGTAACCGTTCCGGGTCGCCCGTGACCGGGCACTCGCCGGCGGCGGGCACCATCTCGAGGTGAATGCCCCGGGCATCGGCCGCCGGGCGCATGGCGTCAACGGCCGCCTGGGTGACTGATCCGAGTTCGACCGCGCGGATGTTGAGCGAGAGGTTGCCCGTGATGATGCGTGAGACGTCCAGCAGCTCCTCGATCAGATTCGCCTGCGACTTCGCGTTGCGCGCGATCACCTCGACCGCCCGGTTGATGGTGGCCTGATCAACCTCACCGCTGCCGAGCAGTCGCGCCCAGCCAAGGATTGAGGTCAGCGGCGTGCGCAGCTCGTGCGAGAGCGTCATGAGGAATTCATCCTTGGCGCGGTTGGCCTCCTCGGCCTCCTCGCGCACCGCGCGTTCGCGGGCCAGCAGCCGGGCGCGTTCTTCTTCCGCCCGCTTCCGCTCGCTGATGTCGCGGGCGACGATCTGGGCCGCCGCCTCATCCTGCCAGGTGAAAAAGATGGAGGCGACCTCGGCCTCCACCGTCCGGCCGTCGAGCCGGATAAATCTCCCTTCCATCAGGGGAGGCTCCGCCCCCCTTTCTCCGGCCCGCTGGCTCTGCGCGATGAAGGTTTCCCGGTCGTCGGGATGGACGAACTCCAGGATCGGTCTGCCAATGAGTTGTTCAGGGCTGGTGGCGCCGAGCAGGCGTGCCCCGGCCGGGTTGATGAAAACGAGCAGGCCCCGGCTGTGAATCGCGATCACGTCCGGGGAGAGTTCGACCAGCTGCCGGTAACGCTCTTCCGATTCGCGCAACGCGGCCTCGGCCCGCTGCTTCTCGTCGTGGAGCCGTTTCTGCTGCAGGGCATGCGTCACCGCCTGCCCGAGGCGCGCCAGCCGATCCTTGAGCAGGTAATCGGCGGCGCCCTGCCTGGCGCACTCGGCCACCGCCTCGTCGCCGATGCTGCCGGTGACGACGATGAACGGGATATTCAATCCGCGCTCCCTGAGGAGCTGGAGCGCGCGCAGCGCGGTGAACTGCGGCATGGAGTAGTCGGCGAGAATCACGTCCGGGGCCGGGTCCAGCCGGGCGAGGAAGTCGGCCTCGGTCTCCACCCGCTGCCAGAGCGGGTCGAACCCGGCGCGACCCAGTTCATACAACATCAGTTCGGCGTCGGAGAGCCGGTCTTCGAGAATCAGAACATGGAGTGGGACAGGCATAATCATCCTTTCACACAAACAGGCGCGCGGCGCCTGACCGATCACGAAGCGCAGGAGATGGCGCGCAGACCCGCTACAACGCCGGGGGGTGGTTGAGCAGCATCCAGTACATGCCCAGCATGCGCGCCGCCTCGACGAACTGCTCGAAATCCACCGGCTTGACGATGTAGCTGTTGACGCCCAGCTGGTAAGTTTCGACGACGTCGCGCTCCTCGCGTGAGGAGGTCAGCACCACGACCGGGATCATCCGGGTGCGCGGGTCGGCCTTGATGCGCCGCAGCACTTCCAGCCCGTCCACCTTGGGCAGTTTCAGGTCGAGCAGCACTACTTTGGGGCCATTCTCAATCGAGCGGTGGGCGTACGCCCCGGTGCAGAAGATGAACTCCAGCGCCTCGGCGCCGTCGCGCACGACCTGGATGTGGTTGGTCAGGCCGTGCTTCTTGAAGGCGTGGAGCGTCAGCTCCACGTCGTTGGGGTTATCCTCGACCAGCAGGATTTCGACCATATGTTCAGTCATCAGAATCTCCATTCAGGGTAAAGTAAAACGTCGTACCTTTATTCACTTCCGACTCGGCCCAGACGCGCCCGCCGTGCCGATGAATGATGCGCTGGACGATGGCCAGGCCGACGCCCGTGCCCTCGTAATCCTCGGCGCGATGCAGCCGCTGGAAGACGCCGAAGAGTTTGTGGGCATACTGCATGTCGAAACCCACCCCGTTGTCCCTGACGAAGTAAGCCCCGGGGATTGCGGATTGCGGTCCCTTCATCGGTTCGCTGCCGTTGACGGATTGATCTGTTCCTGTGCGGACTGCAGCAGTCCGCAATCCGCAATCCGCAATCCGCAGGTAGCCGACTTCGATCACGGCCTGCTCGCGCTGCCCGGTGAACTTGAGCGCGTTCGAGAGCAGGTTGACAAAAACCTGCTGGAGCAGCGCCGGATCGGCCTGGCAGACGGGGAGGTCACCGACCCGGATTTCGACGCGCTGCTTATCCTGCTTATCCTGCAAATCAGCCAGCACCTGACGCACCAGTTCGGCCGGCGCGACGGGGCGCTTCTTGAGCGGCTGGCGGCTGAGGCGCGAGAAGGCGAGCAGGTCGTCAACCAGCTGGCCCATCTGCTGGGCGTTGTTCCGCACCAGATGCAGGTAGCGCCGTGCCTGATCGGGCAGCTGCGGCGCGAAGTCTTCGAGCAGGATGCGCGAAAATCCGTCCATCGCCCGCAACGGCGCGCGCAGGTCGTGGGAGACGGAGTAGGAGAACGCTTCGAGTTCCTTGTTGGCGGCTTCGAGCTGCGCGGTGCGTTCGACGACGCGCCCTTCGAGTTCCTCGTTGAGCTGATGAATCTCAGCCTCGGCCCGCTTGCGCTCGGTGATGTCGCGCGCGATCTTCGAGGCGCCGATGACCCGGCCACTGCTGTCTCTGATCGGGGAGATGGTCAGCGCGACGTCAATCGGCTCACCGCCTTTCTTCACCCGGACGGTCTCATGATGATCAACGCTCTCTCCCCGTCTGAGTCGCTCAGTGATCTGCGTCTCCTCAGCCTGGCGGTCGGGCGGGATTAAAGTGTTGACCGGTTGCCCGATCACCTCCCCGGCGGCGTAGCCATACATCCTCTCGGCGCCTTTGTTCCAGCTGGTGATGATGCCGTCGAGCGTCATGCCGATGATCGCGTCGTCGGAGGATTCCACGAGCGCCGCCAGGTAGAGCCGCGTTTCCTCCGCCCGTTTGCGCTCGGTGATGTCGCGGACGACGCCGGTGAAGAAGCGCCGGCCATCCCGGGTGAACTCGCCGAAGGAGATTTCGAGCGGGACTTCGTGCCCGGCCCGGTGGAGGCCGGGCACTTCCACCCCCTGCCACGGGATGTGTTTTTCGCCCGTCGCCACGTAGCGCGCGAGGCTCGCCTTGTGGACGTGGCGCAGGTATTCGGGCATGAGCATGGTCAGAGGCTGGCCGAGCAGGTCCCGCGTCGCGTGGCCGAAGATCTGCTCCGCGGCGCGATTGATGAACAGGATCCGGCTCTCTTCATCAATCGTGATGATCGCGTCTGAGGCGGTCTCCGCCACGGTCCGGTAACGCTCCTCGCTCTCACGCAGGTCGGCGTCGCGCGCATGGATCTGAGCCAGCATGCCGTTGAAGGCGTCGGTCAGCAGGCCGATCTCGTCGTGGCTGTATTTTTCGGCCCGGACCGCGTAGTCCTTCCGCTCGGAAATCATCCGGGCGGTATCGGCGAGGGCCAGAATCGGTTGGGAAATCCGCCTCTGCAGGATGGTGGAAAGGGCGATGGCGACGAGCAGCGACCCCGCCGCGACCAGAGTGATGATTGTGCCGTAGAGCCGGAAACGTTCGTCTATCTCCCCCAGGTCTGATTTGAGATAGAGCGTCCCCTGCCTCTTGCCGGCCTCGACGACCGGCTGGAAAACGATCAGGTACTCCCTGTCGAAATGCCAGCCCCCGCTTTCGGACGGGCTGGGAAAGGCGGCGGGCGGCTCGGAATCCGGATACCTGGCAAACAGCTTTCCGTCCTTGTCGTAAAGACCGGCTGCCAAAACGTGAGGCTTGACCTTCAGGGCTGAGAGAATGTCCCGCGCGTCGGACTCGTTGCCGAAAGCGAGCGAGGCAGTGCTGTTGGTCGCGATGACTTCCCCGAGCGCGGAGAGGTTGCGGGCCATGGCCTGCCGGAAGGTAATCATGTCGTAAGCAATAAATGAGGCGGAGGTGAGCAGCAGCGCGGTGCCGCTGGTCAGCAGGATGACCAGCCTCAGTTTTCGCTGGATGGGATAATCCTTGAACGACATGGCTTCTATTCGGTCTCGGCCACACGCAGTAATTTGGAGCTGATCGTCAGCTCAGCCGCCCGCGCCGCCGCGAGGTTGATGCGCAGCCGGATTTTGTTCTTCTCGGTCACGAAGCCGATCACGCCGCCGCGCTGGGTAAAGTCCGGGGTCTCGCCGACGGTCAGGATGCTCCGGCCCTTGAGGTTCGAGAGAATCCGGTCGAGCTGTCCGGCTTCGGACTGGCTGATGAACAGGACGTGACAGGTTTTGATCTCTTCGACGCGCGAGTAATGCTCGACGACCAGCCGGCGGTTGCGGACCGTTTCTCCCTGGACCGTTTCGACCAGACTCCTGCCGAACGGGTCTGCACCCAGCACGCCGATGATGATCGGGGCCGAACTGTTCGGGAACGCCTTCGAGGGCCATTCGACGAACTGCGTGAAGTTGTAAAGGAAGACCGCTTTCAGGTCGTATTCCCGTGACCCCTGGCCGCTCGCCCCGGTCGCGAGCAGACTGATGAAGCAGATCATTGTGAAAACTGCCTTCTCCGCGCCTCTGCGGTGAGCGACCTGTTGTCATCTGACCAGCTTAAAATCGCCATGCGATCATTCCGTAAACGCTGCGCTTGATCTCCTGCCGATTGAGCTGCGCCCCGAATTCAGGGTGTCGGTCATGAAGCAGGTTCTGTCCCGTCACGGACAGTTCCAGGTGTTTGCCCGGCCTCCACCCCAGACGCATATCCAGTTCCGTATAGCCGGGGACTGGCGGAGCGGGCAGGGGGCTCACGTAACGGAGCCCCGCGTCCAGTTCCAGATTACCCGGCAGATCCATTGAAGAGCGTAATGAGAACTGATGTTTCGGATCGTTCCCCTCGGCCGTCCCTTTATTCACGTCATTGCCGCCTGGTTTCAGCGAGAGGTGCTTCTGAAAGTAAGTATACCCGGCGCGGAAGCGCCACCACTCGCGCACCTGATGGCTGGCCGTCAGCTCCACCCCGTAAGTTTTCCCTTCGAGGCCGTTGGCGATCACGAACGGGCCCGGGAAGGCGGGCGGGTAACCCGGCGGGCGGGGGAGCGGTTCGAGACTCCTGATATTGTCGTAGTCGTTGTAAAACGCGGCCAGATCGAGCGAGGTGTTTTTGCGAACCTGCGTGCGGTAGCCCAGCTCATAAGCGATCAGTTCCTCGGACTTGTAATCGGGACTGCTTTGCAAAATGAAGGGAGGGGTGATGGGAAAGACGGTCTTGTCAATCCGGCTGGGTGATCTGACCGCCCGCGAAACTGCCGCCCACAGGGCGTGCCGCTCGTTCGGAGTCCAGCTCAGTCTGACGCTGGGCTGGTATTCAAAGCCGGTGTAATCGTTGCGTTCGAACTTCGACCCGAGTATCAGATGCACTCTGTCCGGCGCCAGCGTGATTTCATCCTGCACGAACGCGCTGAAGAGTTGCCGCACGAGGCGCGGCGGCAGGAACGCGAGGCTGGTAATGTTGGTGACGTTATCTCTGGTCACGCGGTAGCCGAGCCCCCAGACGATGTCGTGGCGCCCGGCTGCATGAAACCGGTGTTGTGAATCGAGATCCCAGGTGTCGAGGTGTTCCGCGAACACTCCGGGAATCAGGCGCCGGGTCCGGTCGTAGTAAAACTGGAGGCTCAGGCTGGAATCTTTCGTGAATGTGTGCGACCAGCGGCCGAGCAGATTGCCGCCGGAGGTGGCGATATTTCTGGCGCCCGGCTGGGCAATGCCGCCGTCGTAATAATCCCCCTGCAGCGTGAAGAGGCTGGCCGGCGACGCCTCCCAGTCGGCGCGGAAGCCGCCCTGCCCCATCCGCCATTGATTACCGCCGTCCCTGCCCGTGGCGAAGACGGTGCTGTCGCGGGCGAAATATTTGCCGTAGACCCGGTAATAGAGATTTTTTGCCGCCCTGCCGCCGTAGCGGAATCTGCCAACCCCGAGTAACTCATTCCCGCCGCCGCCGCTGAGGTATAGCCCTTCGGTCTCTTTCGCGCTCCTCGTGATGATATTGATCACGCCGTTGACCGCATTGGCGCCCCACACTGTTCCGCCGGGGCCGCTGATGACTTCAATCCGTTCGATGTCCTCAAGCAGCGTGTCCTGTGCGTCCCAGAAGACGCCGGCGAAGAGCGGCGTGTAGATAGTCCGCCCGTCAATCATAACGAGCAGTTTGTTGGCGAGCGTGTTGTTGAAGCCGCGGGCACTGATGCCCCACTGGCGCGAATCAACCTGCGCCACCTCCAGATTGGAGGCCAGCCGCAGCGCTTCGGGAATGCTCGTGGCACCGGAGCGGCGAATCTCGTCGCGCGTGATTACCCGGATGGCGCTGGCCGCCTTGAAAACCGGCTCCGCCTTCCGGGAGACGGAAGTGATCTCCAGATCCATCAGCTCTTCAAGACTCAGTTTCTTGAGCCGGCCGGGCGACCCGACCTGGCCGCCGGTTTGCGCGGTCGTCGGGCCGGGTGAGAGCGCAATCAGGAGCATCACCGGGCAGGTCGCCGCGAGACAGTGGGTCACGAACCGCCGGCGCCTCCAGAGATCAGCCCGCAATGTTCTAAAACCGGAAAGCGTCTTCATAAGCGTTCACCGGGGAATAAATTCCGCGAGATCAGGCCGCCTTCGGGAGCCAGAGTCGGACAGGGATCAGGGGGCAGGCCGGTCAGCCTGCGTCGTGAACGGAGCAGAAAAGGCACTCCTTCATGGCTGTAAGATCAATCACCAGGTTGAGGACATGGCTGACGACCCGGAAGACCGTGGGCGCCCTTCGATCACCCAGGCAGACCTGATCGAAGAGATGACCGACGGTCAGGAACTCCCGGGTTCTTGCCATAGCTTTTTGCCTCTGCCTGAAATGCTGACGCTTACTTTATGAGAATGCCGCTGCCATCAGTGGGGAGATGCGATATGGATTGATGGAGCCACATTCCTGGAGCAGAAAGGGGAGAGGAACAAAGTTATCTCCAGACTCCGGTGGGGCTGGTGTCTGTGCGCTTGGAAAGCGGCACACACTATAAACCCGCCGCTCGACTATTTTCAATGGCTTCAATTCTGCTCTTCGGAGAATGCGTTTCGATCCTCCTCTTTTTTTATGCTCACCGAAATATCTCCCTTGATCTCTTCCCAATCCGTTGACATACCGTTCACTGACAGGGGCTGGTCGGCGGTCTTGATCGGCGCCCGTCCGGCGTCCCGGCGCCGATGGCGAAGGCGAGCGTCAGACTGGCAAATCAGACTTGAGGAATTCTTGAGGCGCTGCCGCGGAAGGGGATGCGCTGCCCGTGCCGGCGAGGGTCAGGGTGTGCATGGAGATTCAGGCCGCCACATGGCAGCTTTCAAATGTCCGGCGAATTTCCCGGAGAATCCGGGAAAATGAAACCATGAACAGCGAAGACCAGAAGCCTCAGCTGGGGAAGTAAAGCTCGAACGCCCTGTTCATCGCATGATGCTGAAGGATAATTCAATTTAAGGGCGGGTGAACGCCGGGGCAGCCCGGGGCCCCGGGCTTGTTCATTTTCAGCCAAGGGATTACGATCTCGCGCTGAAAAGCTATGAAAACATCAAAACTATTCGGCATCAGTCTGACGCTGCTCGCCCTCTTTCTCTGCGCTCTGGTGCAGGCGGGGGCGCAGACGGCTCGCGTCCCACGCTCCGAACACCCCAACCCGATCTTCGCGCGCGCCGACTGGCAGACGCTCAACGGCCCCTGGGAGTTCGAGTTTGATGATAAGGAACAGGGCATCGCGGAACGCTGGTTTGCGGGCGGCAGGCGGTTTGCGAAAACCATCCAGGTCCCTTACGCCTTTCAGAGCAGGCTGAGCGGGATCGCCGACACGGCCTTTCACGACGTCGTCTGGTACCGCCGCGCGGTGCAGATCCCCGACGGCTTCCGCCGAGGGCGGCGCGTCGTGCTGCATTTCGGCGCGGTTGATTACGAAGCCACCGTCTGGGTCAACGGCGATCAGGCGGGCAGCCACCGCGGCGGCCACGTCGCGTTCGCGCTCGACATCACCGATTACCTGAAGGCCGGCGATAACGTGATCGTCGTGCGCGCGTGGGACCCTTCGACTGACCGCACGCTGCCGCGCGGCAAGCAGTACTGGCGCCCGAAATCAGAAACCATCTGGTACACGCGCACCACTGGGATCTGGCAGCCGGTGTGGCTCGAAGCCGTTGACGCCGTGCATGTCAGCCGCCTCCGCGTGACGCCCGACGTGGATCAGTCGCAGGTTGGCGTAGAAGCTGTCCTCAGCCGGACTGTGCCTGACCTCAAACTCCGCACGACGATCCGGCTGAGCAACAACCTTCAGGCCCAATCGGAAGTCGCCTGCACTCAGACCAGACCGACGGCGATCCTGAAGCTGAGCGGACAGCAACTGTGGAGCCCCGAGCGGCCAACGCTCTATGACCTGACGGTTGAACTGGTCGGCGCGGACGGCCGGGTGCTGGATCGCGTCGAGAGTTATTTCGGCCAGCGCAAGGTCGGGGTTCACGACGGAAAAATCTATCTCAATAACTCGCCGTACTATTTGAAACTCGTGCTGGATCAGGGCTACTGGCCCGAGAGCCTGCTCACGCCGCCGAGCGATGAAGCGATTCAGTACGACATCCGAATGACCAAAGCCTTCGGCCTGAACGGCGCGCGCAAGCACCAGAAGGTCGAAGACCCGCGCTGGCTTTACTGGGCGGACAAAATGGGCCTGATCGTCTGGGGTGAGATGGCGAACGCGCAGGATTACAGCGACGAATACGTATCGCGCTTCACGGATGAATGGCAGCAGATCATCGCGCGCGATTACAACCACCCTTCAATCATTGTCTGGGTTCCGATCAACGAGAGCTGGGGCGTCCGCGACATCCTGACCAGCCGCGCGCAGCAGGAGCATGCGAAGACGATGTATCACCTGATCCGCTCGCTCGATCAGACCCGGCTGGTGATTGACAACGACGGCTGGGAACACACCGACGCGACTGATCTGTTCGCGCTGCACGATTACGCGCGCACGGGCGAGGAGATGGCCGCGAAATACAAACACCTCGAAACCGACCGCAGCCGCATCCCGCGCAACGGGAAAGAAGCTCTGGCGTTCGGCTACCAGTACAACGGCACGCCGATCCTGATGACCGAATTCGGCGGCATCGCCTACCGCATCGGCACGCCAGTTGCTCCGAATGAATGGGGCTATTCCGGCATCGAGCCGACCAGAGAGGCGATGCTGAGCCGTCTTGACGGGCTGGTCAGAGCCCTGCGCGCGAATCCGGTCTTTGCCGGTTACTGCTACACGCAGCTGACCGATGTCGAGCAGGAGATCAACGGGCTGATGACTTACGACCGCAAGCCGAAAGCCGATCCGGCGGAGTTTGCGAAGATTTTCAATCAGCGATAAGGCGCCCGGGGTGGAACGATGAAACAGGTGAGCGAGCTGAAACGGAAATTCAGCCGGCTGTATGGCGGCGAGGCGAAAGTCTATCGCGCACCGGGGCGCGTCAATCTGATCGGCGAACACACCGATTACAACGACGGTTTTGTGATGCCCGCCGCCATCGGCTTTTCCACGTGGGTGGCCATCGCCCCACGCGATGATCGCCGGATCGCAATCCATTCGGAGAATTTTTCCGCAGGCGTCGAATTCGACCTCGACGAGTCAGGGGCGCGGGCCGGTCATCACTGGAGCGATTACGTGCGTGGGGTCGCAGTGAAGCTGGAGGAGACAGGTTACCACCTGCGCGGCGCGAACCTGTTCATCCGCGGCGAAGTGCCGATTGGATCGGGCCTGAGTTCATCGGCAGCCATTGAGGTGGCGACCGGTCTGGCGCTCGCGGACACGGCGGGCCTTAGTGTGGATCGGGTGACGCTCGCGAAAATCTGCCAGCGCGCCGAGAACGAATTTGTCGGGATGCGGTGCGGGATCATGGATCAGTTCGTCTCGTGCTGCGGCCACGCCGGGCACGCGCTGATGCTTGATTGTCGCTCGCTCGATTACAAATTGCTGCCACTGTCGGATGAGGCGCGGCTCGTGATCTGCAACACGATGGTCAAACACCAGCTCGCGGGCGGCGAATACAACAAGCGTCGCGCCGAGTGCGAAGCGGGCGTGCGTCACCTGTCGCAGTTCATCCCCGGCATTGCCGCACTGCGCGACGTGACGATTGAACAACTGGAACAGCATGGGCGCGATCTGCCCGAGGTGGTTTATCGCCGCTGCCGTCACGTGGTCAGCGAAAATGCGCGCGTGCCTGCCGCAGCCACAGCGCTTGAACGCGGTGACCTCGCCGCCTTCGGCCAGTTAATGGGTGAATCGCACCGCAGCCTGCGCGATGACTATGAAGTCAGTTGCAATGAACTCGATTTGATGGTTGAGCTGGCCGGAGAGGTTGAAGGCGTTTACGGCGCGCGCATGACGGGCGGCGGCTTCGGCGGCTGCACGATCAATCTGGTCAGCGCCGGAAGCGTCGCGCAATTCAAACGGACTGTTGCAGAGCGTTACCGACAGAAGACCGGTCGTAAGCCGGAGATTTACGTCTGCACCGCCGCCGAGGGCGCGGAGCAGGTGAGTGAGTAGTCAGCAAAGAGGAGAGCATGAAAGTTTTAGTTACAGGCGGGGCAGGTTACATCGGCAGCGTGGTGGCTACCGAGTTATTGAAAGCCGGTCACGGAGTCACCGTTTACGACAATCTAAGTCACGGGCATCGCGCGGCGGTGCCCGAGGGGGCGGAGTTTGTCAGCGGGGAACTGGCTGATCGTGACAAGCTCGATCACCTGTTCGGCAGGCAACCGGTGGACGCCGTCATGCACTTCGCCGCGCTGATCGAAGCCGGCGAGTCAATGAAAGTCCCCGAGCAGTTCTTCCGCAACAACACGGCGAACGCGCTTGTGCTGCTTGAAGCGATGCTCACGCACGGCGTCGGGAAATTCGTCTTCTCCTCGACCGCCGCGCTCTTCGGCAACCCCGAGCGCACGCCGATTGAAGAAGACGACACGCTCCGGCCCACCAACGCCTACGGCGAATCGAAGCTGCTCGTGGAGCGGATGCTCGCGTGGCTGAATCAGATTCACGGGCTGCGGTACGCCAGCCTGAGGTATTTCAACGCGGCGGGCGCGATGAGCCCCGATAAGGGCGAAGACCATCAGCCCGAAACTCACCTCATCCCGCGCATCCTGAAAGTCGCGCTCGGCGAGATCGAACACGTCAACATCTTCGGCACCGACTACCCCACGCCCGACGGCACGTGCATCCGCGATTACATCCACGTGGTTGATCTGGCCTCGGCGCACCTGCTGGCGCTCGACGCGCTCGAAAGTCACGACCGGCTGATCTACAACCTCGGCAACGGGCAGGGCTTCAGCGTGCGCGAGGTGGTCGAGGTCGCGCGCAAAGTCACCGGGCACCCGATCCCGGTCATCGAGTCGCCGCGCCGCCTGGGCGACCCGGCGATCCTGATCGCCAGCTCGGCGAAGATTCAGCGCGAACTCAACTGGCGCCCGAAATTCCCCGACCTCGAAACCATCGTCGCGAGCGCCTGGGAATGGCACCGCAGACATCCCGGCGGGTACGCGGACAGAGGCGAGAAATGAGCAGCACGGAATTCAACCTTAAAGAACACCCGCACCGCCGCTTCAATCAGCTGACGCGCGAATGGGTGCTGGTCTCACCGCACCGCACCGAGCGCCCGTGGCAGGGGCAGGTCGAAGAGGCCGCGCCGGAAAGTCAGCCCGCCTACGACCCGAAGTGTTACCTCTGCCCCGGCAATGCGCGCGCCGGCGGGGTGCGGAATCCGAATTACACCAGCACGTTCGTCTTTGAGAATGATTTCGCCGCGCTCAAGCCCGACACGCCCGCGGGTGAATTCAATGACCGGGATTTGTTGATCGCGAGGAGCGAAAGGGGCCGGTGCCAGGTCGTCTGTTTTTCGCCGCGCCACGACCTGACGCTCGCGCGCATGGAGGTCGCCGACCTGCGCCGCGTGGTTGATACCTGGGTCGGGCAGTACCTTGAGCTTGGCTCTGATCCCCTGATCAACGCCGTCCAGATCTTTGAGAATCGCGGCGCGATGATGGGCGCGAGCAATCCTCACCCGCACGGGCAGATCTGGGCCAATGAAACTCTGCCGAACGAACTGGTCAAAGAGTTATCGGCCTTTCGCGATTACGGCGCGAATCATCAGACCGGCCTGCTCGGCGCTTATCTTGAGCTTGAGCAGCAGAAGTCCGAACGCCTCGTGTGCGCGAACGAGCATTTCGTCGTGCTGGTCCCGTTCTGGGCCGTCTGGCCGTTCGAGACGCTGCTCGTCAGCCGGAGGCACGTCACGGCGCTGGATGAACTGAACGAAGCCGAACGCGACGCGCTGGCCGACATTCTCAAACAGATCACGACCCGTTACGACAACCTCTTCGAGGTCTCTTTCCCTTACACGATGGGCTTCCACCAGCGGCCGACCGACGGCGCGGCGCACCCCGAATTTCACCTGCACGCGCATTTCTACCCGCCGCTGCTGCGTTCGGCGACGGTGCGCAAGTTCATGGTCGGTTACGAAATGCTCGGGACGCCGCAGCGCGACATCACGGCGGAAATGGCCGCGGCGCGCCTGCGCGAAGTGCCGGCGGAACATTATCCCGGGTAACGACCTTTCGGCTCGCCACAGACGATCAGGATTTACTGCCCGCCCGAAACTTTCCGGATTAGATTGCGTAACTAAGTTTGCAGTCATCGGACAAAGAACCATTAACAGTCAGGAGAGTCTCTATGAAAGCCAACGGGAATATTGTGAGGGGCAGATTGTTCACGAGCGTCTGCGCCGCCCTGCTGCTGGTTTCAGCGCTGGCGGCGGCGCGGGCCAACGGCGTGGACGAATTCGTTCAGAAGCAGATGGAGGCGCGCCACATCCCCGGCGTGTCGGTCGCCGTCGTGCAGGACGGCAAAGTCGTTCTGGCGAAAGGCTACGGCATGGCGAATGTGGAGTTGTCATCGCCGGCCACTGAAAATACCGTCTATCAACTGGCCTCGGTCACCAAGCAGTTCACTGCGACGGCGATTATGATGCTCGTCGAGGATGGGAAAATTTCGCTCGATGACAAGCTCACAAAGATCCTCGACGGGTTGCCGGCGGCGTGGGACGGGGTCACGGTGCGGCACCTGCTCAATCACACTTCGGGCATCAGGAGTTACACGAGCGTCCCCGACTTTTTCAAGACCGCGCGGAAGGATTACAAGAAGGAAGAGATCATCAAACTTGTGACCGACGCGCCGATGGAATTCGCGCCGGGTGAGAAGTGGAATTACAATAACACCGGTTACTTCCTGCTCGGCATGATCATCGAGAAAGTGTCAGGTAAGGAGTACGGCGCGTTCCTCAGTGAAAGAATCTTTCAACCGCTCGGCATGACTTCAACCAGAGTCAACGACCTGACCGAAGTCATCAAAAATCGCGCGCAAGGGTATACGTGGAATAACGGCAGACTGCGGAACGGCGAATACCTGAGCCCGACGCAGCCATTTTCAGCCGGGGCTCTGGTCTCGACTGTTCTCGATCTGGCGAAGTGGGATGCCGCGCTCTACACGGAAAAGCTGCTCAGGCGCGCGAGCCTCGACCAGATGTGGACGCCGACGAAGCTCAATGACGGCAAGACTCAGGATTACGGTTTCGGCTGGGGAGTTGATGTTTACCGCACGCGCAAACGCCTGAGTCACGGCGGGGGCATTCAGGGCTTCTCCACCTTTATCACGCGCTTCGTGGATGACAAGCTGACGGTCATTGTGCTGGTCAATCAGGAAGGCGGCGCGGCAGCCGCACTGGCCAATGGCATCGCCGAATTCTACATCCCGGCGCTGAAAGAGAACGCGCCCAAACCCGTCGCCGACAGTGACCCGAAGACCACGCAGTTTCTGAAGGAAGTCATCACCAGTCTGGCCGGCGGCACCGGCGACCCGAACTGGTTTACACAGGAGGCGCAGAAATTCTTCTTCCCGAATCGGATCAAGGAGGGCAAACAGATGCTCGGCGCACTCGGCGCACTGAAATCGTTCGAGCTGATGGAAGAGACGGTGAGAGACAAAAACAAGGTGCGCGGTTACAAAGCGGTCTTTGGCACGACGGCGATGCGCTGCAATTTCATGCTGGCCGAGGACGGAAAGATCGCCGGGATCGGGATCAGGCCGGAATAGCTCGCCGGCTGAAATCATTGCCTGTTCTGAAAACCGACACGGGTGGCCGATCGTGTCGGTTTTTCTTTTGCATTCAGCTGTGGCGTTGCTGACGCGCGGCGAATGCGCGCTATTGCGCGGCACGGAACAGGGGATTCAGGTCAGATTGACTGGGATTGTCGCGTCATCATCATTTTTATTCTAAAAAGTTGCCGGCCGGCCAGAATAAGGTTTACAAAGTCATTTCAATCATGCTAAAAAGTTTTCTGTAACGAATCACCTCACGAGCGGTTGCGGTCCTCACTACAAAAGACACGAGATCACGAATGATGAAAGTCCGCCCCGCTTCGATGACTCAATTATTGATTGCCCTATCAAGTCATCCTCATAAAAACAATCGGAGGGTCTTCTGGCCCTGCGGTAACTAGTATTGTCCTGTGCCTGCGGTGACTTAAACCCGATGCCGGAGGAGGCAGGTTACTGAAGTTTCAGTGCCAGACCGCTGTTCGTGCGCCGGTCACTGGTAAAGACTGGTGCGGTGTAAGTAGTCGTGTGCCTGAACCAGATCCAAGGAGTATTGTGCCCATGAGAAATCATCCCCATCACCCCCGTCGCCCGTGGCTTATTCAATCACCCCTTCGTTCCCCCGGTTTTCAATCACGCAGTCTCTACGTGTTATTGCTGCTGACACTTGTCTCATCCGCTTTTTACCTCAGTTTCCCGCCGGCCCATCAGGCGCAGTCGCAGGTGGTGCTGGACTCCGATGAACAGTCACTTCTGAATTTCATCAACAATTACCGCGCGCAAAACGGGCTCCCGCAGTTGCAACTGTCGGTGACCCTGAGCCGCGCGGCGAAGTGGATGAGCGCGGACATGGCGTGGAAGAACTACTTCAGCCACACCGATAGTCTGGGCCAGACTACCCAGCAGCGGCTGGCGGTTTTCGGCTACAACTACAACACCTGGTGGGGTGAGAATATCGCGGCAGGGTACGCATCTGGTTACTACACTTTCCTGCAATGGAGGAACTCGCCGCCGCATAACGCGAACCTGCTCAACCCGAATTTCAAGGCCATCGGCCTCGGGCGGGCATACACCGCGACTTCCACTTACGGCTATTACTGGACGGCAGACTTCGGCGGTTATGTGGATAGCATTACGAGCCCGACTCCGACGCCCACACCGGTTTCGACCCCGACGCCAACGCCGACCCCGAATCCAACACCGACGCCAACACCAACTCCTACTCCGACGCCAACGCCTACTCCGACGCCTACTCCGACAACACCGCCAGCTGACGTCACCATTCTCAATCCGAGCTTTGAGAACGGTCTGTCGAGCTGGACGACGGGCGGCTACGTCAGTACCAGCAGCAGCTACTATGCGACCAGTGGCAGTTATGCTGCGAGGTTCACGACGAAAATAGGGCTGGACGGCTCGATCTTCCAGTGGGTACAGCTGACACCCGGCGCGACCTATGAGGTTTCTTCCGACGTCTTTACCGACGGGCGTGCAAATGGCATTGTCGGCGTGAAGTGGACAACCTATGTCGAAGGCCCGGCGCAGACATATGTCAACGGTTCAACCAATCACACTGTGAAGCTCCGCTTTACAGTCCCGAGTGATAATGGCCGTGTCTGTCTCTACTTCAAAGCCAACACCACCTCGTCTCTGTACTGCTGGGCGACGGTGGATAACTTCAGGCTAGTTCGCGTCAGCTGATTTTTCGGCCGGCAGCACCAGTCGGGGGAAGGGATTATCCTTCCTCTGACTGCTTTGACCCGGTGCTGTCTTCCTGTAGTCACCGCGTTCATCCAGCTGCCATCCTGCCTGTAGCAAAAAGAAAGGTCAGGGCAATAATGCCCTGACCTTTTCTACTGGGCGCCCGGCAGGACGTATTCACCTGGAGGTGCAAGTCCTCTACGAACCCGGCAGGGGGAATCGTCAGCCGGACGGCAAGGGTGTTCACCGCGAGGTGGAACCTGAAGGAAGCCGCAGGCAAAGCGCTGGCCTGACGAACAGGAATCGCATACGAGGCGGCAAGGCTGAATCAGAAGGCAATGATCTTCAAAGTCCGATACCTGCACGGAAAGTCCTGACGTAGATGCGGCGGGCCGCAAGCGAGAAGGTGAATACGCATTACCCAGGGAGATCTGTCAGCTTGCCTTGTGCCAGCGTCGCCGAGAGGGGGCGCGAAGATCTGGCAGAGGTCAGCCGAGGGAATAGCAGATCTGGTGATCGGACTGAAGGCCCGAACGTGAAGTCCGGAAAGAGAACTTGAATTTCGCTGACGAAGCAGATGCAGACAGTATGGCTGAGATGCCCGAATCCTGCTCTGAGAGTAGCCGCCGGAAGCGGCGAGGGTAAGAAACAGGTGCGTCAAAGGTCACGGCAGGGAGAGATTCCTCAATCCAGCATCATAGAGTCTGTTACCGTCTCGATCACACATCAGAAATGATGGGATGACTGTTTCAACTCCTGTGAGGTGACAGCTTCACGAACCGCCGGATACGGAACCGTACGTCCGGTGGTGTGGGAGGACGGGAGCCGCGCGGCTCCCGTCCTCCCCGATTCAGCCAGCCGAGAGAGCCAGGCACCACTGTTATGGCACCCCCGGCGGGAAGACGGGCATCGTCAACTGCGCCGCCGCCGTCAGCCGCAGCTTGTGCAGGTTGTGCCCCTGGTTATACGCGCTGCTCGTCGTCCCGGCGCCACGGTTGAAGACCAGCGCCGCTCCCAGCAGCCCCTCGTCCGCAGTCGCCCAGAACTTCAACCACCCGGACCGCCCCGCCGAGATCACCGTGTCGACCCGCGGCGTCGTCCGCGGGAAACTCCCCGAGAGCATCCCGAAGAACTGACACCCGGCGCTGAACTGGAAGCTGAACGGCTTCTCCAGGTCGTCAAACAGGATCCCGAACAGCCCGCCGATGGTCGCCGCCGTGCTGCTCAGGTCGCCGCCCACGCGGTTGATGACGAGCAGCGTCTGGTTGCCATCGAGGTTGCTCGCGAAGTTGTCGAGCGCGAGGACGCGCGGGGCGAGGTTGTAGCTCACGCCGTCGAACCGGAGCGTCGCCTCCGAGGTCGCCTGTGTGCAGCCGGTCGGGTCGGGTGAGATGGCGGCGAAGGCCTCGGCGCCGAGGTTGGCCTGCTGGCCCGAGGCGAGCTTGACGTACTCGTCGCCGATCAGGAAGTTCCACCTGATCGGGCAGCCGTTCGGGTCAACGGCGACGGCCACGACATAGCCGCGGACGCCGGGGTCCATATCGGAAGCGAGCAGCGTCGTGGTCTGGTTGCCCGAGAGGCAGACGAATGAGTCGGCGATCGCGCAGCTCGAGCCGTCGACAAAGAAGAGGTGGACGAAGACGGTGCCCTGGGCGGTGTTGGTGAGGTCAATGCGGGTGTTCTCGGCCGCGGGGTTGGCGATGTTCGAGGAGTAGAAGTTGTAGAAGAGGACCGAGCCTTCCTTGTCATCGCTGACGATGGCG
>DASRDU010000147.1:0-60516 GCA_035652435.1 Blastocatellia bacterium
GTCCTCGCGACGCGCACGCAGAGGCGGCAAATCAATTTGCACGACGCGCAAGCGGTAATAAAGATCGGCGCGAAATTTCTCTTGCGCGACAGCCGCTTGCAGATCCCGATTGGTCGCGCTGATCACGCGCACGTCAAGCGGAATCGCCTGCGCGCCGCCGAGCCGTTCGATTTTGCGCTCTTCCAACACGCGCAGCAGCTTAGCCTGTGTGTTCAAACTCATATCGCCGATTTCGTCAAGCAAGATCGTGCCGCCATCGGCCAACTCGAACTTGCCTTTGCGTTGGCCTGCCGCGCCGGTGAAAGCGCCGCGCTCGTGGCCGAAGAGTTCCGATTCGATCAGGGATTCCGCGAGCGCCCCGCAGTTCACTTTGACGAAAGGCCGCCCCGAGCGCGGCGAATTGATGTGCAGCGCATGCGCCACGAGTTCCTTGCCGGTGCCCGACTCGCCACTGACGAGTACTGTCGCATTCGTGCAGGCGACCTGCGCGATCTGTTCGTAAACCTGACGCATCGGCCCGCTGTTGCCGATGATCCGCGAAAAATCGTACCGCTCGCTCAGCTCTTCACGCAGCCCGACGTTTTCTTCAACCATCCCGTGAAGAGAAATCCCGCCGGTCTGACTCCCGGATCTGGTTTTCAGAATCAATCCGACAATAGTGTTGCCCGAGACAGGTACTTCCGACAATTTTGCGTTGCTGTTTTTCTTCGACATTGACGAGAAACCAATGAATAAAGCCTTTCCCCAGGGAGACCGACTGTCCGGCCATGGTTTCTGTCAATTATCGTGCCAGAGGTGAGTCAGATGATGAGTGTGCGGACCGGCCTGCTGATTTCCGGGAGGGTCGGTAAAAATTTCTTCCGGTAAGTTATTCGGAGCGGCTTCCGCGCCGGGAGCGCGAGCGGGACGCTCGCCAGGCTCATACGCAAGGCCCCATGACATTCGCTCGGGCTTTGATTCCATGCCAGGCGAGCGTCTCGCTCGCGCTCCCAGGGGGGCGGCGGCAGCAACCCCGAATAATTTACAGCAGAAACTCTCTGCTCCAGACTACCTGCGTCCGCTCGCCATCAACCTTCACCAGATTTACTTTATCGAGGACGCAGCTGTAATCCAGGCCGGAACTCTCCGCCTCCTTTGAAGCCTGCTCGTATCTGCCCGGATCACTGGTGAACACGCCGAGCGTGAGGTGTGGAATGAATTGCACCTTGCTGCTGTGATAATGAGCCAGCGCACCCGTGTACAGTTCATCGTGCAGCCGGATTATGTTATCGCCCCCCTCTTCAAGCGTGAGGAACAGGCAGTCATCCCAGGACCGCCCCAGCCCATTCAGGCGAATGGGGAACGGCTCCCAGCGGCGCAGGACTGTGCTGATGTGCGCCGCCAGGCTCTGCTCGCCGACGGGCTCAGGCGCGGGGAAAACGATGGTGATATGCGGGGCGATCAGGTCAGCTTGAGGGTCATACTTGCTCCTCAGCCGGTTGATCCGTCGCGTATCAATGGCAGGGTAATGGACGAGTGTGTAAAACATCCTGACAGATATAGTGCAATAACCTGGCCGGAGATTCGGGAAGGTTTCAGCGACGGAGTGCCCTCACGCAACGCCAGGCCCCCCAGCCGAACAGGAGGGCGAGGAGCGGAAACACGACGGCACCCACGTACGCGCCCTGACCGCCCGCGCGCGTGGCACGAAGCCCCTGGGTCACATATAAGAGCCGGGCCGTGTAGAAGACGAAGAACGCGCTCAACAGCGCAAGAACAACCGCCGCGAGGCCGAAGACAACAGAACGTGCCGGACTTGAGGATGGGGCCATATCACCTCCGGTAATGAAGAAAGTTTGCGACCCGGGCCGCCGCCGATAATCGGAGCATCCGGTTCGGTGCGACTGCTCACGCTATTCCACTTTCCAGCGATCCCCCACGAAGATGAACTTCCGGCCGCGCCCTGCGGCCCACTTCTCCCGGCTGGCGAATGCGTCCAGGGAATCCTCGACCGGGACGTAGCTGCCGTTGAAGAAAACCATCGGCTTCCGGCCCTTGTCGTACTTTGCATCAATAATCCCATCGCCGTTCAGGTCGAAATACTTCGTGCCGCCAGGGTCCACCGCGTATTCCGTCACCCGCCCGTCTTCGCCCTTCTTCAGCTCGAAGCTCCCGTAAGTCTGGCTGCCGATGCTGAAGCCGCAGTTGTGATCAACCTCCCGGACGAAGACTTCTCCCTGCTCCAGCGGCAGGGTGTAGTTGGACGTGTTCCCGGCGGCGGAATGAACCGCCTTCACTTCGACCTTCCGATGGTACTCGTCCCCGACCCTGACCCACTCAGGGCCGAATTGCCGCTGGAGAGCGTAAGCACAGAC
The DNA here is from genome assembly GCA_035652435.1 of Blastocatellia bacterium. Classification (GTDB taxonomy): domain Bacteria; phylum Acidobacteriota; class Blastocatellia; order RBC074; family RBC074; genus DASRDU01. The sequence continues at coordinate 2,355 of DASRDU010000147.1, forward strand.
CGCTGCCGGTATAACGGCGAGGGTCGCCGGAATTGCCTTCCCCATGACAACATCCTTCCAGCCCGCAAAGCCCTGACGAAAAGTTTTGCCGGACCGCAAAAGAACTGCCTCTTCAGAGCCGCATGGAAAAGGCATTTGCTGCATTGTGCAGGTCATACCAGACAACCAGAATGGAAAAGAAATATGCCACTGAAAGCAGGAAATAAAGGCTGGCTTTTATGATCAAACCCCGGATCAGGTGACTCGCTCCCGACCGGGAAGGGGCAGCAAGCCCGCGCCCGAACCTGATTGCCAGATAAAGAGGCACCGGCGTGCAGAGTCCCAGCAGTATCAGCAGATCAGGGCCAATGATTTCGACGACTGCCGGCAGCGGCAGCAAAGACACCAAAATGAAGAGTAATGCGAGCCACCATTTGATGATTTGTTTACCCATCGCCGGAAACTATCCCGATGGCTGGGGCGGGGCAACTTCCGCTGCCGTTGTAAATTTCACGGTACCGGACCCCGCGCCCGGTTACGCCTGTCCCTTCTGATGAGTCTGCCAGCAGGCGATGAAATCAAGCTCCACGCCGGGCTGGAACCAGTCGAAGCTTTCGAGCTGGTCGAGCGCCCGCTCCAGCGCGTCGTCATCATCCGTCACTTTCACCCGGTGGCAGGCCTGCGCCCTGCCTTCGTGCAGTAAAAGTATCTGGTTCTGTCGTTCGTCGAATTCCACTCGCGTCATCAGTGTTTCTCCACAGGGGCACTGGTTGTTTCTCTTTCCGCTCCCGTCACCCGAAGCTGATCGTCCGCAGCAGGAACCTGTTATTTTTCGCCTGCTCAAGTTCGGAGATGAAGTCTTCGAGGTCTTCGTACTTCATCTGCCGCACCCGGATGGGGATTGAGCCTGCTGCGGTGGCCAGGTTCAGAAAGGCCCGGCGCGTTGCCAGCCAGGCCACCAGCGCCACTCCCGCGACCGACAGCCCCGCCGCAAGAACCAGATAACTTGTACCGGCAGGGTATCTGCCGGCCGCGATGAGCGTTAGTACGGCGATCAGGAGAGCGGAGGTGAGCAGGAACGGTTTGGACTCCCTGACGTATTCGCAGAAGCAGATTTCATCGAGCATGGCGCTCCGGATTGCGACATAGCCGGTCTCCCGGATCTCCTGACGAACGCGATGGGTGGTCAGTGTGAGGCTGTCGGAGTCAGCCGTCAGAATGACGCGTTCATTCGGGAGGAGTCTCAGTTCATTCATTATTCAATTCACTGGCCGGAATGCCCGGCTCTTTTTTCTCTTTTGTTATTTTCCATCGCAGTTCTTTTATTCTGCTCACAGGCCCGGGTCAGAGCTTCGGCCGCCTCAGCCACACCGCAAAGTTTTCATAGGAGTCGTTCGTAGTGTTGAGCTTCCTGATCTCGAACACCTCGAAGCCCACTTCACCCCAGCGGTTGATTTCCCTCTCCAGTTCGGAGCCGGGCCGGATCACCCGTCCACCCGTGGGCCCCATGATCACTGCCGAAGGCGGGCCGGTGAACACGTCTCCAGTCAGGATGCGGTATTCCCAGGCCTGTACGCGGGGCGCCGCTGAAGTTATTTGCGGTGCGGGCGGCGTAACAGAGGTCCTGGCTGACTGTGATGCGACGCCAGTACTCAGCGCCGCGCCGAGGATGAGGCCCAGAGCGAGGGCAGTGACGACCAGTGCGTGATGCTTTCCGACCATACATTTCTCCTTTTGGAAAAAGGGGGGGCTCTCCGGTTAAGCAATCAGGGGGATCTCAGAATCCTGTCAGTCGCCGCGGGGGTTCGCCTCCTGTGGCTGATGGCGCTGATGATTTCAAATCGGAAGTCCCGGGGCCGCAAACGTCCCTACCCCGGCGCGCGCACGCTGCGAATGATGCGTTCGGCATTGGTGGCGGCGGCGGGCGGGGCGTCCTGAGAATAAAAAACGACGACGAGCAGAATGCCCCGCTGGCAGCGCGTGATGACCGCTTTGCCGAGGAAGTTCAGAGTGGTCGAAGTCGCCGGGTCGTGGAAGAGCGCGTTCAGATCGAGGTAGGTTCTGATCTGCCCGCTTTCGTTTTCGACGCGGCGCGAGATTTCATTCAGCGTCTTTGTCTCCGTGCCGGAGCCCATGCTCCTGACGATCGTGTCCACCAGCAGTGTGTTGTCATATTTCTGCGGATCGTTCGCGCCCGGCAGTTTGTTCCAGATGACATTGAGGAATGCCGCGTCCTCTCTGGATTTGAATGAGGCCCCGCCGTCAACGTTCTGTGAGACCTTCTCGGCATCGCCCCAGGCCGCGCCGGTCCAGTAGCTCGGATGCTCGAAGGCATAACCGACCGAGCCGTCTTCAAAAATCGCGAAGCCCGGGTTGACGGCTTTGACGGGCTTCGTCAGCTCGGGTGTTCTCGTCAGCTTCGCCTTACCAGGCATCGTCAGTGACGTTGAGGCGGCGGTTGCGGAAGCAGCCCCCTTGTTCGGCGGGGCGATGGCTATGTGCTGGTTGATCGTCGCCGGCGTGGGCGTCGGAGTCGGCGCGGTCACCGCCCTCGGCCTGACGGGGGCAGTGGCCGCTGCGGTCTGAGTCTCAGTCCTGGCCGGCGTCATCGGTTCAGTAGCGGCGGGTTTCGGCGGCGTCTCGTATGAGGTGGCGAAAAAATCCTGTGCGATGCCCTGTTTGCGCAGCTGCTCGCCTTTGGCCTGCGCCGCCGCCCTCGTCGGGAAACGGCCGACGCGCACGCGGTAACGGACGCCCGCGCCCGGCACGTTGCTTTTGATCCAGTAGGCGTCGAGGCCCTGCGCCTTCAACCCGCTGACCTTACTATCCGCTTCGGCCTGGGTCGAGAATGATGCTATTTGAGTCGTCCACGAGGATTGGGCAAAGGCCGGGGAAAGTGACAACAGCAACAGGATGCCTGAAAGAAGAAAACGCGCGTGTCTCATACGGCTGATCATGGCTGTTTGCGATCCATCGCTCCAGTGATTACTGCTTCCCGTTTATCGCCCGCAGGGTTTCCGAGATACCTTTGGCGGCGACCGCCCCCTGGCCTGCTGCCGTGACCACGCTCAGACAAACGGGATTGGTGACGTCCCCGACAGCATACACCATTTTAGCCGAAGTGCGTTGTTTTTCATCAGTTCTGATGTACCCGCCGGGGTCGAACTCAAGCTGATCGCCGAGGAATTCCGTGTTGGGCGCGATGCCGATCTGAATGATGACGCCCTGTGCCGGGATGGTTCGCTGCTCGCCGCTCTCACAATCTTCGACGACCACGCCGGAGACCTGTTTGCGCTCGTCGCCGGTGATCTGTTTCACCCGAGCGCCAGTAACGACTGAAATGTGCGGGTGGGCGAAGACTTCATCCATCCAGACCCGGCGCGCGCGGAAGTCGTGCGAGTGATGAATCAGCGTCACCTGCGGACAGACGCGCGCCAGAATCAGGCTGTCATCAAAGGCTGAATCGCCGCCGCCGATGACGCAGACTTCGCGCCCGGCGAATAACGCCTGATCGCGCGTCGCATTGCCGCTGACGCCGGAGCCCCTGAATTCACTCTCGCCCGGCACGCCCAGCCACCGTTTGCGCGCGCCGGTCGCGATGACGAGCGCGTGGCCGCTCATTGTCTGTCCATTACAACTCAGTGTGCGGTCGTTGATGTTGACCGATTCGATGCGGCACCCGATCTGCCACTGGAGCCGCAAATGGCGCAGGTGGTTTTCAAAATGATCGCGCAGCTCCCGCCCGTTTTTCGGCAGGATGCCGGGGTAATCGGGGATCGGGTGCGCCATCGCGAGCATCTGCCCGCCGAGTTCGTCTGCCTGCTCAAGCAGCAGCCCGCGCAGGTTGAGCGAATTGCACCAGAGCAGCGCGCTCATCCCGCCGGGGCCCCCGCCGATGATGATCACATCGTAATCAGGCATAGCTTTGAATCAGTGATTCCGTAATCTCTCAAGCGCTTTCGTCATCGCCGGCGGCAGCGGGGCGTTAAAGGTCATCTCTTCCCCGGTGGTCGGGTGGCGAAATGACAGCGACTGCGCGTGCAGCAGTTGATGCTTCAACTTCAGGCCGGGGATACCGGGCGCGGGAGCGGCGCCTTGCCCTTTGTAAACCTGATCGCCGACTACGGGGTGGCCGATGTACGCGCAGTGAATACGCAACTGATGCGTGCGCCCGGTCAGCGGTTCGAGTTCCAGCAGGGTGTGGCCGGCAAATCTCTCTCTGACGGTGAAGCGGGTCTGCGACGGGTCGCCCGTGTCCATCACCTGCCAGCGCGGCCAGTCGTGCGGGCTGCGCCCGATTGGCGCGTCAATCTCGCCGCCCTCAGCCGCCACGACGCCGCCAACCAGCGCCAGATAGCTTTTCCTGACGCGCCTCATCCGAAAGGCTCTGGTGACGATCCTGCTGGCGCGCTCGTTCCGGGCGATGGCCAGCACGCCCGAAGTGTCGCGATCCAGCCGGTGCAACAGCACCGGGCGCGAAACCGCTTTGCCCGGCCGGTGACTGCCGTGCAGGATGTGGTGCGCAATCGCATTCATGAGCGTGCCCGATTTTTCCGTGCGGCTCGGGTGTGACAGCAAACCGACCGGCTTGTTGACGACGATCAGATCGTCATCTTCAAAGAGGATGTCGAGTGGAATGTCTTCGGGCAGTGCCGCGGTCGGCTCGCCGGGGTCAATCTCGATCGTGACCCGGTCGCCGGCCTGGAGGATCCAGCCCTGAAATGAATTCCGGCCATTCACCCGCACCGCGCCTTCCCTGACGGCCTTGCGAATGCGCGTCAGACTCAGGGCAGGGAAGCGCAGCGCGATGAACTGATCAAGGCGCAGTCCTTTCGCCTCAGCCGTGAACTCGAATTTCTGACGGCCCAGTTCGTGGTTGTCCGCTTGTCTGGTCATTCCTGACGGCATTGGTTCTGTCTCGAAGCATGAAGCGAGTAAGGGCAGGGGAGATGATAAGCTCGGGGCGGACAAAAAAAGAAGCCCACTGGCGAACCAATGAGCTTCAAAGGAGACAACAAGCGAACCAAACTAAAGAGCAACAGGAGACACGAAACCAAAAACTTATGCGCCCGGCGACTTCCGGCGTCCGACCCTCGCCGCTATTCCGGCGAGCCCGGTTCCGAGCAGAATCAGCGTCGCTGGTTCGGGGACCTGAGCGCCGCCGGGGACTGCCGCCCCGGCTCCATTCGCCGAGAGCGAGGTGATGTATTTGCAGCCGCAGGGATCCTGACCCAGCGTCACTTTGACCGTCGCCGTAAAGCTGAAATCGAGCGTGGTCAGAGTTATCCCGGTGTTCGGATCTGTTACTTTCAGCGACCCGGTAATCGTGCGCGTATCGGTCGCCGTCAGCCCGTCGGGATGCCTCAGATCGAGGTACATCGTCGCCTGACCGGTGACGTTTGACCCGGCATAATTCACTCCGTTGATCACCAGCGGGCCGGTGGCCGCGCCGGATGTCGGAGCCAGTGAAAGCGAAACCGTCGTCAGCCCCTGTTCATAAGCATAAGGCAGCGGCTGCGACTGGAAATTGAGCTGAACATTCAGCCCGGCGCCCTGAAGCGTCAGTGTATTCGTGCTGCCCGCGCTCAGACTGGCAGTGGTCAGCGTGATCGGGTCGGCTTTGACAGCCGTGCCGATGACCAGGAGCAAAGCGAGCAGGGTCAACGATCCCGTTAATATTTGCGGTCTCATCACTAACAAATCTCCGGTAATTCAACGGGGCATCGTTGCGTCTCTGACAGTCGCAATGGTGCAGCCGTTCCAGGACGAAACGATGACAAACGGGGTGGGAAATTGTGTCGGGACGAATTTTGTTCCGGGAGGGTGACGAGGAATGTTTGCGCGCTTCATTCTTCATTCAGCGCGACCGGTTCTGACGAGCAAGGTGATCAGCACCAGCGCGGCCAGCAGATCGAAGCCGGTCAGCCCGACCGAAATCCGGTGCAGCAGGTCAAAGCTCACGCGGGCGGGGTCAGTCACGGGGAGCTGGCCGAGGGCTTCGCCAAAGTTCAGGCGAATCTCGTGCAGTCGCGCCGAAACGACAAATCGCGACAGGGCGGTGGCGGCGATCATCAGCACGATCACGATAAATTCAAAAGCGAATGTCCTGCGGCGCGGCGAGCGCTCAATCAGCAATAACACCAGCAGCGTTACGCCGACGATCATCCCGAAAATTTCCAGCCCGCCGAGCGTGCGCGAAACCACCTGCCCCGCCAGATGCGTCGAAGGCAGCACCGCGAAAGCCGCGGGCGCGACGAAGAAACTGAAAAACGCCATCGCGCCGGCCCACAGTCCGAGCAGCGCAATCCGAATTCTGGTCAGCATAGCGATCACCTCATCAAAGCCCGGCTTCAGGCAATATCAGACAAAGGCTCCCTGATTGATTTGCCGCCGCCGCCTGTGCTTTAGTTTCTAACATGGAGCTTTCAGTCAAAGTCCTGGCCATCCTGAATCTGCTCGGGGCCGCCCAGGGAGCGTTGCTCGCGCTGGCGCTGCTGACCGCGCGGCGCGGCAACCGCGCGGCCAACCGGCTGCTCGCGGCGTTCGTCGCCACGATCTCAATCCTGGTCATCGGGGCGATACTTTTTACGACGAAATACATCTTCATCTTCCCTCACCTCAGCCGGCTGCACCACCCTTTTATTTACCTCGTCGCGCCGCTGCTCTTCCTCTACATTCGCGCGCTGACGTCGCCGGGCAAAAAGTCTGATAAGACCGACCTGCTGCACCTGATCCCGTTCGTCCTCTGCGCAATTTATCTCGTGCCGTATTACCTGCAAAGCGCCGCGTACAAGATCGCGAACCCGGGCTCGGCCGACTACGAGTCATGGTATTACACCCGCCACGCCATCCTGTTCGTTCAGGGGGCCGGGTATCTGGTCTTCACTGTCAGGTATCTTGCCACGTATGCGCGAAAAGTCGGGGGGCAGAGTTCGCCGGCTGAGCGGGCGGTGCTGCTCCAGATCAGGGCGCTGGTGATCGCGGTGCTGATCCTGCTGGCCGGCGGGATGGTGCGTTACCTGCTCAGGGATCGGAGTACTGAAACGAACCTGCTGCTGCCGCTGGGCGCTTCGATCATGGTTTACGTCGTCGCGTGGCTGGCCCTGAGAAACCCGGAAGTTCTGGCCGGGCTACCCGAGCCGCCTCCTCAGCCGAAGAAGTATGAGCGGTCAACGCTGACGCCGGAGCGGGCCGATGAGTACATCAAAAGGCTGCTTGAGGTGATGGACGGCGAAAAGCCTTTCACCGACGGCGAACTGACGCTGCAAAAGCTGGCGGGCAGGCTCGCGATTCCGGCACAGCACCTTTCGCAGATCATTAACGAACGTCTGGGGCAGTCATTCTCCGACTTCATCAACTCTTACCGGATCGAAGAGGCCAAAAGAAGACTGCTCGACCCGGCCCGCAGGCATTACTCGGTCCTCGCCATCGCCGAAGAGGTCGGGTTCAATTCCAAATCCACCTTCAACGCCGCTTTCAAAAAACACACGGGCCGGACGCCCTCGGAATTCAGAGACGCCTCAAATTTCGTGGAATCAGGCTGACCGGGTCTCCCTTTACCCGTCCGGAATCATCTTTTCGCACGTCCTGACCGATGTTTCCGGACGAATTGTCACTCGGGCTCCACGTATACTCCACCGGAAAACTTACGCATCCGAGGTGAAGAGAAAATGATTCAGCGGGCAATCAGAAAAATCATCAGGACACTGGCCGTTTTATTAATCACCACCCTTCCCGCCACTGCCCGGGCGCAGCAGTCACAGCCTGACACGCCCGTCCAGGCGGCCGTCCGGCAGTTCGAGGCAAAGCAGTACCAGGAAGCGCAGGCGGCTTTCGAGAAACTCTTCAATGCTGATGAGAAGAATGCCACCGCCGCGTTCTACCTCGGTCGCATCGCGTTTCAGCAGAACAAGGCCGACGAAGCGGTCAGGTGGTTTGAGGTCGCGGTCAGACTTGAGGATTCAAATTCCGGCTACCATCACTGGCTCGGGCAGGCCTTCGGGAAAAAAGCCCGCAGCGCGAGCCTCGTCAGTCGCGCCGGTCTGGCCAAAAAAGTGCGTGAAGAGTTGCTGAAGGCGGTCGAGCTTGACCCCGACAACCTCGCGGCGCGCGCCGACCTCGCCCGGTATTACAACGAAGTGCCGGCATTCCTGGGCGGCAGCGAGGAGCGCGCGCAGGAGCAGGCCGCGGTGATTAAAAAGAAGGACGCGCTGAAGGGCTGGCTGCTCGCCGGCGAACTGCTCGCGGACAAGAAGAAGAACCCGGAAGCCGAACGCGCTTACCTTGAGGCGGAGAAGGTGCAGACGGATAAATTCGAGGCGACTTTCAAACTGGGCTTTTTCTATCAGCAGACCAGGGATTTCGACAAGGCGCTTGCGGCTTACGACCGGATTCTCAAGTCGCAGCCGGACAACCGCGCCGCGCTCTTCCAGATCGGGCGCACGGCGGGGATGTCGGGAAAGATCCTCGAACGCGGACTGGCCGCATTCGAGGCTGTCAGACCGACGCTGAGGGACACTGATCGTGATGCGCTGATCGGGTTGTATTGGTGGCGCGGGAAAATTTACGAGGCCGCGGGCGAGCGCGACAAGGCGCGGGCCGATTACGAAGCCCTTGACCGAATCTCGCCGGGCCACCCCGAAACGCGCGCCGCACTTGAACGAGTAAGGCTGAAAACCAGCGAAACCACGTCGTCAAAGACCGTTCGCCAGCCCGGGCTCCTTTCGCTCGCGCCTTCATCATTCCAGTCATTCGACGGCGAGACGCTTGATTGCGAAGCCGGTCGCGTACTCGTGCCTGAAAACCGCCGGAACAAATCGAGCCGCCTGCTCGAACTCGCCTTCATTCGCTTCAAAAGCGCCGCGAAAGAGCCGCAGTCGCCGGTGATCTACGTGGCCGGCGGCCCCGGCGGCAGCGGGATCGTCTCGGCGCGCGTGACGGAATTCTTTCAGACCATCAAGGCCATTCGCCAGTTCGCCGATGTCATCGTCTACGATCAGCGCGGCACGGGCGCATCAACGCCCGACCTGACCTGTCCCGGCACGTTCGGCGATCTGCCCTCGACGGCGCTGCGGAGCCGCGAAGATCTGCTGCACGCCTTCACCGAAATCGCGCAGAAATGCGCCGACAAAGTGCGCGCACAGGGCGCGGATTTCGACGGCTACACGATTCTCGAAAGCGCGGATGACATCGAAGACATCCGCCGGGCGCTCGGGCTCAGGAAGGTGAGCCTGTGGGGTTACAGCTACGGCACGCAGCTGGCCTTCGCCACGCTGCGACGGCACGAAAGCAGCATTGACCGCCTGATTCTGATGGGCGTCGAAGGCGTATCGAATACCGAGAAGTTGCCAAGTGACGTTGACCAATATTTCGAGCAGCTCGCCGCGATGTGCAAAAACGATCCGCGCATCGGCGCAGGCGTTCCCGACCTGACGGGGCTCATGCGTTCGGTCTTTGCAAAGCTTGATCGCGAGCCGGTCACGGTTTCAGTCACCAGCCCGGCGACAGGAATGAAGCGTGAAATGGTCGTCGGCGGATTCGGGCTGCGGGTTCTGGCGTTGCAGACGATCCTCAACAACACGCGCAACCTGCCGGTGATCCCGCTGCTCTTCAGCTCGCTCGCGCGTGGCGACCGGACGGTGCTGGCCGAAATGCTCGGGGCGGTTCAGGGCCGCGGGATGCTCTCGGCCGACTGGTTCCTGATTGACGGTGCTTCGGGTGCGACGGCCGAGCGGCGCGCGCAGATTCGCCGCGAGGCCCGCGTGGCGCTGCTCGGCGACGTGATCAACTTCCCGCTGCCCGACATCAACGCGGTCTGGCAGCCGAAGGATCTGGGCGATGAATTCAGAAAGCCGGTGAAATCGAAGGCACCTGCGCTCTTCATCAGCGGCACGCTCGACGCGAACACGCCGCCGCACCGCACCGAAGAAGTGCGGCAGGGGTTCCCGAACGCCGCGCACCTGATCATCGAAAACGCCGGCCATCAGGATCTGCTCAGGGGCCCCGGCATCATTGAAGCCGTTGCGGCGTTTGTACAGGGGAAGAAAGTGGAGTCGAAGAAGTTTGCGCTGCCCGCACCTGAGTTCATTCCGATGACGGCGGGGAAATAGAATCCGGTCAGGTGTCCGACAGGCTGCCAGCTTGTCGCAGACTTCGGCAGGAGGCTGTTGGCAGAAACTGACGACAAGCTGGCAGCTTGTCGGACAGGTGCAAATTCACCTCGCCCGGAAAACATAATAGACCACTCCCGCGTAATCATCAGTCAGCAGGAAGCCGTCGCCGAATTTCATCACGTCCACGGGCCGCCCATTGATCTTCCGGTTCTGCAGAAAGCCCGTGATGAAATCCTGCGGCGGCGCTCCCTTTCTGACGCGCGCGACCGAGTAGCCGTGGCCGATGCGGACGAAGCCGGAGCCGTGCAGCGCGACGAGGAAGCTCTCTTTCAATTCGTCGGGGGCGTCGTTGCTGAAGTATTCCAGCCCGAGCGGCGAGCTGTGCGCGAGGAATGAGGCGAAAGGCAGAGGCACCTGATTACGATCCGGCCTCTTTGTTGAGGCGGCGAATTTTTCGTCGGCGAAAAGCTTTGACCGGAACAGGTAGTAATACGGCCAGCCGTAATTCGCCTTCTCCCCGACGACATACATCGTGTCATCCGGCTTGTTGTCGCCGAGGTGATCCGCGCCCATATTCGTCGCGAACAGCCGATCACCAACAAGTTTCAGCCCGACCGCGTTGCGCAGGCCGTGAGCAAAGACCCGCTGATTCTTCCCGTCCGGCTCCATTTCAAGCACGCTGGCCCTGACTGCTTCAGTCTCTTCGCAGGCGTTGCAGCTGCTGCCGACCGAAACGTAAATCTTCCCGTTGCCGCCCACGACGACCGTCCGCGTCAGGTGCCAGCCGCCGTATTTGTAATTCAACCCGTAGTCGGGGAACGTCACCAGAGTTTCCGGCTCTGATGAAGGCGCGCTCTCGCCCAACGTGTATTTGTAACGCACCAGCCGGTCAGTCAGCGCCAGATAGAGCCAGTGCGTGCCGCCGCTGTCAGTGTAGAAAGTCAGGCTGTTCGGATTGCGCAGATTGCCGAGCCACTTCGTCACCTTGCCGAACTTCCCGGCTTTGAGATTGAAATCATCGAGAATATAGACCGCGCCTCTTTTGTTGTCGGTGCGGTTGTACATATCCGTGACGAAGATGCGGTTGTCGGGACTCTTCGCCATGAAGCGGACGCGCTTGAGACCTTCGGCGGCGACAGTGATGTCGAATCCTTCGGGCAGGTTGAGCGCGAAACTTTTCCCGCCGGAGAGAGTGATGCGGTGAGGTCGTAACTTTAGCGGATGACTCACTGCCGCGCGGCTTTGACCGAAAGTAATAGTCACCGACAGCAGAGTCGCAATCAGGACGGGCGACAGACGAGATGTGACAATGAAACCGATCACGATTCTTTCAGGGCCACCGGAGCAGCACTCTTCTAACATCCCCTCCCCCACTCTCGCTACTCCACCCAGTCGGCAATGAAGACGTTCGTGTCGCCGGGCTTCGCGTCGTGGCGGTTGGAACAGAAGACGAGCTTTCTGCCGTCGGGCGAAAACATCGGGAACCCGTCAAAGGTGTCGTTATAAGTGATCCGTTCGAGGCCCGTGCCGTCAACGTTGACCACATACAGATCAAAGTTGCGGCCCTTCGGGTCGTCGAGATTCGACGAGAAGATGATGCGTTTGCCGTTCGGGAAGAAGAACGGCGCGAAGCTGGCTTTGTTGAGGTTCGTCACGCGACGCTTGCCGGAGCCGTCGGCATTCATCACCCAGAGGTCGAGTTTCGTCGGGCGGATCAGATTGTCTTTGAGCAGCGCGAGGTAATCAGACTTCTCTTTCTCGGTCTCTGGGTGGTATGCGCGATAGACGATCTGCTTGCCGTCGTAGCTCCAGAACGGGCCGCCGTCATAACCGATTTCATCGGTCAGGCGCTTCAGGTTCCCGCCGTTCTTGTCCATCGTGTAAATGTCGAGGTCGCCGTCGCGCAGGCTGGTGAAAACTATCTGGCCGTCAGGGCGAATCGTCGCTTCGGCGTCGTAGCGCGCGCTCCTGGTCAGTGGCTTGATGTTCTTCCCGTCGGGGTCGGCCTGAACGATGTCGAAATCCGGGTACAGGGCCCAGACATAGCCGCGCGAGAAATCGGGTTTGGGCGGGCAGGCCGGATTGCCCATGAACGTCGTGGCGTAAATGATGTGCTTTCTGTCCGGCGTGAAGTATGAGCAGGTCGTCTTGCCCTGCCCGTTCGAGAGCATCTTCATTCCTGACCCGTCAATGTTCATCGAAAAAATCTGATCGCAGCCGTCGCCCTTTTCGGCGCGCTGGAAGATCAGCTTCTTCCCGTCGGGCGAGAAGTACGCTTCAGCGTTCTCTCCGCCGAAGGTCAGCTGTTTGATGTTCGCCAGATGTTTTTCGCGCGGGTCTTTGAGCGACTGGTCAGGCTGACTCTGCGCCTGTGGTTTCTGCGGGGTGAGCAGGGAGAGGAAAACAATCGAGCAGACAGCAACGACCGCGACGACGGGGGCTTTCATTCGCTTCTCCTTCAAACCAGAGTGAAGAGTGAAGAGCAGGGCTCTTCACTCTTCACTCTCTGAATCAGTCCTGATTACCGCCTTTGGCCCTCTTCTCCTCCTTCAGCAGCGCCTTGCGGCTGAGGCGGATCTTGTTGCCTTCGACGGCGATGCAGCGGACCATCAGCTGCTGGCCTTCCTTCAGTTCGTCGCGGACGTCGCGGACGCGGTAGTCGGCGATCTCAGAGACGTGCAGCAGCCCGTCGGTGCCGGGGAAGATTTCGACGAAGGCGCCGAAATCAACGATCCGCGACACCTTGCCGAGGTAGTCCTTGCCGACTTCGGCCTCGGCCGTCAGGTCGCGGATCATCTGGACGGCGCGCTCGCCGGCCTCGCCGTTGGCGGTGGCAATCGAGATGCGCCCGTCGTCGTTGACGTCGATCTTCGCGCCGGTCGCCTCGACGATGCCGCGGATGACTTTGCCGCCCGGCCCGATGACATCGCGGATCTTGTCAACGGGGATCTGCACCGTGAGGATGCGTGGCGCGTACTTACTGATCTCCTGGCGTGGCTCGGCCAGAGCCTCCTGCATCTTGTCGAGGATGTAGATCCTTCCTTTACGCGCCTGTTCGAGAGCCTCGGCCAGAATCTGATGGTTCAGCCCCGTGATCTTGATGTCCATCTGCAGGGCGGTGATGCCGTCGCGCGTGCCGGCGACCTTGAAGTCCATGTCGCCGTAATGATCTTCGGCCCCGGCGATGTCGGACAGGATCGCGTACTTCTTGTCTTCTTTCACCAGCCCCATCGCCACGCCCGCGACCGGGGCCTTGAGCGGGACGCCCGCATCCATCATCGCCAGCGCGCCGCCGCAGACCGTCGCCATCGAAGACGAACCGTTCGATTCGGTGATGTCAGACACGATGCGGACGATGTAGGGCCACTGCTCTTCGGTCGGCATCACGGCGCCGAGCGCGCGATGCGCCAGCGCGCCGTGGCCGATTTCGCGGCGCCCGGGGCTGCCCACCCGCCCCGTCTCGCCGACCGAGAACGGCGGGAAGTTGTAATTGAGCATGAAGCGGCGTTTGAATTCGCCGGTCTCCAGACTGTCAACGTACTGCACGTCCTGCGAAGTGCCGAGCGTCACCGTCACCACGGCCTGCGTTTCGCCGCGCGTGAACAGGGCGGAACCGTGCGTGCGCGGCAGCCAGCCGACTTCGATTGAGATCGGACGAATCTCGGAGAAGCGGCGACCGTCGGGACGGCGGCGGTTGTTCAGAATGTCATCGCGGAAGATCCGCTCTTTCAGGCGGTCAAAGAGTTCGCCGGCCTCCGCGCGCTTCTCCGGCTCTTCTTCCGGATAGCTTTCGACCACGCGCTTTTTGAGGTCGTCAATCGCGGCGTAGCTTTCGATCTTCGTCTTGTTCTGGACGCTGAGCGCCTCACGCATTTCGGCACTGTACTTTTCTTCCAGCTCCTTGAGCATCTCTTCGTTGACTGGCGGCGGGGTGTACTCGCGCTTCTTAATGCCGAGTTTCTCGAACATCGCCTTCTGAAGCTGACAGAGTTTGCGAACCTCGCCGTGCGCGAACATGAGCGCTTCGATCATCACCTCTTCGCTGACCTCCATCGCCCCCGATTCGACCATGACGATGGCCTCTTCGCTGCCCGCGACGGTCAGGTTCAGTTGTGATTCGCGCAGCTGCGCGTAAGTCGGATTGACGACGTACTTGCCTTCCACCAGCCCGACGCGCACGCCGGCAATCGGCGTGTGGAACGGGATGTCGGACAGGTAGAGGGCCGTCGAAGCGCCGGTAATCGAAAGCACGTCCGGGTCGTGTTCGTCGTCGGCGGAAATGACCATCGAAATGATCTGCGTTTCGTTCATGTAGCCTTCCGGAAAGAGCGGTCGGATCGGTCGGTCGGTCATCCGCATCGTCAGAATCTCTTTTTCGGTCGGTCGGCCTTCGCGCTTGAAATAGCCCCCGGGGATGCGCCCGGCGGCATAACCGTATTCACGGTAATCAACCGTCAGCGGGAAGAAACTCTGCCCCGGTTTGGCCGTGTGCGCGGAGACGGCAGTCACCAGCACAATGGTGTCTCCCTGCCGCACCAGCACCGCGCCGTCGGCCTGTTTGGCGATGCGGCCCGTCTCAATCGAGAACTCACGACCGCCTAAGTTAATTGCTTGTTTCAGAAACATTGTTATCTCCTCTCAACAACGACGGCTGTCAGCCCCTCAGCCCGTCAGCTGTCAGCCGGCATCTATGCTGAATTCGTTCCGGCTGATCGCTGACCGCTGACCGCTGACAGCTTTTCAAACAACAAAAGCCACGAGCGACAGCTTTCGCCTCACGGCGAAGGTGGCGCTCCTGGCCTGATGATTTGCGATGGTTGTAAATCGTCTCAGAACTTCCGGGACTCTTGTACACTGCGATTCACCTGAACGCAGCCGCTTCGTCTCTCTGGCGCTCCGGGCATCCGTGAAGGATGATGTCTGGTTTTCCCGGCTCGATCTGGCAGGCGGTAGGGCAGGCGGCCTGTGATATGAATGAAGCTGGGATTTGGGCGCCGTCACGTTCGGCTGCAAAACGAAAGCGGCGTCGCAATAAGGACGCCGCCCGAAGGTAAGCCTTTATTTCCTGATGCCGAGCCGATTGATCACTTCGTGATAGCGATTGATGTCACGGCGCTTCAGATAATCAAGCAGGCTGCGCCGCTGGCTGACCAGCTTGAGCAGGCCGCGCCGCGAATGATTATCCTTGACGTGTGTCTTGAAATGATCAGTCAGTTCGTTGATGCGCTTTGTCAGCAGCGCGATCTGGACTTCAGGAGAACCGGTATCACTCTCGTGGGTTTTGTAGGTCGTGATGATTTCCGCTTTTGCTTCCTTTGCTAACGCCATTACTAATCTTTCTGCCTCCAATACTCGGGTAACGATTGAGAATAAGTGTTGATAACAGCTGGTCTTTGAGTGGCCCAAAGTAACACAGGGGTGAAAGTCTGTAAAGACAGGGGTTGGTGATTTCCAGGGCCGCTATTTTGCCTGCCCCGGCAGCGGCAGTCGCAGCAGGTCGCCGCGATACGTCAGGTAAAGTTTCCCGGCGGCGGCATCAACCCAGACGTCCTGGCTGCTGAGGCTGAGTCCGGGCAGTTCGATGACCGGAGTGAAACTGAAGCTCCCGATATCGTAACGGCCAACTGTCGTGGTCCGGGTCGTCCCATCATAAATGGCCGCCCAGACCTCGTTCGGTTTCCCTGTCGGCTGCTGCGGGCGCACGAGTTCACTAAACCAGGGACGGAATTCGCCCCTGACCGTTTGGACCGCCCCCGTTTCCGGGTCAAGCAGCAGGCCCTGCCCCGATCCATTTTCAATGGCCGATGTACTCCCCATTCCGAACAGTACCTTGCTGTGTGCGCTGATGAAGGCGACGGGGAAGTAAGCATACCCGTCCGGCAGGCTGACTGGTGACTCCTGCCTGGTTTGCAAATTGACCCTGACAAGCTGCTCTCCGGATTTTTCTTTCCCACCCCCTGCCCTGCGCGCAATCAGCCACTTGCCATCAGGGGTCACCAGTGGATAACTGTAAGAGCCGTTGGCGACCTTTACCGGATCGCTCCCCAGCCGCACTTTCCAGATACCTTCTTCTCCGTTCCACTCCCCCGCCATAAAGCCAGTCTCGCCGATCCTTGACTGCCAGAGTGAAAAGCCCCTCGATTCATTCCTTATCTTCGACCACCAGTCCATCAGTTCATTTATTTCACGGACGTTCAGCGCAGGGCAGGCGGAGGGCGTTTCGACCGCGGCCCTCAACTCACCTGATTCATAACTCCGCCACCCCGGCAAAACCTGCGCGCGCTGCCGGCCGGAGCCTGCGGCCTTTTCCTCGACCAGCACGCGAATTTCGCGGCCCTCCTGACAAACAGCGCCGGCTTTATAGTTGCCACCGGCCAGCAGCACTTCCAGTCCGGGCAGACGGTCTTCCAGTTCGTAACGCACCCTGTATTCGCCCGATTTCCAGAGCCGGTAAAACAGCCCCGAAAGTTGTTCGTGCGGGGTGGCATTGCTCCTCGGCGCGCGGGCCAGACCATCCACGATGATTCTCCGCCCGCCATCCTTTGTCAGTCGCAGGTATTCGTAACGCCCGCCCCTCTCCGGCTTGTCAGAGTAACTTTCCGGGCCGAGGTCTTCGACTTCCGGCCTTGCAGTAAAATCCTTCAACTCCTGAAACTCGCTTTCGGCGAGCAATCTGACCTGCCGACGCGCCTCATCCAGGTAGTAACTGATCTCAGCCTTCCCATCGCGCACGCGCACGATGACGCTGCGATAAGCGACGTCATTGAGCATCGCGTAAATCTTCCCCGCGCCGCCCTGCTTCCGCACTTCTTCACGCAGCTTTTTTTCCCAGTTGTAGATTCCATTACCACTCACGTGTTGTTCAAAGCTGAAATGATGCTCCAGCTGTGCAAAGCCCCCATAGTCGCCCAGGATCAATGCCTCGCCGGGGTGACGCGCCAGAACCAATCTGCGCGCAGAAGCGCTGTCTTCGACTTCAAGATAACTTTCGGCAGCGGCGGCAAGCGATGTGTTCGGAGAGTTCAGCATCTTACCGACCGATTCCACCGGCAACTTGTCGCGCAGGTAGCGGGCGCAGGCCAGCAGCGCGCGCTGGGCCTTCACATCTGTTCCCTTCAGCACATCGGCCTGCCGGCCTCCATCACCCAGCAGTGCCGCCGCGATTCCGGCCACGTGCCCGCCCTGTTTGAGCAGCGGATAGATTTCATCGCCGACGCTTTTCCGCAGCGAGTCGCGAGTCTCAAGCGCCAGCGTAATGTCATCTGAATCAGCCGCGCCCTCGCCGATGCGCTCAAGCAGGCTGAGTTCGGCGATGCGGAGCGGAACTCCCCGAATGCCGCTCAGGATTTTCTGCGCGACGTCAGGCTGTGATGCCCGCAGGGCTTTCACCCGCTCAAAGAGCCGGGACGCCATCCCTTCAGTCGCCCGGATCGTTTCGCTTTCATAAAGCACGAGCCCGATGCTGACATTGAGCGGGAGCGGCTTGTCAGATTTACCCGCTTTGGCCTGTGCAATCTCCACCTCGCCTTTATCGGAGACGACCGCCCGTGCGTAAGCTTCAATCGCAGCTGCCGCTTCATCATCAGAGATGCCGCCGCACTGAGCCAGCGCCGTAATGATGTGGTTGCGAGACTCCTCGAACGTTTCTCGTTCCAGAGCGCGCCTGAGCGCCGGGACGGCGCGCGCGTCACGATGCCTGACCAGGGCTTCCGCCGCCGCGCTGCGATTACTGGCATCTTCGTCATAATCCAGAATCCAGATCAGCCCCGGGATGCTCTCAGGTATCTTCAACTCGGCCAGATGGTGAATGAATGCCCAGCGACCTGACGCAACTGACCAGTCAGGGTTGGCGAGCCAGGGCAGGAGCGATTGCGCCGCCTGCTTCCGCCACCTTTTCTCGGTACTCTCATTGATTGCGCACAGGGCAAGACAGCCGACCGCGGCATTGTGAATCGTGCGGTTGGCGTGCCCGACAAGTCCGGCGATGATTGGCAGCCATTTGTCAGGTTTCTCTTCAATCGTTGCAGCCAGAACGTTACGCTCTGTGTCCTCTCCCCTGCCTGTTTCCTTCGCCGCGTCAGCGATCCTGCCATTCCCCGCATCAGTGTCAGGTGACTGATGACTGGCAGGCAGCCCGCTGATAACCGGGTTACTGAACAGGGAAATGACCCATTCATCCCGTCCGCTCCAGTCGGTCGTCATCAGAGCTTCAAAGGCTATGGCGCGTGCAGCCGGTTCCGTCTGAGGACTGGCCACCATTCCCTTCAATCGCGTCCGGATGCTTTCTGCCCGGGCCGCATCACCGGATTCACAGGCATGCAGGTAGATCTGCCATAAAGCATGTGTCGCCACGAAGGGGTTTGATAATGCTGCCAGACGCTCCATTAAAGGATTGGCGGCTTCCCAATCCAGTCTGGTCAGAGCCGCCAGCCTGGACATCTGCATTATCAAAGTGACCTCACTACCCTCAGCCTGCATTGATCTGATCAGCTCTTCACGAAAATACCTGCTGTGTAATTGCAGCCAGTCGCGAACCTTCCGGCGCCATCCCTCGTCTTCATCGTCAGGTTCTTCTGAAAGCAGCTTGTGCAATCGGTCGTGCGTGTCTGGCTTGTCAGGCAGAAAATTGAGTAGCTCCGGCAGCAGCCACGGCCTGTTTTCAGCGGCTTCGAGCAGCCGCTGACGAACAGTGTCTGATGGCTCCGGCCTGTAGCGCCCGGGCTCGTCAGTCCATTGCGACCAATACTCAATCAACTCTTTGATCGCCGCATCATCGGCTGGCGGTTTCTCGTCTTCATCTTCATCGGTTGAAGCATTGTCCGACGTGGCGGATGTCTGATCGTCGCCCGGTTCATCGGGGGCCGGAGGCGTCAGTTTGAGCAGTTCAGTTATGACATCTGCCGATACATCCGGGCGCTGGCGCTGCCGCGAGCGCGCCGCGCGTGGCGTTTGAGAAAGCAGTGGCTGCGGGATCAGCAGGAGAATGACCAGAAAAACGGCGGTGAGGGTTGAAGGCTGAGGAGATTGCATACCAGACTCCTGGTTGGTGAAAGAAATTGTCCATACTCTGACGGCTCGCACATTCTAAAGCAAAAGCTGTCGTAAATGACTACGTAAAGTTTTTTGATCACCGGCCCGCCGCCAGCAATCCGGCCTTCCGTACTCTGTGGTATATGATTCGGGTATGACCGAAAAAATTCAGTCCGCGAAATCGGCCAAGGACCTGCCGCTGCGTCAGGACATTCACCGCCTCGGCGACCTGCTCGGCGAGACACTCAAACGGCTCGGCGGCCGGCAACTCTTCCAGACCGAGGAGCGCGTGCGCGCGCTGTGCAAGCAGCTCCGCACAAAACACTCGCCCGCGACCGAACGGCAACTGAAAAAGCTCCTGGCCGGCCTCAGCCTCGATGAAGCCATCGGCGTGATCCGCGCGTTTTCGGTCTACTTCCAGCTCGTCAACATCGCCGAACAGCACCACCGCATCCGCCGCAAGCGTTATTACGAACTGCACACGCCCGACGAGCCGCAGCAGGGCTCACTCGCGGCGACGCTGCGGAAGTTGAAGCATGCGCACATCCCGCGGGCGCAGTTGCAGCGGGCGCTCGACCACCTCGAAATCGAGCCGGTCATCACGGCGCACCCGACCGAGGCGGCGCGCCGCACGCTGCTCGAAAAGCACCGGCGGATCGCCGACCTGCTGACGGCCTTCGACGCGGCGGAAATTTCCCCGCGCCAGCGCGCGGAGTTGCACACGCAGCTCGCCGCCGAAGTCGAATCCATCTGGCAGACGGACGAGGTGCGCCACATCACGCCGACCGTGCTGGAAGAGGTCGGCAACGGGCTCTATTACTTCGACGCGACGCTCTTCGAGGCGCTGCCCACGCTGCTGGATGAGCTGGAACATCAACTGAAGGAAAACTTCCCCGGAGTCACTTTGCGCGACGGGATCGTTCCGGTTCGGTTCGGGTCGTGGATCGGCGGCGACCGCGACGGCAATCCGTTTGTCACACCCGAAGTCACGTGGGAGACGGTGCGGCTGCAACAGCGGCTGGTATTGCGCAAATATCTGGGCTCGGTCGCCGACCTGAGCAGGCGGCTGAGTGAATCTTCGCGTTACGCGCCAGCGAGCCGGGAGCTGCTTGATTCGCTCGTCGCCGATGCCGCCGCGATGCCGGAACTCGCGGAACGGGTCAACCGGCGCAACCCCGAAGAGCCTTACCGGCAGAAGCTGTCTTACGTTTACGTGAAGCTGGAAAATACGCTCAGGCGCAACCAGCAGCTGGCCTCGGCGCTGCGCCTCGAAACGCCCGACGCGCTGATCTCGACGCGGCCCGGTCTGCCGATCATCACGCAGCTGACCGGCGGCCACGAAGAGCCGAACGGCGTCTATCACAGCGGCGATGAATTATACGAAGACCTGCGGCTGGTGCGCGACAGCCTGCGCGCCGATGCGGCCTCGTCCGCCGCGTGCATCGTGGATCGGCTGATGCGACAGGTCGCAACTTTCGATTTACACCTCGTCAAACTCGACCTGCGGCAGCACAGCGAGCGGCACACGGCGGCGCTGGCCGAAATCACCCGCGGGTTCGGGATGCAACGCGACTACGCGCGGATGAATGAGCAGGAGCGGACCGAATGGCTGACGAATGAACTCCTGTCGGCGCGCCCGCTCGTGGCAATTGACTCGCATTACAGCGCGGAGACGACCGAGGCGCTCAACGTCTTCCGCGTCGCCCGGCGCATCTTCGACGAAATCAGCCCGCGGGCCATCGGCACTTACATCATCAGCATGACGCACGACGTGAGCGACCTGCTGGCGGTGTTGTTGCTGGGCAAGACGGCACAGTTATTCCAGACCGAATTCCCTTTTCAGGTTTCTCCGCTCTTCGAGACGATTGACGATCTGCGGCGGGCGCCCGATGTGATGAACAGGCTGTTTGAGAATCCTGTTTACCGCCAACACCTCGCCGCGCAGAACAACGTGCAGGAAGTGATGATCGGTTACTCGGACAGCAGCAAGGACGGCGGCATCCTGACTTCGAGCTGGGAGCTTTACAAGGCGCAGGAGCGGCTGTGGGAGGTGGCGCGCGCGCACGGCGTCGAGTTGCGTTTATTCCACGGGCGCGGCGGCACGGTCGGGCGCGGCGGCGGCCCGAGCCACGCGGCGATCCTCGCTCAGCCCACAGACACCGTGGCCGGGCGCATCAAGATCACCGAGCAGGGCGAAGTCATTTCGTCGAAATACAGCCTGCCCGAAATCGCGCTGCGCAGTCTGGAGCTGACGACTGCTGCCGTCGTCGAAGCCAGCCTGACGCACGAGGAGAAATCATCAGACGGCATCGCCCGCTGGAAGGAACTGATGGATCAGATCGCCGAAGACGCCTTCGCCGCTTACCGCCGCTTTGTGCGCGAGACGCCGGGCTTTTATGATTACTTCGTCGAAGCGACGCCCGTCGAGGAGTTGCAGTACCTGCGCATCGGCTCGCGCCCGGCGAAGCGCAAGCGCGGGTCCAAAAGCCTCGACGACCTGCGCGCCATCCCCTGGGTGTTCGGATGGACGCAGAGCCGGCACCTGCTGCCCGGCTGGCTCGCCGTCGGCACGGCGCTCGAGAATTTCATCAATCAGCAGGAGCAGTCGAAACGCGGGGCGAATCTGGAAGAGCTGCGCCGGATGTATCGCGACTGGCCTTTCTTCCGCAGCACGATCTCCAACATCGAGATGGCGCTTGCGAAGGCCGACTTTCAGGTAGCGCGGCAGTACGCGGCGCGGACGAGCGACCAGAAGCTGGCGAAACGGATCTTCGCGGCGCTCGAAGACGAATACGAGCGTGCCTGCCGCGTGGTGTTGCAGGTCACGGGCGAAAAGCATCTGCTCGATAACTCGCCGGTGTTGCAACGCTCAATCAGGGTCCGCAACCCTTATGTTGACCCGATGAGTTACCTGCAGGTCGAACTGCTCGCGCGGTTGCGTGAAGGCGAGGCGCGCGCCGACCGCGACAAGCTGCTCTATGCGATCCTGCTGACGATCAACGGTATCGCGGCGGGGATGAGGAACACGGGCTGACCGGATCACGGCGATTCCCGAGGGGTTGGAGACAACATGGGAGAGGGCTTTCTGATTGTGAATCCGGCCAAAAGGCAGTTTCTCGATGCCGGACGTTTCGGCGAGAACAACAAGCGCAGTGGCATCCTGTGTAGCCGGCACGGCAGCGCTGTCGCACTGCTGATCCTCAACACCAGGCAGCTCTATTCAGTTCACCCGCTGGTTGGCTCGTGGGTCGGGGATCCCGTAATCGCGGCTGGATACTTTGCATCGCCTGATACTGCCGGGATTCAGACAACATCAACAACTCATCCTGAGCGCAATCTATATGGATTGGCTTGGGAGGAATTTGAGGACATCAGCCATCAGGCAATTGTGATGTTATGTCAGGAAAGCCAAGGTTACGCTGATGAGTTTGTGACGTGGACAAAACAGGCCCCTTCATTCATTGTCGAACTCGGTGACATCGTTTTCCAACTCGGCTGCCCGCCCCTGCAGGAGGCTCTTGAGCGAATTCTCGGCCCAACCTGGGCGAAGGAATACAAGGCCGCCTGCCAGAGCTATTATGGCCGGCGTCTTTATCATCAGCGCAAGTAAGAGAGGGGAATTCGACTGATGACAACAGCAACCAGATTTGCTCTGTTTTTCCTGCTTTTACTGGCAACAATGAATCAAACGAAGAATGAACAATCGCGCCCGCGCGCCCGCGATCTCGGCATCACGGTTGGCGTGCTGCCCCCGGGCAAGCTCAACGCGATTACCGACGTGGCCGGCGTGCGCGTCGGGCACACCACGCTCATCAAAGGCGACAGCGTGCGGACCGGTGTGACGGCGATCCTGCCGCACGCGGGCAATCTCTTTCAGGAGAAAGTCCCGGCGGCGATTCACGTCGGCAACGGCTTCGGCAAGCTGATGGGCTCGACGCAGGTCAATGAGCTGGGCGAGATCGAGACGCCGATCCTGCTCACCGGCACTCTCAACGTGCCGCGCGTGGCCGACGCGCTGCTCGACTGGATGCTCGCGCTGCCCGGCAACGAAGAGGTGCGCTCGATCAACCCCGTCGTCGCCGAGACGAATGACGGTTTCCTCAACGACATTCGCGGTCGTCACGTCGGGCGCGATGAAGTTTTCGCCGCGCTCAGATCGGCGAAAGACGGGCCGGTCGAAGAAGGCGCCGTCGGCGCGGGCGCGGGCACGGTGGCTTTCGGTTTCAAGGGTGGGATCGGTACAGCCTCGCGCGTCGTGCCGCAGGGCGCCGGCGGTTACACGGTCGGCGTGCTGGTGCAATCGAATTTCGGTGGGGTACTCGTGATCAACGGCGCGCCGGTCGGTCAGGAACTGGGGAAGTATTACCTGAAGGAAGAGATCGAACGGAAGCGCACTGGTCAGTCCGGGACTGCAAAGCCTGAACTCAGCGGCCGCGCCGACGGTTCGATCATTATGGTGGTCGCGACGGATGCGCCGCTGGATGCGCGCAATCTGAAACGGCTGGCGGCGCGGGCGATCATGGGGCTCGCCCGCACGGGCTCGCCCGCGACCAACGGCAGCGGCGATTACGTGATTGCGTTCAGCACTGCGTCATCAGGCCGCATCAGGGCAAGCGAATCCCTGCGCTCGGTTCAGGTTCTCGGCAATGAGGCCATGTCGCCGCTCTTTCTGGCCGCCGTCGAAGCGACCGAAGAGGCGATCTACAACTCGCTCCTGCGCGCGACGACGGTCACCGGGCGCGACGGACATCGCGTCGAGGCTTTGCCGATTGAGCGGACGGTTGAAATTTTGAAGAAGTACGGCGCGTTGAAGTAGCGCAGGTGAGGGCAGGAACCGGTACGCTTTCGGATTGTGGATCGCAGAGAATGACCGGGGGGCCTTCTGCGATCCGCAACCCGGAACCTGGGATCAGGCGAAACTCTTGACGGCGGCGGCTTCGTCGTCGTGAACGTCAAATACGGTGTAGAGCTTGGTGATGGTCAGCAGATCCTGGATGCGCTGCGTGGCGTTGAGCAGCTTCAGTTCGCCGCCCGCGCGCTTGACCGTCGTGTAGCTGCGGACGATCTCTCCGAGGCCGCCGCTGTCCATGTAAGGCACGCTCGCGAGGTTGAGCAGGAGCTTGGTTTCCTTTCGCTCCAGCAGCTCGTCAATCTTCTTCTTCAACTGCACGTCACCTTCACCCAGCAGGATTTTGCCCTCGACATCGAGGATCGTCACGTCACCACTTTTTCGCTCTGTAATGGTCATACGGGCCTCCGAAAACGGTTAGTAGTTAGGATTTGAAGAGAACGCGGCAAAACTACCACAGGCCCCTGGCAATGGCAAGACTGGGCGCAGGCTGTTTGCAAAGCGCCCCCGTTCACGCTAAAAGAGCCCTGAAACTATGCTCCTGCGCCATAAAATCCTCGACCAGTTGCACGCCAAACGTGACCGCTTCGCGGCCTTCGATGACGATTTTCAGGGCGAAGCCGGGAGCTATCGCGACGCCCTCGGCCGCCTCGCGGAGCTGTCCGGCGACGAGTTGCAATCGCGGCTGACGGCTTACTCGACGCCCGGCGCGCTACCTACCGCCGAATTCGACACGGCGCCGAACCTGCGCGTCGGTTTCTCGCCGAAGTGGGGCAACCATGAGGAAGCGCGCGCCTGGGCGCACCGGACTCTGCTCGGTCATATCACCTTCGCCGCCGACGGCAGCCAGATTCAGCCGATCAGGGATTTCAGCGTCCCCGTGGCCGCGATTCAGGTCGCGTGGTTCATCAACCACCACGCACCCGCGGGCAGCTACGTCAAGGACATTGAATTTGAAGTCCTCGCCCCCGACGAATTGCAGATTGAATACAACGGCGAGCTGACTATTTCCGAGCAGGAAGTCAACCTGCGCCGCTTTGAGAAAGAGATCACCACGCTCTGCAAACTGATGAGGCAGATGGCCGACAGTGATGAATTGATGCGGCAAAAGCCGCTCGCGCTCTTTGACAGCTCGCTCGTGATTTCATTCGCCGACCGGTTGCAGGAGCCGCAGCGGTCACAGTACATCCTGCTCGTGGTGACGCTGCTGCGCTGTTCGGAGGAGACGGGCGTGCCGCTCGTCGGTTATGTGGACACGAGCGTCGCCCACGACCTGACGAACATGCTCGCGCACGCTTTCGGCCTCCGCGAGGCGGCGAAGATTCACGACGCGCAACTCGTCAACGAACTGCTCGCCTGGGGCGAACGCACGCCGCTCTTCGTCTGCGCGCGCGGCAGCGCCGACAAGAAGCAGCAGGGCGTGCTGGATGATTTCGCCGAATACCGCCGCGGCGTCGGTTTCGTGTACCTGAAGACCAACTCCATCGCCCCGCCCGCGCGTCTCGACATCCCGCTGTGGATTTACGAGTGCGGGCTGCTCGAAGAAGTGCTTGATCTGGTGCGCGCCGAAGTGATCGTCGGCAACGGCTACCCGTATGTGATCGAGACCGCCGACGCCGCGGCGGTGATTACGGGGAAGGATCGCGAAGCCCTTTACGCCATCTTCCAGAAGTTCGCCGAAGAGCAGGGCGTCGAGTTGCGCATTTCGCAGAAGGCCGCGAGCAAGGCCAGAAGAAGATGATCTGAAAACAACCCGGATTGACTGGAGGCCCTGATGAAGACTCGTTGGATACTTGCCCTGATTCTCACCTGTACTTTCGTCGCCCGCGCCCAGCAACCGGATAACGTGAAGAGCATTCTGTCCTCCCCGCAGGTGCGCCGCGCGTTTGATTACATCAAAGCCTCCGAGCCGGAAGCCATCAACGAGCAGATCAGAACCTGCGAGATCCCCGCGCCGACCCTCAAAGAGCAGCGGCGCGCTGAATATTACAAAGGGCGATTCACAGAACTGGGTCTGAAGAATGTCCGCATTGACGGCGCCGGCAACGTCATCGGCGAACGTCCGGGTGCGGGCGGCGGGCCGGTGCTGGTGCTGGCCGCGCACCTCGACACGGTCTTCCCCGAAGGGACGGATGTCAGCGTGAAGCGCGAGGGCAATATCCTCAAAGGCCCCGGCATCGGCGACGATTGCCGCGGGCTGACGGTTATCCTCTCGGTTGCCCGCGCGCTTAATGAAGCGAAGATCGAAACCCGGGGGACGATCATTTTCGTGGCCAACGTCGGTGAGGAGGGCCTTGGAGATTTGCGCGGCGTCCGGCACCTCTTCAACGAAGAACTCAAAGGCAGGATCACGCACTTCATCTCGGTTGACGGGACCGGGCTGCGAATTACGACCGCCGGCGTCGGGAGCAACCGCTACCGCGTCACGTTCCGCGGCCCCGGCGGGCACAGCTACGGCGCGTTCGGGATGCCCAGCCCTATCCACGCGCTCGGACGTGCCATCGAAAAAATCTCGCGCTTTCAGGTCCCGAAGCAGCCGAAGACGACCTTTAACGTCGGCCGCATCGAGGGCGGCACCTCGGTCAATTCAATCGCGCACACGGCGTGGATGGAAGTTGACATGCGCTCGGAAAGCGCGGCCGAGCTGGCCAGAGTTGACGCGCAGTTCAAGCGCGCCGTCCAGGAAGCGCTCGACGAGGAGAACGCCTTCTGGCAGAGCAGTGTGAAGCTGACCGTCGAAGCGAAACTGGTCGGCCAGCGCCCGGTCGGCGAACAGCCCGCCGACGCCCCGATCATCAGGGTCGCGCTCGCCGCCGATGCCGCGATGGGGATCAAATCCGCGACGGGGGCGAGCAGCACCGATTCCAACCTCCCGATGAGCCTGAAGATCCCGGCCATCACGATTGACGGCGGCGGCAAAGGCAGGGGCGCGCATTCGCCGGAAGAAAGCTTTGACACCACTGACAGCTTCATCGGCACCCAGCGCGCGTTGCTCATTGCGCTGGGCATCGTCGGACTGAAGCAGTAACAACTCGATTGAGAAACCATGCTCCGGGTATTTACAGCCTTCATCCTTCTGATCGCCCTGCTGACTCCTGCCAGTACTGTCGGGCAGCAGGAGACCACTGCACTGTTCCCGGTGGTCGTGAAGGGCAGGTGGGGCTACATTGACCGCGCGGGCAAGATTGTCATCAAACCTCAGTTTGACTATGCGTTCTCCTTCGTTGAGGGAATGGCCAGGATCAAGGTCAGTAAGAAGTTCGGCTTCATTGATCACAGTGGCAAACAGGTCGTTCTCCCGCGCTTTGACGCGGCCAGCGATTTTTCGGAGGGGCTGGCGGCGGTGATAGTCGGCGGACGATGGGGGTTCATCAGCAGGGCGGGACGTCTGGTGATTCAACCGCAATTCCACTGGGTCGGCAGCTTCTCTGAGGGGGTGGCCACTGTCAGATTGCACCCGATGAATCAGTCTGGGGGCAAAGACGGGTTCATTGATCGCTCCGGCAGAGTTATCAAAGAAGCTCTTTTCGACGACACATATGAGTTTTCTGAAGGTCTGGCAGCAGTGAGGACAGGAGGGAAGTGCGGATACATTGACAGGCAGTGGCGAATGGTCATCAGGCCACAGTTTTTCCATGCCGGCAGGTTCATCAATGGCGTCGCCGCAGTTGAACTGGAAAGCAGAGATGATGCGCTGATTGACCGGACCGGGCGGATCATTATCGGCCCGGAGTTGCGTCCGGCGGCGAACTTCTTTGACGGGCTGGCAAGAGTTTATGTCATTGGTGGGCGTAAAGGGCTCTACGGCTACATTGACCAGACAGGCGAAGTCGTCATCAGACCGAAATTCGAGACAGCCGACGATTTTTCCGAAGGTCTGGCAAGGGTCGTCGTCAACAACCAGCATGGCTTCATTAACAAGTCAGGCCTGTTTGCCGTCAAACCTCAATTCGACAACGCGGAGAGGTTTTCAAACGGCCTGGCCCGCGTCTGGGTTGATGGCAGGCTGGGTTACATTGACAGGACCGGAAAGTACGTCTGGGAACCGACTGAATAAGACCTGAGATGCGCGCAGTTTTACAAAGAGTCACTAGAGCCAGAGTCACCGTTGCCGACCGCCTTATCGGCGAGATCGGCTTCGGCCTCGTCATCCTGCTCGGCGTCGGCGCAAACGATACTGAAGCTGAAGTTGAGCTGCTGGCCAGCAAGGTCGCCAACCTGCGAATCTTTGCCGACAGTGAAAGCAAATTCAATCTGTCGGCGCTCGATGTCAAAGCCGAAATGCTCGTCGTCTCACAGTTCACGCTTTACGCCGACTCGCGCAAAGGTCGTCGTCCCAGCTTCACTGACGCGGCCCGACCAGAGCTGGCCATCCCGCTTTACGAAAAGTTCTGCGCCGCGCTGCGCGCGATGGGGTTCACTGTCGCGACGGGTGAGTTTCAGGCGGACATGCTGGTCGAAATCCACAACTCCGGCCCGGTGACGATCTGGCTCGACACCGCCGACCTGCCGCGAAAATCCTGACAGAGTATTTTTATTGCTGGAACATTTCCGGCGTTTCAGGAGTCTGTTCCGGGATCAGATTATCCGGAGGAAAGATTCATGACTTGCCCGACAAACCACCGGCCGATGCGAAGTCAGAAGATGTGTTGCGCGAGGGGAGTTCACCGCAGAGGCGCAGAGGACGCAGAGGGAGCGCAGAGGACGCTGTCTTTCTCTGCGTTTTCTCTGCGAACTCTGCGCCTCTGCGGTGAAGGAGTATTGCTTAATACTCCCTTCGGTTTTGCACTGATCTCACTTGTGCTGCTTTCCTGCCTCGCCGCGATCACCATTGCACAAAACAGGCAACCCGCTCCCGCAGAGGCCTTCCGCCTGGCGAACAAACTGCTTCAGGCGAAAACGCCCGAAGAGCGCCAGGCGCTGCTCGCGGAAAACAAAGAGCTGGTTTCAGTGCCGCTGCAACGCTTCATTCTGGACCGGGGCGATTCGAGGCTGGCTGCGGGGGAGTATGCAAAGGCGCTCGACGCTTTTCAGCTCGCGCTCGATGTGGCCGGGCGGATTGATGACCGCGAGGGCATCGCGGCCTCGCACTCCAACCTCGGCTCGGTTTACTACTTTCAGGGCGACTATGACCGCGCGGCGCAGAGTTACGAGGAGGCGCGGAAACGCTACGGCGCCTTGGGCAAACCGAAGGAAGCCGCGACCTCAATCTTCAACCTCGGTCTCGCGGCGAAGGCGAAGGGTAACGTGCCGGCGGCGCTCGATCACTTCCGGCTGGCTCACGCGGAATACGAAAGGCTCGGGCTCGCGGAGCAGGCGGCGGAAGCGCTGCATTACATCGGCACGATCCACATCGAGCGCGGCGATTACGCAGCGGCGGCGGAACTGTTCGGCAAAAGCGGCGCGGGCGCGGCGAACCTGCTCAAGATCGGCGAGGCGCTCTATGAACAGCAGGAGTACGAACACGCGCTGGAGTTTTACCGGAAAGCACTCGCGGGATTGCAGCAGCAGGGCAACGCCGCCGTCACGAGCGCAGGGATCATGGCCGCGACCGGCGGGATTGCCAATTCGTACTATGCCATCGGGGATTACGAGCCGGCGCTGGAGACATACCAGAAGCTGCTCAAACTCAGGGAGCGGGCGGGCGATCAGGCGGGAGTGGCGGCGGCGCTGCAAAGCATCGGCAACTGCCTGTACGCGCTCGGCGACCTCGATTCGGCGCTCGAAAACTATCAGCCGGCGCTCCGCCTGGCCGAGGCTGTCCGCAACGTGGCGATCATTGCTGAAACTTTGGGCGGCATCGGCAACGTCTATTACTCGCAGGGCGAGACGGCGCTGGCGCTCGAGTTTTATCAGAAGAGTCTGGCGCAGTTTGAAACGGCTGGCGATCAGGTCGGGATGCGGCGGATGCTGCGGGGCATGGCCAACTCACATTTCAGGCTCGGCAATTACGATCAGGCGCTCGCCGCTTTCGAGCGATGCCTGCTGTTCGCCAAAGCGGCCGGCGACAAGGATGAAGCGGCGGGCATACGCCTGGGCATCGGGCTCGTCTTTGCCGTGCAGGCGCGCTTTGCCGAGGCGCTGGAGAATTACGGGGCGGCGCTCGCGCAGTTCGAAGCCGCCGGCAGCAGGTCGCAGGCGGCGCTGGCCCTATACCGGATCGCGCTCGTCTACACGGTGCAGAGCGATTACCCGCAGGCGCTCAAGTATGCCGAACGCTCCGCCGAACTGGCCGCGCAGGCCGAGAGCCTCGACACGCTGTGGCGCGCGCAGTTTGAAATCGGCCGGATCGAGAAGCGGCAGGACCACCCGGCCGAGGCGCGGAAGGCCTTCGAGCAGAGCGTCGCGACGGTTGAAAGGATGCGCGTCGGCTTTTCCGGCAGCGAGCAGGAAGGCAGCGCGGCGCCTTACGTCGCGCTGGTCGGGCTGCTCGCCGAACAGGGCAACAGCGTCGAAGCATTCGGTTACGCCGAGCGCGCGAAGGCGCAGACGCTCTGGGACATTCTGCACGGCAGCCGCGCGCTGACGACCAGGACAATGCTGCCCGCCGAAATCGAGAGAGAACAGAAGATGCGCCGCGAGATCACCGCGACGGGCGCCCGCCTCAGCCGCGCCAGACAGCGCCAGCCGAAAGATGAAGCCACGCTGCGACGGCTCGACGAGCAGTGGCGGAAGGCGCGGGCCGGCTACGTGGCCTTCGTCAACCGGCTCTACGTCGCGCACCCGCGGTTGAAGGTTTACCGCGGCGACGGGCCGCCGCTCAGGCCTGAAGAGGCGGGCGGGCTGTTGCCTGACGCACGCGGCGCGCTCGTTGAATAC
This sequence comes from Blastocatellia bacterium, assembly GCA_035652435.1. GTDB lineage: Bacteria > Acidobacteriota > Blastocatellia > RBC074 > RBC074 > DASRDU01. Next base: position 33,144 of record DASRDU010000147.1, read on the forward strand.
GTGGTTGCCGATGACAGGGCGTACGTGTTCGTCCTGACCAGAGAGCAGAAAGCCGCGTCCACCCGCCAGGGCCGTGTACGCGCTCAGGCCCGCCCGGCCCGGATCAGCCTGCAGGTCGGGCAGGTGGACATCGGCGCCAATGATCTGTTTGATCGCGTCATCAGGTTTCGGCAGAGCATCGCGAATCGCGAAGGGGGCTGGCCGGCGCAGGCACGCGAACTGTACAGACTGCTGCTCGAACCGGCACAGGATGAATTGTCGGGTAAAACATCGCTCACGATTATTCCCGACGGCGTGCTGTGGTCGCTCCCATTCTCCGCGTTGCAACCCGCGGACGGGCGCCTCCTGATCGAAGGCTGCGTCATCAACACCGTCTCCTCGCTCACCGCCCTGCGCGAAATGAGGAAACCCGCAGCCGCGGCGCGCATCCCGAACCGGTCAGCGGTGACGACGCTGCTGGCGGTTACCAATCCCGCCTTGATTCGGAATCCGCCGCCACAGCCGGCTTCATCGCCTGCGGCAACGGTCGAAAAGAATCCCGAAGCGGATCGCGAGGCGCAAAGCCTTCGGCAGATTTATGGAGTCGCGCGCAGCAGGATCATTACCGGCGAAGAAGCGAATAAAGACGCGGTGAAAGCGGTGGCCGGTCGTTGCAGGGTGATGCACTTTGCCGTCCCTTTCGCGATCAGCAACTCGCGCCCGATGTATTCGTATCTCGCCCTGGCACAGGGCAAAACAGACGACCTGCAGGACGGGCGATGGCGCGTCAGGGAGATGATCAGCCTGGAATCAGGAGCAGGAATGATGGTCTTCTCTGCTTCGACTGCCGGCCCCGATCCGCTGCGAGTCTTCAACGGCCTGACCGGTCTTGCGTGGGCAGCTTTCGTCGCGGGAACGCCTTCAGTTGCCGCGAGCCAGTGGCAGGTCTCTTCTCCGGCGACCACTGAGCTGATGACGAGCTTTCACGATCAGATGAATCGTTCGGGGCTGCGGGGGGGAGCGGCGACAGCACTGCAACAGGCTGTTTTGAAACTGCGGCGGAACGGCGAATACCAGCACCCGTTTTACTGGGCCGGTTTTGTGGTCTCCGCCTCGAAATGATTTGCCGGCGTAATCAATTCCCACTCACGCCTCGTGGCCCCCGATTGACAGTGCCTCACTGTTACCTGACGGCCGTTCCGCTGACCGCCGCGATTTCCTTCGCGCGCTGCATCTCCGGCAAATCGGCGTCGGCTCTGGCCCACGCCTTCATAAACTTCGCATGCGTCGCGCGCGCTTCCGCCGTTTTGCCCGCACCCTGTTGCGCCTGCATCAGACCGAACAGCGCGCGCCCGCTGCCGGGATCGCGTTCGATGGCGGCGCGGAAGAATTCTTCGGCCTCCTTCCAGCGCTTCAGTTCGAGGCAGACTTTGCCCGCGACCTCTTCCATCGGGTGCGGGTAAAGCGGCGGTTCTGAGTAGCCGAGTTTGATTTCTTCCTCGATGCCTTCGCGCAGGGCGGCGACGGCTTCGTCGGCCTTTCCGTCGCGGGCGGCAATGCGGGCCTTCAATTCAACCGGGGCGACGCCGAGCGCGCGCAGTTGCTGCCGCTGTCGGCCTGATTGTGGCAGGTCTTTGGCCTTCGCAAATTTATCCTTGAGCCACGCGATTTCGCGTTCCATCGTGTCGAGTTGCGCGCGTGCAGCCGCCACGTCACCCCTGCCGAGCCGTGCCAGAGCCGTGGCGTAATAACGCCACGCCTTGAAGACCTCAAACGGCCCTTCCTCGGGGAGCGTCTTCCCGTCGAGGATTTCGTCCCACTTCTCGAACCGAACGAGTATACGCAGCCTCGCGAGCCGCCCTTCAAATCCGGCGCGCGAATTTTCCTCGCCGGGCTGTCGCTCCACGTCAAGCAGTTCCTGACTCGCGCGCATCCCGTCGCGGTAGCGGCCCTGATAGGCGTAGACCATCGCCAGAAAATGCACGTTGTGGCCGTACGGGCCGGAAGCGTGATCCGACGTCTCCTTGTTGTCGCGCAGGTAAGCGCGGTCAGCTTCGGCTGACCCTTCGAAAGCCCTGGCCGCGTCGTCCCAGCGGTCAACGTGGACGTAGATGTGCCCGGGCATGTGAACCGCGTGGCCGACGCGCGGCGCGAGCGAGCCGTAAACGTCGGCCGACGGCACGCCGTCCTGTGGCCGCTTGCCCGATTCGGTCGCGTGGATCAGGTAATGGTGCGCGGCCAGATTGTCCGGCTCCTTCGCGAGTACCAATTGGCACAGCACGATTGCCTCGACCGTCCCCGGCTTCGGCGCCCCGTCGCGTTCGTAGCCCGACATCGAAGCGAGCGCGAGGAAGAGTTTGGCATGCAGGTCGTCGGGGTACATCGCCACGATGCGCCGCATCGCCTGCTGGTAAGAGTTGCTGGCCCCGAGAAAGCCGTTGTTCTGGACTGTGGTCTTTTCGCCCTTGTGACGCGCCTCGACCGCCGCGATGTAAAGCCGCTCGTGTTCGCTCGCCTTGTCGGCCAGCTCCCTCGCGCGTTTGATCGCCCCGTCGCGTCGCGCGTCGTTGACGTCGGCCATCGCGATGCCCCACTGCGCCATCGCGCAATCGGGGTCGAGCCGCGCCGCCTGCTCGAACGAACGGTCGGCCTCGTAAAACCAGAACGAGTGCATGAGCGCCAGCCCCTGATCGAAGAACTTCTGCGCCTCAGCTGACCGGGTCGTGATCGGCAGGTGGGACTTGCCGTAGCCTTCCATCAACTGCGCCGGTCTGGTTGATTCCTTAGTGGCGCTCGGCGTGTGGCAGACGGCTGTGTTGTCCTGCGGTTTGGACTGCGCCGGTGCGATCACCGCGTTCATTGCCGCCAGACAACAACTGAAAAAGATCAGCCTGAGTTTCATTACATTCCTCCTCTCAGCGCGGTTTTTCTGCGGGAATAACTTTGGGGCGATGATCAGCCGCCGGGGCCGACAGGTTGTTTTTCGCCAGAAATTCCCGGATGGCGGTGAAGATCCTGAGCGTCTCTTCGCGGTTGAACCCGCCGTGTTTGCCGCCGGGAATCGTCACCAGCTGGTTCGGCACTCCGGCCTTGTTGAGCGCGTCGCGCAGCCAGACGGCGTGCTGGTAAGGCACGGTCGGGTCGGCGTCGCCGTGGATCGTCAGAACCGGCGGCAGCCCCGCGCGGACGTAAGCGAGCGGCGAGACGCGCTTCGCCACCTCCTCGCGGTTGGGCAAACTGCTCAGCCACTGCACGGCGTAAGTTTTCTGGTTCGGCCCTTCGAGCAGGTCGTTGACATCGGTGATGCCGTACCAGTTGATGATCGCGGCGACTTTCAATTCTTCGGGGCCGTGGCATTCACGATCCAGCCCGGCTGAAGACGGCAGCATCCCCGTCGTCAGCGCCAGATGCCCGCCCGCCGAATGCCCGGTCACGACGATCCTGTTGACATCGAAGTTGTAGTCCTTCGCATTTTTGATCACCCAGCGCAGCGCGCAGCGGCAGTCTTCAACCGCCGCGGGTGCGAGCGAGACGCGCGCCAGCCGGTATTCGACGTTGACGACCGCCCAGCCCATTTCGAGGTAAGGCACGACGTTCAGCATCGCGCTTTCCTTCGTGCCGCCCGTCCACCCGCCGCCGTGAATGTAAACGAGCGTCGAGACCGGGCCGGTCGCATTGCGCGGCGTGTAGACATCCAGCTTCGCTTCGTAATTATTCGCCGTCAGGTAAGTGATATTCGGCACGACGCGATAGCGGTTGGGCAGATCAGCCGCCCACGCCGATGTGTCAGAGAGCTGCGCCAGCGCCGCACCGGGCAGCAGTGTCAGCGTGATGATTGCGGCCGACAGCAAAACGGTCAGAGCAGACTTTGTACGCATGGCTGTTCCTTTGTCAGAATTGAGACCGGGTTGATTGAATCTGATGGAAATCGCGTTAACCAGAGCCCGGATTCTAACAGAAACCCCGGCGGACGGCACGATCTGCGCGATTGCTTTGGCAGGCCCTGGGCTTCAGGTTTAGAATCATTGCTCCGCACGTCACGAGAGTACCCAATCATTTTTTCGCAGGAGTAACGGCAGCCGGGAAAGTCTGCCCATGCATTTCAAAGGAGCCCTATGCACCCGCTTACCTTCATCCGCTCACTCATCTCCGTCACCTGTCTGCTGGCCGTTGTGACACTCGCGGCCTCCGCCCAGACGGCGGTTCAGATCAAACCGAGCCGTGACCCGAAGCAGCCGGTTGACGAGGAATATACGCAGAAGATTCGTGAATACACGACCGCGCCATTCTTCAACTCGCCGCTGACCGAATACCTACCCGCCTCGAAGACGGTGCCGACGCCGAAGGCCGTACTCGGCGACGTGGCGGGCGCGCCGGGCAAGCTGCCTTACGCGGCCGAGGTCTACCGCTACATGCGGATGCTCGAAAAGGCCAGCCCTCGCGTGAAGGTCTATTCCATCGGCACGACCGAAGAGGGCCGCGAGATGATCGCCGTCGCGGTCTCGTCGGAAACGAACATCTCAAAAATCGAAGAGAACCGCGCGCGGCTGTCAAAACTCGCCGACCCGCGCTCGATCAATCTCAATGACGACGAGGCCGAGAAGCTGGTCGCCGCCTCGGTGCCGGTCTACTACATCACGGGCACGATCCATTCGCCGGAGACGGGCGCGCCGACGGCGCTGATGGAACTCGCTTACCGCCTCGCCGTTGACGAAAGCCCCTGGGTCAAAAACATCCGCGACAACGTCATCACGCTGATCACGCCGGTCGTCGAGGTTGACGGGCGCGACCGGATGGTAGACGTTTACAACTGGCACCGCGCGAACCCGGACAAGAACTGGCCGTCGCTCGTTTACTGGGGCCATTACGTCGCGCACGATAACAACCGCGATTCGATGTCGCTGTCACTTAAATTGACGCAGAATGTGCTGAAGACTTTCACGGGTTGGCGGGCCCAGGTGCTGCACGATCTGCACGAATCGGTGCCGTATCTGTACGACAACACGATCGGCGATCAGCCGTACAACGCCTGGCTCGACCCGATCCTGACTGACGAGTGGCAGCTGATCGGCTGGAACAACGTCTCCGAGATGACCCGCTTCGGCATGCCCGGCGTCTTCACGCACGGCACCTTCGACACGTGGTCGCCGAGCTACCTGATGTTCATCGCCGCCTCGCACAACGGCATCAGCCGGCTCTACGAAACCTTCGGCAACGGCGGCGCGGACACCGTCGAGCGCACGCTCTCGCCGCAGGAGTATTCGCGCACATGGTACAAACAGAACCCGCCGCTCCCCAGGGCGAAATGGTCGCAGCGCAACAACAACAACTATGAGCAGACGGGCCTGCTGGTTTCGCTCGGGCACTTCGCGACCAACAACAAATACTTCCTGCGCAATTTCTACACCAAGAGCAAGAACTCGATCCTGAAACCGAAGACCGCAGGGCCCGCGGCGTATGTTTTCCCGGCCGACGACCCGCGACCGGGCGGGCAGGCCGAGTTGCTGCGGCTCCTGCAGGCCCAGGGGTGCGAGGTTCACAGGGCGACTGCACCATTCACCGTCACGCTGCCCGCGAAGAAAAAGCCTGCGCGCCCGACGAATGCCATTGCCGGCGGGACGAACGGAACGAATGGCCACACTGAAGAGCCGGCAACCACTCGTCAGTTTCCGGCGGGCAGCTACGTCGTGCGGATGGATCAGCCCTACAGCCGCATCGCCGACATGATGCTCGATTACCAGTACTGGGCCCCGAACGACCCGCAGCGCAACATCTACGACGACACCGCATGGACGTTCGGCGAACTCGGCAACGTGCAGGTCGTGCGTGTGACCGATGTGAAGGCGCTCGATGCCACGATGGAGAAAGTCGGCGGCGAGGTGCGCGCGCCCGGTTCGGTTAAAGGCTCCGGCGGGTCGGTCTTCGTCGTCAATCACAACGCCGACAACGCGCTCGTCACCTTGCGCTACCGGTTCAAGGACGCGTCCTTTGAAGCCGCCGAAGAACCCTTCGAAGCGGCGGGGCAGAAGTTCAATCGCGGCTCGTTCATCATCCGCAACGTGCCCGCATCCGAGCTTTCCCGCGCCGCCGCAGAACTCGGTTTGCAGCTTCACGCGGTTGCAGCCGCGCCGCCCGTCAAAACGCACCCGACCAGGGCCCCGCGCATCGCGCTCATGCACACGTGGCTGAGTACGCAGGACGAAGGCTGGTGGCGGCTCGAGTTTGATCGCCACAAGGTCCCTTACGCTTACATCAGCACGCAGGACGTGTCAAAGGATGACAACCTGAACGCGAAGTATGACGTGATCATTTTCGCCCCCGTGGGCCGCAGCAATCCGCAGCTGATCGTGAGCGGCATGCCGATGTTCGGCAACCCGCTGCCCTGGAAGACGACCTCGCTCACGCCCAACATCGGGAAGATTGATTCGACCGATGACATGCGCCCGGGCCTCGGGTGGACGGGGTTGCAGAACCTGCAGAACTTCGTGCGGCGGGGCGGGCTGCTGATCACGGCGAATGACACGGCGAATTTCGCGGTCTCGTTCGGATTCACGCCCGGCATTTCGACCGCGGCGCCGCAAAGGCTCAGGGTCACGGGCAGTGTGCTGCGCTCGAGGATGGTGGACGCCGCGAGCCCGATTGCTTACGGTTACAGTGACCGGCTGGCGATCTTCTGCGCGAGCGGGCCGATCTTCAACCTGAGCAACACGGTGGGCGGCAGGGGCGGGCGGCGATTTACGGCCGAAGGCGGCGAGCGCCTGACGGGCCGCGGCACGGCTGACGATCCGGACACGCCGCAGAATCGCCCGGTCGCCGAACTGCCCGAAGAGCCGAAGGCCGAAGTCTGGGAGGCTGTGCCGCTCACTGATGAGCAGCGCCGCAATGGCGTCACTGTGATCCCGCCCGCGGCGCGGCCCCGCGTCGTGCTGCGTTACGCCGACGCGCGCGAGTTGCTGGTCTCGGGCCTGCTCGAAGCGGGCACCGAAATCGCGCAGCACGCCGCCGTCGTTGACGTGCCGTATGAGCAGGGCCACGTCGTGCTGTTTTCAAACAACCCATTCTGGCGCGCCGAGACGCAGGGAAGCTACTTCCTGGTCTTCAACGCGATCCTCAATTTCGACAACCTGAACGCCGGGCGAAAACTGGCAGAGAAGTAGATTGTCGCGGCGCAGAGAATGTCTTCCGATATAGCCGTAGATTTTGGGGAGGGGCCGGCCGTCGCCCGCGCGCGAAACGGCGCCGGAAACAGCCCTTCATCTGGAATGCGACCAACGTCAGCCGTCAGATGCGCGAGCATGCGCTCGGCCTCTGCGCCGCGTATAATGCCCGCGTCCGGATCGTTTACGTCGAGGCATCGGAAGAGCGCTTATTTGCGCAGAACCGGGCGCGCGATTTTGGCGTACCACCGGTAGTAATTCACAAACTGCTCTCACGCTGGGAAGTGCCTGATCTGACCGAAGCGCATCGGGTTGAATTGATCACGGATCAGTCACTCGACTGAACTCACAATTGATGAACAAAGGAGTACCACGATGAAAAGTCTGCGCCTCGTCTCGCTGTTGCTGACACTGATTGTGATCCCCGCCGCCCCGGGCAGCCCGCTCGCCGAGCCCGAGTGGCCGCAGTGGCGCGGGCCGGAACGCAACGGCATCTCAAGGGAAACCGGCCTGCTCAAGTCCTGGCCCGCGAACGGGCCGGCGATGATCTGGTCAATCTCGAATCTGGGCAACGGCTACGGGTCGCTCGCGATCAAGGGGGATCGCATCCTGGTGCAGGGAGTGCAGAGCGGTTCGAGCGTCGTGTTCTGTCTGAATCGCGCTGACGGCAAGCCGGTGTGGACGGCGACGCTGGGACGAAGCCTGAATCAGGATAAAGGACGCGGGCCGCGCGGGACGCCGACGATTGACAATGATCGGGTCTACGCGCTCTCGGAAAACGGCGATCTGGCCTGTCTGAAATTCGGCGATGGCTCGGTCGTCTGGCGGAAGAATATCCTGAAGGAATACGGCGGCTCGAATCCGAACTGGCTGATCAGCGAATCGCCGCTGGTGGATGGCGACCGTCTGGTCGTCACGCCCGGTGGCAATCAGGCAGGCATAGTCGCGATGGACAAGATGACCGGAAAGACCGTCTGGACGACGAAGGAACTCAGCGACGACGCTGGCTATGCGTCCTGCATCGCGGTTGACGTGCAGGGCGTGCATACGATCATCGGCTTTACGGCCAGGGCGGGCGTCGGCGTGCGCGCCGCGGATGGCAAGCTGATGTGGCGGTATGAGCCTCCGGCCAATCGCACGGCCAATTGCGCTACGCCGGTCTTTGCTGATAACAAGGTTTTCTATACTTCGGATTACGGCACGGGTTGCGGATTGCTGGAGCTGAAGGCGCAGAACGGTGAAGTCAAAGCTGAAGAACTCTACTTCAGCCGCGATATGAAGAATCATCACGGCGGCGTCGTGCTGGTCAATGGTTATCTGTATGGTTATTCCGATTCAACTCTGACCTGCGTCAGTTTCGCGACGGGCCGCACGGTGTGGCGTGACCGCAGCGTCGGCAAGGGCTCGCTCACTTACGCTGACGGCAATCTTTACCTGCTCGGCGAAGACAACGTCGTCGGCCTGGCCGAGGCGACGCCGCAGGGGTACCGGGAGAAAGGCCGCTTCCAGATTGCCGATCAGGGCCTGCCGAGCTGGGCGCACCCGGTCGTGTGCGGCGGGCGGCTGTACGTCCGCAATCAGGGGATGCTGATGTGTTATGACGTGAAGGCGAAGGTCACGCCGTAGCCGCGGGCGCGAGGTGTGGCACACTCCGCGCCTGCGGCCAGGGGCGGTTATTTCTCCTCAAGCAGTCCGGCAAAATCAACGCGGGTGCCGGTGCGTTGCGGGTTCAGATAAATCCCGCCATCGGCACTCAGCGCGTACTCGATGGAATTGCCGTTGCGATAAATCCGCAGCGTGCCCGCGCCGAAGAATGTCTGCCCGTCCCGTTCGATCTCGAAACGATCCAGCAGATAAAAAGCCCCGCCCACTTCGGCGACTTTCAGGGCCTTCAGATCGAAGTGCGGCATCCGCAGACTGAGTCCCCGCCCTTCAGCAATATCAGTCAGAGTTATTCTGATTCGCGGCGGTGCCGGGAGATACTCAATGCCGATGGCCTGAAAGTCATAAGGTTTGTCCGGGATCTCCCTGAGCAGCGGCGGCGGCGGCGGCGGCGGCGGGGGCGGAAGAATCTTCTGCGACGGCGCCTTCTCTTCGGGCGGGCTCATCGTTTCAAGAAGTTCCGGGAGAGAAAGCAGCCCGCCTGTGAATTCAGGGTTTCTGAAGAGATGCAGCCCGCCCCGGATCTCGACCTTCCCCGGATAATGGCGGATGAAGAGCGGGCCGGAGCCGTAATAAACCTTCCCCTCGGATTCGACTTCGTAACGGTCGGGCAGGTAAATCCAGTTGTCCTTTCCGTAGCCTTTTTCCGCCGTGACTGTGAACTGCGGGAAGCCAACCTGGATGTTTTTCATCAGGCCATTGCTGTCAGTGCTTGAGCAGTAGCTTCCGAAGTTACCGTTTGTAGCCACGGTTACCGTCACTGGCATCCCGGCCACTTCTCCCGGCAGTGGCGCGAGGCCGCCCGGCGGGATGCGGTAGGGCGATTCATCGGCGGCCGCTTTCCCCACGGCCCGGGTGTTTTCCTGAGCCGCAGTCTGTCGCGCGGGCACGAGCAGCCACACGATTGCCCCGAGCAGGCAGAGCGGCAGCAGCAGGTACGGCCACCTCGACGAAGTCGTTCGCACGCGGTCGTCATTCATAATCATTTCAATTCTCCTTTCCAGAAATTGTCTGGCCGTGAAAAGGGCCGGTTGGTGGAAGTTTTCCGGCGCGAGTGAGGCGACGCCGCGTTCGGCGACCTTGATCAGGCTCTCGGCGTAGGTGGCGGCAGGCGCGCCCGAAAGCACGACTCGATCATCGCAGGCCAGCTCCCGTTCGAGGCCGAGCTGTCGGCAGGCGTAGCGCACCAGCGGGTGGAAATAGAAGATCGTGCGGATCAGCGTCTGAATGGCGTTGGCGATGTGATCCTGCCGCTCGAAATGCGCCAGCTCGTGCCGCAGCATCGCCGAGCGCTCTTCCGGCGTCGCCCACGTGACGATGTCTGCCGGCAGCAGGATGAGCGGGCGCAGGAGCCCCGCGAGCATCGGCGTGTGAAGCTCCGAAGACAGTCTGACGCTGACCCTGCCCGATCTGATCGCCTCGGTTTCGCACTCGGCGCAACCCAGATCAGCGGGCGTCGCGGGGACGGCATTCCTCCGTATCCGACGCAGCGCCGCGCCGGCGCCCGCCAGCCGCACTGACTGAATCACGAGCCCGGCGAGCCACGCGAAAAAGAGCAGCGACCACGCCAGCCGCAACCAGTCTGGGAGTGAGAGGTAAGCTGAAGCCGGCTGATTGTGCGCCGGCGGTGCGGTCGCCGCCTCCATCGCCGTCCGCGGCATTTCGATCACCCAGGTCAGCCGACTGGCGTGACTCGCGGGCAGCGGGATTGACTGCACGAGCCACACGAGCAGCGGCAGCGCGGCCGTGCCGACGAGCCCGCAGAGCCAGACCTGGTGGCGCAGCGCGGGCGACTCTGAGCGGTAGAACCTGACGAGCAGCCACGCCGCGCCGAGCAGCACGAGCGCCTGCCAGCTCCAGACGTAGAGCGACACCGCCGCACTGCCCGACGGCCCGACGAGCGACTGGACGAGCGCATTCATGACTTCCTCTCTTTCTTCTTCGCCAGCTCGGAGAGCTTGCGGCGGGCCTGTTTCAGGTCATCTTCGTTGAGTTCGCCGGCCTCGACCAGGTGCAGCACGAGCGAGGCAGGCGAGCCGCCGAAGACGTTGCTGATCAGGTGCCGGAGCGCGTGGCCGCGCGATTTTTCGTGACTGACGCGGGCGCGGTAGATGTGGGCGCGGTCCTCGGCGCGGTGCAGGAGGTGCCCCTTGCGCTCCAGCACCCGGATGATCGTCATGACGCTGTTGTAGTGCCGGTCGCCGGGGAGCCGCTCCTGAATCTCCCTCGCGGTCGCCTCGCCCAGCTCCCAGATGACCTGCATGATCTCCAGCTCCCGGTCAGTGAATGTGGTTGATGGCCTCCTTGGCATGCTTTACCTCTCCCGGTTATCAACTAATTTATACGTTGACGCGGACAATAACGTATTTATACGTTGATGTCAACCAGGTCGCGAAAGTTTTTTTCAGACCTGTCCCGCGCCGGCAGGGTTGTGGTAGCTTCACGGTCAAAGCCGCAGTCGAAAACATCCGAATCACCAGAGGGGGTTATGGCAAAGCAGGCATTGTGCATTCTGGCTCTGGCCGTCGTGGCGACCGCCGGAGGCTTCAGACCGGGAAGGCGGTCGCAGGCGGCGAAGCCCGACGGCTCTCCGCTCGCCGCTCAGGTCGTGATCCGCCGCGACACTTACGGCATCCCGCACATCCTGGCGAAGACCGAAGAGGCGGCGGCCTTCGGCTTCGGTTACGCGCAGGCCGAAGACCACTGCGCCGCGATTGCGCGTCATTACGTCGCCGCACGCGGCGAGGCCGCAAAGTATTTCGGGCCGGGGGCGGGGAATGAATTTACGGCGAGTGATTTTCTGGCGAAACAGTTCGATAACTACGAGGTCTGCAAACAGAATTTCGGCCAGCTCGATCCGCTCCTGCAGAAAATCTACAACGCCTATGCGGCGGGCCTGAACCATTACGTCGCGCAGCATCGGCAGGAACTGCCCGACTGGATTCCCGTTTTCGACGGCGTTGACGCGCTGGCGGCGAATCGAATGGGATCGCTGCCCGCGGACGGAACGATCAATCGTTTGCGACAGAAGTATTCGGGCGCGGCGCCGAAAAGCGAGGCGCAGCAGAGCAGTGAATTGATCCAACTGCCGAACGGGGCAGATAAAGCATTCGGCAACGCCTTCGAGCAGGCGGGCTCCAACGCCTTTGCGCTGGCACCGTCGCGGACGACTTCGGGCAAAGCGATCCTGCTCGGCAACCCGCACCTCAACTGGTCGTCGCTCTACTGGGAGGCTCAGGTCACGGTGCCGGGCAGAATTAATTTCTTCGGCTCGACGCTCGCCGGGATTCCGGTGCTGCGCGCCGGGTTCAATGAACACCTTGGCTGGGTGACGACGAATAACGCGCCGGATTCAGCCGACGTTTACGCCCTCAGACTCGACCCGGATAAGCCCGACCATTACGTCTTCGACGGAAAGTCACTGCCGCTCACGAAAAAAGAAGTGACGGTTGAGGTCAGAGGCAAAGACGGCGCGCCGAAGACCGAAAGGAAGACTTTCGAGTATTCGCACCTGGGGCCGGTTATCTACCGCACGAAGGAGCGGGCATTCGCTTACCGCTCGACGCAGCTGGACTCGTTCCGGCACTTCGAGGGCTTTTACTGCTTGAGCAAAACCCGGAGCCTGCGCGAGTGGATGGACGTGATGAAGCTCAACCTGCTGACGACTTCAAACTTCACTTACGCCGACGCCGCGGGGAACATCCTCTATCTGTGGAATGCCCGGTTGCCGAAGCGTGTGGATGACGGGACAAATTACGAACTCGACGTGCCCGCCGAAACGGGCAAATACGTGTGGCAGTCGCTGCACCCGCTCGCGGATTTCCCGCGCCTGCTCAACCCTGCCGGCGGCTACACGCAGAATTGCAACAACCCGCCATGGTTCGCCAGCCTGCGCGACCCGATTGACCCGGACAAATACCCGTCTTACTTCGAGCGCGGCGAACTCGCCCTGCGGCCACAACTGGCGCTCGAAATGCTCGAAGGCCGGCAGAAGTTTTCGCTCGACGACGTGAAGCGGCTCAAGTTCAATGACAAAATGCTGCTCGCTGACCGCGTCAAAGCTGACCTGATCAAGGCGGTCAAAGCCGTCACAAACCCTTCGGAAGATCTGCTGAAGGGTCTGGTCGTGCTTGAGGCATGGGACAACCGCGCGGCGGCTGAGAGCAAAGGCACGCTCCTGTTCCTGCGTTTCTGGGACGCTTACAGCAATGCCATGAAGCAGCCCTTCGCCTCCCCCTGGGACAAACAGAACCCGGCGAAGACCCCTTCCGGTCTGGCCGACCCCGCGCAGGCCGTGAAGCATTTTGAAGAGGCGGTGCAATGGACGCGGAAAACTTACGGATCGGAAGCCGTCGCGTGGGGCGAAGTGTGTCGTTACAGATTCAGGGATATTGATCTGCCTGCCGACGGCGCGCCGGGGAATTACGGGATGTTTCGCGTCCAGCGCTTCGCGCCGCAGCCGGGCGGTAAACGCATCGCCGGCTGGGTCGGCGATGACAAACCGCTCGTCGGTTTCGGCGACGCGTGGGTGCTGGCGGTTGAGTTCTCAAGGCCGGTCAACGCTTACTCGGTTCTTGCTTACGGCCAGACGACGAACCCGGCTTCAAAGCACAGCCGCGACCAAATCGGGATGTTTGCCCGGCACGAATACAAACGCCTCTGGTTCAGCGAGGCCGAAATCAAAGCTCATCTCGAAAGGGAGTATCACCCCTGAACTGCCGCCGATCTCATCGCTCATGGCAATTCCGCTGACCCGCTGGTAAACTCCGCCTTGCGCACGGATAGAACCGTCGTCCGGCAAAACAGCATCCAGACAAGCACGGAATATGAAGACCCATTCGCCCTGGCTTCGTTTAGTCAGCATTCCTGCGTTATCCCTCGCCGTCTTATTTTCATTCGCGTTCTCCATCTCAGCCTTACCTGTCACTGTCGCCTCTGCTCCCGAAGTGAGTAAAGTCGAGCCGCCGAACTGGTGGGCCGGGCATTCGATCAACCCCGTGCGGCTGATCGTTCGCGGTCGCAATTTGCAGGGCGCGAAAGTCTCGGCTGCAAAACCGGGCATCAGAGTGGGCAATATCAAGGTCAATGACGCCGGGACGTACCTGTTCGTTGATTTGACGATCAGCAACGCCGCGAAGCCGGGGCAGTATCCGATCAGGATCACGACCGGCGGCGGCACAGTCGAAGCGCCGTTTGAAATCATTCCGGCATTGCCGCGCGCGGGAAATTTTCGGGGCTTCAATCGGAATGACGTGATCTATCTGATCATGCCTGACCGGTTCTGTAACGGCGATCTGGCGAATGACGACCCGGCAGTGTCGAAAGGGTTGTTTGATCGCGCCAGGGGCCGGTACTATCACGGCGGCGATTTGCAGGGCGTCATCAACCGGCTCCCCTATCTGAAAGACCTTGGCATTACCGCGATCTGGCTCAATCCGATTTACGACAACACCAACCGGCCCGATGAAAAGGAGACTTACGACGGACAGCCGACGACCGGCTATCACGGCTACGGCGCGATTGATTTCTACGGGGTCGAAGAGCATTTCGGCGATCTCAGGAAGCTTCGCGAACTGGTTGAGAAGGCGCATGACCTCGACATCAAGGTGATTCAGGATCAGGTCGCGAATCACTGCGGGCCGTATCACCCCTGGGTGAAGGATCCGCCGACTCGGACGTGGTTCAACGGCACCGAGGCGAATCACATTAATGAAACGTGGCAGACGCACCTGCTGATGGACAAGTATGCGACGCCGGAAATGCTCAAGCCCGTACTCGACGGCTGGTTCATCAACATCCTGCCGGATCTGAATCAGAACGATCCTGAAGTCGCCAGATACATCATTCAGAATACGCTCTGGTGGATCGGGGTGAGTGGGGTTGATGCGATTCGTCAGGACACACTGCCGTACGTGCCGCGGAAGTTCTGGCGCGAGTGGATGACGGCGATCAAACGCGAATACCCGGACGTGAACGTGGTCGGCGAGACACTCGACGGGCTGCCCGCGCAGGTCGCATTCTTTCAGGGCGGCGCGAAGCGGTGGGACGGCGTTGATTCAAAGGTTGACACCGAGTTCGACTACCCGCTCTATTTCGCGATCCGCAAAACCTTCGGCGAGGGCCAGCCGGTCGGAGAACTGGTGAACATTCTCAATCAGGACTACCTCTACCCCGCGCCGGAAAAGCTGGTCACGCTGCTCGGCTCGCACGACGTGCAGCGGTTTATGAATGAGAAGGGCGCGACGGTCGAGGGGCTGAAGCTGGCACTGACCTTCCTGCTGACGACGCGCGGCATCCCGCAGCTCTATTACGGCGACGAGATCGCGATGCGCGGCGGCGGCGACCCGGACAACCGGCGCGATTTCCCAGGCGGCTGGCCGGGTGATTCACACAATGCGTTTGAGGCGTCAGGGCGCACGGCGGAAGAGAATGGGGTGTTTGAGCATGTGAAGAAACTGCTGAAGCTGAGACGTGAAATGACTGAGTTGCGGGAAGGGCGGCTGAGACACCTTTATATCAGCGACCAGTGTTACATCTTTCAGCGGGAAGCCGGGGCCGGCGGAAATTCAATTGTCGCCATCAACAATGGTTCGCAACCGGTTTCAGTTGAAGTTGAAAGCTGGGTCGAAATGCGGGGGAGGTGGGGGGTGAATGTGCCCTTTGCGGAGCAGGTGGTGCCCGATGGGCGGACGGGAGCAATTGAGCCGGAGACAAAGAAGATTGAGATACCCTCAAGGAGGGTAAAAGATGTGCTGGGAAATTCCGAAGACCTGGTTATCGAAGCCTTGCAGCTGAACATCAAGCTAACAAGCAATATGATTACCGGTCCGAACCGAAGGTATACTCTGCCGCAGGATCTGAAACAGAGACTGCTCATCAGGCTGGCTCCGCGTTCAGCGGCAATTTACAGATTGATCTGACGGGATGATAGTCAGGCGGTGCAGTCTGCCTCAGTGAAGCACTATTATGGACAAACCCCGACTGAGCTTCTGGCAAATCTGGAACATGAGCTTCGGCTTCATGGGCATCCAGTTCGGCTGGGGGTTGCAGCTGGCGAATATGAGCGGCATCTATTCGCAACTCGGCGCGGATCCCGATAAGATCCCGTTCCTCTGGCTGGCCGGGCCGATGACGGGTCTGCTCGTGCAGCCGATCATCGGCTCGATGAGTGACCGGACGTGGAACCGGCTGGGAAGGCGGCGCCCGTACTTTCTGATCGGCGCGATCCTCAGCACGGTTGCGCTCTTCTTCATGCCGAACTCGTCGGCGCTCTGGATGGCGGCGGGGCTGCTCTGGATTCTCGATGCGAGCATCAACGTCTCGATGGAGCCGTTCCGCGCGTTCGTGGCCGACAAGCTGCCGAATGAACAGCGCACCACGGGCTTTGTCATGCAGTCGTTCTTCATCGGCGTCGGGCAGACCGTCGCCAACGCGCTGCCGTACATCTTCAGCCGGCTGGGCGTCGGCGGGACGACCGCGAGCGGCGTTTCGCTGACTGTGAAATATTCCTTTCAGCTCGGCGCGGTGGCTTTCCTGCTCTGCGTGCTTTACACGGTCATCACGACGAAGGAGTACCCGCCCGAAGACCTCGCCGCTTTCCGGCGCCTCAAGGCCGAGAAGCACGGCGCGAGCCAATTCTTTGCCGAAATCGCGGGCGCCATCCGCGAGATGCCGGCGACGATGAAACAACTGGCCGTGGTGCAGATCTTCACCTGGCTCGGGCTGTTCTGCATGTGGATGTTCTTCGGGCTGACGACTTCATACCACGTCTTCCACGCGCCGGACGCACAGTCCGAACTGTTCAGGAAAGGCGGTGAGTGGGCGGGCATCGCTTTCGCGGTCTATTCGGTCGTCTGCCTGATCGTCGCGCTGGCCTTCAACCCGATCAGTAACGCTGCGCTCTCACTCGTCGCGGTCGCAATCTACAGCGTCGTCCATGTCTTTTCAGTTTATGTGATGGGAATCCCGGGGACGCCGGCCCGATTCCTGCTCGCGGCGGCCGGGTGCTGCGCGCTGGTTCTGGGGATCAGGTGGCTGGGTGGGAATGTCAGCCGGAAATTATTCCACTCGTTCTCGCTCGTCTGCGGCGCGGTCGGGCTGCTCTCGGTTTTTCTGATTCACGATCAGTACGTGCTGCTGCTGACGATGGTCGGGGTCGGCATCGCGTGGGCCTCGATTCTTTCGATGCCTTACGCGATCCTCTCGGGTTCGCTGCCGCCGGCGCGGATGGGCGTGTATATGGGCGTTTTCAATTTCTTCATCGTCATCCCGGAGATCGTCGCGTCGCTGACTTTTCAGCCGCTGGTGAAGCACGTCTTTCAGAATAACCCGCTCTATGTGGTGATGATGGGCGGCGCGAGCATGCTGGTGGCGGCGCTGCTGGTCGTGCGCGTGCGCGACGTGGGCGCAGAGGCCGCCGCCCGGCGGGCGCCGGTGGCGGTGGCGGCCGACTGATGAAGTCGCCCGGACAATAAATCAACCTTTGACCTGACCAGAAACAGAAGAGGAAACAATGCCAAAGAAATTACTGACAACTATCCTGCTGTTCATCATCTGCGCTCTCGCAGCCTCCGCACAGGCTCAGGAAAGCGCCTTCCTCGGCAAGTGGGACATTCAGGGCGTGTCCCCGAACGAGAACGTCGTCTACTGGCTGGAGGTGAAAAGTAACAACGGCGCGCTCGAAGGCTGGTTCCTCAATCGCGGCGGCAGCGTCTACAAACTGCCAAAGATTTCGATTGAAGACGGCGTGCTGGTCTTCCCGGCGAGCGACCGTCCGGATGCGCCGGTGCATCGCGCCCGGATCGAAGGCGACAGCCTCAAAGGCTCGGTGAAGGTCGGCAACAACACGATCATCTGGGTCGGCGTGCGCCCGCCGAAGTGGGGCAATTACAACGCCAACGCAAATCATAAGTACGGCAAGCCGGTCGCCCTGTTCGACGGCAAATCGCTCGACGCCTTTGACGCGCAGCTGAAAAACAAGCCGCTCAGCTGGAGCGTGGTTGACGGCGTCATGACAAACGACGTTCACGGCAACAATCTGGTCTCGAAGCAGAAGTTCCAGGATTTCAAAATCCAGTGCGAATACAAGCTCGAAGACAAGAGCAACAGCGGCATCTACCTGCGCGGCCGGTACGAATTGCAGGTGCTGGACGATTACGGCAAGCCGGTCGAGAGCCACGGCCACATGGCGCTCTACAGCCGCGTCGCGCCGAAAGTGAATGCCAGTAAGCCGAAAGGCGAGTGGCAGGAGATGGAGGCCGTGGTCGTCGGCAACCGCGTGACGGTAAGGCTCAACGGCCAGCTCGTCCAGGACAACATCGTGATTGACGGCATCACCGGCGGCGCGCTCGACGCGAAGGAAGGCGAGCCGGGGCCGATTATGATTCAGGGCGATCACGAGAAAGTCTGGTTCCGCAAAGTCGTCGTCACCCCGATCACCAAATAGTTTCCCCGGCGAATGAAATGCGAAACCACGCAGGACACGAAGGCGGCAAAGAAGGTAAGAGCAGACCGGGTTCATTCTTTTTTGGCCTCCTTGTCTCCTTCGTGGCTTTGTTTTCCGGCCTGAGCGCCCAGACGGCGTCCGCCCCGGGTGCCCCGGGCGAAGCGTCGCTCCCGGTCAACGCGCCCAGAGAAGCCTTTGCCACGAGCGCGACGTTCGATTCAAAGGTCTGGTTCGCCCTGCGCGGCGGGGTGATGGCGGAAGCGTCGTGGCCGCGCGTGGCTCTGACGCAGATACGCTCGCTCGTGTTCGCGGTCACCGACGGTCGCACTTTCGCGGTCGCCGAAGATGATCCGGGCATCGTGCATCAGCTCCTGATCACGAACCCGCGCGCCCTCAGTTTCCGTCAGATCAACTTTCACCCGATCCGCCGCTTCTCGATCAGCAAGAGTTACGCGATTGACCATGATTCAAGCACCGTCCTCGTCAACGTCGAATTCATCGGCCAGACCGATCAGCAGCTTTACGTCGTCTGCGACCCGGCGCTCGCGGGCACTGATCTGAAGGATACTGCTTCGGCCTATGGGGGGCAGGGCGCGTTCGTGATGTACGAAGGTGACGCGGCGGCGGCGCTCGTTGCCAATGTCGGCTTTGACGAAATGAGCGTGGGCTTTCAGGGGACGAGCGACGGCTGGACCGAGCTGCGGAAAAGCTTCAGGCTGACGAAGCGGTATGACAAGGCAGTGAATGGCAACGTGGTCTGTGTCGCGCGGATCAAGCGCCCGGTCGAAAGTGTGGGGAAGCCGCTGCGATTCACCCTGGCGCTCTCGTTTTCGGATGAACCCGAAACGGCGCTGACCGAAGCCGAACATGCCCTCGAAGCGGATTTTGCCAGCGTGCAGAAGGAATATGAAAAGGGCTGGGGCGAGTGGCTGGCGGCTTTGCCGCGTCCGGCCTCGAAAGATGAAGCTCAGTTGAATATGGCAGCGATGATGCTCAAGGCTCAGGAAGACAAGATCGGGCGCAGTCAGGTCAGGCATGGCAAAGGAAGATGAATAGACCACGGATCAGACGGATGAAACAGATCAGCGCGGGCTGATGTGTGTATATCCGCCCCGATCCGTTTCATCCGCGTTCCATTCTGACTTTTCAATCACTAACCCTTCGACCAGCGGGAGATCCCACAATGCGATCATTTCAGGCGACTCTGCACCGTTCACTGGCGATTCTGATTTTATTCGCCGCCACTGTTGCTGCGCAGCAGGCAAAGACACAAACTCAACCGCAGGATGAGGACTTCGCCCGATCAGTCAGGGAGTGGACGACGAAGCCGGAATTCACGAGCCCGCTTGTTGATCACCTGCCGAAAGTCGCCGGGGTGCCTTCGCCGAAGGACGTGCTGGGTTATCACGTCGGCGCGCCCCAGAAGCTGACTTACTACGAAGACATTCTGAAGTATTACCGCGCGCTGGCCTCGAAATCCCCGCGCGTGAAGGTGATCTCAATCGGCACGACTGACGAGGGGCGCGAATGCATAGTCGTGGCGATTGCCGCCGAAGACACGATCAGAAATCTGGAGCAGTACCGCGCGTACCTCGGCCAGCTGGCCGACCCGCGCAAGCTCACCGACGCGCAGGCCCGCGAAGTCATCGCGAAGGCCAAGCCGATCTATCACCTGATGGGCGGATTGCACAGCGCCGAAACGGGGCCCTCGGAGATGCTGATGGAACTCGCCTACCGGCTCGCGGTCGAGGATTCACCGGTCATCAATCAGATTCGCGACAACGTGATTGTGACGATCACGCCGGTCACAGACCCTGACGGGCGCGACCGTTACGTTGACTGGTACTACCGCCACAAGGTTGAAGAGAAGACCGAAGACGACCGCGTGGCCGGCCCGCCTTACTGGGGCAAATACATCTTTCACGACAACAACCGCGACATCAACTACTCGCAGGTGACGATGAAGGCGCTGCTCGACTGGTATTTGCAATGGCACCCGCCGATCATGCACGACCTGCACGAGTCGGTGCCGTTTATGTACACCTTCAGCGGTCAGGCCCCGCAGCAGCCGACGCTCGACCCGATCCTTTACGGCGAGCTGCCCTGGTTCTCGAACTTCGAGATGTCGCAGATGATCAAATACGGGATGCCGGGCGTGTGGACCCACGGGTTCGTGGACATGTGGTCGCCGGGATACCTCGGGTTCATGTCGTCGAACCACAACGGCATGCTGCGGATGTACGAGACGTTCGGCAACGGCGGCGCGAATACGATGAAGCGGAAGGTTGATGCGGGCGGCCCCAATAACCAGACCACGCGCGAATGGTACAGGCCCTCGCCGCCTTACAAGGAAGTCGTCTGGTCAATGCGCAACAACACGAATTACATGCAGACGGGCGTGCTGAGCGCGCTGCAGCTGACTTCGCAGTTCCCGAAAGTCATTCTCGAAAACTTCTACAGGAAGAGCTTCAATTCGATTGAGGCCGGTAAGACTGCCGCGCCGTTCGGCTACGTGATCCCGGCGGGCCAGCGTGACACGACGCGCGTGGCGATGCTCGTGAATCTGCTGCGCACGCAGGGCATCGAAGTCGGTCGCGCCGCGTCGGAAGTAAAGCTGAGTGATGGCACGTTCCAGGCCGGTTCGTACGTCATCAAACGGGATCAGCCATACGGAAGGCTCGCAAAGATTCTGCTGGAGAAGCAGAATTTCCCCGACCCGAGTCTGCGCACGTATGACGACACCGGGTGGACGATGGGGCTGATGACTCAGACTGAAGTCAAAGAGATCGCGGACAAGGCGATTCTCGACGTGCCGGTTGAGGCGGTGAGCAGAGTTGAATTGAAGGGAGAGGTCAGGCCCGGTGGGCAGTCGCCGAAGGCTGTGGTGATTGCCGATTTCGGCTCTAACAACATGATCACGTTGCGTTACCGGCTGAAGGATTTGAAAGTGCAGGCGGCGGAGCAGCCATTCAAAATCGGCGATCAGGATTTTCCCGCCGGCTCATTCATCGTTGCGTCCGGTCAGGAGGGCAAAAATGTTCAGGATCTGGTCAGAGGCGCGGTGGTTCCGCTCGGCCTGACCGCGATGCCGGTATCTGAAATGCCGGGCGTGCCGACGCACGATGTTGACCTGCCGCGACTCGCGGTCTACAGCACGTGGGGCAGCACGCAGGAGGTCGGCTGGGTGCGGCACGCGCTCGATTATTTTGGCGTGCAGTATGATCTGATCTTTCAGGAGCGGGTGAAGAAGGGCGACCTGCGCGCCGCATATGACGTGATCCTGGTTCCGAATCAGGGCGGCAGCGGCAAGCGGATCGTGTTCGACATTGAGTCTAAAGGAAAGCCGCTGGCCTACACGAAGACCGACAAGTTCAAAACCCTTGGCATGTACGGCGAGTCGGAAGACATCACGGGCGGCATGGGGCTCAGTGGCGTGGTCGAATTCGAGAAGTTCGTCAACTCGGGCGGACTGCTCATCACGCTCGGCACGGCCAGCTTCTTCCCGGCCGAATTCGGCCTGACGCGCACGATTGATGCCGGGCGCACTTCGCCGCAGTTTTACGCGCCCGGCCCGATCATCGAAGCGGAGATTCTGCAACCCTCGCACCCGATCTTCTACGGCTACACTCAGAAGACGATCCCGGTGCGTTACGCCAACGGGCCGCTGCTCGCTGTGCCGGAACAGCAGCGCGCGCGGCAGGTGCTGATGAGGTTTCCGGGCGGCGACAAGTCAGTCCTGAGCGGGCTGATGAAGGGCGCGACTGAGATCACGAATCGCCCGGCCATCGTTGACGTGCCAGTGGGCGGCGGGCGCGTGCTGATGTTTGCGACCAATCCGTGTTACCGCTGGCAGAACCACGGCGAATTCAGCCTGCTCTTCAATGCCGTCATGCACTACAACGATTTCAAGGCGGCAGAGAAAAAGATGGCTGCGACTTCGGAAGCTTCGCCACACTGAGAGAACAAACAGACAATGACTCGGGGGCAATCGCCACCCCGGATCCCGCTCAGGCTCCATCCGGGGCCCGTCTCTGACCGTCCGCTCTGCGGACGAAGATTTGGGGAGCGACCTGTGGCAGGCGCTCCCGGCGCGGAGCCGGATGCCTCGAATCTGCATCTGCGCTTCAGCCTCTCCACCCACTTCCTTCCGTCAGCAGTTTATCCCCTCGCAGTTTCCACAGTGAGGGATCAAGCAGCCGTCAGCAGCGCCGCCTGCCGTGACTTGACAGCAACCGTAAATGTAACTAAGGTGGTTACGTTTTTAAGGAGAAGTCAAAGTGGCCGCCAACACCCGTTTCGCCGTTGCCATCCACGCCGCCGGAATGCTGACCTTTGCCGACCGGGTCCCCATCACTTCGGAAAGCATCGCCCGCAGTGTGAACACCAACCCGGTCGTCGTGCGGCGCATCCTCGGACTGCTGACGCAGCACGGGCTGGTGCAGGCGCAGAAGGGCGCGGGCGGCGGCTCGATGCTCGCGCGACCGCCGGAGCGGATCAGCCTCTATGACCTTTACCGGGCGGTCGAAGCCGGGCCGCTCTTCCAGGTGCCATCCCTGGGCGACGCCCACGAATGCCCCATCGGGCGTAACGTCGGCCCGGTGCTGAACGAAGTCATGAGGCGTGCCGAACGCGGGTTGATCGAGCAGTTGAAAGCAGTGTCGCTCGCCGACGTGATCGGCAAAGTGCATAAGCGGGTGGAGCGCGAATGCCGTATGAAAACGCGGCGCCAGAGCAAAGAAGGTGAATTGTGCCTGAAGAAAAAAAGAAAAAGCGCGTGAATTATGCCAGCGCCTGGCACGAGGCGCGGGAGCTGGTCTGGGCTTACCGCGGGCGACTCGCCTTCGGCGCGGCGCTGATGCTCGTCAACCGTCTGATGGGGCTCGTGCTGCCCGCATCGTCGAAGTATCTGATTGACGAAGTGGTCGTCAAACATCGCGTCGAGCTGCTCGTCCCGATTGCGCTCGCCGCCGGGGTTTCGACGCTCGTGCAGGCGGTCACCACGTTTGCGCTGTCACAGATCCTTGGAGTTGCCGCGCAGCGCGCGATCACCGAGATGCGCAAGCGGGTGCAGGCGAAGGTCGAGCGGCTGCCGATCCGTTACTTCGATTCTCAGCAGACCGGCAAACTGATTTCGCGAATCATGTCCGACGCCGAGGGCGTGCGCAACCTGGTCGGCACGGGGCTCGTGCAACTGACCGGGAGCATCGTCACCGCAGGAATTGCGCTCGTCGTGCTGTTTTACCTGAACTGGCATCTGACGGCGCTGACGCTGCTCGTCCTCGCGAGCTTCGGCGGCGGCCTCGCGTGGGCCTTCACGAAGCTGCGACCGCTCTTCCGTGAGCGCGGCGAGATCAACGCCGAAGTCACGGGGCGGCTGGCCGAATCGCTCGGCGGCATCCGCATCGTCAAGGCCTACACCGCGGAAAAGCGCGAGGAGCTGGTCTTCGCCCGCGGCGCGCACAAGCTGTTCCGCAACATCGCCCGGTCAATGACCGGAGTTTCGGCGGTCACCGCCCTGTCTTCAGTCATCGTCGGCGTGATCGGCGTAGTGATGATCGTCGTCGGCGGTCGTGCGGTCATTTCGGGCGCGATGACGCTCGGCGATCTGTTCATGTACGTCTTCTTTACCGGCCTGCTGGCCATGCCGGTGATCGAGATTGCGGCCATCGGCACGCAGATCACCGAAGCCTTTGCCGGGCTGGATCGCATCCACGAGATCATGACGATGGCGACCGAAGACGAGGAAGACGCCTCGCGCGAGGCCCTCGCCGACATCCGCGGCGAGGTCGAATTTGAAAACGTCACCTTTGAATATAACGAGGGCGTGCCGGTGCTGAAGAACGTCTCGTTCCGCGCGCCGGCCGGCTCGACCACGGCGCTGGTCGGTTCGAGCGGCTCGGGCAAAAGCACACTGATCAGTCTGGTGATGAATTTCAACCAGCCGCTCGCGGGAAGGATCAGGGTTGACGGGCGCGATCTGTCGTCGCTGCGGCTGCGCGATTACCGCTCGAATCTGGGCGTGGTGTTGCAGGACAACTTTCTTTTTGACGGCACGATTGCGGAAAACATCAGCTTCTCGAACCCGCACGCCACCGGCGAGCAGATCGTCGCCGTCAGCCGCATCGCGCATTGCGAAGAGTTCATTGGCGGATTCGAGAAGGGCTATGAGACGGTGGTCGGCGAACGCGGCGTGAAGCTCTCGGGCGGGCAGCGGCAGCGCATCGCCATCGCCCGCGCGATCATCGCCGACCCGAAGATTCTGATCCTTGATGAGGCGACTTCGAGCCTCGACAGTGAGAGCGAGGCCCTGATTCAGGATGGGCTGCGTTCGCTCAGGCGGGGCCGCACGACGTTCGTGATCGCGCACCGCCTCTCGACGATCCGCAGCGCCGATCAGATCCTGGTACTCGAAAACGGCGAGATCGTCGAGCGCGGCACGCACGAGGAACTGCTGGCGATTGACGGGCGCTACAAACAGCTTTACGACAAGCAGTACAAATTCGAGCGCGATCAGTTCATCAACCCGGGCGAGGATTTCACGCCCGATCTGCCGAAGGTGGAGATGGAGAAGAAAGCCGCTCCGCCCCGGATGACTTCGATGTAACCCGGACTTCCCGGCTCGCGCCTGACTCCGACAATCGTCGTTACTGAAAAACATCGGCAAACCGGGAAGTTTGCCGTACATCTTCCGGAGAACTCCCTGATGGCCGACACGACTCAGAGTTATGCAAATCACGTCCGCTGGCATCCGATCTATCATTTCTTCCTCTCCCCGATCATGGTACTCAACCTGATCTGGTCGGTGGTGAGGGTCATCAGGTTTCCGGGCTGGGATAATGCCGAACTGGCGCTGCTCGGGGTGGGGCTGGCGGTGATGGCGCTGCTCGTTCGCACCAACCCGCTCAGGGTTCAGGATCGAGTGATCCGGCTGGAAGAGCAGCTTCGTTATCAGAGGGTGTTGCCCGCCGAGCTGGCCGAGCGGGCCGGCGCGCTGCCGGTCAGCAAAATCGCGGCGCTGCGTTTCGCTCCGGATGAAGAGCTGCCCGGGCTGGTGCGGCAGGTGCTGGACGGAAAACTCGCCAAATCCGACGAGATCAAACGGGCGATCAAAAACTGGCGCGGCGATTATTTCCGTGTGTGAGCAGGCTCACAGTCCGTGCGGGCAGGTGAGACATAAACTCCGAGGCCGAAGTGAAACTACGTCTGCAATCAATTTCCCAGAGGCATCCAATGAAAAATCTCAGACTCGCTGTTCGCTCAGGTCTCGTCGCCGGGCTGGCGCTCGTTGGCACCGCCATCGCGCAAACAACAACCGCGCAGAAAGACTCAGCCGCCCCGCCCGCCACCGATCTGGAGCGCGTCAGGGCCGGCGTCGAGGCGCCCGACTTCACGCTCGAGGATCAGGACGGCAAGCAGGTCAGGCTGTCGGGCTATCGGGGTAATAAAACGGTCGTGCTGGTTTTTTACCGCGGCTACTGGTGACCGTACTGCGCCGCTCAGCTTGGCAAGCTGAAATCGCTGCTCGATGAAAAGTACAAGGACAAGGTCGAAATCCTCGCCATCAGCGTTGACCCTCACGACAAAACGCTCGCGCTGCGCGACAAGCTGAAAGACCAGCCCGGCGTCAACTTCCCGATGCTCTCGGACCCGGATCACAAAGTCATAGATCTCTACGGCCTGCTCAACGACAAGGCGAAACGCCCGATCCCGCACCCGGCGACTTACGTGATTGACCGGCAGGGGATAGTCCGCTGGCGCTTCGTCGAGGTTGATTACACGAAGCGGCCTTCGAATGATGATGTAATGAAGGAGATCGGGAAGGTTGAGACAGACAAGTCAGCGGGCGGCAGCGTGAAATGACCGCCTGGGACTCAGGTATCATCACCACCGGTCTGCCCCCCGCCGACTTCACTTTAACCACGTGTTGATGAACAGGGGACGGCTGACAGAAATGACGGCCGTCTTCCATCCCGCCTCCTGTTTCCCCATTCACTCTATTCCGACTGAAAAAAGACGGCAAAGTTTCAGGATGCCTGAAACGTTTTGCGGGAAAACTCACTAGTGAGTGGAGGGCCGGTTTCCTCTTCAGAAAAACGACCATTTGGGTTGAGGAAGCCTCCACATCATCAAACAGCTCGATCCGGGCTACTTGTCCCCGGCACGTGATGTCGAAGCCGATGACGGGAACGATGGATGATCTGAGGAAGCTTGCGGGACTGTAACTCAATTATGGAGGGACTGAACCATGGCGCCCGGTCCATGCGTAATTGCCCTTCCGCCTTAAACTGGCAGGCGCAACCCGGCGGGGTTCAAAAAAGCCTTTCGCGGTCGTACTCTTAACGGGGCGTCAACTGTTGTTCCAGCCAAAGCCACAATTTCATTGGAGGTCAAACGATGCCTGAAAATATCAGCGTAGTCCCTGTCACAGCAGTTTCCTGCCAGCCTTTCCAACTTGAAGTCATGGTTTTCAGCCCTGAAGCCGGCTTCAAGTTCCAGGTCACGGTCGAGCGAAGTTGCCTGAAGCCGACTGACACTGAGCCGGCCAGGGAGGTTTGGAAGCTGGTCTTTGATCTGTTCAGGCAGAAGCCGAACAGCAGCGATTTTGATCAGATCGTTCATGTCTCTTACACCGGTACGAATGATCTGCAGCAAAAGAAAATCGCATCAACCGCCGCAAACGGCGTCAATCAGCAGCAATCGAAGCAACTGATCACCAGAGTCCATCCGGCGATAAAAGACGTCACAAACATTTCCACACTGCCGCCTGCCGAAGCGGAGAAGCGTAAAGGGAAGGTCAAAAATGAGATGAGCAAGACAGTTGACCTGGCTTTTTGATACGGCCCGAACAACGCTCGCACCCGGTCACCTGATTACAACCAGCGATGAAGTGACTGGGTGGACCTGCTCGGAATATTCAAGTCTCAGCCCGGCCGGAATCCCGGGTAAAGACATTGCCGGGCTGAGATTGATTACTTCATCTTCAGGTGGGCAGCCTTTCCCGGTTAGACGGAAAGACGGTGAAAATCGTTGGGTTAGCCAAAAGAGTTTCCGCGCTTGAGCGTCAAACCATCTGAAATAGCAAACCGAGCGTGAGATGTGAAAAGTAAGACGTTAAACTTCGGCCATGAGA
>DASRDU010000148.1:0-68995 GCA_035652435.1 Blastocatellia bacterium
CCCCTCGCTGTAGAGCCCCGCCAGCACCATCATCGTGTTCTCGCCTGAGACGCCCGGCGTGACCGAGACCAGCGCGTAATCCTCAATGAGCATCCCCGTCCGCTGGTCGAAGGCCGCCCGGTATTCCCGCTCCTCGCCCGCGACCCGCGCCGCCTGAGGGGCAAGTCACTGATATATGATAAACGTTAGGAATCGGACTTAACGGTTAGATAGCCGTAAATAGATTGACTATTGAACGACAGTCACAGTAAGTTAGTCACCGTCAGTTTCCACACAATCAGGAGGAGTGAAAACAGGCCCAACCTGACGACGATCACTCCTGATGAAAATCGAGAACGATGAAGATGGTGATTCTGCTGATGGTGACGGCGCATAGCATAACTGCGTATTGACACTCAGGCAAATCAATTGGATAATCCATCCAGCCAACAAGGCCGCCACATCATCAGTTCACAAATGATCGGCCTTAATGGCATCCCCGGTTAGCTCTTGCTGGGTTCATAGCTGGGATCAAAAACTTACCTCTGTCTCTAAAACTAAAATACAGCAGGCTGATTCAGTCAGTGGAACAGTGCGTTTACTGAAATCAGCGCGCTTGCTGAGTCCGTTAACACTCAACATCTCACAGGAGTGAGTCCCTAACCACAGGAGTATAACCATGAGTTTCAGACTTCTTGCGAAAGGAATCAGCCTGAGTCTGGGTCTGGTGCTTTTGCTCGCGGCCTCCGCCTTCGCACAGTCGAGCGGCAGCCTGACCGGCACCGTACACGACCCGCAGGGCAACGCTGTGGCCGGCGCCAAAGTTACAGCGGAAGACCCGACCAAAAACCAGCCCATCGAAACCACCACAAGCAGTGAAGGTACCTTCACCTTCACTACGCTTCTGCCCGGCACTTATACTGTGACCGTCGAAGCCGGCGGCTTCAAGAAGGCAGTCAAGTCCGGCATCGTAGTCAACGTTGCCGACAAGCAATCCACCGGCATCATCTCGCTCGAAGTCGGGCAGGTCGGCGAGGTTGTCCAGATTACGGCAGATGCCGCGCAGCTGCAGATCAAGACTGAGAGCGGCGAGCAGGGCACGGCCATCAACAACGAGCAGTTGCAGAACCTCGCGGTCAACGGGCGCAATTACCTTGACCTGCTCAAGCTCACCCCGGGCGTGGTCGTCACCACGGGGTTTGCGACATCCGGCCCGGGCGGCTTGGGCAACATTGACATCAACGGCACGCGAACGGGCAAAAACAACCTGACGATTGACGGCACCACCAACGTGGACACCGGATCGAACGGAACCCAGCACATCGCCCTGTCGCTTGACAACATCGCTGAGTTCAAAGTGCTGACCTCGAACTTCCAGGCAGAATACGGGCGTTCGGGCGGCGGCGCCATCCAGATCGTGACCAAGAGCGGCACCAGCCAGTTCCACGGCACCGGCTACTATTTCCACCGTCACGAGCAGTTCAATGCCAACTCTTTCTTCAACAACGCCAACGGACGCATCGGCGACCCGAAGAATGGCATTGAGCGCAATCCGCGCAATTTCTACCGCTACAATCAGCAGGGCTATAACGTCGGCGGCCCGGTTTACATTCCCAAAGTGTTTGAGAAGACAAAGGACAAGCTTTTCTTCTTCTTCTCGCAGGAATGGCAACAACAGCTCGTGCCGCAGCCTGCGCGCCAGTCGCGCGTTCCCACGGCGGCTGAACTGGCCGGCGATTTCAGCCAGACCCGGGACGGTAACGGTGTGCAGATTTACATCAAGGATCCGCTCCTCACAGGCGCGTGCAACGCGACTGACCAGACCGCCTGTTTCAGGGATAATGGGGTGCTTAATAAAATCCCGGCCAACCGGATCAATCCCAACGGGACGAAGATCCTGAACCTCTTCCGCAGGTTTGAGAATACCCCGCTGGGCGGCCCGGACAACGCCTTCCGCTACAACCACAACTCGCAGCTCAGCGTCAGCTATCCGCGCAAGGAGAACAGCATCCGTCTCGATTACAATCTGTCGGAGAAGACGCGCGCCTACGTTCGCTACACGCGCGACGCGGATCAGCAGATTATGCCTTACGGTCTGGGCTGGACGGGCGGTAACAATCAGATTCCGTTCGACAACCTGATCTTCAAACAGGCGCCGGCCTGGAACAGCACGCTCAACGTCACGACGACGCTCTCGCCGACGATGACCAACGAGTTCATCTTCGGGGCGAGCCAGAATAACCTGACACTCGACCCGAGCAATGCCACAGCGGCAACCTACGCGGGTATCGGGTTCAATTTCGCGTTGCCATTCGCGGGCTATCCGCCGACCCAGTTCTTCAACATTACCTTCGGCGGCACTCCCAACACGAACTATGGCGGCGTCAACGGGTACAGCCAGTTCCCGTACAAGAATTCCAACACGACCTTCGATATTTACGACAACTTCAGCAAGATCTTCGGCGCGCACACGGCAAAAGCCGGTTTCTATTACCAGCGCAGCCGCAAGGATCAGGCCGCCGGCGATTCTGCCCAAATCAACTTCAGCAACAATACGAACAACCCGAACAACACCGGACACCCGTACGCCAACGCGCTGCTCGGCGAGTTCGACACCTTCAGGGAGCCGAACATCGGCGTCTTCCAGGGGCAGTATCGTTCGACCAACGTCGAGTGGTATTTGCAGGATAACTGGAAGGTCAATAACCGGCTGACTATTGATTACGGCATGCGGTTCTCTCTGATCTACCCGCAGTACGATGCCCGTAACCAGGATTATTACTTCCTGCCGGAGAAGTTTGACGCTTCAAAGGCAGTGCGGCTTTACCGGCCGACCTGCGTGGCTGGCACATTTTCAGAGGGAAACTTCTGCAACTCTAATGCCAACCAGCGCGCTTTTGATCCGGCAAATCCGACCGCTTTACTGCCGGCCTATCTCGTCGGCCGGATCGTTCCCGGATCAGGAAACCCCTTCCAGGGACAGGTCGGTCCCAAGGACGGCTACCTCCCCGGCGGCATCAAGAGTCGTGGCGTTCAGTTCGGGCCGGCGCTCGGGTTCGCCTATGACGTTTTCGGAAACAAGAAGACGGTCGTGCGCGGCGGTTATCGGATGGCCTATGACCGCGTTCAGGGTAACGAATTGATCTTTGCGGCAGTCGGTCAGCCGCCGCTGTTCTACAACCCGACCTTTAACTTCGGCAACCTCTCCACGGTGGGCCAGAATACCGGGCAAATAGCGCTGGGTACGACCGGCATTCTTGCCGCCGATCCGGAAGGCAAGATCCCCAATGTCCAGAGCTTCAGCCTCCAGGTGCAGCAGGATATTGGTAAAGGCACTGTGGTCAGCGTCGGCTATGTCGGCACACTCAGCCGTCATCAGCAGGAACTGCTCAATCTCAATTACAGTCCATACGGCACGCTCTTCACCGCGGCGGCACAGGATCCGTCGAAATTCGCTAACGGCGTCGTCCCAGCCTGCGATCCCACAATCGCACAGATCTACAAGGACGCGGGACTGTGTTTCGACGGCTCGAAGGCTTTGGCGGCAGACTTCCTGAGGAAATATCAGGGGTACAACACCGTCGGCCTTCGCACTTTCGGCGGCTCGTCGAATTACCACTCGCTCCAGGCGACGGTGAGCAAGAGGATCTCCAATTCGCTCGACTTCGGCCTGGCCTACACCTGGTCGAAGGCGATGGGCACGGCCAACACTTACACCGATTTCATCAACCCATACTGCTCACGGTGTGCAGATTATCGCCGTCTGGATTTTGACCGCACACACCTCATGGTCATCAATTACGACTGGAGAATTCCGGGTCTGAAAGGTGGCAACTGGTTAGTCAAGGCCGCAACCAACGGCTGGCAGGTAACTGGTATTACTCAGTTCATCTCCGGTCAGCCAGTGGATGTGGGTGCCGGTATCTCCAACATCAATCTGGGTCAGCGCATTGGCGGAACCTGGACTGAGTCGGTGCGTGGTTTCTTCACTACGAACCCGAATGCGACCAAGGACATTGATAAGTTCTTCAACTGGGAATCCACTCGGTTACCTTCGGTGACTGAAGCCCTGGCCGCTAAGGGCGCATATCCGCGTAACTACCTGATCCGGCCCGGCATTAACGTGACCGACCTCTCGCTGTTCAAGAATTTCGGTCTCGGTGGTGACGGCAGTCGCAAAATACAATTGCGCCTGGAAGCATTCAATGTCTTCAATCATGCGCAATTCAGCAGTATGAATACGACGGTGACGTGGAACAGCTTTAACGATTATCTGGCTAATCGGCAAGCTGGTGCCGGTTACATCCAGAATATCCGCGGTGGCACGTTGTCAGGCAATCCGCGTCTCGGCAATGGCGTCGGCGAAGTCAACAACACGAGTGGTGTCGTCGCCGGCAACCGTATCCTGCAGCTTGCAGTGAAGATTTTCTTCTAAGCAAAAGCTGAAATACCAAAGAACCAATGGTGGGGGTTGCAAGCAGCTTGCAACCCCCGTTTTTACTGGGAGCGTGCCATGTCAGACTCACCATCCCCACAACAAAGACCGGGACTTTTCAGAGGTAACAAACTGCTTACATTGATCAGCCTGGCATTGTTGACAGTATCACTGGGTCAGACGGCTAATGCATTTCAGTTCGGCGGGGTTACGCAGGGTGGAGGCTTTACTGTTTTTGGGCGCGTCAGCCTGCCCGACGGTAAACCCGCCGCGCGCGTCAAGGTCGTACTCGAAGGGCCGCGTGGCATGGCGCGGGATACCATCACCGACGACCAGGGCAATTACGAAATTCGCGGCATGACTGCCGGCAAATACCGGGTCACCGCAACCAACCCGAATGCGCCGGAACAATATTCCGACCCGGCGGAATCAGACAGCAATCGCGCTTATTCCAACCGCGTACAGATCAACATCTATTTGCGCCTCCCCGTGCAGGGGGACAAGACAAATCTCAACCCGGGGACAGTGAATGCGGCCGAGGCTGCACAAAACATCCCCAAACCGGCGCGCAAGGCTTACGAACAAGGGATCAAACTGCAAAAAGAGAATCGGGCCGAACAGGCGCTGGCCCAGTTCAATCAGGCAATCGAACTTTATCCCGAGTATTTCCAGGCGCTGACCGACCGCGCCAACCTGCTCATGCAACAGAATAAACTGGTCGAGGCCGAAACAGATTTTGAGCGGGCGTTAAGACTCAACAGTAAATATCCCCCGGCCCTGCGCGGTATTGGCTATTGCCAGATTCAGCAGAAGAAGTTTCCGGCGGCCCTCGGCAATCTGGAAAAAGCCTACTCCCTCGAACCGAACGTCCCCCTGACGCTCCTGCTCCTTGGGTATACCAACCTTTCACTCGAACGCTACGAGGAAGCGAAGCAATGCCTGCAACAGGCCCTGAAGCTCGGGCCGGAGAGCGCCGCCCGCGCCCACGTTTACCTGGCTGAAGTCTTCGTCCGCGAACAAAAATTCAAGGAAGCTGCCGATGAGATTCGCCAGTATTTGAAAGTGAAGCCTGACGCGACGGACGCCCAGCATTTGAAGGAATTGGAATCCCAGTGGCGCGCGCGCGCCAAAACAGATCAGAACAAGCCCTGACGGCCGCCAGCTCCCCTCTTTTTGAACCGCCCTCTTTGCGGTAATGTTTTACCGCCATGACACATCTCGTCCTGACAATTATCTTCACGCTGTGGTTGATACCCCAGCAGCCGGCTGACGCGTCGGTCCGATTCAATCGCGCCGTCACGCTGCAACAGCAGGGGAAACTGACTGAAGCAGTGGATGAATATCGTGCGCTCCTCAGGATCAGGCCGGATTATGCCGAAGCACACGCCAACCTCGGCGTCGTGCTGGCGCGGTTGGAAAAGTACGACGAGGCCATTGCCAGTTATGAGTCCGCGCTGCGCCTCAATCCGCAGCTCACGCCGGTTTTACTGAACCTTGGGATCCTTTATTACCGCGCCGGTCAGTTCGAAAGGGCCATAGAAGCGCTGGGAAGGTTTCTGGCGGTCACCCCCGGCAACACACAGGCGCGGCAACTGATCGGTCTTTCGCTGGTCGAGCTTGGGAGGGACGAAGAGGCCATCAGGCAGCTTGAGCTGACGCTGACGGCTGCGCCCGATGACGCGGCAGTGATTTACAGCCTGGGTCTGGCCTGGCTGCGACTGAACCGGCCTGAGCTGCCCTGGGCGATTGACAGGCTCGCCTCACTGCCGGCGGGCGTCGCGGCCTCTCACCAACTCAAGGGCCTCTTGTTTTTCGCGCGCCTTGAATTTGAGAAAGCCCTCGCGGAACTCGTCGAGGCGCGGAAGCTGAATGCGGAACTGCCACGCCTCAGCTATTCCTTCGGGCTCTGTTATTCCAAGCTCGGCAGAAATAAGGAAGCCATTGCCGCTTTTGAAGACGAACTGAAACGCAAGCCGCGGGACATCACTTCGATGTATTACCTCGCGTCGCTGCATGAGGCCGCAGCAAACCCTGACCTCGCCCGGAAGTACCTCGATGAAGTCCTCAGAGCCGACCCGCAGCTGCCCGAAGCCAACGCGCTGCTCGGCAAAATTCTGGTCAGGCAGAACAAGCCGGCGGAGGCGCTCAAGCCGCTCGAAATTGCCGTCGCGAAGGACGCGACCGACCCTGAGAAGCGTTACCTGCTGGCGCGCGTCTACCAGCAGCTCGGCCGCAGGGAAGACGCGGCGCGCGAGTTTGCCGAGGTGCAGCGGCTGAAGGCTGAGAAGCTCAGGCAGGATCGCGCCAATACGCCAAAGCCCTGACTATTTTTCCGTGACCTTCACCACCTGATTCGCCTTCACCTTCGCCATCTTTTCCACCCTGCCGCTCGGCCATTGGATGGTGATTTCGTCCGCGACAGTCGCTTTGCCGAGCCCGAAATGCAGGCGCCAGTCGGAGTGCGAAAGATAGCTTTCGTTCCCGTGCAACTCCTCAACCTGAGACAGGCCGCCGGCCTTCACAGTCACGCGCGCACCAATGGCGTTGCGGTTTGATTTTGTGCCCGTCAGCCTGAGCGAAATCCAGTTGCCGGCCTTATTGCCGCCGTCGTTGCGCAACAACACAGGCGGGCCGTCGAGGTTGTTGACGATGACGTCAAGATCGCCGTCATCGTCATAATCGCCGAAAGCCGCGCCGCGTGAAGCGCGCCGTTCCGTCAGTGCGCCGCCCACTTCTGCCGCGACCTCGGCAAACGTGCCGTTCTTCAGATTGCGATAAAAGAGCATGCGCTGGCGATACATCCCGCCCGGGAAAGCGCCCTCGATCTGCGGGTAGACATGGCCGTTCACGACCAGCAGGTCGAGCCAGCCATCGTTGTCATAGTCGAAAAACTTCGTCCCCCAGCCGACGTAAGGCATGCTCACGTCGGCGGTCTTCGTCGCGCGAGAGACGTCGGTGAATGTGCCGTCGGCGTTTTTGTGATAGATCGTGTTGTAATCGTCGGCGAAGTTGGTGACGATGATGTCGAGCCTGCCGTCACGGTCATAATCCGCAATCGAAAGCCCCATGCTCCCCTGCTCGATGCCGTCTTCATTGACGGCCACGCCGAGCGACAGTCCGGTTTCCGTGAACGTCCCGTCGTGGTTATTGCGGTAGGCGTAATTCGGCGTCGCGTCATTCGCCACGTAAATGTCCGGCCAGCCGTCGTCATCAAAATCCGTCCACATCACGCCGAGGCCATAATAGCCGTTCGGGTCGTCAACCTTCGCCTTCTTCGACACGTCGGTGAATGTGCCGTCGCCGTTGTTGTGATAAAGCGTGTCGCCCGCGCCCGGCAGGCCGCGCGGCCCGCACTGCACGGGGATGCCTCGGTACAGGCACAACTGGCCCTTGCCGAATTCGGGCAACTGTTCCAGATTGAAATCAACGTAATTCGTGACGAACAGATCGAGCTTCCCGTCGCGGTCATAATCGCCCCAGGCGGCCCCGGTCGAGAAGCGCGGATCGCCGACCCCTGCTTTTTTCGTCACGTCCTCGAAAGTCCCGTCGCCGCGATTGTGGTAGAGCCTGTTCGGCCCGAAGCAGGTCACGTACAGATCATCGAACCCGTCATTGTCGTAATCGGCAATCGCCACGCCCATTGCCCAGCCGGGGTCGGCGACGCCGGCCTTTTCCGCAACCTCTTCGAACTTCCCGTTGCCGAGATTGCGATACAGTGCGGCTTTCGGCCGCGGCTTCCGATTCAGCGCGCCTTCGACGGTGAAGGAGTTGACGAGGTAAATGTCGAGCCTGCCGTCATTGTCGAAATCGAAAAACGCCACGCCGCCGCCCATGCTCTCGACGATGTACTTCTTATCGGGCGACGAGTAGTTGACGAAATTGATCCCGGCAGCTTTTGTGACGTCAGTGAAGGTGACGGGAGACTGCCCGCCGGCCTGAGTGACGGCGCCTTCAGGCCGGTGCGAAGGGTGAACGGGGAAAGTCAGCAGCAGGCCACAGATAATTGCGGCAAAGCATTTCGGGGTTGGAAACTTCATCTCACTCCTTCAAATTGCATCTGATTTTAGCCTGATTGAGCGCATAGCCGCGCAGGTCAAAATGCGGCGTGCTGGCCTTCGGCGGGCGCTGCAACCAGATCGGCAGCAGGCCGAGTTCGAGCGCGGCGGCAACGAGCGTCTCTTCGTCGGGCCCGAGCATGTGCGCGGCGTCGTGCCCGTGCCAGCCGAGCCGGTTGTGGTGGATGGCGATGCCGCCCGCCGCCGCGAAGGCTTTCGCCTCGCGCACCTGCTTCCATTCAAACCAGCGCCATTCGATCCGGATCTGCTCCTCCGCCATTGCAGCCTGCCCCGGGCACAGGTGCTGCTTTAGCGCGCACCTGTCTTTTGTTATCATTGCGCGTCACAAATGAAGTCAAAGCCAGATCAAGTGTACCGGCAAATGAGCATTCATCAAACCATCAAAGTCATCGGCGGCGGCCTCGCCGGGTCAGAAGCCGCATGGCAGGCGGCGCGGCGCGGCCTGAAGGTCAGGCTTTACGAAATGCGCCCCGCGCGCCCGACCGGCGCGCACCGCACCGGCAATCTGGCCGAACTCGTGTGCAGCAACTCGCTGAAATCGGATCAGCCCGACACGGCGCCGCGGCTGCTCAAGGATGAAATGCGTGCGGGAGGCTCGCTGCTCCTTGAACTGGCTGACCGGTGCGCGGTGCCAGCGGGTGGCGCGCTCGCGGTGGATCGCGAAAAATTTTCCGCGCTGGTTACAGAGCGCCTCGCGGCGCACCCGAACATCGAAATCATTCGCGAAGAAGTGACGACGATCAATCCAGAAGAGATCACAATAGTCGCTTCCGGGCCGCTCGCTTCGCCCGCCCTGTCAGAGGCGATTGCGCGGCTCGCCGGGACTGACGGGCTCTATTTTTACGACGCGCTTTCGCCGATTGTGGACGGTGAGACGATCAACTTCGACGCGGCTTTCCGGGCCGCGCGCTACGGCAAGGGCGGCGATGATTACGTCAACTGCCCGATGACGAAGGACGAATACGACCGCTTTTATGATGCGCTCGTTTCGGCCGAAACCGTCAAGCCTCACAGCGAAGAACTTGAAGAAGAAAAATATTTCGAGGGCTGCCTGCCGATTGAAGAGCTGGCGCGGCGCGGGCGCGACACCCTGCGTTTCGGGCCGATGAAGCCTGTCGGATTGCCCAACCCGCGGACGGGTCGCGAAGCCTGGGCGGTCGTGCAACTGCGGCTCGAAGATTTAATGGCCGAGGCGTACAACATCGTCGGCTTTCAATGCCATCTGAAGTACGGCGAACAGAAGCGCGTGCTGCAACTGATCCCCGGACTCGAAAACGCCGAATTCATCCGCTTCGGCCAGATGCACCGCAACACCTACATCTGCTCGCCGAAACTGCTCAGAGAAACTTTGCAAATGCGGGAACACCCGCGCGTTCTTTTCGCCGGGCAGGTGTCGGGCATTGAAGGTTACACCGAAGCGATGGCGACAGGGATGATTACCGGGATGAATGCGGCGCGGATTGCCAATGGGCTTGCCGCCGCCGCGCCGCCGCGCGCTTCGGCCATCGGCTCGCTCGCGTATTACCTGGCGAATGCGGACGCGAGAAACTTCCAGCCGGCGAATACGACGTTTGCGCTGCTGCCGCCGCTCGGGGCCGATGAACGGAAGAAGGCGAAACGCAAGGCGGAGCGCCATCGTCTTCAGGTCGAGCGCGGGCTGGCGGAATTCCGCGACTGGCTGGAGACGATTGGTGAAACCGCGCCCCCTGCATCTGAACGGATGGCATCACAATGACACTGATCAGAATATCCCGGCCTCGTCGCGCGATCTCCGTGCTGCTGCTCCTGCTCGCGGGGGCCGGCGCGAGCCACTTCGTCCTCGGGCAAAGCGGGCGCAATTCGCAATCGGACAAATCAGACAAACGCCCGCCGGCCCGCGTCAAGCCAGTGCCCCCGCCGCCGCTCCAGGGCGGGGTGCCTGATTCAAAGCAGAAGCCGGATCCGGATTCAGGTCAGGAGACACTACGCATCCACAGCGATCTGGTCACAGTCGTGGCGGCCGTGGCTCCGCCGAAAGGGGTGACGGGCAGGCTCGGGCGTGATGATTTTGAAATCTTCGAGGACGGCGTGAAGCAGGAGGTTTCCGATTTCGCGCGCGACGCGGACGTCGAGCTGCGCATGGTCATGTTGTATGACACCAGTTCGAGCGTGGCCACGCGGATCGGCTTCGAGCGGCGGGCGGCGGCCAAATTCTTCGAGCGGGTGATGCGCCCGCAGGATCAGGCCGCGCTCTTTTCGGTCGCCACCGACGTGGTGGTGCTGCAGGATTTCACCAGCAGGGTTTCGCTGCTCACCAAAGCCACAAAGCAGCTCCGCGCCAAGGGCGCGACTTCGCTCTACGACGCAATTTATCTGGCCTCCGATTACCTCAAGCCCAGCAAAGGCCGCCACGTCATCGTCATCGTTTCTGACGGCGGCGACACCACGAGCGGCAAGGATTTGAAGGAAGCGCTTGCCGCCGCGCAGCAGGCCGATGCGGTGATCTACGCGATCTTCACCGGCAACCTTTCGCCCTCGCTGAACGTTCAGGATCTGGCCGCCGAGCGCGCGCTCGCCACGCTGACGACTGAGACGGGCGGCGAAGTTTACCGCCCGAAGCTCAACCCTGAAGCGTCGGACGAACAGATTGACGACCAGTCAATCAGGGAGCTGGACAGCGTATTCGAGCGGCTGGCCGATCAGTTGCGGACGCAGTACACGCTCGGGTTTTATTCCTCGAACGAGGCCCGCGACGGGAAATTCAGGAAGCTGACGGTGAAGGTGAAGAAGCCGGGTTACGCGGTGAGAGCGCGGTCGGGGTATTACGCGCCGAAGGGGTAACAACAGACACTATTGAATCACTACCTGCATGGCTTTTGATTGACTGCGCTGTTTTCTTTGGGTCAGGTGGCCGTGCCCCGAGCGTACCTGAGGACGTCGGAGCGCGCGCATCGCGGAACTGAGCCCGCCACCGCCGGACTTAGAGCGGATTCCTTTTCAGTGTACGGTTTTTCATGCGGCGGAACCATTGATTCCATTGGATCGCAACCCGGACACCCAAAGGGAACCCGATATAGGATTAGCCACGGATCTGGTACGCCACCCAGAAGCCGGCGACCATGAGCCCGAAGATCCCGACGACGCCGAGCGCGAGAACCGGTGCGAGGCGCCGGTCGAACTCGGGGACGGCCTCGCGCGGACAGCTGCGCAGGAACACCACCCAGGCTACGTACGCCAGTAATGTGCCGGCGATCACGTCCGCGATGTAGTGCTGTTTGGTACACAGCGTCGAGACTCCGATGAGTGAGGCCCAGAGCCCCACGGCGAATCCCACCCCGCGGTGTACCCGATAGCACGTCAGCGCCGACACGAAAGAGTGCGCGACGTGGAGGGAAGGAAAGCAGTTGTACGGCGGGTCGGCCGAGTAGATCGCCCGCAGGCCCCAGGCGAAGAAGCCTTCCCCGATCACTATGGCCGGCCGCGGCCCCTTGGTGGGGTACACGAGGAAGCAGACATACGCCAGGGCCCACACGGTCAGATACGCCAGCACGGTGCGGCGGATCTGCTTTTCCTGGCGGACGACGAGCCACGGCAGTAACATCAACAGTAAGTGCGAGCCATAGATCAGCGCCCACGCGGGCTGCAGTGGCATTGCCCGGTCCAGAGCCGTCTCGGGCATATAAACTGTCCGGCCAGCGTTCAGCTGGGCGATGACGATGTAGATGGGGATGAGCGACACGAACACAAGCGAGAGAAAGCCGTGCCGGGCGGGTTGGGTCAGCATCTCCAGGATCATGCCGGAACTGAATTGGCTCGTATCGCGGGCTCTCAAATCAATTCTCCCGGGAGGACGTGCAATTCCCTGGGGCCTGTGCTGCCGGGGCACGGTCGGGGTATTACACGCCGAAGAGTTGACAGGTGAAAGACTGTTCGGCCTGATTCTGAATCAGGCCGATATCTTTCCAGTGAATCAATCACCCGCGCCACTCAGGCAATGCTGCCAGGTAATCTTTATTCAGCCCCTTCAGCTGAACGAACTCCTTATCAATTTTCACTACAGACACCGTTTGCGCGATGGTGAGTCCGTAGGCCAGTGCGGCCAGAGCCAGAAATGCCCCGATAACAATGATGCTTCCTGCATCATTCCGGATTCCGGACACCGCTCCCATGATTCCAGCCAGACCGATCAACGAGCTGACAATGATCTTATTTCGTCTCAGGGAAAAGTGCCGTTCACACAGCCCGATTTCCATTCTGGCCGCCTTCCTGACACAGACGGCGACGATGCAATAAATTATGGCGTTGAAAAACAGCAGGAGATACAAGGCCGGATGATGCCAGGTGAAATTCCGACTGAGTTTCAGGCCCTTCGCCGGGCCGTTGCATTTCACGCACCTGTCCGGCAATGAAGTCCCTCTGCGAGCGATAAATTCGGCCCCGTTCCGCCAGAGCCCTTCATTTATTGACTCTGGCAAGGGCCGGGGTGAGCTGTCAGTCAGCCGATTTCCACACCTCCGACACATCGTCTCGGTTCCGAGAACAATCAACCCACAACCCTGACACCTGACCGAATTCATTCTCACTTCCGTGTTTCGCCTTTGATGTGCCTCAAAAAAAGAGGCTGGTATTCAGGCTCGCCTTCCTGATCAGGCCTGAATACCAGCCGGCTGTGTTTATTTACCGTCCGGCCCGCTGCTGCGAGACGACCTGCCGCTTCGAGAGGTTGTAAGCGCGCAGCCGGCGGTAGAGCGTCGAAGGTGAGATGCCGAGCAGTTCCGCCGTCCGGCCCTGATGCCAGTTGGTGCGTTCGAGCGCGGCGAGTATTTCACGCTTCTCGATCTCTTCAAGGCGCGCCGCGCCCGCCCCGAGACCGTTCATCTTCGACATCACGGCGCCGACACCGTGATCAACGGTCGGCGGATTCATCACGGCCATGTCCAACCCGTTGCCCGCCTGATTGCCATTCATATAACTCTGCATCGGCATCGCCGGCATCCCGGAACCCGCCCCGGCAGGCATTCCGGCGAACGGGCCGACGACCTGGCCGGTCTGCTGTGCGATGAGCCATGCGGCGGCCTCCTTGTAGCTCGTCTCGATCGGCAGGTCCTGAGGCTTGATCGCGTCGCTGGTCGCGAGCAGCACGGCGCGCTCCATCATATTGCGCAACTCGCGCACGTTGCCGGGCCAGTTGTAGCCGAGCAGGATCTGCTGCGCCTCGGGTGAGATCGCGAGCTTGCGCTGGGGCGCAAATACGTTGAGGAAATGCTGCGCGATCAGCAGCACGTCTTCGGGGCGCTCGCGCAGCGGCGGCAGCATCAGGCGGATGCTGTTGATGCGGTAGAAGAGGTCGTTGCGGAACCGGCCCTGCCTGACCGCCATCGACAAGTCCACGTTGGTGGCCGCGATGATGCGGACATCAACCTCGACTTTGCGCGTGCCGCCGACGCGGAAGAAGTTCATGGTCTCCAGTACGCGCAGCAGTTTCGATTGCAGCTGCGGCGACAGCTCGCTGATTTCGTCCAGAAACAGCGTGCCATGATTGGCCAGCTCGAAAAGCCCCAGCTTGCGGGCGCGGGCGCTGGTGAAGGCCCCGGCCTCGTGGCCGAAGAGTTCGGATTCGACCAGCGTTTCGGCCACGGCGGCGCAGTTGAGGTCAACGAACGGCTTGCCGCTGCGCTGGCTGGCGCGGTGGATGGCGCGCGCGACCAGTTCCTTGCCCGAACCCGACTCGCCGTTGATCAGCACGGGCGCGTTGCTCGGCGCGACGCGATCAATTTCGGTCAGTACGTCGCGCATCTTCACGCTGCGCGTCACGATCCCTTCCTGATAGCCAAGGCGCGTGGCCGGCGCCTCGAGCCGCTGGCTGACCAGGCTCTGAAGCACCATGTTCTCGCGCTTCAGCCGGTGCTTCTCGTAGGCCCGGTCGAGCAGTTCCGTCACCTCAGTCAGGTTGCATGGCTTGGTCAGGTAATCGTAAGCGCCGAGTTTCATCGCCTGGAGCGCGGTCTCAACCGTCGCGTGGCCGGTCATCATGACGGCCTCCGGCGCGGGCTCCTGCTCGCGCAGCACGCGCAGGATGCTCAGGCCGTCGGCGCCCGGCATCATCAGGTCCAGCAGCGCCACATGGAATTCCTGCGTCCGCGCCAGGTTGATGGCGGTCTCGCCGTCGTTGGCGACCATCACGTCGTAGCCGTGGCGGCTGAGTTCTTTCTGGAAAACGAATGAGAGATTACGTTCGTCCTCGGCAATAAGCAGCTTGATCGGTTCTGATGTCATCGGCGACTTCCGAAGGATGAGGGATGAGGGATGAGGGATGAGGGAGAATCCGTTCCCCCGCATCCTTCATCCTTCATCCCTCATCCCTCATCCTTTCTGTACGGTGGTAGTAGTACGCGCATCGTGGTGCCGCGTCCCGGTTGAGATTCAACTTCGATTCTGCCCTGATGGTCTGAGACGATGCCGTAACAGACCGCGAGGCCGAGGCCGGTTCCCTGTCCGAAGGGCTTGGTGGTGAAAAATGGTTCGAAAATCTTCGCGAGGTTTTCCGGGAGAATGCCGCTGCCGTTATCAGTGATTTCGATGCCGACGAAGCGCTGCCCCTGGGATTCATGCCAGCCGGTGCGCAGCCTGAGAGTGCCATGATCGTCCACCGCGTCGCAGGCGTTGGAAATCATCGCGATGAGAACCTGCTTCATCTGCGCCCCGTTGGCGAAGACTTCGGGCAGTCCTTCGTCCAGTTCCTTTGTGACTTCGAGGCCGCCGAACTTCGGGTGATGTTTGACGAGTTGCAGCGTCTGTTCGACGATCTGGTTCAATTCGTACGCGGTCTTTTCGGCCTGCCGCTGGCGGCTGAAATGGAGCAGGCTGTTGGTGATCGTCTTGCAGCGGAACGTCTCGTCGTGAATGATCTTCAGGTATTCGTCGAAATCGGCCCGCGTCTCAGGCGGGAGCGCCGTGGCCTCGGTGATCCGCGACTGCAGGGCGGCGGCGCAGGCGGCAATCGTCGCGAGCGGGTTGTTGATTTCATGGACGACGCCGGAGGCGAGGCGACCGATGCCGGAAAGTTTCTCGGCGTGGAGGATCGTCTCGTTCATCTTCTTCTGCTCGGTGATCTCCTCGCCGAGCGTGATGACGTGAGTGACTTCGCCGTCATCGTCGAGGCGCATCGGGATTTTGCTGATCAGCCAGTAACGCTTCACCCCGTCAACCACCGACTCCTGCTCGAAGCGCAGCGGTTCGCCGCTCGTGAAGACGTACTCGAACTCCTTCGTCAGCCGCTCGCGCGACATCTTTGAGAAGACGTCGGTCACGCGGTGGCCGATGACACGCTGACGGTCAATGCCCTGGCCGCCGACTTCGCGATTGCGGTTCCACGCGACGATCTTCAGTTCGTGGTCAACGACGTGCAAGCTGACGGGCAGCGCATCAATCACTTTCCCGGTCAGTCGCTTCTGTCGCTGTAGTTCCTCAACGAGCTGCTCGCGGGAGTAACCTTCATCGGCGCCCGCCGCGCACGAGGGTGCGGCAACAGTGCCACTGTCGGATTGTGCTTCCACAGCTTCTTTCATTGCAGGAACTGGTGAAACGGTCGTGGGTTGTCGAATTACGGTCAGGCGGGCCCGGGGGGCAGGCCCTGATTTATCACGCGGCAGATTTACTTTTCCGCCGGCTCGGAAGAATCTCCCAGTGGGCAGGGGAAACCGCAGGACGGGCAGGGAGTCTGGCATCCACAGATCGTGCCCTCGATGGGCGCGTTGCACTGGATGCACTGCGGGATCAGTTTCCCGGTGGCATAGGCGTCGTAATCAGAAAGATGGCTGTTCGCTCTTTCGGCAAAGTCCGCGGTCACAATTCTGGCGAACCCGCGCTTGTCGTCATGGTTTATCGGCATAATGCTTCGTCCTCACTGCACGCCGGAGCGGACAGTTACATTCGTCATCTGCTGCACGGCAGGCACTGCCGCTGACGTATATATGCCGAGGCTGGCTCTGTTGTGGTTGTTCCGCGCCGGGTTGGAGCCGTGAGGAGAGGGACCCGTCTGAAGATCGCTGCAGTCATTTTGCTTCAGGCCCCTGAAGCAATTTCGCGCTGCTGGCCGAAGCCGGGCGTAATATAGTGCAACGCCCACAGCAGGGCAAGCACAAAATTTGTCAGGTACTTAGCCGTAATTTGTCGCGATTTTAAGCGAGGCCGGCAATCCTGTCACCAGTCTTTCTGACGAGATTTCCGCGGGTAAGCGTTCATTCGTTTTGATTTAAGCGCTTCCGCCATCCGGGTCAGATTGCTCACCTCACCGCAACCCGCTGCCAGACTTTTGCCTCGCCTTCCGCGCGAATTATTCCGCTCACCTCGCGCCACGCCGCCGCATAAAGTTCGCGCATCTCCTGCGCCGAAGCCGGGCGTGCCAGCTTCTGTTCCAGTTCTTCCGGCGACAATGTTGTGTTGCGCGGCAGGTTCGCATAGCTGCGGCCCTCTCCGGCCACGTGAATCGCGAGTCCTTCAACCAGCCAGCGCGGCGCGCGCCCGCGACCGAGCGCCTCAATGACAACAT
Source organism: Blastocatellia bacterium (assembly GCA_035652435.1). GTDB lineage: Bacteria > Acidobacteriota > Blastocatellia > RBC074 > RBC074 > DASRDU01. The sequence continues at coordinate 17,021 of DASRDU010000148.1, forward strand.
GGACGTATTCATGCCGCAGCGTGGCGTCCAGCACGCCGCGCCGCCGCAGGGTGCCGAGCGGTTGCAGGTGAATCGTGTTTCCGCGCGTGACTGCCGCCGCCCAGGGGGGGCATCCCGTCGCTCCCGTAAAATCTCCGGTCGTCGCATAAACCACCAACTCAGTCTGCTTCGTGTCAGGCAGAGTGAGCGCAGCCTGCTTCAGGCGACGCGCCACGTCAGCGCGCGCGGCTTCGAGTGTGCGCAGAGTTTCTGCGACCTCACGCTCACCGGCGTCGCCTGAGAAGGCGGCGCGAAAATGTTCACTCGATCTGGTGACGCGGCTGGCGGACAGGTCAAGTGACGCGGGTTGCAGAAAGAAGGCTGAGCGGGCATTTGCCGTTTCGCCATGTGGCTGCCTGGCCGCGCAGTTCGACAGATTTGTGCCGGGGAAGTAGTAACTCAGAATCTGCCGACGAGACATCCCGCGCCGCGCCATCACGTGCGCGCCTTCCTGACAGAGCCCGAGCCCATGACCGAAGCCGCCGCCGCGAAAGACGAAGTCCTTTCCGACGCGCGACACTTCAAAGCGCGAACTTTTGACCAGATTCCACCCGAGCGTCCGGCCGACAATCAGCTTGAAATCCCAGCCGCGCAGCACGCGCTCGCGCTCGCCTTCAAGCGCAATCATTTCCGCCCGCCCGCTCGCGTCGCGTTTCATCACCCTGATCTCATTGAGTCGCGCGCCGACATCACTTTGCGGATCACTGCGCAAAGCCGCTGCCAGTTGCGCCGCCGGAATCGCCTGCACCCAGTTGCGGTGCGGCATCGTCGCGCAGTAATCGTCACGCACGCCGCGCAGATATGGCGGGGCCGCCACGCCCCACAACGACTCAATATTCGCCGTCATCCCGCCGCAGGCCGCGTGGAAGTAAGCGTCAATCGGCTGACCACGTTCATCACGCAACACCTCACCGGCCGTTTCCGCCGCCGCCCGTCTGGCGCGCTCCAGTTGCGGCGAATTGCGGCCGGCCTCTTCGTCCGCGACGAACCGCTGACAATGCGTCGTGCTGCAGAAGTCATAGCCATCGCCGGCGTGCCGCCCACGGTTTCTGAGCGCGAAGGTGCGACTCGCCACCGCCTGCGCCTTGAGCGCTTCGATCTCATCCTCGACGCTCGCTTCCGCCGCCAGCACGCCGCGCACGTAATCTTCCAGCGAAACCGTTTTCGTGACGCCGGCACGGACGAGGTGTACTTTGACCGCGACCGGCGCGGCACCGCGGCTATCAGGGAGCGGCTTCTCACTGGCAACAACCTTCTCGCCTCTTGTGTATTCTTCAAGAACCGATCTGGCGATTTCGGCGCCCTGCGCCCCGTGCGCGCGTTTGAGAAAGACAAGGATGGCGAGGTGAATGTTATCAGGCGCCGGCAGACGGGTCTGGCTTTGATCCGCCGCAAAACCCAGGAACCACCCATTTGTTCGGAAGCCGTTGCTCGAAGTCGAAGTCCCAGTCTTGCCGAAAACGTAAAGCGGCAGCGAATCCAGATCAGCCCGCGCGGCGGTGCCGTACCTGACCGCGCCGCGCATGCCTTCGATCAGCACTTCGCGCTGCGCCGGGGCAATGCTGATGCGCGAATGTTCCTGAGCCGTGAACCCCGCGGCCTTGTCCTGTCGTGGCCTGTAAAGATGCCCGCCGTTCGCCAGCGCCGCGTATGCCACGAGCAGTTGAATCGGCGTCACCAGCAGATGCTCGCTCTCGCCCAGCGCCACGCGCACGCCCCACTCATTCTGCGGCAGGCGCCCTTCCGCCTCACTGCTGGCGTTCACACCGGTGCGCCGGCCAAAACCGAAAGCCGCCAGCGTCGAGTTAAATGCGCCTTCGCTCAAACGCTCGCCGAGGTGCGCGAAATAATCGTTGCAGGAGAAAGCGAGCGCCTGAACCGGGCTGAAAGGCGAGTTGCTTTTCGGGTGTGAGCAGACGATCTCAAACCCGTCGCGCGCGTATTTGCCGGAACACTGCCTGAGCGATTCGCGATCCATCATCCCGGCGCGCATCGCCGCGAGCGCGGTGAACGGCTTGATGGCTGATCCGGGCGGGAACGTCTGCTCGAAGGCGAGACGCGGATTGACGACCGCGCGCAATCTCCCGCTTTGCGGATCCATCACAATGATCGTGCCTTCACGTTCGCCGAGCGCGGAGATGGCGGCTTTCTGGAGAGAAGCATCTGAATCGGCTTCGCTGACCTGCACACCAGCAGGCGTAGATTTTTCTGCCTCTTTATTGTGCGGCGCCGAGCAGGAGCATAAGGCAACGCACAGCAGCAAAGGAATGAAACTGTGGAAAGGGCGCAGACCAAAAAAACAGATAATTGCAGACACTGGTAAAAGCTTCCTGCCAATGCCGAAGTCAGGGAAGCATCGGCTTTATTCTTCACTTCTCTCTGAGCGCAGCTGAAAGGTCACCCAATCGCCCCACTGTCTGAAACTGACCATTCCGCTCAACAAAGCAACTCCACAACGCTGGTTTCCTTACAATTCCTCTTCTGAAACTACCAACGGCGATCAGGACTACAGCTCTGCGGCCGTCAGGCAACGCCGCCTCAGCTTGCGAACACAAAGGAAGGTCGCGCTGTCTGTCAGCGTCAGTGCCTGTCTGTTCACCGCAATCATTCACTTCCCATTTTATCTTTGCACCTGATCCTGCAACCCTTCTGAACCACTCGCCAAAGCCCTGTTCGGGCAGCCTGTGATCAAGCTGGCGAACCCTTATTTTCCGGGCAAAAGTGAGTATCCGGCTGTCCTGTGACGTCCCCTGTGATCGCGCCACTGTAGTAACCAGTGCAGAGATCAGCAGGCAGATCAACAAAACTCTTCTCATGCCTGAACAACTCCCTGAGCGAAAGCGACAGGTTCTCCTGCTGTCACACCATCTGTTCTGTCAGCATCAATTTTCGCCAGCGCCCCCAGCGTCACCACCCAGCCGAAGAAAATGAAGACGAGAGCCAGCGCCACCCGCGCGCCGAGCAGACTCAGCTCCAGCCACTGATTTTTCGCCGGGGTCAGGGTGAAGAACAGGAAATGCGGGATGACGGCGAAGAACACAAACCCGATGAGGTAAGTCAGCAACGAGCGCGGAGCCAGGGCGCGCGCCAGACTGCGCCCCACACCTTTGATTGCCGCGCCCAGCCCCGTGCGACTGGCCGCAATCCACAACTGAATCGTCACGAGCGGCAGCGCGATGTAAAGCAGCAGCCACCGCAGGGCCGTCACCATTACCCCCAGCCAGTTGACCGGCGATGATGATCGCGCCGAAGAGCCGGCCCGCCGCGCGGCCTCGGCAGCGCCGGCAACAACGTTCTCCTCAAACCTCCCGAGCAGATAACTGACGAGCCATGCCAGCAGCAGGAGCGGCAGGCCGATCACCAGCAGCCTCCAGCAATCGCGCAACGACTGTTTCAATAATGCGCCGATCTTCGCCTCACTCGTCGTATAGCTCACGCTCATCGCCTGAATGACGAAGAACAGCACAGGGATGATGACGGCCAGCACAAACGTGAACAGTACCTGCATAATAGTTGCCACTCCGCTCGTGAAGAGCCAGTAAAGTGCGAGGAGCAGCGCCAGGTAAAGCAGGAAGAAGGCTGACAGCGCGCGCCAGTTGCCGAAGAGGCCGCGTGCTGCCGTAGTCAGCGCGTTGATAATGTTTTTGAGCATACAGTCTTCTTCGAATGGCCAGGCAGTCGCAGTTTGATGATGTCTGAGGATCAGAATCAGCGGCTGCAATACTGGCCTTTGTTCAGCGGAACATCTATGAACTTCAGCCCGAGTTTATTCGCGTTCCTCTCCAACTCGGAAAACTCAAGCGGGTGCAATTCTTTCTGTATAACCCTGATCGGGAACTGCCCATCCTTCGGCAGCGTTGCGGCGCTTGAAACATACAGCACCAAAGCATCACCTTCGACCTTGTACCAAACTCCGTTCGTGTACCAACCGAACACATAATCAGTTTTGGCATCGCGTAGATTACACAACTCAGCCTTTACAGAAATTGCTGTAATTTCATGATCACCTGTTATTCCCCAAACCACCTTTTTGAAGTAAATCTCGCGCCCTCCCGGCCCTGTAATACTCACGATGCCATAGAACGGAGACAGGTCAGGGATTGCCAAGTAAAGCAGCAAAATTACTGCCGAGAGCAGAGCGAAGCTGATTACGGAAAATATCAGCCACTGTCTTCTGGTCGTTCTGCTCACATAAGTTCTGAACATCATTTCTTATCCAGAATCTTCAGCCCCGCATTGGCCGTGTTAGATTGCACCGTCGGCTGATACATCCGCTCGGCCCGCGCCGGGGCGACTTTGAAATCGCCGGGTATCTGCACGCGCAGCGCGTACTGGTAAGTCGCGTCGCCGTCGAAATACTCGGTGAAGAGTGCCGTCTTCTGGTCGCGGAATTCGCGCATGCTGTACCACGAGGTCCACCGGTTGGTGGTGTAATCGAACGCGATGCCGTAGGCGCGGTCAATCTGCTCGCAGCCGGCGGGGATCGGGTCTTCGACGAGCAGCCGCTGCGCGCGGTTGCCGGTCAGGTGCAGCCGCACAACGATCAGGTCGCCCGAGCGGACTTCGCCCGCGAGCGGCTCGACCACCCACTTCGGCTTGTCGCCGCTCTCATCCACGCGCAGGCGCAGGTATTCGCGCGTGAGCTTCAGGTCATTCGACCCCGCGGCGGCGACCTGCTCATTACCCTGAATGCGCGTGTAGTAATCCAGCGCCGACGAGAACCAGAGCGTGCCTTTGCCGCGCTTCACGATCCGCACCTGATTGCCGTTGGCGAGCGCCGTGCCTTTTCTTTCGATGACTATCGGTTGTTTGCTGGCGACGTCGGCGGCGGTCAGGCGCTTCGTCAGCACCTGCTCGCCGTTCAGGTAAACTTCGACGGTGTAATCCGGCGCGAGTTCCTGACTGACTTTCACGTAATCAACCAGTCCGAGCAGCGCGAATGAAGTGTCCTTCGTCGAGTACCAGTAACAGCCGTGCTGACGGTTGCTGATGAGCCAGCGGGCGGTCTTCGGCAGCAGCGGGCTCTTCGGGCTGATCTGCGCGAGGGCCTTGAGCGAGAGGGCCGTCGCCTCCAGATGTTCATCAATGACCCCCCCGTACCACGCCTTGCGCTGCGACTCCCAGTAAGCCTCAAACTCGTTGGCGCGGGCCGAGCGTTCGATCTCACCCGCGACCTGAACAGAGCGGCCGTCACCGCGCTTCTTCAGCGCCAGCGCGAGCAGCGCGCGGCCGTACGGCTGGAGGCTGCCGCGACTGTTGAAGAGTTCGCCGAGGTATTTCGCGTCCCCCTCGTCGGCGGCGTAGAGCGCGTAAATCATGTAAGCGCGCTCCTCCGCGTCAATCGCCTTGCCGTTTTCATCCTTGTTGGCCTCGATCATCTTCTTCAGCGCGTCACGCGCGCGGCTGAGCCGCCAGTCCACAATCGCGTAACCCGCGGCGCGCGCCTGCGTCAGGCCGTCAACGACGTAAGCCGTCATAAACGGGTCGGTCTTGTCGTTCTTCCACCAGCCCCAGCCGCCGTCGGTGTCTGTGTGCTGATAGCCGTAGAGCTTGTCCAGGCCGCGCTGTACCTTCTGATCGAGGTTGTTGGTGGCGCGAATGGTCGTGCCCTTCACGTCCTTCAACACTTGGGCGACGATGATGTTCGGCAGGAAGCTCGACATCGTCTGTTCGGTACAGCCGTAGGGGTAGCTCGTCAGGTAATCGAGCGCGCCGAAGAGCGTGCCCGTGATCGAAGGCGAGGCTTCAATTCGCAGCGAACGCGCGATGTTATTGGCGTTGGCCGGCAGGTTCAGGTCGAGCGTCTTTTCGACACTCTCGTCAGAGAGCGTGAGCGTGTTGCCTTTCGTCTGGCGCAGGCCCTGCGGGACGATCTCCAGCGGCAGTTCAATCGCGTCCGATTCGGCATTGGTCAGGGCTTTTGCCAGCAGTGTTGCTTTGCCCACCTGCGGCGCAGCAATGCGCCAGTCAATCCGCACTTCGCCCTGCTTTTTGACCGTCACAGTCTGCTTTGGCTGATCGAGCAGTTGTGCGCCATTCACCTCGATTGAAATTTCCGTCTGCTTGTCTGAATCAAGGTAGTTGTGAACGATGCCCGAAAGCGTGACGGTATCGCCTTCGGTCAGGAAGCGCGGGGTTTCGAGCCGCAGGATCAGATCCTTGCGCGCCAGCACCTTGCCGACGCCCGAACCCACTTTCGTGTCGGCGGTCACCGCGCGGGCCGTGGCACGCCACGTCGTCAGGTTGTCGGGCAGGGTGAAATTGACCGTCGCTTTGCCGTCGGCCCCGGTGATGACATCGGGCTGCCAGAAGGCGGTGTCCTTGAATTCCTTGCGGATGGTCGGCTCGGCGTACTGGCTTTCGTTCTTGAAATCGGCGAGCTGATACGAACGCTTGTTCTTCGCGATCTGCACGGGCTTGTCGCCCGAGTAGCCGGAGAAGTTGTACGAAGTCGAAAAGTTCGTCTGCACGGAGTTGGGCCGCGTGCCGTAAAACGCGCGGCGGATGTCACCCGAATTTTCCGGCCTGATGCTGTAGACGGCCTCATCAACTACGCCCAGACTGACTTCGGCCCCGGCGGCGGGCGAGCCGTTGGCGTTGCGCGCGAGGACGGTGTATGAAGCCGCTTCGCGCGGTTTGTATTCCTTCTTGTTCGGGATGATTTCGAGGCTCAGGAATTTGTCCTTCGCCGGCACGGCCAGCATCTTGTCGGAGTTGTACAGCTCGCCGTCCCTGACATACGACACGCACAGGTAAGCGTTCGGCGCGTAGCGCGCTTCAATCGGCACGTCAATCATCACTGTGCGACCGGCCACGTCAATTTTGCGCGCCGTCATGATGCTTGCCAGCTCAGTCGTCACAAGCAGATGAGCTTTGTCGGTCGGCAGCATCGCCAGCACGTGCGCGGTTTCGCCGGGCTTGTATGATTTTTTGTCGGGGATCAGTTTGATTGAGGAATCATCGCGGTAAGCGTAATCAGCCCATTTGTTGTCACGATCAGTTGCCCACAGGTAACCGCCTTCGGAAAGGATCTTCTTCCCGTTTTCATTGACGATGGTCTGAATGTCAATGCTACCGGTGATTGGGATACGGTAATCATAACTCGCCTCGCCCTGCGCGTTCGTCGCGACGTCGGCGGTTGAGAGTTCGGTCTCGCGGAGCTTGTATTCGTAGCCGCGATAAGCCTCCGGATTCGCCACCTTCTCATACCTGCGCTCGACAAAGCGCAGCGTGATCTTCGCGGGGACCGGCTTGCCTTCGTAATCAGAGCTTCTGACTTTGATCTTCGCGGTCTCGTCCTTGTAATAAACGTAACGTTCCGGCTGCGCGTAAGCCACGACGCTGCCGCGCGTGCCGACGAAGCCGGCCTTGCCTTCGATCACCCGGCGCGAGGCGTCTGTAACCTGAGCCTCCAGACGGTAGGTGTAATCGTAGCGATCCTTCTCGTCCGGCTGCGGCACCTTGAAGTCAACCGTCAGGCGGCCGTTCGCGTCGAGCTTCCCTTCGCCCTCCTGAACCATGTCGTTGCCGTAGCCGTAATAACCGCCCTCCTCGTCTTCATCTTCGCCTTCAGCCTTGCCGATGCCGTCGTCTTCGCTCTGCCACCACCAGTGGTAATAACGCGAGCGGTAGATGTAATACTTCACCTCGGCATTACTGACGGGCGAGCCGAAAAAGTATTTCGCTTCGACGGCGTATTTCGCCGTGTCGCCGACGTTGATGAACTGCTTCGAAGCTTTGACCGTGACCTTGTATTCAGGCTTCTTGTATTCCTGCACTTCAAAGCTGCCGCGCGCCGTCGAGCCGCTGACTTTAGCGACGATGCTGTAATAGCCGAGTGGCGCGGCGCCCGTGATCTCAACCTCGCCGCTGAAAGTGCCGCGCGCGCTCAAGGGGATTTCTTTCTCCAGCAGCTTGCCATTGTTATTATCTTCAACCGTGACGTTGACCGTGCGCGCGCCGGCGCCCTCATACCCGGCTTCGCCGAGCCGCCGCAGGATGCCCTTGAAGTAAACTTTCTGCGCCGGGCGATAGACGGGCCGGTCGGTGTAGATGTAGCCGGTCACCTCGCCGCTGTTGCCTGTGTATTCGCCTTCATCACCTTCACCACCTTCGTCGCCATACCAGCCGAACAAGCCCTGCGACAGGTCAGAGATGGCGAACTGATTGCCGCTCGCCATAATCAGCAGGTCATCCCTGCCGACTTCGCTGCGTTCTTTTTCGGGGTCGCGGTCTTCGGGCGGGGTGTTGTCCTGCGGCGGCGGGTTGAGTTTTTCTTTTTCGACTCTGGTTTTGAGAATGCCGCTGCTGTCAGTCGTGCCGCTGGCGAGCGTCTTTCTGCCTCTGACGATTTCGACTTTCATGTTCGCGCGCGGCTCGCCCGATTTGCGGTCCACGGCAAAAACGACCATCTCGCCACCCGGCGCAGTCTTATTGACCATCGTCAGATCGGTGACGACGGCAACGGTGTAAGCGCGCAGGTCGCCGTTGACGGCTTCAATGAGGTAGACGCCCGCGTCGAGACGGCCCAGCGAAATCATCCGGTTGTCCCACTCGTTTTCGAGCGGCGTGAGCGGCTGTTTCCAGCGCGCCTTGATCTGCTGCGAGTTGAGGAGCGGCACGGTCGCGTAATCCGAAAAATTCAGCGGCAGGCGATCACCTTCGCCGCCCTGCCCGCGAAACTTTTCATTGAAGGCGGCGCGCGATTCGCGTTTGAGCTGGCCGCGGAAATAGTTCCTGACCGAATAAAAGATGCCGCGCTTGAAATCGCCGATGCGTTCAAGCACCGTCGGCCCTTTCTTCTGGCTGTAACTCGCCGCGACCTCGGTCTTCTCCTGCTCGCCCATCTGGTGCGGGTCGTTGAGCTGCTTGAAAAACTTCACCGGGTCGTTGACCTGGTAGACGCGGAAATCGAGCGCATCAATGTTCTGATAGCTGATCCAGATGCGCGCCCGGTCGCTCGTGCCATAGGTGCGGTTGGTTGACAGAGAGAAAAACGGCTTGCCTTTGGGCGTGCCGGACGGCTGGGGTGAAGCTGTGGCCTGAGTAGATTGATTACTTTGCGCACGCAGGCCTGCTACAGCCAGCGAAAAGATCGCGGCGATGACCACAAAGTAAATGGCGGCGACGGTGAAGTGATTTCGCAGTTTCATAATCCCTCTGTCTTCGGCTTCATTACTCCAGAATCTTCAACCGGTAGAAGCCGAGAAAATTGCGGTTGCTCTCAACCGGGCGCCAGCGTTTGTCGGGGTGCTGATCAAGCACGGCGAGCCGCACTTTCTTGATCGTCCCCTCATCCGTCGGCGAGGAGCCGGTGTGATAAACCACCCAGTCGGATGCGCCTTCCGAAGCCTCGCGGGCTTCGCCCAGGAAAATCATCACGTGATACGGGAACTTCTGCACCCAGGGCTGGTGAAAGAAGAGCAGGTCACCCGATTGCGCCCTGCGGCGCTCGCGGCTGATGAAGACGCTGTTGTAGTTTTTGAGCGTCTTCGCGTCGGCGAACTCGGAAAATTTATCCGCGCTCAAATCAGCCTCATTGAACGACCCGAAATCAGTGCGGAACAGTTTTTCGCCCAGCGGATTGCGTTCGAGACTGTAAGCGCGCACGTCCGGCGCGACGGGTTCATACCCTTCGCCCATTTTCTGGAACCACGGGCGGTCGTGCCGGCGCAACGCTTCGCGCCACGCGAAGCGCACCAGCCCGGCGCAATCGCGCTGCCCGGCATTCCATTCGTCGCTGATCCGGTAAAACTGCATTTCAGCGATGGCCGTAAACCAGCGGCGGAAGCTGGCGCGGTCTTCAAACGAACGCAGTTCCGCGCCGTCGGGGATGCCGTCCCCGTCGGAATCGGCCAGATAAGTTGCGGGCTGGTGGACGGGCGTGCGTGAGGCCGTGCGGGCCTGCGAAGCCCCGCCGCAGGCGGCCATCAGGAGGATGGCGAACAGGCACAGCGTAATGGGGAGATAAACAGGCTTCATATTGAAACCGACGAACCATCCGAAGCCGTCCGGCCGGGTTCGTAGTTACTGGTCAACAGCGGCGGTAACTATAGCAAAGTCGCCGGAAAGACGCGAAGTGACGGCGCCGCAGAGAGGAGGGTGGGGAGTAACGACGGGTGGCTGTGGATAGCCACGAGAAGCGGAAGGCGGTGATGGCTTTCTGACCTCTATCCGTTCTCAGGCGCGGCGACGAACCGATAACCGAGGCCGCGAACAGTCAGCAGGTGACGCGGTTTGGCAGGGTTATCTTCAAGGTACTTTCTGAGCCGGACGATGAAATTATCAATCGCGCGGGTGTCGGTCTCTTCGTGCAGTTCCCAGACGTCTTCGAGGATTTCCTTGCGCGAAACGGCCCTGCCCGCGTGGGTGATCAGGTGGCGCAGCAGCTTCGCTTCCATCAGCGTCAGGTGGATGACGCGTTCGTCCTTTGATTTACCGGCCCGCAATTCGAGTCTGCTGAAATCAATTGTCTTTCCGTCGAAGGCGAACACATCATCTGTGACCGGGCGCGCGGCTCTGGCACCCTCACGCTCGCGGTTGAGATGAAACCATTCGTGCCGCCGCAACAACCCGCGCAGGCGCGCGAGCAGAATCGCCAGCTCAAACGGCTTCGGCAGGTAATCGTCGGCGCCGGACTCGAACCCACGCAGCACGTCTTCAGGCCGGCTGCGCGCGGTGAGCATGAGGATCGGAACGAACTGTTCGGCCTGACGCAGTTCGGCGGCCACCGCGAAACCATCCTTGCCGGGCAGCATGACGTCAAGCACCACGGCATCATATTGCCCGGCGGCAGCGAGCAGGAGCCTCACAGCTGTTTCGCCATCGGTCACGACATCCACCGCGTAGCCTTCCGCTTCGAGGTTGAAGCGTAACCCCTCGGCCAGATGCGTTTCGTCTTCGACAATCAGTATTCTGCCCATCAATTTACTCGTCAGGCGCGCGGAAGCTGGATGGTGAAGGTACTGCCCCGGCCCTCGCCCTCGCTTTCGGCAAAGGCACGACCGCCGTGTCTCCGGGCAATCGAATGAACGATGAACAACCCCAGCCCGGTCCCCTTGATGCGCGCCAGCACCGGCCCGGGCACGCGGTAGAAGCGGTTGAAAATGCTTTTGAGCTGGTTGCGCGGAATGCCGATGCCGCGATCCCTGACCCGCACGGCAAGGCGCCTGTCATCAACGGCGGCGACTTCGACCGAGACGTCAATCTCCTTGCCCGAATATTTGACGGCGTTATCAATCAGGTTCGAGACGGCGGCGCGCAGCTCATCGGGGTCGCCCATCACGGCGCGTGAGCCATTCCCGTTGATGGAATCAACGAACCTCAGCGAGTCATCCGCCAGATGATAGCGCCTGCGCGCCAGCTCAATGCATTCGCCCACGATTTCGCCGAAGTCAATTCGGACCGGGTGAATCCGGCGGCGGCGCTGCCCCGACTGGCTGGCACGCAGCACCTGCTCGACGGTCTGGAGCAGGCGGTCGCTGTCGGCCAGCATGACGTCGTAAAACTCGCGGCGCTTTGCCTCGTCCACTTCGCGCGACTTGAGCGTTTCCAGATAAAGTTTGATTGAGGCAATCGGCGTTTTCAGTTCGTGGGTGACGGCGTTGATAAAGCTGTCGTGCTGTTCGTTGCGGCGGATTTCGCGCACGAGGAAGATCGTGTTCAGCACCAGCCCGGCGATAATTACCCCGAAGAACACGACGCCGAAAATCATCAGCGCGACTTCGCGCCAGTTCAGCACGATCCAGCTGATGTTGAGCGTGACCGCCAGCGCCACCAGACAGGCGCCCAGCGTGACGAAGAAGGCCGTTTTCTTCTGGCTGATGTTGACTCTCATCACCGGCATTGTAAGAAAAGAAGAAAGCCTGCGGAAGGCGATTCCCGCAGGCTTTCCCGAGTGACAAGTCAGTTGAGGCCGAGGCTCAGGCCGCGTTTTGCACGGGCTGGGCGGCATTGAGATCGGTGCCGACTTCCGGCAATGCCTGCTTCAGGTCAACCAGCCGGACGTTTTTTGCGAGGCCGAGCAGTTGCAGCACGCGGATGCCGTACCAGTTGACGTCAATTTCGTACCACTTCAGGCCGTGCCGTGCCGCCGCCGGGTAAGCGTGATGATTGTTGTGCCAGCCTTCACCGAAGCTGATCAAGGCGACCCACCACAGATTGGTCGAATCATCTTTGGTCTCAAAGCGGCGCGACCCCCAGATGTGCGCGGCTGAATTGACGAACCACGTCGCGTGCCACGAAAAGACGACGCGCACGAACACACCCCACATCACGTACGGCCAGCCGCCAATCGCCAGCAGGATCAGTCCGAGCGCCACCTGCGTGACCCAGTGCCAGTGCGTCAGCCAGACGTAAAAACGATCCTTCGCCAGATCGGGGGCGTAGCGTGACAGGCCCGCGGTTTTGTTGTGGAAACCTTCACCCCGGATGATCCAGCCCATGTGTGACCACCATGCGCCGTCGCGCGGTGAGTGCGGGTCGCCTTCACGGTCAGTAAAGGCATGATGAATGCGATGCGTCGCCACCCAGGAGATCGGCCCGCCTTCCAGCGCGAGGGCCCCACAGACAGTCAGAAAATATTCGACCGGCTTCGGCACTTTGTAACCGCGGTGCGTCAGCAGCCGGTGATAGCCGATGCCGATGCCGAGACTGCCGGCGACCCACCACATCAGCACGGCGACGGCGAGCGCCTCCCACGAAAACATAAACAGCGCGCTGACTGCGGCGACATGAATCGCGCCGACGAAGAAAGTCATCGCCCAGTTAATTGCCAGTTCGTCTTTTTTGATGATTGCTTTTTTTGCCATGAAAATTCCCGTGATCCTCTCTCTGGTTGAGATCCTGTTGCAGACCGAGACCCCGTTCGGCGATGAAGTTTTCTGAAATGACTCTGAAATGCGTTGATATTGATTCGCGTCCGGGGGGCGACCTGCGACGTCAGCATAACAAACTGCCGTCGGGTTAAATGTAATAGTTATGTAAGCTTTGATTGCAGGCGGGAAAGCGGGAGCGGGAGAAAAGGAGGGGGAGAGAAGCTGGAAAAAGGAGGTTGGCGTTTTCTCCCCTTTCCCCAGCTTCTTCTTTTTCAATCTTTCTTCTGTTCGGCGAAGCGCTTGAGCTTCATGTTCAGCGTCTGCACGCGGAGGCCGAGCAGTGCGGCGGCTTTCGTCTGATTGCCGTTGGTCTGACTGAGCGCGGTCTCGATCAGCGCGCGTTCATAATCATCCACCATCTGCGGCAGGTCAATGCCGCTGGCCGGGATTGATTTGAATGTCGCGTAGCGGATGCGCGTCGGCAGCAGCGATTCGTCAATCTGATGCGGCGGCGTGCGGCTGATGGCGCTCTCCAGAATCTCTTCCAGTTCATCAATGTTGCGCTCCCAGACGTATTCCGTCAGCATCTTCATCGCCGTCGGCGAGATGTCGTGCGCGCCCTTGTTGAGACGCTGCGTGATGCGTTCGACGAGGCGGCTGGCGAGGTAGGGGATGTCTTCACTGCGTTCGCGCAGCGGTTTGATCATGAAGCTGGACGAGCGGAGCATTTCGATCAGGCCGTAGGCGATCCGATTCCCGGCGTTCATCTCGCTCGGGTTCCACTCGGTCGAAAAGATCAGCCGCTGCCGGTTCGCCTGGGCCGGGCGGTTGCGCCAGCGCTGTTCCTCCAGATAAACCGCGAAGCGCTGTTGCAGCAGCAGCGGCAGGCTGACCAGTTCGTTGATGAAGATTGTGCCGTGGTGAAAGGTCTCCATCACCCCCTGCGGCCCGAACAGCAGTGCGTGCAGTGCGTCGCTGCTCAGACCGTGGGCGTTGACGGCAAAGAACGGTTGTGCCCAGTATTCGCTCGCCTGATGCAGCGCGCGCGCGATCTTTTCCTGACGCAGGCCGCGTTCGCCGATGAGCAGCGTCGGTTGCCATTGCGAAGCCTGTACGCTGACGAATTCCTTGAGTTCGGTGACGTTGGTGCTGACGCCGATGAAACATTCGTAATCCTGTAAGGAGATGCTGCGCGGCGCGCCAACCAGTGACAGGCCGGGACGAGGTTGAGGTGCTAGTGTGGCGAGATTCTCGTTTGCCTTGGTGGTCATAACTACTCCTGACAACTATCAGTGACTGTCCTTGATCTGAAGGTTTCCGGGGCCGTTCGTTCTGGCACAAACTTGCGGTCGGTAACAATTACGGACAAGGGTTCAGAAAGTTCCACTGAATACCTGGCTGATCATATTAATCGCCAACACCCACCCTTTATATTACCGCTTCACTGCCTTTTAAGTCTGATGCTCGCGCTGAAGCCGGTCAGGTTCAGTTGCGCGCCGCCTTTGCCGTGTGTGGCCTGCAACCTCCGCCTGAATGAGCCGAGGGTTGTCCCCTGCCTGACCTGCACGGGGAAATCTGTTTCAATCTCACCGCTGGCGGTCTTCGCCAGCAGGTCGAAATCGGTGTCGGCAGGCAGCAGGATCAGGATTTCACCGCTGAAGCTGTCGAAGTCATACCGTCCGTTTCTGGACACTCTGCCTTGAAACCGGACGCTGCCGCTGTGGCTGTGGACGCGCACTTCTTCGCTTTCCACGTCGCGCAGCAGGATGCTGCCGCTGGTCGAATCCGCACCGATGCCGCCCCTGACAGACGTAATTTCAATCGAGCCGCTGACGGTATTGGTGCGGACGCCTTCCTGCACGTCACGGGCGATGATGCGACCGCTGACGGTGGAGGCCGTCACACGACCTTTTATTTTTTCGACAGTGACCGTGTCGCTCGTGCTTCCGGCATCAACGTCACCGGCAACGTCGGTGACAAAAACCGTTCCACTGACCGAGCGCGCCCCGACCCGCCCGCCGACGCGCTCCAGCCTGACGCCGCCGCTGGTCGAGGAAACATTCGCGTCATCCCTGACCTCAGCCGCGCGAATCCAGCCGCTGGTGTTGTGGGCATTGAGATGCGAGCTGAGATCGTTGATCTGCAGATTGCCGCTGGTCGAGTTGATCGTCAGCGCGCCTTTAATGCTGCCGGCCGTGATGTTCCCGCTCGTGGTTGAGAGGTTGGCGTCACCCCCGACCGACTGCGCCAGAATGCTGCCGCTCGTGGAGCGGGCAACCACTCTCGCACTCACGCCGCTTACGGTAATGTCGCCGCTGACCGAACTGAGCGAATTGAGGTTCGCGGAGCGCGGGACTCTAAGGTCGTAATCAACCGAGATGCCGGGCCCGCGCCAGTTGCGCGGGTAGATGGTGCGAATTTCGACGCGATCCGGCGAGGTCAAAACCTGAATCTCAACTTTATCCAGGTCGTCATTGCCGCGCTGAGGGCGCTTGACCGCATCAACTTTGACCCTGTTTTCATCCCACCCGGTCACGTGAATGTAGCCGCTCACGTTGCTCACGCTCACGGTCCCGCCCGGGTTCAGGTTGTAAGTCTCGTGCAGCTCGGCCCGGTTCTGGCTGCTCGTCTGCGCTGCAACTGTGGCTGCGGTAATGAAGACCAGCAGAAGCGCCTGGAATAAAGAGGCAAAGTGCCCCCTGGTTGTAGGTTTCGGTCTGTTCATCTTCTGGCTATCCACAAAAATTCAGTAACGAGTACATTACTGCATTGCGATCTCCTGCATCAGCTCAACCTTCTTTGCGTAAGCGGCCAGCAGAAACTGCCCGGCAGTCGGGTCATTCGGCTGTTCACGCATGGCGCGGCGGCTGGCGGCGATGGAGCTGTTGATGAGTTCAAGGCTCTTTTCGTACTGCGCAAGCAGCGTCGGGTTGAGCGTGTCCTTGCGACGCGCGATCTTCTGTTCGAGCAACTGAATCGCGTTCTGATACTCACGGGCGGCGCGCGCCACCTGCTGCTGGATCAGGTCATCTTCATTGAGGCGGCGAGGCAGAGGTGTGGATTCCTTCTTATATGTGGCAGGAGCCGGGCGTTGCTTTTTCTCTGACTCCCGCGGACGATTATTCGCTTGTTGATCATCGTTTGGAGGCACCACAGAAAGTGGTGGCGACACAGGAGTATTTGTCGGACCTGGCTGCGGCGTATTTACCGGAGATGGTGTGTCACTCCCAGCCCGTTCCCCGCCCGCCGATTTGTCACGGCTGAGTGAAAAGTAAAGTGCTGTTGCCGTGACTGAAACGATCACCAGTACCGTCGCAAAAGCTGCCTGTCGCAGCAACGCAGGCGTCAGCAGGCCGCCGAAGCCGAGCGCGGCAAACCATTCGCGCAGGCGCGAGCCCCGGGCCGGCTGAATCTCCGGCGCGGGTGATTTATCGCCGATGCGCGCGCGAATCACTTCCCACATCTCAGCCGAAGGCTCAAGCGCCGTCTGTTCGTAGAAACGCGAGAAGATTTCATGCTCCTGCTCCAGTTCCTCGCGCACCCGCCGGCAATCCGCACAGGCGGTCAGATGCTCTCTGACCGCGGCCGTGCGCGACTCGCCCAGCTCGCCGTAAAGGAAATCTTCAAGCTCCGTCTGACATCGTTCGCAGTTCATAGTCATTGACCGTTAAGTGAAAAGCCTCTGGAAGAGATCACGCCTCCTGTGTCGTGCCAAGATAGGGCGCAAGGCGTTTTCGCACCTCGGCGCGCGCGCGGTGCAAATCGGTCTTCAGCTTGCCAATCGAGTGGCCCGTAATCGCGCTGATCTCTTCATAGCTCTTCTCATGAAAAATCTTCAGACTGAACACCAGCCGCTTATCGGCGTCCAGCGCCATCAGTGCTTTTTGAATAGTGGCATTGAGTTCACGATCAAGCATGGCCCCTTCGGGTAATAAGTCTCCGGACTTCAGCTTCAGGCTTTCGGGCTCATCGAGCCCGACCTTGCGTTCATCCTTTCGCGTCTGGCGCGCCGACTCGCGGACGACGTTGCGCGCGATGCCGAACAGCCAGGTCGAAAGCCGCATCTCGTCCTTGAGCCCCGACAGGTTGCGATAGGCCCGGACGAAGGTCTCCTGCGCCAGTTCCTCGGCCAGCTCGCGGTTCTGCACCAGGTGATGAATGAAGCTCAGAACCGGGCGACCGTAGCGGTTGAAAATCAGATGGAAAGCCTCCTCGTCGCCGCCTTTCGCGCGCGCCACCACAGCCGGGGCTAATTCCGCAAACGCCATTTCGCTCTCTCGATTACGGATTGCAGATTGCGGATCGCGGATTGAAAGCTCAGCGCCACTTTCTGAACCGACAAACTTCATCGGCAACTTTCCCTGATTCGGCAATCCTGTAACTCCCGGGGCGGCAAGCCCGCCGTCAGTTGCGTCGCAACGTAATTGAACCGTCACCGGTATGCACTGTGAGCGTTTTGCCGCCCTGATTCAACCGCCCGCGCAGGGTGTGGCCCAGCTTCCCCGAGATCATCACCGGCAGTTCGGTGGAAATCGAGCCGTCATTCGTATGCACGTCCAGTTCGGCTGAAAAGCCGTCGGGCAAACCCAGCTGGATTGACCCGTCGCCCGTTTTCAGGCTCCAGGCAGAATTCATCTCCGATCCCGGCTCAATGGCGACATCCATCGAGCCGTCGCCCGTCCTGGCGTCCAGTTCGGTGAAGCGCCCGCGGATATTCATCCTCCCGTCACCGGTCTGCGCCTGCAACCGCCCGCTCACGTCGGTCAGATCCATCGAACCGTCACCCGTCTGTACATTCAGGATGCCGCTCAGGCGGCTGGCAGTCACGCTGCCGTCGCCAGTGTGCAGGCTTATTTCGCCGGTCATGTCGCGCGCGTCAATATTCCCGTCGCCGCTCCGCGCCGTCAGGTTGGCCTGACGCGGCACACTGATTGTCAGATTGGCCTGGAGATTCGAGTTCCAGTTGACGCGTGAACGCGCCTTCGCTTCATACTGAATGTCGTTGCCATTCTGACTGGCGATGATTTCAATCCGGTCAATGTCGCTCTGGGTGCGCCCGCGCTTTTCCACCTGGCAGCGGACTTCGGGTCTGTCCCAGGATTCAATCCGAATGGTGCCGTCAAAGGTGCTGACCAGCACGTGCGGGGTCCCGCTGACCTTGAACGTTTGCTCGTCCTGCGTGACATGCCTTGCCCTGTCCTGCGCGCTCACATTCAGCGTTGCAGCGACAGCCAGCACAACCGGCATGACTCCCCATCTCACCCGACCGAAACCCTCCTGTTTCACTCTCATATTGATCTCTCCTGATCTTTGTCTTCAGTGATTGATTTCTCAATCGGCCAGTGTGTAAGTGCAGAATACACCTGAAAGGTTTCATTTTTTCAGGAGGACAGGGGAACTGACTGCACATTCCGGTTCATCTTGCGGACGCTCCTTCCAATCCTGCCCGCAACGGGCCGACCGTGTTTCCCCGGGACGAATAACTATAAACTTGCATAACATCGTTTAACGTGATAGAAAATGACCGTTACAAAACTAAAGATCAAAAACACCGCAGCGTTATTTTTCTACTATCTGACGATCAGCCCAGTTCCCCGCTAGTTAAGGATTATGTTGATTAATGAACGCGGGCTATCTTCACGCGACCTGCCACTGACTCAGCAGTCCGTCTGGATTGAGCCTCCGAGGCAAGGTAAAGTGAGCATCTTTCAAGAAGGTCTCAATACAGATACCCGGGTGGAAGATTTCCTGCAGGTGACTGACATGGCACTGGCAGCCCTGTCAGCCGGCCAGGCAGGGGCAGTGGGCCTGATTCGTGCCAGAGCGCTGACCAGACCCCTGGCTGAAATCTGCCCTGTCGAACCGGCCCCGCATACCGGGCCCACCGAGGAACGCGCTGAACTCTGGCAGAAAGCCATTCTCATTGAACTCTCTGATTTCCTGGATTCACGTCTCAGGCTGGCCTTCTGCCCGCGGGATCACGGCGAGCGGATGGCGGCGACCGCGATTTACGGCGCATTCACGCTGCTGGTCTGGCAGCCCGACTGCACGGCGCCGGAACTGGCCGAGCGGCTGAACCTGTGGCGCGAGGAATATCGCGCCCTGAAGCATTCAGATTTCGTTGCCGGAATCGCGGCGGCCCCGGAGGCCGCGGCTGATCTGCTGAACCTGATCGCGTTCGCCGATGAAGCGCTGACTGAAGCGCTCAGTATGCGACAAATAGTCTGCTTCAGCCCGGCGCCATCGGTTGCCCCGGTCTGCCAGTCGAGCCGGCAACCCAGGCTGCTGATCGTTGATGACAACAGAGATCAGGTCGAGATCATTGAACTGATCATGCAGCAGCAGGGCTATGAGACAGTGCGGGCGTACAGTGGCGCACAGGCGCTGGAAATCATCAGCCGTCACAGCCCCGACCTGCTGCTGCTCGATGTCGGGATGCCGCAGCTTGACGGCTTCGATGTCATGAACCGCCTGCGGGATCTCAACGGCGGGAAGCTCGACATACCGGTCATCATGCTGACCGGCAGCGACGCCGAAGAAAGCGTGCGGCGCGGCTTTGAGCTTGGCGCGCGGGATTACGTTATCAAACCCTGCGAGCCGCAGGATCTGGTTTCACGCGTCCAGAGCATTCTCCTGGCGGGTCTCAGGCAGTGATCAGGGTAAGCGTCTGACGGCCGGCGAAGTGTTTCAACTGACCGCCCGTGGCTGCCGACAAACCGCCGCCTTGTGCTATAACTCACCGCATGAGAAAACAACGCTTCCTCGTGACTGGCGGGGCCGGTTTCATTGGCAGCCATTTGGTTGATCGTCTGCTCGCGGCTGACCCGGCGCGGGTGGTAGTGATTGATGACTTTAATGACTTTTACAACCCCGAAATCAAGCAGGCCAACATTGCCGCGCACCTGAAGCACCCGGCTTATCGCCTGGTCAGAGCCGACATCTGCGATTACGAGAAGCTCTCGCAGGTTTTCAGAGAGGAAGTCTTCGACGCGATCATTCACCTGGCGGCGCGGGCCGGCGTCCGGCCTTCGCTCGCCGCGGCCCGCCTCTACGAGCAGACCAATATCGCCGGGACGCTCAACCTGCTCGACCTGGCGCAGCGCAACGGGATCAAACGTTTTATCTTCGGCTCATCCAGTTCCGTTTACGGCCCGGCTGCGACTCCGCCATTCTGCGAAGACGCGCCGCTCGCGCCGATTTCGCCTTATGCGGCCACGAAGGCCGCGGGCGAATTGCTGGCCCACACTTACAGTCATCTTTACGGAATGCAGATCGTCTGCCTGCGTTTTTTCACCGTCTACGGGGCGCGCCAGCGCCCCGACCTGGCGATTCACAAATTCGCCCGCCAGATCGCCGGTCACAAACCCATCCCGGTTTACGGGGACGGTTCCAGCGAACGCGATTACACCTACATTGACGACATCATCAGCGGCATTGTCGGGGCGCTCAATTACAATGCGACGCCGTTCGAGATCATCAACCTCGGCGAATCGCAGACGGTGACGCTCGCGCGCCTGATCGAACTGCTCGAAGAAGCGCTCGGCGAGCAGGCGATTATTGACCACCAGCCCCCGCAACCCGGTGACCTGCCGCGCACCCACGCCGACATCAGCAAGGCAAAACGACTGCTCGGTTACAACCCGACCACGCCCGTCGAGGTCGGCATCCGTAAATTCGTTGAGTGGTTCAGGGCGTCAACCGGATGAGTTCCTCAGGCCTCGCATAAACCTGAGCAATGCTGGTATAAAAAAAGTAACTGTGTATTGACAACAGACGCTTCAGTCCTGTAAAAAGCACACACGCTGAAACACGGCAACGATTCGTCATTTCAGAGACGCTGACGATCTGTTGTTTCACCTGAAGAAGCTTTTTTGAAGAAAGCGGGAAAATAAAATGGTCTTGCAGAAGAGTACAAACAGTTGGGCGACGAGTGGCAGTTCGCCCTCATCATCTGATCGTGTCATCACCACCTCACTGCCCGCCATCATGCCTTCCTTCGTCTCCGCTCAAAAATCCTGTTGTTGCTCCTGTTGTTGTTGCTGCTGAACCAGTGGTTCTGCGCTCAGGCAACGGGTCTTCCGATTAGTTCCCTAAACAAATCGCCCTGAAGACTATTGCTGGCTGTAGTGTACGCAGACCGGGCAGGCACCGCTGCAATGTCAGCGTGTTCGCTCGCACCCTGCATCACAGCTTCAGCACAAACACCGCCTGAGTTCGTTCCGCAACAAACATCCGATCCGGTCCAGGCTACCGGTCTTGCATCTGCTTACTTTCGCTGCCGCGGCAGCGAAAACAAACGGCCCGGCAATCAGGCATAAGGAACTCTCTCATGGCAAAACAGGAAAACAATGCCGAGCGCATCAAACGCGAAAAGGACGGGCTTGACGTGCGGGCGGACATCGAACGCTACTCACTCGCCGGCGTTCAATCAATCCACCCGGATGATCTGGATCGCTTCAAGTGGTACGGCCTTTACCCGCAGCGCCCGCAGGAAGACGGCCTCTTCATGCTGCGCGTCAAAATCCCGAACGGGCTGCTCAACGCCGAGCAACTGGAGACCATCGGCTGGCTGTCGCGGTTGTATGCGCGCTCGACCGGCGACATCACCACACGTCAGGGGATTCAGTTTCACAACGTGCGAATTGAGGACGTGCCGCACATCTTCAGCGAACTCGCTAAAGTCGGCCTGACCACCCAGGCGGCCTGCGGCGACGCCGTACGCGCCGTGGTCGGCTGCCCGCTGGCAGGCATAGGCGACGATGAACTGGTTGACGCCTCACCGCTCGTCAGCCGCGTGACGCAGTTGTTCCTCGACAACCGCGACTTCTCGAACCTGCCGCGTAAATTCAAGATTTCGATTTCCGGCTGCTCGCAGCATTGCTCTCAGCACGAGATCAACGACATCGGCCTGGTCGCGGTGCGCAACGCGGACGGTGATGTCGGTTTCGACCTGTGGGTCGGCGGCGGCCTGGGCGCGCGCCCGCACCTCGGCAAGCGGCTCGGCGTCTTCGTCTGGTATGACGAAGTGGTTGAAGTCGTCACGCGGATCGTCGAAATCTCCCGCGATCACGGTAATCGCGACGACCGCCGCAAGGCCCGTCTCAAATTCCTCGTCGCGGACTGGGGTGCCGAGAAGTTCCGCGCCGAACTCGAAGCACGTCTGGGCCGTCAGCTTGACGATCATGACGAGATTGAAATTCCCGAGACTACGAGCCGCAATCACGTGGGCATCGGCATACAGCGCAAAGGTGGTTATTACATCGGCACGTCAGTCCCGCGGGGGCGGATTTCAGGCGGTCAGATGGTGCAGGTGGCGGGGCTCGCGCGACTGTATGCGAGCGGGCGCATCCGCCTGACCAACGCACAGAATCTGATCGTCCTCGACGTGCCCGATCAGAACGTTGACGTCCTGAGGGCCGAACTCGACGCGCTCGATCTGCAGAGCGGCGCCTCCGCGTTCCGCCACGGCACCGTCTCCTGCACCGGCAGGGAGTTCTGCCGGCTCGCCGTCGTCGAGACCAAATCACGCGCCGACGAAATCATCCGCTACCTGGAAGAGGCCGTCCCTGATTTTCGCGAGGAGATCCGCATCAGCGTGACCGGCTGCGTCAATTCGTGCGCGCAATACCAGATCGCCGACATCGGGCTGGTCGGCGTGAAAGGTCAGGAGAATGGCCGGGAGGTTGATTTCTTCCAGATCCACCTCGGCGGGCACCTCGGTCGCCACGCTTCGTTCGGCCGCAAGCTCTCGAAACGCGTGCGCGTCGAAGAGGCGAAGTATTACATCGAACGCCTGATCTACGTTTACCACGAGCGGCGGTATGAGGGCGAACGCTTCCACCAGTTCATCGCGCGCCACGAGACCGCCGAACTGGAGGCTCTGGACTGGCCGTCCCAGTTTGCGGGCGGCGTCATCGAAAGTGAATTGCTGCCAGTCTGAATTTGCATATTGGCAATAATAAAACCATTCATCACCTGCAAAGGAGAAAGACCAGAAATCATGAGCCTGATTACACCTCATGGGGGAACATTGATTGACCGCGAAGCGCGCGGGGCCGAACGCGAAGCATTGCTGCGCTCGGTTTCGCGGCTCCAGAATATTGAACTCAACGCGCGCGAAGAGGCCGATCTCGAACTGATCGCCAACGGCGCGTTCTCGCCGCTCGAAGGATTTATGAGCGAGGCCGATTACGTTTCAGTGCGCGATGACAGGCGGCTGGCGAACGGTCTGGTCTGGACCATCCCGGTCACGCTCTCGGCCGCCGCCGAAGAGCGCGCTCGGCTGAAAATCGGGGACGACGTGGCGCTGCGCGGGCGCGACGGTCGGCTGCTCGCGGTGCTGCACCTCTCAGACATTTTCACTTACGACAAGGAGCTTGAAGCCGAGCGCGTCTACCGCACGACCGAAGACAAGCACCCGGGCGTCGCGGCGCTCTACGCGCAGGGCGAATACCTGCTCGGCGGCCAGATCAGTCTGATCACCCACCCGAACCCGCACGACTTCGCCAACTATCGCCACACGCCGCGGGGCCTGCGCGCCATCTTCGCCGAGCGCGGCTGGCAGCGTATCGTCGCCTTCCAGACGCGCAACCCCGTGCATCGCGCCCACGAATACATTCAGAAGTGCGCGCTCGAAACCGTTGACGGGCTGCTGCTGCACCCGCTGGTCGGCGAAACGAAGTCCGACGACATTCCGGCTCCCGTCAGGCTGCTCGCTTACGAGACGATCATTGAGAACTACTATCCGCTGGCGCGCACGTTGCTCGCGGTGCTGCCCGCGGCGATGCGTTACGCGGGCCCGCGCGAGGCGATCTTTCATGCGCTGATCCGCAAGAACTACGGCTGCTCGCATTTCATCGTCGGGCGCGACCACGCTGGCGTCGGCAGTTATTACGGCACCTATGATGCGCAGCGCATCTTCGGCGACTTCACGCCGGAAGAACTGGGGATCACGCCGATGTTCTTCGACAACACGTTCTTCTGCCGCAAGTGCGACGGCATGGCTTCCGCGAAGACCTGCCCGCACGAGCCGACCCATCACGTCTTCCTGAGCGGCACGAAGGTTCGCGAAATGCTCTCGCGCGGCGAAGTGCCGCCCGTCGAGTTCACGCGACCGGAAGTGGCGCATGTGCTGATCGCGGGACTCAGGCAGCAGGAGGCTCAACCGGCTTAAGCTGACAGCCTGCGGATTCGGCGGATCAGAGACGTTTCAATCTGCCGAATCCGCAGCCACAGTTGGCCTGATTGAAATTTTTCTTTTGAAACTTAACCCCTCACTTTTTATTTGAAAGGAATGAACTGATTCATGTCACAAGGATTCACTCTCTGGTTTACTGGTTTGTCGGGTGCGGGCAAAACAACTCTGACGAACGCGCTGGTGCCGCAGCTGCGCGAGCGCGGCGTGCGGGTCGAAGTGCTGGACGGCGACGAGGTACGCACCAACCTGAGCAAGGGGCTCGGGTTTTCAAAGGAAGACCGCGACACCAACATCCGGCGCATCGGTTACGTCAGCCGGCTGCTCTCGCGCAACGGCGTCGGCGTGATCGCGGCGGCGATTTCACCTTACCGCGAAATCCGTGACGAAGTGCGCCGCGACATCGAAGCGAGCGACTCGGCTTTCGTCGAGGTTTACGTCAAAGCCTCGCTCGAAACGCTCGTCGCGCGCGACGTCAAGGGGCTATACCAGAAGGCGCTGGCCGGCGAGATCAAAAACTTCACCGGCGTCTCTGACCCGTACGAGCCACCGGTCAATCCCGAACTGACCATCGAAAGCGATCACGAGGCGGTCGAAGAGAGCGCCGCAAAAATTCTGGCGAAGCTTGAAGAACTGGGGCTGATCGTCCCGGCATACGAACTGGAGGAGGTGGCGTAATGACTCGCGGCAGGGTCTATCTGGTCGGCGCGGGGCCGGGCGACCCGGGGCTGCTCACGCTCAGGGCGCGCGACCTGCTGGCGGTGGCGGATTGTGTAATCTACGACTATCTGGTCAACCCCGAAATCCTCGCGCACGCCCCGGCGCACGCCGAACTGATTTGCGTCGGCAAGCACTGCGGTGAAATCTCCTGGACGCAGGAAGAGATCAACCGCCTGCTGGTCGCGAAAGCCCGTGAGTACGGGAGTGTCGTGCGGCTCAAGGGCGGCGACCCATTCATCTTCGGGCGCGGCGGCGAAGAGGCCGGGGCGCTGGTGGCCGAAGGCATCGAGTGGGAGGTCGTGCCGGGCGTTACGGCGGGCTCGGCGGTCGCGGCTTATGCGGGCATCCCGATCACGCACCGCGGATTGAGTAGTGCAGTAACATTCATCACCGGCCATGAAGACCCTGCCAAATCGCAGTCGGCGATTCGCTGGGAGCAGCTGGCGACGGGCGCGGACACGCTGGTTTTTTTCATGGGCGTCGCCCGGATTCGTGAAATCTCCGAGCGGTTGCGGCAGCACGGGCGCGACGCGCAGACGCCGGTCGCCGTAATTCGCTGGGGGACTTACGAGCATCAGGAAGTTTACGTCAGCGATCTGGCGGAAATCGCCGCGCTGGTCGAACGCGAGCGCGTCAAATCGCCCGCGATAATCATCGTCGGCGAGGTCGTGCGGCTGCGCGAGCAGTTGCAGTGGTTCGCGCCGCAGTTGATTGAAGCGGCCCTGAGTGTGGCCTGATCAGACACTATGCGTTATTACCCGATCCATCTCGATCTGAAAAATCGCCCGGTGCTGGTGGTCGGCGGCGGTGTCATCGCCGAAGGCAAGGCGTTGCAACTGGTCGAAGCCGGCGCCGCAGTCCGGCTGGTCAGCCCGACGCTGACCGCGCAGTTGAGTGAGATGGTCAACCAGAGCATGATCGAGTACCGGTGCGGCAACTTCATCGAAAGCGATCTGGCGGGCGTCGTACTCGTCATCAGCGCCACGAACGATCAGTCCGTCAATGAGGAAGTCGCGCAGGCGGCGGCAGCGCGCGGGCTGCTCCATAACGTCGTGGATCAGCCGGCGCTGTGCAGTTTCATCACTCCCGCGCTGGTTACGCGCGGCGATTTGCAGATCAGCATCTCGACCGGCGGGGGCAGCCCTTCCGTCGCCCAGCGTGTAAAACGGGAAATCGGCGAATTGATCGGCGAGGAGTACGGCGAACTGCTCGCGCTCGCCGCCGCACTGCGCGCCGAAGTCAGAAAGCGTCCGGCCACTTTCGAGCAGCGCCGCGAACTGCTGCGCACATTCGCCGAGTCAGAAGCAGTGGATCTGATCCGAGCGGGGAGGCGGGCCGAGGCACAGCGCATCGCCGATGAACTGCTGGCCGCGAGTGAAAGCCCTGTACACATTACTTCCCATTGATGAGTGAGAATGTTGAGTTGTGAGGAACAAGCAGGAGATAAAACGATGAGCAACGAACAGAACAAATTCCCGGAATCTGAAGTCGAACAGCTGGCGCGGCGCTTTGAATCAGGCGGCGTCACGGAAATTCTGGAGTGGGCGGTCGAGCGGTTCGGGCCGCGCCTTGTCATGACCTCAAGCTTCGGCGCCGAAGGCATAGTCCTGATTGACCACCTGGCCCAGGTCGCGTCGGACACGCCGATCATTTACCTCGATACGGGCTTTCACTTCCCGGAAACGGAGCGGCTGAAAGAGCGCATGCAGGTTCTCTACAACCTGAACCTGATCGAACAGCGCGCGGCGCTCTCGGTCGCGCAGCAGGCCGAAGTTTACGGCGATAAACTGTACGAGCGCGATCCGGATCTGTGCTGCCGGCTGCGCAAAGTCGAGCCGTTGCGCGAATCACTGACCGGCTATGATGCATGGGTCGCGGCCCTGCGGCGCGACCAGTCGCCGACGCGCGCGAATATCAGGGTCGTGGAATGGAACGCGAAACGGCAGATGGTCAAAATTAACCCGCTCGCGACGTGGACGCGCAAGCAGGTGTGGGATTACATCGTGAAGAACGATCTTCCGTACAATTCACTCTACGACGAAGGTTATACGAGCATCGGCTGCGAGCCCTGCACGCGCCGTCCCGCGGCGGGCGCGCACGAACGCAGTGGGCGGTGGGACGGGCTGGTCAAGCTTGAATGTGGAATTCATCTGTAAGTGTGGCTCGGAGAGCCTGTGGTCAGACCAAAAGCTGATTGTGAGGCATTGTAATTGCCTCACTCAGCACTGATTGACAATTTTCCGGGAGAGCGTGTATAACGGCGGCGTTCTTGCGGTTAAGGATCAGCTCAGAAATAAACAAATCAGGCCCGGCGGGCCTGAAATAAAGTTGATCAGACGATGAGAGCTGGCCGGGATGGAAACGCAAGTCATTACAGCGAGTCTCAGGATACTGAGTTGCGATCTTTTGCAATCCTCACCTCGCGCATCTGTATCAGCATTGCGTTTTCACCAGCCATCAGTTCACAGCCCCGCTGGCTTTCGTCAGCCCGCAAGGTGTCTGTATTACTGAAAGAAGCTTCCCGCATCCCCGAATTTAATTGACTGACTGGTTCGTCAGGCCTGTCAGGGGTAATAACGTCGCATTACTGTGTCAGGCGCCCGTGACAATGTTCGAGTACGCATCACCCCGAGCGAACGGCCCCCGGCTTGTATCTCATGGCGCACCGGCTTCCGGGTGGATGCGACGGATCACGGCAATCGGCGTGGCGCTGTTATTGCTCTTTGAAATTACGTGCTGTCGCAAACCGCCCCAGACGGGGGTTGACGAAGCGACAATCACGGTTTACGGCTTCAGCGTGGTCAAGGAGGCCTTGGAAACGGAGATCTTCCCCGCCTTCCAGAAGCACTGGGTAGAAAAGACCGGGCAGCAGGTAAAATTTGCTTCATCGTTCGCCGGTTCGGAGATCGTGACGAACCAGATCCTGTCCGGCGTCAAAGCCGACATCGCGATCCTGGCAATCGAGCGCGACGCCGAGCGGCTGCGCAAAGGCGGCGCGGTGAAAAGCGACTGGCACGAACTCCCGCATAAGGGAATCGTCAACCGCACGCCGTTCGTCATCGCCGTGCGGAAAGGGAACCCGAAAGGGATTCATGACTTCCCTGACCTCGCGAAGCCGGGCGTCAAAGTCATCCACCCCGATCCGATCTCTTCCGGCGGGGCGCAATGGTCGCTGCTGGCGATTTACGGCTCGGAACTGATGAAGTCGGAGCGTCAGACCGGCAACCGCGACTCTGCGAAAGCGCTCGACCTGATCAAGCGCATCTGGAAAAACGTGATCGCGACGCCGGGTTCGGCGCGCGAGGCGCGGACGCAGTTCGAGACGGGCTTCGGCGACGCACTGATCACTTATGAACTCGAAGCCCTGCAGCTCGACGACCGGCATGAGCCGTTTGAAATAGTGGTGCCCTCAAGCACGATCTTCAGCGAACACCCGGTGGTGATCGTTGATCGTGACATCAGCCCCACGAAACGGGCGCTGGTTGAAGTTTTCGCGAGCTACCTGTGGAGCGAGACGGCCCAGCGCGCCTGGGTCAAATATCATTTCCGCGCGGTGACAGATGAGAAGCTGAACGAATCGGAACCGCGCTTTGCCAGAATCGCTCACCCTTTCAAGGTCGCCGACCTGGGCGGGTGGGAGCGTGCTTACCCGGACATCATCGAAGGCGTCTGGAAGAAGCAGATTCAGTCAGCGAAGTAGTTTCAAAGTACGGACCATACTTATGGGCGCAGTGACGGCCAGCAGAAATTCAGGCGTCGCCGATCAGCGGTTTGACCTCGGCAAGCCGGTCGGCATCGGGCTGGTGATCGCGGCCATGCTGCCGCTCGTGATCATGCCGCTGCTCTCGGTCTTCATCTTCGGGATGAAGGAAGGCCCGGTGCATTTCTGGAAGGTGCTGTCGGCCCCGGCGGCGCTCTTTTCAATCAAGCTGAGCCTGCTCACGAGCAGCGTCGCGACGGTCTGTAACGTACTTTTCGGCCTGCTTGCCGCCTATGTCCTGAGCAAGTATGATTTCGCCGGCAGTTCAGCACTCATGATTATCATCAGCCTGCCGACGGCGATTCCGACGGCGGTGGCTGGTTTCGCATTACTCCTGCTCTGGGGGAAATACGGTCTGATCGGGTATTACCTCGAGCGGTATACCGACTTCGAGGTGATGTTCACGACTGCCGCCATCATCCTGGCTAATATCTTTGTTACTTTCCCCCTGGCATTCGGAGTCATCAAACCCGCGCTCGACAACTTCGACCGGAGTTACGAGGACGCGGCGGAGACGATGGGCGCCTCGCGCTGGCAGACCTTTTTTTACGTGGTGCTGCCGAGTCTGCGCGGGGCGCTGGTGACGGGCGCGCTGCTGACTTTCGCGCGTTCGATTGGCGAGTTCGGTTCGACCATCATGGTCAGCGGCAACCTGGCGATGAAGACGCAGACCGCGCCTCTTTACATCTTCACCAAGTTCAACGAGGGGGATGTCGAGGGCGCGAATGCCATTGCCGTGGTGCTGGCCGTGATCTCATTCGCGGTCTTCTCATTGATCATTCTCTTCAGGAACCGGTTGGAACGATAACGACCCAGAGATGAAGGTGGAAGGATGACCCCGTAATCCTGTTTCATCTGTCATTCTTCATCCTTCCTGAAAGCGAGGTACGCGATGGCGAGAGAAGTAATGGTTACCCTTTTCCCGGAAACTCAAGCCTTCGCCGAGCGCCGCCCCGAAGCACGTGCGGCCTTGAGCGTCAGTCACCTGACCAAACGTTTCGGCGACGAACTCGTCCTGGACGACGTCAGCTTCTCGGTTGACGAGGGCGAGAGCCTCGTCCTGCTCGGGCCCTCCGGCAGCGGCAAAAGCACCACGCTGCGCCTGATCGCCGGGCTCGAATCGCCCGACTCCGGACAGGTCGTGATCGGCGGCAAGCGGGTTGACGAGGTGTCCGCCCGCGCGCGCAACGTTGGCGTGATCTTTCAGCATTACGCCCTCTTCCCCGGCATGACCGTCGCGGAAAACATCGGCTTCGGCCTCAAGATTCGCCGCGTCAAAGCGAAGCAGCGCCAGCCGGTGATTGACCGCCTGCTCGATCTGATCGGCCTCGCGGACCAGCGCGAAAAATATCCCTGGCAGATTTCCGGCGGCCAGGCGCAACGCGTCGCCATCGCGCGGGCGCTCGCTTACGAGCCCGAGGTGCTGCTCTTTGATGAATCCTTCAGCGCGCTCGACCCGCAGACGCGCGTGCCGCTGCGCCGCGAAATTCGCGCGCTGCTGCGCAAGCTCCGCGTTCCCGCCCTCTTCATCACGCACGATCAGGAAGAGGCGATGGAACTCGGCGACCATGTCGCGATCCTCAACCGCGGTCGCCTCGAACAGATCGGCTCGCCCTCTGAAATCTACAACGACCCGCAGACCGAATTCGTCGCCACCTTCCTCGGCGCGGCCAACGTACTTGAAGGGAAGTGGCAGGACGGGTTGATTCACCTCGACAGCGACCGCTACCTCGCGCCGGTGAGCAGCGTGCCGCCACTGACTGATGGCGAAAGAGTCAAAGTGATCTTCCGCCCCGAAGACGTCTCGCTCGGCTCGGCCACCGGGTTGATCGAAACGCCTTACCATCTGGGCCGCGGCGAAATCACTGACGTCGGCTTCACCGGCGCGTCCGAAACGCTGACCGTGCGATTGCTCACTTACGGCCAGTCGGGCAACCTGCTCGTGCCGCGCGCCGAGACGGGTCGTAACGGCCTCTCATCACTCAATAACAATGCGCCCGCGGAATTTGTGATCAAAGCGTTGCGCACCAAGTGGGAGGCGCGCAAACTTCGATTGAGAGTCGGTGATCGCGTCACCGTCGGGTTGAAAGCTTACAAGGCATTGCGCGCTTAAATCGCCCCGGCGACAATCCGAAATGAATGTCGGCCACCTTGTCCTGCTCCCGGGTCTGGACGGCACCGGGCGACTGTTCGATCCGCTGCTCAAAATTCTCCCTTCCGATTTCACAACGTCGGTCGTCTCTTACCCGACCGACCGGATTCTCAGTTACAGCCAGCTTGAGCCTCTTGTCAGAGAAGCTTTGCCGGCGGACAGGCCCTTCGCCATCGTCGCCGAATCCTTCTCCGGCCCGCTGGCAGTGATGATTGCCGCCTCACCGCCGCATAACCTCCGGGCACTGATTCTGTCCACCTCTTTTATCAGCAATCCGCTCCCTCCGGCGCTTCGCGCTCTGCGTTACCTCGTTAACCCGGTCTGGTTTCGGGCAACGCCTCCACGCCATTTGCTCCGGCATTTCCTGCTGGGCCACGACTGTCCCGATGAAGTGGTCGAGCTTGCGATTGAGGTCATTCGTTCCGTGCCGCCGGAGACACTCGCTTCTCGAATCAGACAGGTGATGGAGGTGAATGTCAGGCAGGAATTGCAGGTCTGCGGCGTCCCGCTGCTTTATCTGCCGGGCAGCCGTGACCGGCTGGTGAGCCAAAGAAGCTGGGGGGAAATTTCCCGACTGAAGCCGGACGCAAAATGCGTTGAGATTGACGCGCCGCACCTGCTCCTGCAACGGAAGCCGGCCGAAGCATTCATCGCGATCTACGGCTTTCTGCGCGGCCTTGAGTCACTTCGTTACTGACTGTCTTCCCGAATCAGGTCGCCGGCCTTTTCCGCGATCATGATTGTCGGCGCATTCGTGTTCCCTCCCGGAATCGTCGGCATCACCGAAGCGTCCACGACTCGCAACCCAGTCACACCTCGCACACGCAGCCGGCCGTCAACCACGGCCATCGCGTCGCCGCCCATTTTGCAGGTCCCCACCGGGTGGTAAAGCGTCTGCGTCGTGCCGCGCACAAAGCCGGCGATCTTCGCGTCATTCTGCATATCCTTGCCGGGGCAGTATTCATCACCCCGATATGGCGCGAATGCCTCGGACTGCGCGATGCGGCGGACAACCTTCACGCCCTCAACCAGGGTGCGCACGTCTTCCTCGCTCGCCAGGTAGTTCGGATCAATCGCCGGCGCGGCCAGCGGGTCATTCGAGCGCAGGGTGATCCGGCCCCGGCTTTCCGGGCGCAACAGCACCGGCCCGAGCGTGAAGCCGTGGCCCGCGGGGTTATCAAAGCCGTGATTGAGGTAATAGACCGGCCCGAACATCAGTTGCAGATCAGGCGCGGGCAGGTCGGGATTCGTTTTGACGAATCCGCCGGCTTCGGCCACGTTCGATGTCAACGGGCCGCGGTGAAAGAGCAGATAGCTGACCACGTTCTTCAGGCTTTCGGCGCTCGCCATCGAGATCGGCTGCGTGCATTCATAACTGACGGCGACCATCAGGTGATCCTGCAGATTCTCGCCCACGCCCGGCAGATCGGCGATGACCGGAAGGCCGAGCGACTTCAGATGATCGGCCGGCCCGACGCCCGAGAGCATCAGCAGTTGCGGCGAGTTGATCGCGCCGCCACACAGGATCACTTCCCTGCCTGCCTTCGCCTGCTCCTTCCTTCCGCCGTGCAGGTAAGTGACGCCGGCGGCGCGCGTGCCTTCAAAGATCACGTGCGTCGTCTGTGCCTCGGTGCGGACGGTCAGGTTCGGGCGCTTGAGCGCGGGTTTCAGATAAGCCGCCGCCGCGCTGTGCCGTTTGCCCTGCTTCTGCGTCACCTGGTAAAAACCGGCCCCGTCCTGCGACGGCCCGTTGAAATCGTCGTTGCGGGGAAGGCCCGAATCAACACAGGCCGCGACAAAGGCCTGCGAGAGCGGATTGATGTGACTCAAATCGGCCACGTTGAGCGGGCCGCCGACCGCGTGATACTCGAGGGCGCCGCGCTCCTGATGCTCGGCCTGCTTGAAGTAAGGCAGGACTTCACCAAAGCTCCAGTCGGTATTACCCAGCTCGGCCCAATGGTCGTAATCCCACTGGTGACCGCGGATGTAAATCATCGCGTTCATCGAACTCGACCCGCCCAGCATCCTGCCGCGCGGCCAGTACAGTTTGCGGCCGCCCAGGTGGGCCTGCGGCTCGGTCGAGTAATCCCAGTCGCATTCGCTCTTGAAGAGCTTCGGAAAGGCGGCGGGGATGTGAATCTCCTTCTTCCTGTCCGGCCCCCCGGCTTCGAGCAGCAGCACGCTGATTTTCGGGTCTTCGGTGAGTCGCGCGGCCAGTGCGCAGCCCGCCGACCCGGCTCCGACAATCACGTAATCGAACATAGACTTTGACTCTTTATTTGAGAATGACGTGGGAGAATTGCCGAGCCGGCGATAAGCAGTGGCCAGCCCGGCGGCAGATTTTCGCCTCAACCTGCGTTGCGGCCCCGGCATTCACGAAGCGATCTTTTTGGTGGTGCCGGTAATAGTATAGCCCGCATCCTTGCCGGTGAAAAAGGTCTCGCTGCCGTTGTTGACAATCACGAAGCTGCCGTTGAGTTCAATGCCCAGCCTCGGAAGGAGCAGTGTGACCGAGCCGGTGCAGTCCGCATTGACGGTGTAAGTGCCGGTAAACTCCCCTTCGAAGATGACGCCATTGATGCTCACGATGTAGGTGGCATGCAGATTCCCTGCCCCGTCAAAGGAGATCGGCCCGGCGGTGGCAACCGGGCCAACCCCGATGACCGTGCCGCTGTAGGTATAGCCATGCCGGCCTTCCATCGTCCCCGGCGAGCAGGTTCTGGTGCGCGCCCGCTCGAAGGCATTGCCCAAACCGTTCTGCTGAGCCCGGGCTGTGGACGCAGGGCTTACTGGCGCAGGCCTGGCGCGCCCGGAAGCGAAGCTCACAAGAGTCAGCAGACTTGCACCGGCAAGCACGAAAATCGTCGCGATCATCGTTCGTTTCATGACAGCTCTCCTCTTTGATCCGGTTAAGGTGAAGATGAGGCATGACGCTTTCAAATTCACTCGCTCTGTTTATTCCGGCTCACTCAATCGGGTAAACCGAAGTTGATTAAGACCCGCGCGCAGCGGGTCTCATGATTACTTCGCCCGCAGATGTCAGGCCGTCTCCGACACCCTCTGCCGGCTTCCGCTGGCAACTCCGGCGGCCTCGCGCCGATTGCCCCACGGCTTTATCGTCTGCCACAACACACGCGCAACGATGCCGGGGTGGAACAATGCCGCGGGCGATTTGATCATTTGCTGGACTTCGAGAAATGCGCGGCGCACGCGCGTGTTTTTCGACGACAGCCGGAAGATCTGATCCATATAACGGTGCATGAACCGTGTCATCCGGTCCGGCGTCCCGCCCTCAGTCCCGCGGTAACGGTAATCTTCGCCGGTCGCCAGCATCCACGCCGCCGCGTTGATCCTGGCCAGCTTCCGCTGGAACCGCCGCGCCATTCCAGTCAGGTCGCCGTCGGGATGCCGGCGGCGCTGCTCGCGCAGGCAGCGGTCAAGTTCAAGCGCGCCCATGGCTGCGGTAGTCATGCCCTGACCGTACACCGGATTGAAGGCGCAGACGCTGTCACCGATCACGATCAGGCGTTCGGGCCAGCGCTTCAGGTGTTCGTAATGGCGCAGGCGATTCTGCGTCGAGCGGTTGCCGTAAATCGGCGAGAGCGGTTCCGCGCCGCTGATTGATGAGGCAATCAGCGGGCTCCACAGGCTGCGCGCGAAAGCGCGGAAGCCGGCTTCGTCAGTCGGCGGATAATCCCGATCACCGCCGCCGAGCGTCAGGATCCAGCGGTCGCCTTCGACCGGGAAAATGATGCCCGCGCGCGTCCTGTCGGGCGGCGCTGCCTGCAGGAAGACAGCCTTCCAGTCGGCCTTGAACCCGGCTGGTATCCGGTAAAGGCGGCTCGCATAGCCAAGGTGCGCGTTGACGACGGTCTCCGCCGGCGCCTCGTAGCCGAGCGCTTCGAGCCACTGCGGCATCCCGGAAGCGCGCCCGGTCGCGTCAACCACCAGATCGGCCCGCAATTCTTTTTCGCCAGCGAGGATGTCGGCAGGCAGATGGCGAAACCGCACCCTGACGCCGTCCACTCCCCTGCCCACTTCGTCGCCGAGCAATCCCGTGACGTCGCACTCCTCGACAAAGCGCACGTTGTCGAATTGTTTCAGCCGGCGGCGGATGGCCCAGTCCAGCAGGTCGCGGGTGAAGGCCAGCACTTCGAGCCCCGAGCGAAAATTGACTCCCCACCCCCCGGGCGTGTGCCATGCAATATCACTGCCGGCATCTATATTGATTGCGCCTGCCGCGACCAGTTCGTCGTTCAGCCCGGGGAAGAGTTGTTCGATGATCTGTCGCCCGCGCAGCATCAGCCCGTGCAGATGACGCGCCTGCGGCGTGCCCGGGCGCGATTCAGGGCCTTCGGGAAAGCTGTCGCGTTCGATGACCGTGACGCGCTCATAATGTTCGGCCAGAACTCGCGCGGCCAGCATCCCGGCCATGCTGCCGCCGATGACGACGGCGCGGCGGTCTGCGTTGTGATTATTGTTCCTGGTAAGCTTCGAGGTAATGCGTTGTGTTGCCATATCTGTACTCCGTGATTCTGAACTGAATGGTGCGGTCGGTCGCGGTTCGACGACAGAAAGCCGCGGCCGACCTTAATTGCCTTGGTTACTTTGCGCAGGTTCCCTGAAGGAATTCGTAAACCAGCAGCAGCTTCGCCATGTCGCTGGTGTCGTCGGCCTTGATCGCCTCCTTAGTCTCATTGAGCAGGTCGGCGATGCTGGAGAAGGCTGACAGGTGTTCGTTGTCATGCCCGAGCGTGACCGGCTGCCTCAGCCCGTAGCAGCCCAGCTTCGCCTGCTTCACAGTCGAGAGCGCCCCCGGGTGCTGCACCAGGCTGAGTTGCGCGGCGATGTATTCGGCAATCAGCGTCTCCCTGATGGTTTCAGGGGAAGGCGGGTCGGAGAAGAAGGTCGGATTGAGCAGGAGTTTGATCTGCGCGATATTGCCCTGGATGCTGACCGGGGTTTCATTGTTGAAGCCCGGCAGGTGGATGAGCGCCGACGGCGGGCAGATTTCTTTGACGGGGGCGATCCTCAGACTGATATTGTTGTTCTTGAAGTCATCGAAGCCGGAGCAGGGTTTGAGGTGCAGCCGCCAGTAATCGCCGGAGGCGAAGCAGACGGCGTTGCAGCTGAAATTCGTCGTCCCCTGCGGCTCGCCGAAAATGAAGTCGTCCATCGCGGCGACATCATCAGTGTCAGTATCAACACTGGTGCCGGCCAGAAAGATGCTGCCGGTCGTGATCCGCACCCAGGCGACGACGGGCGAGTCAAATGACACGCCGAGGAAGGAAAAGCTCGGGTGGACGCCCTGGACTGCCGGAACAAAGCCACTGAAGAGTAGGTTGCCCTGCGCGTCCCAGTATTCAAGCTTCGTGCTTCCTGGCTTGCTCACGTCCGTGAAGACCACGCCGAAACCTTTCGAGAGCGCGGGCGTGCCAGTCCCGGGCACGTAAAAATTCACGTCCGTGATCGTGCTGCCCACGGCCGTAAAGATCCGTTCGGGGCTGAAGGCCTGAAAGAGGTTCACGTAGGCCGAATTGATGTTGCCGAACCTGACCAGCGTGTCGGTCGGGTTGCCGAGTTTTGCGCTGACCTGAAGGCTGCCGCCGGGCGTCGAGAGAACAAGGCCACGCGGCGCGGTGGAATTGAAGAAATCGGCGGGAAACCCGTTCGGGGATGACAGCGCGTCGGGCACGCCGTCCCACGTAATTTCGCGCCGACCGCCAGTGGCCGGGCCGCCGGCGCCGTTATTTACGCCGCCCAAGTCAGTGCGGAAAGCATTAATGGCCGGCTGGATGTCTGATTGAATAACGCCCGTCGCCTGTCGCACGATTGGATCGGCCGCCCAGGCGGCAGTGCAGGTGGCGACGAGCAGCATCAACACCCGGGCGGTTACGGTCAGGATCCTTGCTGAGCGGCGTTGCGAAATTGAATTCATATTCTTTAGTCCCCCTCTTTGTGCTGTTTGCATTCCGGTTGTGAACACACTTGTCCCTTCGGCCCGTGACCGGTTGGTCTTCGGGCACTTTCGATTCTGGTCGGTGACCGGTTGTCAGTTCTGTTCGAGGCAGAGGTTAAGGGAGGGCGAGAGCAAAAGTCTTAAGGCCGTTCTGAAATTCTTTTGAGTTTTTCTTCAAAGCGTCATCAGGGCTTTTCCCTGACGGGCAGGAAAGACGCGCTAATCCGATCACCCCCGTCCATCATCTTTGAAGTTGATTATGGTTATGATCCGGGGCTATAAACTCACTGGTCCGGAACATTCCGGGAAGCATCACGGAGGAATCTCTTGAAAGCCCTGATCTCAATTATCCTTCTGGCCCTGCTGGTCGTGCCTTCAGCCCGACCGGCCCGGCAAACAACCCCACAGCCTTCGCGCGAGGCACCGCCGAAGGAGAAAGGCCCGTTTCGGGAAGCCGATCTGGTAGAACTCATCCAAATTGATCCGACCATTAAACACGACATTCGTTACGCCACCGCAAACAACTTCGTCGGTCGCCCGCTCTACACCGAAGCGCGCGCCTTCCTGCAGCGCCCGGCGGCCGAAGCGCTCCGCCGCGTGAATCAGAAGCTGCGCGGGCAGGGTTACGGGCTGCTTGTCTTTGACGGCTACCGCCCGTGGGCGGTGACGAAACTTTTCTGGGACGTGACTTCGGGCGACCAGCGGAATTACGTCGCCGACCCGGCCAAAGGCTCGAAGCATAATCGCGGCTGCGCCGTTGACCTCTCGCTCTTTGACCTGAAGACCGGCAAAGAGGTCGGGATGCCGAGCGCTTATGATGAAATGAGCGAGCGAGCGTGGCCGACTTACAAAGGCGGGACTGAGGAGGCGCGCCGGCTGCGTGACCTGCTGCGCGCGGCGATGGAGGCCGAGGGCTTCCGGGTCAACGAGTACGAGTGGTGGCATTTCGATTATAAGGACTGGCAGAAATACCCGATCCTCAACCTCAGCTTCGCGGAAATCGGCCAGCAGAAAAAAATCGAAAGGTGAAAATTGGATCCAGCACCCCCTCCCCACGCTGAAGCTCAATCCACTTTCCGGGCGGCCGTGTGGCTCGGGGTCGCCGCTACTGTCGGCGTGGCACTCGCCCTGCTTTACGAGGACAGCTACCAGCAGGACGGCGGCACGCATTTCCTGTTCGCGCGCTGGGGGTGGCAGTACCCGGTCAATTTCGTCAGCGTGTGGGGCCGCCCGCTCTTCACTTTTCTGTACTCCTTCCCGGCGCATTTCGGTTACCCGGCGGCGAAACTCTTCACGGTCGTCATCTGTCTCCTGACGGCGTGGCAGACATGGCGGCTGGCCGAGCAGCTTAAGTTTGAACGGGCCGAGCTGGTGATCCCCTTCCTTTTTCTGCAACCGTCGTTCCTGCTGCTTTGCGCGGATACGATGACCGAGCCACTCTTCGCGCTCGTCTTTCTGCTGGCGCTGCGGCTGCACCTGAGCGGGCGGGTGGCGGCGGGAATGCTCGTGGCTTCGCTGCTGCCGCTCGCACGGCCCGAAGGTTTCTTCCTCGGGGTGTTGTGGGGGTTATGGGTGCTGTTCGATTCGCGCGGCGGTGGCACGGGGTGGCGGCAGACGCTCGTGAGACTCCCGTCAACGCTCCTGCTGGCGAGCGGGATGTTTTTGTGGTGGCTCGCGGCGCTGCTGATTACGCACGACCCGCTCTGGATTTTGCACAACTGGCCGCATGAGTGGCGGCCGGAAGGCGGGCAGTACGGCAGCGGAAACATCTGGTGGTATTTTCACAAGTCCTCCGAGATTTTCGGGCTGATCCTCAAAGTGCCGTTCGCCGTCGGGCTCATCGTGCTGCTGTGGCGGCGCCGTTTCATCACCGGAGTCTCGGCTTTCGTGCTGATCTTCGTCCTCCACGCGCTGATGTTCATCCGCGGCTCGTTCGGGTCGGCTGGCTACCCGCGCTACTTCGTCTGCGTCGCCCCGGCGATTGCGCTGATTATGCTGGCCGGATGGAATGAGATTGCGGGGGCGCTCGGGAAATATTCCCGCCTCGCGCCCGCCGCCGCGCTCACGGGCATCTTCCTGCTGTCGGGACTCTACTCGCTGCATTACGTTGACGGCATGGGCTTCGTGCGCGACGCGTGGGCGGTCAGAGAGATGTACCAGTGGTTCCAGGCGAACGAAGCCGCAAGGCGCCCGATTGCGAAGCTGATCTGGAGCCAGGCATATATGTGCATCATCTTCGACCGTGACTCCATGGAAAAACCGATTTTCTCGGGCGACCGGGAGCGCAATCTGGCAATGCTGCGCGAATCGCCGCCGGGTACGCTGGTCTTCTGGGATAACACGACCGGTCCCGGCTGGCACGGCATCCAGGCGGCAGACCTTGAAGCCGCAGGTTACGTGCGATTGCGGTCACAGGCGTATCAGTTTGACGGCCGCTTCTTCTCATTCGTCTGGCAGGGTCACGGCGGGTTGTGGTCGCAGGAGATGCATCTCTTCTACAAGAACCCGCCGGGCGAGGTCACGCGGGCGGTCGGATCGCACTGATTTGTCAGAAGGGTGTGCCAGAAATACGAGTGTGTTCCGATAGCAGCTCTACAATCTTCTGCTGACCCGGCAGAGCGAATCACGGACTGATTCGAGCTGATAGCTTCGCCGGATCATCTCCAGTCCCGCGGACTCGCGGCTGTGATCGCGCATGCCTTCAGACCAGAGCGTCCTGTCCAAATCCACATACACCGGCCTGCCTTCTTTCAGGTGTAAGTCAATCACCTCACCCAGCCTCTCATCCGGCCACCCGGACCCGAAAGGGATCACCTGCCAGCGCGGGCGCGCGCCGACGGCCCGGTAGAAATTCACGAGCGGCGTGTTTCTGCCGACGATGAAAACCGACTGGTCGGGCAGCGCCGAGATTTTCGCCACGTAATCGCGGGTGGCGTAAGTGCGCGGCCACTGCACCCTGTCGAGATAAATCTCCATCCCGATCAGGCCGCTCAACGTCAGCAGCGCCAGTAGCGTCATCACGCCGTAACACAGGCGCGATTTTTTTCTGACCAGTTCGGCCAGCCACCACCCGCCGAGCGGCGCGAGTCCGAGCAACCCGGTCAGCAGGTAGCGCGGATTCACGGCCAGATCGTGATTCGCAACCAGCATAACGGCAGACAACAGTCCGAAGAAGCTGACGAGCAACAGCAGTCGTTGCTGCCGGTCAGGCCCGCTCCTTTCAGGAAAAAACCTTCGGTAAAGGCTGCGATAAGCGGCAGGCGTAATCAGCGTGGCAGCCGGCGAACAGATGAAGGCGTAAGCGATCAGGAGCCAGAGGTTGCGAATCGTCACCTGATGTTCGCGGCGCTCCTGCGCGCTCACGCGATACCATGCGCGAACTGCCGGGAGATAATAATCAGGCTGAAACAATGCCCAGAAGACCGGCCCCGCCAGCGCAGCAAAAACAGCGATCACGAAAGCCGATAGTGGCCACACCCACCGCACCCCATAAATCCATCCGGCCAGCGCGACGACGGGCAGATAAAAGACCGCGAACTCGCGCATGTTCGCGCCGAGTCCGAACAGCGCGGCGGCAACGAGATAACGCCCACTGTTCCCCAGCCGCAGACTTCGCAGCATCCACCACAGCGACCAGCCCCACATCAGGGTGCCGGGAATCTCGCTCATCCCGCGCCCGCTGTAAATGACGTAAAGCGGCGAGAGCGCGACCATGAGCGACCCGAGCAAAGCGGCCAGACGGTCAGCCATCAATTCCTTGTACAGCGCATACAAACCGACGATTGCCGGGCCGCTCTGCGCGATCACGCCGTATTTGATCACCAGAAAGGCCCGCTCCGGCGGCAGCCCGAACCAGTGATGCGCGAGCAGCCAGAGGGCGCGGTTGTAAGCCAGAAAGAGCGCCCGGCCCAGGCCCAGCACCGAAGGCAGGCCCTGCACGACCTCGGCCGCGTAATCGAACCCGTCCCAGTCCGCGATGAACGGATCGCGCACCACGAGCGCCAGCGCCCACGCGAGCAGCGCGAGCGGCAGCCAGATTCGGTAATCGCCTTTCCAGTCGCGCGAATCCATAAAAATCAAAAGGCAAAAGTGAGTTGCACTGGTGCCTCACTTTTGCCTTTGACTGATGGCTTTTGTTTTATGCCCCGCTCTCACCTGTTGCTCGCCGCGGCCTTCGGCGAGTAATAGCCCCGGCGGTGACGAACGCGGAGGTCTTTGATGTTGCGCTTGGGCAGCCGCAATTCGATCTTGTGAAAACTGCCATCGGCGGAGATGGTTTCAGGCTCGTAGGCGATCAGATACTGCTGCCGCAGATCGGCCTCGAGCTGGGCGAAGGCGCGATCAAGGTCGCCCGGCCCCTTGGGGAAGTAAGCGCGACCGCCGGTCTCCTCGCAGAGCTTTTTCAGCTTGCCCTCATCCACCCCGTCAAACCCCGGATCGCCGATCCCGATGGCGTAAATGGACGCCTCGGCGCGCAACGCTTCGTTGATGGCGTCCGCGATCTTCATCCGGCTCGTGGTGTC
Organism: Blastocatellia bacterium; assembly: GCA_035652435.1. GTDB lineage: Bacteria > Acidobacteriota > Blastocatellia > RBC074 > RBC074 > DASRDU01. The sequence continues at coordinate 58,183 of DASRDU010000148.1, forward strand.
AACGCCGTCCGTCAGCAGGATGATCGTTTTGCGCCCGGCCTCTCCGGCCAGCAGGTCGCCGGCTGTGGCGACGACGGCGTCATAGAGCGAAGTCCCGCCCTGCCGCGATCCGCCATTGATTGGCGGAGTCGGGCCGCCGTAAATGCCGATACGCGGCGGTTCGACGTACGCCACGTCCTCAAGCGCCTTGCGCAGCCGCGGCAGGCTCGAAGTCAGCCCCTGCATGAGCGTCGGCTCGCCCTCAAACTTCACAATCGCCGCCGTGTCCTTCCCCGCACGGATGACCGAGCTGAAGAACCGCTGCCCCGTCTCCTTGAGGACGGGCAGCACATACTTTTCGCTGCCGCTCACGTCCACGAGCAGGGCCATCGTCAGCGGCAGGTCGGTCTCCTTCTTGAAGGTGAAAATCTGCTGCGGCTTGCCGTCTTCGAGGATGACGACATCCTCCTTCGTCAGGTCGTTGATGTAGCGGTTCTGCTTGTCGGAGACGCTGAATAACACGTTGACCAGCTGCGTGCCGACGCGAATTTGCCCTTCGTCTTCGGCGGGCGCCTTCTGTTTCTGCTGATCGGTAGCAGGCTTCTTGTCCTGCGGCTTCTGCTGAGCAGATTTGGGCGGTTGCTGCTTATCCTGCTGCGCGTGGGCTTTGCCCGACGAGGCGAAAACCAGCGCCAGCAGAAAGGAAGGAACCAGTGCGGCGACGAGCGACCTCATCGTGCGCCCGTTCCGTTCACTCAGAGATTTTTTTTCAGACTTCATATGCCCTTTCAAAACTTCAGCGGGCCGGAAAAACCGGGGGCAACGATCACTGCCTTACTTCAACCCCGCACGCACGGTGGAGCGCACGGCAGTGTAACCGTCCTTGGTGCGAATCTTCAGATCCTTGCGCCCGGGTAAACGCACTTCGATCTTGCGGAATTTGCCGTCAAAATTTTCATTGCTTGGTTCATAAACCGCGATGTACTGGCTGCGCAGTTCGGTCGCGATGGCCGAGAAACTTCTTTCCAGCTCCAGCACGTTGCCGGTGAAAAACGCCCGCCCGCCCGTGTCCTCGGCCAGCCGTTTGAGAACCTTGTCTTCCTTGCTGTCAACCTGCCCGGCCTGCACGCCGAAAAAGCCCCCGGCCTTGGTGCTGATGATGAAGACCGTCGTTTCGGAGCGCTGCGCCAGTTCTATGGCCTCCTTGAGAGTGCGGTCGCTGGCGGTGTCTTCGCCGTCGGTGATGACGACCATCGCACGGCGGCGGCCCGGGCTGGCAAACATCTTCTCTTCACAGACGCGATAGACCGCGTCGTAGAGCCGCGTCTCACCCTGAGCCTTGACTTTGTTAATTGCCTGCGAGAGCAGATCGAGCCGGTTGGTGAAATCCTGGTGCAATTCGACTTCGGAATCGAAGGAGATGAACAGCGCGCGGTCATTGCGCGACTTGAGTACCGTCTCAATGAAGGAGATCGCCGCTTCCTTTTCAAATTTAAGCTTCGGCTTGACGCTGTTGGAGGTGTCCATCAGCACGGCAATGTCGAGCGGCAGCGGACTGATTTTGAAGGACTCGATCTTCTGTTTGACCTTGTCCTCGTAAATCTCAATGTCTTCCTGCTTCAGGTTGGTCACAAACCTGTTCGTATCTTTATCAATGGCGGTGATCGGGAGACGCACGTTGGTAGTGACGATTGGACCCTGCTGCGGGTCCTGGGTTTCAGGTAAAGTCTGTTCTTTCTTTTGCGGTTGCGGCGTTTTATTCGCTGGCGATGGTGGCGATTGTTTTGGTTGCTGCGGCGGCTGTGCCTGCGCAATGACAAGACCACAGATGCCGACCATAACAAGCATCAGGCAAAGACTCAGCCAGTAACGATTTTTCATGAATGATTCAACTCCTCCGAAGGCGACCCATCAGAAGCGTGGAAGAGACTGCTTCAGATGAATCAGGGATGACATTGGATGCACGGGAATTATAGTTTGCAGGCTGGCGGGCAGTAAAGCGGCAGGTCAAAACAACAATAGCCGGGGCAGGATCACGGGCCTGCCCCGGCTCGGTTTTCTTCTCGTCTCAGTCCGGTCTCATATTGCGGGAGATCCGGCTCAGAAAATTTTAGCTCTTCGGCTTCTCAGGAGTGCTGCTCTTGGCATCATCCTGTTGAGAGTGAGGCGTGCCTTCACCATAAGGCAATGGGGTTTTGGTCTTGGATCTGCGGGCAAAGACCGTGCCATCCTCAGTGACATTGAAGTCACGGTAAGCAGAACCATCATCCTGCCGAGTGGCCTGAACACAGAAGGTACTCTTCGGCTCCGGGATTCCATCCGTGTAGATGTACTGATTGACGGCAGTGCCAGCGGCAAATGACCTGTCAATCAGCTTCTCGTCAGCCAGTTCCTGCAATTTGGCAAACCGGCCATGCTGTGAACTGAACGTGGCCTGAGCGCCGTGAATAGTTCTGAGTGACTCAATGGCAGCGGTTTCACGACCTAACTTAATATTCTCCATCAGCCTCGGAAGTGCGATGGCGGCAATAATTCCGATGATCGCGACCACGATCATCAGTTCGACCAGTGAAAAGCCTTTCTGCAGGCGGCGATAGAACGGTCTGGAATTCATAGGACAAAATCTCCTCTGGCGGTTTGGAACTTTGACAACCTGTTAGAACGTCGGACTCCCTGGATGGTTCCAATATTACTACACTAACAATCGGGCCGGAATCCGGGGGCTTTTTTCGGGTGTCTGAGATTTGAAATGGCTCTGACAAATTTACCCGCACTGCTGCCGGGTGTAACTCCGCAGCGCCTGAGTCAGCACGACGAATGAAATCGCGAGCCACAGGACGGCCCAGAAGACGGCCGGGATGCCGGTCGCTCTTTGCATATTGAGCGCATCGCTCGGCCTGTTGGAAACGGCGGAGATGAAAAACAGGGTATTGAGGTCATAAAGCGCGTTCAGGCAGCATTGCACGGCGAGGAAGCTGAGCAGGAAATGTGCAATCCGCGCGGTCGCGGCCACCGCCACAAAAACCAGCGCGACCGTCAGCCCGATCCCGACCATCAGGCCGAAGAGCCCTCTCACGTACAAAGCCGTCAGCGCCATGACCCCCGCCGCCGTCAACGCCAGCACGCCTTTCGCCCGCGCCCCCTGCCGGCACAGCACCAGCAGGCTGGCGCCGTAAGAGGTGCTGGCGAGGTACCCGGCGCTCGAAATCAGCAGCCCCATCCCGCCCCGCGTGTAAGTTTCACCACTGCCGTCCAGATGCAGATTGATCTCCGTGACCGAGCCGAAAGTCAGCAGCGCCGCCAGCGCATGCCCGCCCTCGTGGATGAAAGTGACGAACAGCCGGAACGGATAGACGAGGAGCCAGGCAAACGGGATGAAGTAAAGCACGACCGTCAGCGCCGAGGCCGCCACGAGAAATTTCAGGGAGTCTTTGTCTTTCGCCATGACTTCAGATACGAACGATGGCAGGCCCCGTGTTCAATCGAAAACCTTCCGGTCGTCGGGAAAACCCGACACCGCTTTCACATCTCAACAGCTATCACAATCTCCGAAGATCGGAAAGAAGTCCAGCGCCTGGCAGCACTTCCCGCGAGGAAGGCCTGAACCCGCCCCGGTGGCATAAGGCTTGTAATCATCATCACGCGACGGCAGGCCCCCTTGCCGAGTAAGCTTTTGATTGTGGAGGTAGCAGTAATGTCTCCGAACCTGATTACGCTCGTCCGAATGTGTCTGGCTTTTGTTTCAGTCGCACTGTTCCGGCACGGGGTCTATCCGAGCCTGACGGCGCTCGCGTTGCTGGTCGTGGCAATCTGGCTGGACGCGGTTGACGGGTATGTGGCGCGGCGGTGGGGTTACACGAGCGATGCCGGGGCGGCTTTTGATATTGCGGCCGACCGCGTGGTCGAAAACGTATTCTGGATTTTCTTCGCCGCGGCGGGGCTGATCTCGTTCTGGATTCCGATGACCGTGATCGCGCGCGGGTGCCTGACGGATTTCCTGCGGGGGATTGCTTTCACCCGGGGGCAGACGGCTTTCGGCGAGAAGACGATGATGCGGACGTGGTGGGGCAGGCTGCTCACCGGTTCGCGCGCGAGCCGCGCCGCTTACGGCATCGTCAAATGTGCGGCATTCTTCGCGCTCGGCGCGCGGCTCGTGCTGGATGAAGCCCCGGCGTGGCGGGCGTTGCTCGCCACCGGGATCGTCAACGGGTTGCAGATCGGCGCGCTCGGGCTCGCGATTGCCGCAGTTGTCTTCTGCGTCGCGCGGGGCGTGCCGGTCATCATCGAGGGGCTGAGGTTCTTCCGCAAAAGCCCGGCCCTCTCCACTCATTGAAAAGAAGCATGGCTCACAAAAACATTGCCGCAGTCTTTGACGCGGACGGCACATTGATCGCCGGGGATTCGCTCGAACGGATCTTTTTCAGGTATCTGTGGCGTTACGGTGAAATCGGCCTGTGCGAAATGGCGCGGCTGGCCGGCGGGGCGATGTGTGCGCTCCTCGCCGGGCGCGCGGCGATGGCCGACAACAAAGCTTACCTGCGCGGGCAGGACGCTCGTCGCCTGAGGAAACTGGCGCGCGACTGCTTCGAGCAGGAGATCGCGCGACGGCTGCTGCCCGGCGCCGTCGCACGACTGCGCTGGCATCAGAGTGCGGGCCACGAGGTGATTCTGCTCTCCGGCACTCTCGACGTGCTGCTCGAACCGCTGGCCGAATACCTGGGCGTGGACATGCGCATCGGCACGGCAGTCGAAGTGTCCGATCAGCGCCTGACCGGGAGAATCGCGAGCGCCCGCCCGTTCGGGATGACCAAGCTCACCTGCCTGATGCAGATGATCAGGAGCCGGAATTCAGACAGTTTCGATCTGGCGCGATCTTTCGCCTACGCCGACACCTATGCTGATCGCTTCGTGATGTCCGCGGTGGGGCACCCGGTCGCAGCCAATCCGGATCGCCGCCTGCGGCACGTGGCTGAAAAGTGCGGGTGGATGATCGAACAATTCGTATAGCCGGAGCAGGCCGCGAATGTGTTTACGAATAACTGCCCATTTACCGGGAACGAGTATGAGACGAATATTCGGTCTCCTATTGATAATAGTCGCCACAGCACCTGAGATTTCTGCTCAATTCAGCTTTCCCCACAAGTCAGAAGCGCAGATCGCGCGGATGACGCCCAAACAGCACGTAGAGGAGTTTTGCAGGGAGCATGCGCGCCACGTGTTCCCGTTTCACAATACATATGACGAAACTCTGGAAGAGTATCTGCGCAAGGATGGCCCCAGGGCGTTTCCGCAAGTGATCCGGGAAATAGAAGCTTATGACCCGACCAGACGCACAGGTGCAAGCGAGGAGAAGTTCAGGCGCTATGAAGGGGCGGTATTTATCCTTTCACATTTCGATTGTCGTGTATTTCGAGTGCGAGCATTCGGGGATGGGCGAAGGGCGATAGATGCCCTGAAATTACTGAGTGAAAAACTGCGCATCGCGCACTCGAATAGTAAGGAAGATGATGAATATGAGATGAAGCGACGTTATGAACTGCACCTGTCATATATCGAGGCACTGGAAGGAATTTCCATAGCCGACGAAGCTATTCGGGACACGCTGAAACTCAAATATGACATTCGTCTGTCGGACGACGATCTGTTGAATTTCATCAACTATCTGATTTCACGAAACCCATATTACCCCGGCTGGAGTGAAAGTAAGATGCACAAGGAAAACTACAGAGATGATCGAAGCAAATGGCTTCGCATATTTAAGACTCCGGAACCCTTCCTTCAAGCATACTTGGAATATAAAGCAAAGAAACCAGAACCAGGTCGGCCGCGGCAGGAGTAGATGAGTTCGATTATCGCCCGGCAAATGCGACTTCCCATCAGTATGTCGGCAGCAAAGTCAGCAATAATTTCTTCATTCTTTCACCGATGAGATCAACCGAGCATCAGAAGGTACACACAACCCTTCAGCCAAAACAGATTCAATTCATTGAGCAGTCGAAATCACGGCATCTGAGCGATCTGTCAGCGAGGCTGCTTCAGTCGCTGAATATCGCCGACCGCCTCACGCTGGCGTATCTGCTTTTCACAAGCGTGCTGACGATTGTCTGCCGGAATCAAATCACGCAGGCAACAAATCTGCTGCTTATTCATGGCGGCCTGATCTGTCTGATCGTGATGCTCGCCTGCCGGAGAGCGCGCGGGCCGCAAACCTTGAGCGTCCTCAGCCACTGGTATCCGCTGCTCCTCTCCGGTTTCTTCTTCGAGGAGATCGGCCGGCTCGTGCATGCACTCTTCCCCGGCTGGTTCGATCACATCCTGATTGCGGCGGACCGCGCGCTTTTCGGTGCAGACCCGACGGTGTGGGCCGAGCAGTTCAGCAGCTACTGGCTGACGGAATACCTGCAACTGGCTTACACCGCCTACCTGGCGCTGATTCCGGCCTTCGGCGCGTACTTGTGGCTGCGCGGGCGGCGCGAGCAGTTCGCGGTCTTCGTGGCCTCGATCTGCGTGGCTTACTACCTGAACTACCTGATCTTCATTTTCTTTCCCATCGAAGGGCCGTATCACACGCTCGCGCATTTGCAGAGGGTGGAACTCGTTGGCGGCCCGTTCACGGCGTTCATCAACCTGATCGAGAAACATGGGCGCGTGCATGGCGGCGCGTTCCCGAGCAATCACGTGGCGGGGTCAATGGTCGTTCTGTTTTCCGCTTTTCATTTTTCGCGCCGGCTGGGTTACGCGCTGACGCCGCTGGTTCTGAGCATCTGCGCGGCGACGATCTACGGTCGTTATCACTACGCGGTTGACGTAATGGCGGGGACGGTGATGGCGGGAGGCGGATGCCTGTTGATCCACGAGTGGGAGAAGAGGAGACGCCGCGATAGGGAGACAGGGGGAGTAATTCAGTGAATCCCGTGCCGTCGCAAACACTCTTCGGCCCGCTTTTCTACGGCTGTGTCAGCAGGTGCATCAGCAGTTCCACGTCAATCGGTTTTGACGCGATTCCCTTGAGCGCAATCTCATGACGCGGGTCGAGTTTGAGCGCCTGGCGGTAAACTGCCTCCGCGCGCCGCGCCATCCCGAGTTTCGAGTAGAGCATCCCGAGCAGCGCGTGATGGGACGGATCCTGCGGGGCGAGCCTGATCGCCTGAAGGTAATGCTGCTCGGCCTCCTTGCAGACCTTTGAATTGTTGCCCTGCGTGTTACTGGAAAGCGCCAGCGCCAGGGCTGAATGGTACGCGGCCTTGTCCGGGTTGAGCTGGACGGCCCTCCTCAGCAGTCCCGCGGCATCATTGTATTTCCTCGACATCAGGCTGAGCAGACCGTCGCGGTATGAGGCCTCTGCCATATTCTCAAGTGCTTCCTGTGACAAATTATCGGAGGGCAGAATTTCCTGCCCGGCAGGGGCTGACGCTGAGGTCTGACTGGGCGCCGATGATCGCCCCCGGACGGCCCGCGGATTCCGCTGCCATTCATCCTGCACCCGGTTCCAGGCGGCAGTGACCGCCTGAAAAATCTCCTCGACCTCTTCACGCAGCTCTTTCGATGACTGGCGGAACTTGTCCGGGTGAAAATGCCGCAGCAGTTCGTGGTACGCCGCCTTGAAGTGGCTGAGGTCTGCGTTCCGCTCAACCCCGAAGATCGTGTATGGATCATCCGATCCGACGCGCGCGCGGAGTCGTTCGACCTCACGACGCTGCTCTTCTTCCCAAGCCTTCCCCGGCTCTGCGTTCTTCGCCGCCTGAGCAGCATCAACCACTGAATCAGGCATCGCCATCTGCGACCCGGCTGGCTGATCGGCGACTTTCGACGGCGGTTGTGACTCGACGGCCGCCCCCGGCAAATCCGCGACCAGATCCTCTTCCGGATCCAGTGAAATCTCGATGGCTTCCGGAACCACGGTCACGTTGAGTGGCGGCTGCGGTAATGTCACCACGACTTCCGGCGTTATGGTGGCCTTCACTATCGGTCTCTCGGTCGGCGGCGATGGCGGCGCGGAAACGTTACCAGGCACTTTGGCCGCCGGCACAGTCTCTTCGGCCTGCGCCGGCATCCAGGTCAGGAACCCGGCCGAAAGCAGCCCGTACAAGGCGCGGATCGTATCAGCCGCCGGCTGCTGACTGAAAACCAAGATCGAAAGCAGGTCGGTCGGCTCGGTCACCTGACCGAGCAGGCTCTGCTCGAGCGGCCTGAGTGAAGCCTGCTGCAGGCGCAGCAACGGATCGGAAGAAGGCGCAATCAGGCGATTGAGATCGCCCATCCCGCGCCGCACGACGCTGAGATCGCGAACCCGGCCCACGCCTTCGAGGATGATGTCGGCCATCGAAAGCCTCAGTTTCAAGTCGGCCGGCACATTGGTGGTCGTGCGTTCGGTGAACTCGAAATCGCCCTTGGTCCATTCAAAGAGCGAATAGATCATCGAAAGGACCTGCTCGTGGACGGCCTTGGTCAGCTGGTCTTCGTTAATGATCCCCATCTCGACCAGCATCTGCCCGAACCTGCGCCCGCGCGGGACCATCGTGTTGATCATGTCGAAGACCGTCTGATTGATGTCCCCGCGCCGCAGCAGAAACGCGCCCAGCCGGTCGCCCTTGCGATTCGAGGCGGCAAAGACGGCCAGCCCCATTTCGAAGTATACCCGCCGCCGGATGACATCTTTCACGACCAGCAGTTCCCCAGTGCGCCGCTCGGTGTAAATCCGGCGCATCACCTCGGGCAGGCTATGTGTTTGCAACGACCCGCGAATTTCCAGCGGCGCTTCTTTTCTTGTTTCCATCTTCATCTTTCTTGAATCCTTCGGGTGAGCCCGACAGATTCCGGTGGCAGCGCCGATTGCGCGGCACTGCCGGGTTCAGGCACAATACGCATCCTTCGGCGAAATGAAAACCAGCCCTCCTGGGCGCCAAATGGGATTTCCAGCATCACCACGAAGCTCGCGACCTGATTCGGAGAAACGAGATTGCTGTTCCACATCACACGCCTGATTTCCTGGGTGATCTGCCGCTTCTATTTCCGCATCTCCTTTTGCGGCGTGGGGAGCGTGCCGCGCGAAGGGCCGGTCATTCTGGCCCCGAATCATGTCAGCTTCCTTGATCCAATCTGGATCTCGCTCCCCTTGGGCCGCCCGATGCGCTATATGACGTGGGATCGTTTCGTCCGCATGCCAGTTCTCGGCCGGCTGATTCGGATTTACGGCGGGTTCCCGGTCAGACTCGAATCCGGCGACCGCGCGGCGCTGCGCGAATCCCTCAGGCAGCTGCGCGCCGGCGGCCCGCTGGTGATCTTTCCCGAAGGCGGGCGCACCCGCACCGGAGAACTCATGCCATTCAAGCCGGGTTTCATTCGCCTGGCTCTCGACACCCATGCCCCGATCGTGCCGGTGACGATCATCGGCGGTTATGAAGCACTCTCCCCCCATCATCGTTTCCCTCGTCCGCACAAAGTCACCATCATTTATCACCCGCCGATCACTCTGAAACAGCCGGACAGCGCGGACGATTTTAAGGATTACCTGCAGCAGCAATGCGCGCGCGTGCGCCGGATCGTCGCGGCCCGGTTGCCCGCCAAAGCATCAATTTCTCAGGTACAGGTTGAGCCATAAGTCCGCGGCAGGCGGAAACTCAAGGGCCGGAGTATTAGCAGGATGGTCCGCTGATCAGAGGGTCGTTGCTTATCATGGGGCCAGCTGGGGCGGCAGGAAGCGCGCGCGAATATAGCACAAGCGGGCAGGTGAAACTACTCCGAATTTTTCAACAATGCGCAATGAGGACTCATCTCTTTTTCGCCCCTCTCATCGCGCAGCACCAGTTAAGCCCTCTGGATGCTGGTTGACAGACAGCGTGACGATCATTACCATACGCACTCCGTTTTGGGGAGTTGGCTGTATCAGGCGTCATCCCAAAGCATTGGATTGTCATGGCCAGGTAGCTCAGTTGGTAGAGCAACGGACTGAAAATTGGGAAATGCTTTCAGCCAGCCTGTCTCTTCAGAATCAACACCTTACACGCCGGGTTTTCAAACTGAAACGGTAAATCCGTTGCTCAGAATTCTACCACTTTCCTGCTCCAATTAATAGCTGTTTTTGACTACGCGGCGGCACTGACTTGAGGCTTACGCCTGAGCCTGCTGAACAGCTCCCACCACTTCACGAAGCCGTAAATGCAGACGAGGAGCATTGTGGTCATCTGCAATCGGAAGCCGCTCTGAACGTAGGCCAGCCGCCGCTCCACGTCCGAAGGAGGGGCTTTCTCAACCGGGTCCCAAGGACCCTGCCCCGTTACTATCTCGCCTCCGGGTTTGACAGCACGAGTCATGATCTCAGGAAATTTTTCCAGCCGGTTTGAAATCTCCCAGACCGTGAATCCTGTCAGCACCCAGCCACTCAGGATCAGGGGGAGGACGAAGACGAGGGCCTTCTCCAGCCAGCTCATTGGCCGCAGCAATTTTTTCCGGTAGTTGATTAGGAGGTCAGCAATCAGAAGCACGACCACGACCATCACGGTCACCAGCGTGATGATGATAATCGGCCAGAACATCATATATGCCATTCGGAAATCTCCTTCGCACTTGAATGAAAAAAGCGAAGCCTCGATAGCACTGGCCGTTATTTTTTTCAAGCCACGTGCTAAAATGCGGTCGCCATAAAGCCGTCTCATCACAAAGGAGGCTCCCCAATGAGGTCTTTCCTCGGCTACGTAAGGTGTACCCCATTTTCAAGACCAGAATGCAGTTTTTTTAGATGGATCGTGTCGCCCACTAAATTATCCAGTTCGTTCTTTGAAAACTGCTTCAGGTGTCCGGTAGCCGAGTGACTGGTGCAAGCGCTCACGGTTGT
>DASRDU010000149.1:0-32615 GCA_035652435.1 Blastocatellia bacterium
ACAACCGTGAGCGCTTGCACCAGTCACTCGGCTACCGGACACCTGAAGCAGTTTTCAAAGAACGAACTGGATAATTTAGTGGGCGACACGATCCATCTAAAAAAACTGCATTCTGGTCTTGAAAATGGGGTACACCTTACGGTGAGAGTTTGTGAAAGGCGATCCAGTTCGCCCTGCACGTCGGCGTGGAGGCGGGTGAGCCATTTGTCATCCACCACCAGCGTCCTGATCTCGTCCTCGGCGAGCGCGGGATATTTGGCCGCGACCGCTGCCGTAAGCTTTTCCTGCGCCTGCCAGAGTTTTTCCGCCGTTGCGGCTTCCTGCTCGGCGAGGGCGAGGTAACGCTCAAGCATCCGGCGTTCTTCGCCCGCCTCTGCGCCGGCTTCCTGGCCGCGCCTGCTCTCCTTCTGCAATTCCTTCAGGCGGGCGGTGACACCGGCCCTGGTGAGCTTGCCCTTGTCGTTCAGGGCATCGGCCAGCAACCCGTCTTCGCCGCCGTGTTCTTCGGCCAGTTCTTCCATCTGCTGATCGAGCGCGGCAATGTCGGCTTCGAGCCGGTCAATCGCGGCCTGCTCGCCGGCAAAGTAGCGGGCGATGACGAGCGCGGGCGGGATCAGTTCGGTCTGGTATTTCTTCCTGCCGATTGTGAAGTCGGGCCTGGCTTTGGTCTTCCTGCTCTTGTCCTCAACGATCAGCCGGGGCTGAGCGGCTTCGCGCCAGCCGTCGGCGGCGATCATGTAGCAATCTTCCTGCATCGTCCCGGCCCAGTAATCCATCAGGTGCTGATACACGTCGTAGGCGTCGAGCAGCGGCGCGCGTTTGAAGGTGGCGAGCAAATCCTCGGCGATGCTTTCGATGAGCGCCCTGGGGTGGCCGTCTTTGCCGAAGCCTTTGAGTTGCGGCGTGCTGGCCTCGCGCCACTCGGCGAAGAGTTGCGTCACCGTGGCGTTGAAGGCAGTGAACTCGGCGTGGCCGAAGATGGTTTGTTTGAGTTGCGCGTGGTCAGTTGAGAGTTGAAAGAAGCCGGGGCGCAGCGGGCGAAAAAGCGCCGCGCGGACGCCGGGGATGACCTGCCAGTAAGGCCCGAGCGCGTCGAGGTCGCGCGCCGGGATGCCGCCGCGCAGGTGGCCGTCAATGTCCTGAATATCTTCCGGCTCGGTGCTGTCAATGTAACGCGGCAGATTGAGGTTGTAAGCGTTCTTCGGGTCGGCGATTTCATCCACCGGCACCAGACGCGAATAGCGCGGCACATCGGCCATCCGGGCAAAAGTGTCTGTGATGCGGTGAATGTCCTGCTCGCGCAGCCGGTTCTTGTTGCCGTCCTTGATGAAGCCGCGGCTCGCGTCAATCATAAAAATCCCACGGCGGGCGGCGGCGTTTTCCTTGTCGAGTACGAGGATGCACGCCGGGATGCCCGTGCCATAAAACAGATTGGCCGGCAGTCCGATGATGCCCTTCAGATAGCCGGAGCGGACGAGCCTTTCCCGAATGACGGCCTCGGCGTTGCCGCGAAAGAGTACGCCGTGCGGCAGAATGCAGGCGGCTTTCCCCTGGCTTTTCATCGAGCGGATGATGTGCAGCAGGTAAGCGTAATCGCCCTGCCGCGCGGGCGGCACGCCCCAGGTGAAGCGTTGGTAATGGTCCAGGTCGGGAAGGATGCCGGTACTCCACGTCTTGTCAGAGAACGGCGGATTGGCGACGACGTAATCGTAAGTGCGCAGCCGCTCGCCGTCCTTGAATTTGGGCGCGGCGAGCGTGTTGCCGGAAAGGATGTTCGCCGTCGGGAAATCGTGGAGGATCATGTTCATGCGGGCGAGACCGGCGGTGGTCACGTCCTTCTCCTGCCCCTCCAGCGTGATGTGCCTGCCCGCTTCGGCGGCGACTTTCAGCAGCAGCGAGCCGGAGCCGCAGGTCGGGTCATAGGCGGTCGTCGCGGCCACGGTGTTGGCGGGCGAGATGCCGATGACTTTGGCGATGACGCGGCTGACTTCGCTGGGCGTGTAGAACTGCCCCTTGCTCTTGCCGCTTTCGGTGGCGAAGTGGCGCATCAGGTATTCGTAGGCGTCGCCGAGAATGTCGTCGTGTTCGGCGCGGTTCTTCGAGAAATCCAGTTCGGGCTTCTGGAAGATGCCGATGAGGTTGGTCAGCCGATCCACCATCGCCTGACCTTCGCCGAGCTTGTTGGGGTCGTTGAAGTCGGGGAAGTCGCTGCGGGCGAGGCGGCTGTTATGGTCAATCAGCGGCTGAATGACCTGGGTGTTGATCTTGTCGCCGATGTCGCTCTTGCCCTTGAGCGCGACCATGTCCTTGAAGCTCGCGCCCGGCGGGATCGTGACTGGCGGGGCGAAGTCGTCGCTGTCCCCGTATTTGTCGGAGATATATTTGATGAACAGCATGAACAGGACATAGTCCTTGTACTGGCTGGCGTCCATGCCGCCACGCAGTTCGTCGCAGGAAGCCCAGAGAGAGGAGTAAAGGTCAGATTTTTTGATGGCCATTCGCTTTGTCCTGGGTTTCAACGATAGCGAGGAATGGAGGCGGCGACTGGAATCGAACCGATGAACAAAGGTTTCGCGGCGGAGTGAGAGAGGCGAAAATGCGTCAGGGCTTGCTGTTGCCGGCTTACTTCGCAGGCTTTGGTTACTGACGCGGCCCCTCCGGATTGTCTGTCTGCCACACTACTGGCGCGGACTTTCGAGATCGTCAACGCGGCGGTTCAGGTCGCGGATGTCAGAGCGGGCACCGGTCGGGTCAATCATCATCTGTTCGTGGTGCGAATTGAGTCTCCTCAGTTCCGCCCTGACGTCTTTCAACTCCTGCCTGACCTCCATTATCTCCTTGAGGGCCTGCTCCCGGATCGGTTTGGTGTCGTAAAGCTTTGGCTCGGCAAAGGCGCGGAACTCCCGGAACTCGATCATCAGCTGTGCCATCTGTGCGGCCAGGGACTCCAGTGTGACAGGTTCGGAGTTGTTGAGGTTCTGCGTCTGGTCTTTGCTCATTTCTCTGCCACCCTCTTCTTTCCCGGGGTTTCCAACGACACGTAGTCTACCTTGTCAGCTATTGACGCTTCAATGAAGGACGGCCGGACGGCAAAGGATCCCCACAAAAGTCACTACAGTCGGCTTCGTGACTGAATCTCTGAATTGTGTAAGTGATTAGGAGGAATGGAGGCGGCGATCGGAATCGAACCAACTTGTTCCAAGTTTGGCATCCTGACGTTTCAGGTGGTTTTCCACAGTCAAGGCAGGTTCGCACTCATTTCGCACACAAATCAAGCAATGCGAATTTAGTATTGCCATCAATTCAAGTAAGATCAACTCACCTCATTACACGTTCCGGCAATTTGAAATGTATCAGCTGTGATGGTGTGACTGATGTGAGCCTTCGGCGACGGGGCTTGACGTAACCTCTCGTTTCCTGCTGACTTCTTCCGGCAGCCTCATTCCAGAACCCTCTTTCGGCTGGCTGGCGCGCGTCGCCTTCCTGAACCCTCTATTCTCTACCCCGGGAGCGATACGCTTCCCTTGACATTCTACCCGAAGGAGTCTGATACTTTGGTAGATCTTCCACCAGGGGGCTTTATGCGAAAACAAAAAGGCAAACCGATCGACATGCTTCAGGGCACGCTCGACCTGCTGATCCTGCGAACCCTGCTCTTCGGCCCGATTCACGGCCACGCCATCGCCAAATCCATCGAGCGGACCTCGCACGACGTGCTGCGGGTGGACCATGGCTCTCTCTATCCGGCGCTGCAGCGCCTGGAGCGCCGGGGGCTGATCACCGCCGGGTGGGGCACGTCGGAAAATAACCGCCGCGCCAGGTACTATCGTCTGACTACCGCCGGCCGGAAACAATTGACGACCGAGACCGGCAAGTGGGAGCGCCTGACCGAGGCGATTGCCCGTATCCTTAACCCGGATCGAGAGGGGGCCTGAATATGCAATGGTGGAGCGAGTTGAAATACCTGGTCAGGAAATTGAACCGCAGACGCGCAGAGCGCGAATTGCAGGAAGAGATTGACACGCACCTGGAGATAGAAACCCGGGAGAAGATCGCCGACGGACTCTCGCGGGAGGAGGCGCGGTACGCGGCGCAGCGCGCATTTGGCAGCGTCGCTTTGGCGACGGAGGACAGTCGCTCCTGGTGGGGATTCCGAGGGTTGGAAGAATTATGGCAGGACCTCCGCTACGGCGCGCGCATGTTGATGAAGAAGCCTGGCTTTTCGCTCGTAGCGATTCTCACGCTTGCCCTCGGCATCGGGGCCAACACCGCCATCTTCAGCGTCGTCAACGCCGTATTGCTCAAGCCGCTGCCTTATCCCGAACCCGGCCAGCTCGCGCAGTTGCGCATAGTCCGGTCGGGAAAGCCGGACACTATCATTGGCAGCACCGCTTTCGTTCAAGTGAAAGCGCAGAGCCAGTCGCTGGCGCGCATCGCCGCCTATAGTGGCGGCGACATGACCCTCACAGGGGCCGGAGCGGCGGAAGGAGTCGTGGCTGGCGCAGTGACGGCGGATTTCTTTCCGCTGCTCGGCGTCCTGCCGGCGTTGGGACGCAACTTCACCCAGGAAGAAGACACGCCCAACGGCCCAAAGGCGGCTATTCTCGGACACGGCCTCTGGCAGAGCCGATTTGGCAGTGACCCGAACGTGCTGGGCCGGACGATCACGTTGAACGAACAAAGTTACACCGTCGTGGGCATTCTTCCGGCGCACTTTCAATATCCCGAACCGTTTCAACTTTGGATTCCGCTGGCGCTTAGTGAAACGAGTGCAGCCCTGGCGGGGTATGGTGAAGGCATTGTGCTGCTGAAAGCCATTGCTCGATTGAAACCCGGCGTGACGCTTGAGCAGGCGCAAACCGAGTTGCAAACAATTGCGCAGCGCATTCAGCCAGGAGGACCGACCGCGTCTCCGGGCGGCAATCCCCGGTCGCGCGGCGAGGGCGGCGGACGCGGCGAGGGCGGCGAGGGCGGTGGACGCGGCGGGCGCGGCGATAGTGTCTTGACGTTGGTCGGCCTGCACGAGCAGGTCGTCGGCGATGTGAAGAGGATGTTGCTCGTGTTGCTCGGCGCGGTCGCGTTTGTCCTGCTCATCGCCTGCGCGAACGTCGCGAACCTCCTGCTCGCGCGCGCGGCTGCGCGGCAACGGGAAATGGCAGTCCGCGCCGCGCTCGGAGCCGGACGGCTGCGGATTGCCCGCCAGTTGCTCACGGAAAGCGTACTGCTTTCCCTGGCCGGTGGCAGTTTGGGTTTGTTGGTGGCGTTCTGGAGCGTTCGGGCGCTTGGGCAATGGAGCGGCTCCAGCCTGCCGGCGATGCACGGGATCGGAATTGATGCCTGGGTGCTGGCGTTCACGCTCGGCGTGTCGGTGATCACCGGATTGGCGTTCGGACTCGCGCCGGCGGTTCAAGCCTGGCGCACAGACGTCAACGCCGCGCTCAAAGAGGAGGGCCGCGGCGACACTGGTGGGCATCGCCACTGGCTCCGGCACTTTCTAGTCGTGTCGGAAGTGGCGCTGGCGCTGGCGTTGCTCATCGGCGCCGGGTTGTTGATCAAGAGCTTTTCGCGGTTGCACGACGTCAATCCCGGCTTCCGGACCGATGGCGTCCTGACGTTCCAGGTAACTTTGGCGAAGGGGGAATCCTCGCCCCAGAAAGTCAACTTCATTGCACAAGTCCTCGAGCGGTTGAAGGCACTGCCCGGTGTGCAGGCGGTCGCCGCCACGGATTCCCTGCCGCTCACCCAATTTAACCGAATTACGCCGGCGGAAATCGAGGGCCGGCCACCGATAGACTTGAGAAAGGCGAAGCCGGGCGAGGTGAGGCCGGTTTCCAGGCCGACGGTCACTCTCGATTACTTCAACGCGATGGGTATCCCGTTGCGGAACGGACGGGCGTTCACTTTGCAGGATGCGCGCTCCCCGGCGGAATCGGTAATCGTCAATGAGGCGTTTGAGAAACATCACTTTCCCGGGCAAAGCGCGGTTGGCAAACGAATCCGCCTGATGGCGCGGCGTGGCGCGCAGGCGGGCTGGCAGACGGTGGTGGGGGTCGTCAGCGATGTGCGGCAGAGTGGATTGGCAGGAGAGGTCATACCAGAGGTATACAGCCCGGAGATGGAAGACGTGGGAGGCGAGCTGAGTTTCGTCATCCGCGCCACCGGCGAGCCGGCTGGTCTGATCTCTGCCGTGCGACGAGTGGTGGCGGAGGTGGAACCGAACCAGGCGCTCCACAACGTGATGACGATGGAGCAACGGCTGGCGAATACCACCACTTCGCGGCGGCTGAACACGGTCTTGCTGGGCAGCTTTGCGGGATTAGCGCTGCTGCTGGCCGTCGTGGGCATCTACGGCGTGATGTCGTATGCGGTCACGCAGCGTACACGCGAAATCGGCGTTCGCATCGCTCTGGGCGCCAGCTCAAGGGAAGTCATCAGGCTGATTGTCGGACAAGGCGCGCTGCTGGTGGGAATCGGCGTCGTGATCGGGTTAGGCGTCGCCGCATTGGGGACCCGTCTGCTCGCCAATCTCCTGTTCGGCGTGAGCGCTCTTGATCCCGTGACGTTCGTCGGCGTGACGGCACTTCTGGCAGCGACTGCGTTCCTGGCTTGTTACCTGCCGGCGCGACGCGCGACCAAAGTAGACCCACTGGTCGCATTGCGACAGGAGTGATCAGTCACCTTTTTGACGACGTTACCGGCGATCCGATGGCACGCTCCAGTTCAATGATCGCCAGCGCGAGATTCAGGAGTTCCTCGATGGGCCAGCAAAAAGGAGGGTTCTCACGCACTTTCGGTGAAGCCAGTCTGGTCTTCATTAACTCTCTTCCGGCACAGCCTCTATATCTCAGGCTGCGTGCAAGACCCGCGCTCGTAACAGCTCAGGACCGGCCCGCCTGGACATCTGTCTCTTCGTCATTTTGAGCCGATTGATCTGCCCTTCCACCTGTCCGTTGCTCCACTTGTAGCGCAACGCTGCGACCACCGGGTACAAGACCACGCGGGCGAAGCAGAAGGCTCTGGCCGGGGGAAGAAGAAAAGGCAGACAGACAGGAAGCTGAAGCCCGCCACCATCAACCGCGAACTGGCCTGCCTGAAAATCCTCTTCAACCACTTTCAGGAAGTCGTGATCAGGAACCCCGTCAGCAGGGTGAAGTTTCTGGAAGAGAACAACGAACTGACCCAGCTCCCTTCTGATGACGATGTGCGCAATTACTTCGCTGTGGCCAGTCAGCCCCTGTATGACGTGGCCAGCCTTATCCTTGAGACCGGGATGCGGCCCGAAGAAGTGATCCACATCCGCCGGGATAACGTACATCTGGCTGAGAATTATTATTACAACCCCCACGGCAAGACGAAGGCGGCCAGGCGGCGCATCCCGCTCACGGCGAACGCCGCGGCAGTTCTGAAACACCGTCTTGAAACGATCCCCGGCCCGTACATCTTCCCGCATGAGAAGGATCAGAATAAGCCGATGCTGAAGGTCAACCACGCCCACGATGGCGCGGTCAGGCGCAGCAGGGTGCGACGGTTCCGGCTTTATGACCTGAGGCACCTGTTTGCCACGCGGCTCGCTCAGGCCGGCGTTGATCTGGTCACGCTCGCCGCACTGCTCGGCCACTCGAAGATTCAGATGGTGCTGAGGTATGCTCACCCGGTTGATTCGCACAAGGTGAACGCGATCCGGAAGCTGGAGGACTACACTGCCACGAGGCAGATTGAAGAAACAACCCGGCAGATGGATGTGTTCACTGTCGGCAACCCTGACACCCTCCAATAATACCTGCCACAGATGCCTTCAATGACTGCAAAACTGCAAAGAGTCCCCACAAAAGTCCCCACAGTCGCCTTCCTGACTGATTTCCTGAATTGTGTAAGTTATTGAGAGGAATGGAGGCGGCGATCGGAATCGAACCGATGAATAAAGGTTTTGCAGACCTCTGCCTTACCACTTGGCTACGCCGCCCCGGCCCGGGGATTTCAAACGACCTTCAGGATTGAATTCCTGATGTGAAGCGTCAAAGAAAGGCTCTGAGGCCCCCTTTGAGAGGGCGTATAGTTCCACAGATTGTTTTTTGCGTCAAGTGACCCACCCAGCCGCAAACAGCGCCCGTCACAAGCTCTCCGGCTGATTACCTTTTCGCATCAGCCGCACAGCGGAAGCCGAGGTTCGGCCCTTTGACGGTCGGGCGGGCCCACGCGCGCGTGATCGTAGTGGCCCACTCCTTTTTGAAATCGAACGAGCCGCCGCGCACCACCTGATAGGTTCCACTGTAGCCGGGCTCGCGCGGAGTCTCGCGGTCACTGCCGGGGTAGTGGCTGAAATCCGTCGCCGTCCACTCGGCCACGTTGCCGCACAAATTGAGGATGCCGAACGGTGACGCGCCGTTGCGGTTGGCCGTGACGATCTGCGTGTGTTTGAGGCGCGCTTCATCGGTGTTGGCCAGACCCGGCTTCCAGTCTTCGCCCCACGGATAAAGGTTGATCTTCCCATTGGCCCTGCCCGCATCCTTACCGCGCGCGGCGTATTCCCACTCCTCTTCGGTCGGGAGGCGGTAAACGAGGCCGTCTTTCCGGGCGGCCGTGCGCCAGCGGCAGAATTCAAATGCGTCGTGATAAGTGACGTTCACGACCGGATTGTCTTCGGCCCCCTCAGGCGGCTTGCCGCCCGTCCACCCTTCGGGGGCGGGGTACTTTTTCTCGCTGACGAACCTGGCGTATTCACGGTTCGAGACTTCAGTGACATCGAGGTAAAAGTCACCGACTTTCATTTCGTGCGCCGGGTAAGAGTAGCTGAAGACTTCCGCCGGTGTGCCTCTGTTGTCCGGGACGCGGAGTTTTTTCTGGTCTTCGGTCAGGTTACGGCCCATCAGAAAACTGCCGCCGGGAATCAGCGCCACGCCTTCGGGCAGCGGCAGCGGCGTCGCAGTCGCAGTCGGGGTCGGTTTGTTATTTGTCTGAGCGACGGGTTCCGCCTTGCGCAGGACCAGGAAGTAGACCGCGGCTGCAACAGCGAGCAGCACTGCCACGATCGTGACGAAGACAGCAGACGAAGTTTTCCCCGCCGGTTCCCCGATTGCTTCACCGCCGATTGAGCGAGGGGCGGGGAATGCCGGCGGGGTTGTCTTTTGCACATCGAGCGGCGTAGTCTCCGGGGCCTTGGCGACTCCGTTGAGGTTCGCGCTCAGGCCGGCGGATGGCGCGGCGGCGGCCAGCAGTTCCGGTTCACCGACAAATTCCAGAATCGCCTGTCTGAACTCGGCTGCCGTCTGGTAGCGCTTCTCCGGATTTTTTTCGAGCGCGCGCAGGACGATGCCGTCCAGTTCCTGCGGAATTCCGGGATAAAACGACGAAGGCGGTGGCGGCGGCTGCTCGACGTGCTTGACGCGGAGCGACATGTCCACATTCTTCCCCGGGTCGGGGGCGAACGGCATGCGCCCGGCCAGCATTTCAAACAGCACGACGCCGAGCGCGTAAATATCCGAGCGCCCGTCCAGTTCTTCCAGTCCGAAATGGTCGGGGCCGAGAATCGCTTCGGGCGACATATAACCGCTGGTCCCCGGCGTCAGCTTGCCGGTGGCCGAAGTGACGCCTTCGGCATGCCGCACCTTGACGATGCCGAAGTCGGTGACCTTGATCGTCTGCGAGTCGGCGAGCAGCAGGTTTGCCGGCTTGATGTCGCGATGCACCAGACCGATGCGATCCTTCCCCTCCCAGCGGTAGCGGAAGTTGTGCGCGTAGCTGATCGCATCAAGCGCCTGCACGAATAACTTCAGGGCGCGCAGGTGCGGGATCGGTCCGGTCTCGTACCGGATCAGTTCGGCGACGTTCCCGATGTGCCGCCCCTTGTACTCATAGCCGGGCACGTATTCGAGCAGCAGAAACAACTCGTCCCCGTCAACCGCGTACTGGATCACACTGACGATGTTCGGGTGTTTGAACTGGACGTGGATGTTGGCTTCACGCTCAAACAGGTCGCGCATCAGCGCGGCGAGTCGCTCGTTGTCGGTGCGCGCCGTCAGAGTTTTGATGGCCACCTGCTGCTTGTATTCCTTGAGGAAGGCGCTCTCGGCCAGATACACCTTGCCCATCCCGCCCTCGCCGATCTGGCCGGTGATGCGGTAACCACAGACTACTTTGCCGATCAGCTCACTCATTGTTTCCTGCCGGTCAGCGCTTGAACCTGCTTGTAGGCGGCCTGCGATTCCTTCTTTTTGCCCATCAGCTTGTAGACGTCGCCAATCGCCTGGAAGAATTTCGCGTTCGTCGGGTCGAGTTCGGCGGCCTTTTTGAATTCCGCCAGGGCCTCTTCATATTTGCGCTGCTCCGCGTAAATGCCGCCAAGGTTCGCACGCGGGACGGCGTTGCGCGGATCGAGTTCGGCCGCGCGGGCGAATTGCGGGATGGCATCACTCAGTCTGCCCTGGGCGGCATAAGCACTGCCAAGGTTGTTGTAGAGCGTCGGGCTCGAAGGTTCCAGTCTGATCGCTTCGCTGAAAAACTTCGCGGCCTCCTGCGGACGGCGCATCGCCATGAAAGTGTTGCCGACGTTGTTGAATGGCAGCGCCCAGTTCGGGTCGAGCGATCTGGCCGTCAGATAAGCCTTCAGCGCTTCCATCAGTTCGCCCTGCAAATAATAGATCCCGCCCAGGTTGACCCACGCGAAGGCGTCGCGTTTCGCGAGGCTGATCGCCTTGTTCGCTTCAATGATGGCCGTCGGAAAGTCCTTCAGGTCACCGAGCGCGCGGCCCAGCACCGAATGCGCGAGCGACGAGTCGGGGTTGAGTTGCACGGCCTTATCGGCGGCCTGTTTCGCCTCCTGCAATTTCTTCTGCACCCGCAGCGCGTTCGACAACCCGGCATACGAATCCGATGAGGCAGGGTTCCTTTCAATCGCCTTGCGGTAATAATCAATCGAACGTTCCCGGTTGGTCACGGTGCCCGAACGGAAGAGCGCATTGGCGTAGTTATTGTAGACCCCGGCCTCATTCTGACCCGCCGCGATGGCGGCTTCGTATTCTTTGATCGCGACGTCGTAATCGTGCTGCAGGTAGAGCGCATCGGCCAGCCCCCAGTGCGCGTCGCCCGAATCCGGTTTGAGCTGGAGCGCCCGGCGATAAAGGTCGGCGGCGGCCTTCGGATTGTTTGCGTCTTCGGCCTGTTCAGCCTGCGCGATCAGCGCGTCGAAGGGGGACAACTGCTGAGTCGGAGTATTCCCCGGCCCCGTCGTGGGGATGACTTCCGAGCCGGGCTTCCGCCCGGTATTCGTTTGAGGTTTCGGTTGAGGATTTGCCGGGGATGCCGGTTGAGGCTTCGTTTCAGGCGCCGGGCGATTGACCGCCACTTCAGTCGGGGTCTCGGCCGGCCTCGTCGGTTTCGCGGGTTTCTGCGCGACAGTGGTGTGCGCGGGCGAATTCTGTACCGGCGCTCTGCGCGGGCGTTTCGCCTGCACGAGCGGCGTCGGGTCAATCGTCACCCCGGGGTGCCCGTACTGGGCGAAGGCCGGAATCGCAATGACCGGCATGATCAGGCTGACAAGGCCGAAACTAACACACCAATTCGTGGACCGAATGAATTTCATAATGACCTGTTCCGTGGACTCTTTCAGGCCGGGGTCGTCCGGTGAGACTGAATGATACAACAAGGCCCCGCAGTTTTCATCGTCTTCAGGCGGCAAAGCCTGTCCATTACCCCGGGGGCGCGCGGCATCGGGGCCTGCCATCCTTCAATCAATGGCTCAGTGCCGCAAGCCTGCCAGGCCCCGATGCCCGCGCCCCCGGGTCACTGCCGTGAGAATGTATTGCCCCCGTCCAGGCCGCGCCCGCCAGCACATACGATTTCATTGACATCGCTTTGAACCACAACTTATGATGGCGGCCTACCGATCACTATTAGACAGACCGCGGCGGTCGGGCAGGCAGACTTCAGCGCGGAAATCGTCGGAACAAAGATCACAATTTGAATGAATAGTCAGCGCGTTTGGGACTGGAGAAAGTAACCAGACTATGCTCGGAGCATATATCGGAGAAGGGTGTCAGCGGGTCATCAACGGGATGGTGAAGGGGCTGGCGCGCCTGAATCCGGACCCCAATCTGCTGACCGTGATCGGGCTGTTCATTAATATAATGGCCGCGCTGCTCTACGGCTACGGGCATTTTTTCTACGCCGGGCTGGTGATGATTGCGGCCAACATCTTTGACATGCTCGACGGCCGGCTGGCGCGACTGACCGGGCGCGTCACCAAATTCGGCGGCTTCCTGGATTCGAGCCTCGACCGGCTCTCGGACATGGTGACCTTCCTCGGGATCATCATTTTTTACGCCCGCGACACGCAGTACCACAGCACGCTCTACGCCTCGCTGACCGGCGCGGCGCTGATCGGTTCGGTCATGGTCAGCTACACGAGCGCGCGCGCCGAATCGCTCATCCCGAAATGTGACGTGGGTTTCTTCCGCCGCCCGGAGCGCGTCGTGCTGCTGATCATCGGCTCGCTGACGGTCTGGCCCGGGTCGAAAAATCCGCTCCTCAACAAGATGCCGATGACCATCTGGCTGATGACGATGATGTCGTACTGGACTTTCGGCCACCGGCTCTGGCACACGTGGCACCAGCTCCGCGTCATGGAATTGAAAGGCGCGTCGGCCGACACTGACCAGCCCCCGCGAGAAGGAGAAACAGCCAAAGGCAGGCAGGCCGAGAAGCAGGAAGGGGCGCGGCTGCGCCCTGAAATCATCTCGCCCTGACCGACGATTCACCTTGAAAAGCATGACCAATAAACTACAGAGAGGCACCCCGAAAGCTGCGATGGTCTGCCCGTGCTGCGGCGAGGCCGGTTCACTCGAAAAAGCAGTCTGCCCCGCCTGCGGCGCCCGGCGCGTGGCCGAACCGCTGGCCCGGCCCGACGCGCTGCTGCCGAGCCTGGGGGGGTCGCTCGCCGCGCTCGGCGCAAGCCTCGCGGTCATCATGGCTTTTCTGATGGCCTGGGTTTTCGGCAATGACCTGAAGGTCGGGCGGGTGTTCGTGGTCTGGCTCTTCGGCGACGGGCTGAAGGTCACCCGCGAGATGCTTCAGCTCGACCCGAAGCTGCCTTACTACAACATCTTCAGCTACGACGCGTACCGGCTGGCGTCTTATCTTGCGGTGGTGATGATCCCGCTGTCACTGCTCGGCGTCTGGCTCGCGCGGCGGGCGCGGCGGCGGATCGCGGCCGACCCGGTGCGTTTCGGCGGACGGCGGATCGCCAACGCCTCAATGGCGCTTTCGACTATGCTCACGCTCGCCTTCAGCGCCGCCGTCATCAGTTCGATCCCGCGCGCCATCGAGCAGGGGCGGGAAAAACACGCGGCGGCGACGCGCGCCTCGATGTATCAGATCGGGCGGGTGCTGAGGGAATTCAACAACACTTACGGCCGTTACCCGGAAGACCGGGCCGAACTTCAGGCCTTCAGCCGGGAGCCGCTGCCCCAGCTCGATTACTGGGAAAATCAGATCAGCTACACGCCCGGGGCGCTCGTCGCCTCGCGCGGCAGCGCGCCCGGATTCAGCGACTACAAGCTGGTTTCGCCCGGCCCGGACGGCCTGCTCGGGACCGCCGACGACATCGTCCTGCAGGACGGAGTGATCGTTTCGCCCGGGGCCGAGAGCGATCTGTGGTTCGGATTCTCCGCGCCGGAAAAGAGTCAGAAGTGAGCCCGCGCGCCCCGGGTCCTGATTCCCGAGTTCCACTCCGGAGCGGTCTGCCCCTCAAGATGACTGAACGCCCCACAACTTAACCGACTCACATGGCAAGCTGGCTGACCCGCGTTATTAACCGGATCCTGCGTCGTCGCACCGAAGATGACTATTACGCCTGGCTGTTGAAATACGGGCGGATTATCGAAGGCGAAATCATTGACATGCAGAAGGACGGGGCCGGAATCAGGATCTATTACACCTATAACATCTCCACCGTCCAGTACGAATCCTCGCAGACGCTCAACCCCGAGCAGTTGCGCGAGAGTTATAAATACCAGCCGGGCCTGCCCGTCACTGTCCGCTTCGATCCGAGGTTTCCCAGCCGGTCAGTCGTGCAATAACAGAGTTCAGAGGTTTGAGGCCGGGAAGACCTGGGTTCCCGGCCAGCCTCTGCCCCGGTCTCTTTACTTATGTTTCGCAAAATCCTCATTGCCAACCGCGGGGAAATCGCCGTGCGCCTGATTCGCGCCTGCCGCGATCTGGGGATTTCCCCGGTCGCCGTCTTCTCTGAAGCCGACCGCGAAGCCCTGCACGTGCGCCTGGCGGACGAAGCGTACTACATCGGCGAAGCGCCTTCCGTCGCGAGCTATCTGGTCAAAGAGCGGATCATTCACGCCGCTCGCCTCTCGGGCGCCGAAGCGATTCACCCCGGCTACGGCTTTCTGGCGGAGAACGCCGATTTCGCCCGCGCGGTCGAAAAAGCCGGGATCGTCTTCATCGGCCCCGCGCCCGACACGATTGAACTGATGGGCAGCAAGACCAACGCCCGCGAGGCGGCCTTGCGCGCCGGGGCGCCCATCGTCCCCGGCACGGCGCAGGAACTCGACGACCTCGCCGAGGCGAAAAGGATCGCCGCCGAAGTCGGCTACCCCGTCATGCTCAAGGCCGCGGCGGGCGGCGGCGGCAAGGGCATGCGCGTCGTGCGTTCGGCCGGCGAAATCGAAGCGGCCTTCGACACGGCCCGCTCCGAAGCCCAGGCGGCTTTCGGCAACCCGGCGGTCTACATCGAGAAGTTCATCGAAAAACCGCGCCACATCGAAATTCAGGTGGTGGCCGACAAGCACGGCCATACGATCCACCTCGGCGAGCGCGAATGCTCGATCCAGCGGCGTCACCAGAAAGTCATTGAAGAGTGCCCGTCGCCGCTCGGCGACCCCGAGCTGCGCGCGCGGATGGGCGCCGCCGCCGTCAGCATCGCCCGCGCCGCCGGTTATTACAGCGTCGGCACGGTCGAGTTCCTGGTTGACGCGCACAAAAATTTCTACTTCCTCGAAATGAACACGCGGTTGCAGGTCGAACACCCGGTGACCGAGCTGGTCACCGGGATTGATCTCGTGCGCGAACAGATTCGGATCGCCGCCGATGAGCCGCTCATGATCAGGCAGAAAGACGTCAGGTGGGGCGGCCACGCGGTCGAATGCCGCGTGTACGCCGAAGACCCGGAGAAAAATTTTCTGCCCTCGCCCGGCAGGATCACCCGGCTGCGCACCCCGTCGGGCCCCGGCGTGCGCGATGACAGCGGCGTGTATGAGGGCTGGGAGGTGCCGATCTTTTATGACCCGATGATCTCGAAGCTGGCGACATACGGAGCGACCCGCGAAGAGGCGCTTGCCCGGATGCGCCGCGCGCTGGGCGAATACCACGTCGGCGGCATCCGCACGACGATTCCATTCTTCGAGGCGGTGCTGCGGGACGAGGAATTTTTGAAAGGTGAGATTGATACCGGCTACATCGCCGGATTTATGGAGCGGCAGAGAGCTGCTGCTCTCACTGTGACAGAAGACAGCGGGCAGTTGAGTGAAGAGGAGATTGCCGCCGCCCTGGTGGCCGCACTGAATTATGCGCGTGAGCAGCAGCAGCAGTCCGTTGCGAACGGCGGTTCCGCGGGCCGGCGCGAGAGCAAATGGAAATCGTCTGGCCGACGTGCTGCATTGAGCAACAGGTGAGTTCAGCACGGGTTTCTGAACCCGGAGGAAAACATGCGCGCCATCGCCCTGTCAGTCGCGCTCTTACTGATGCTGTCAGTCATCGTGGCGGCACAATCGCCGACGCCCGCACCATCACCGCAACCGTCCGCCGCTCAAACTTCTGCCGCGCCCGTTCCCGTCCCCGAGCCGGATGAAAAAGCGATGCGTTATTACCGCAGCGGCATCGTGCTGTGGGTCGTGGACATCCTGTGGGGGCTGCTCGTCCCGGCGCTCTTTCTGTTCACCGGCTTCTCCGCGCGGCTGCGCAACGTGGCGCAGTTGCTCGGCCGGAAGTGGTTTTTCGTCATCGGGTTTTATTTCGCGCTCTTCAGCCTGATCACCTTCGTGATTGACCTGCCGCTCGACTATTATCAGGAATTCGTCCGGCAGCACGATTACGGTTTGTCGAATCAGACCTTCGGCAAATGGTCCGGCGACGCGCTCAAGGCCCTCGTGGTCGGGATCATTTTCGGATTCCTGCTCCTCTGGGTTCCGTACCTGCTGCTCCGAAAAAGCCCGCGCCGCTGGTGGCTCTACACCGGACTGCTGGCGATCCCGTTCCTTTTCCTCGTGATCCTGATCGAGCCCGTCTTCATTGACCCACTCTTCAATAAATTCGGCCCGATGCGAGACAAGGCGCTGGAGGCGAAGATTCTGAACCTGGCCGAGCGCGCCGGGATCGAAGGCGGTCGCGTTTACGAGGTCGCCAAAAGCGAAGACACGAAGGAGCTGAACGCTTACGTCACCGGTTTCGCCGGGACGAAACGAATCGTGCTGTGGGACACAACCGTCGCGCGGCTGGACGAGCCGGAGTTGCTCTTTGTGATGGGCCACGAGATGGGGCATTACGTGCTGGGGCATGTCTGGCAGGGCGTCATCTTCCTCTCGCTCGTGATTATGGCGGCGCTCTACGGGATTCACCGCACCGCCGGGTGGCTGATCAATAAATATCATCACCGGTTCGGCTTCGACCGGCTCTCCGACGTCGCCTCGTTCCCGCTGCTGATCCTGCTCTTCAGTTTTTTCGCGCTGCTCGTCACGCCGGCCGTGAATACGTATTTTCGTCAGAATGAACACGAAGCCGACCGCTTCGGGCTGGAGATCACGCAGAACAATCACGCGGCGGCCACCGCTTTCGTAAAGTTGCAGACTGAAAATCTGGACAATCCGCGCCCGGGGACGCTCGTCAAAATCATGCGCTCGACGCACCCGCCCCTGGGCGAGCGCATTGATTTCTGCAACGAATACCGCCCCTGGGAGAAGAATCAACCACTGGCTTACGGACACCTGTTCCGTCACACAAAGTAACCGCCTTGAAACTCGAACTCGACATTGACGGCAAAACGATGGAGGCAGATTTCAGCGCTGCCGACGGTCAGGCGAAGCTCGCGCGCGAGGGGCAGACCTGGGAGGCCCGCGTGACCGAACCCGAACCGGGACTCTTCACCGTGATCCTCAACGATCACGTCTACCGCTGCGCGATTGACCGCCTGCCGGACGGCAGCACCGAAGTGATCGTCAACGGCAGACGCTTCCCCGTCGCAGTCCGCGACAAAAAGCGCCTGCGCGCGGGCGGAGGCGGCACGGGCGCAGGCGCCGGGCGCGCCACGCTCACCTCGCCCATGCCCGGCAAGGTGGTGCGCATCCTGAAAGCCGTCGGCGATGAAGTGGCTGCCGATCAGGGCGTCCTCGTCGTCGAGGCGATGAAGATGCAGAATGAAGTACAGTCACCCAAAGCCGGGAAGGTCATCGAGCTTCGCGTCACCGAAGGGCAGACGGTGAATGCGGGTGAAACGATGGCGGTCATCGAATGAGGGGGTGTGATGAAACCAGCAACAGCCCTGGTGATTATTGACGTGCAGGCCGGCATCATTGGTCTCCCGGTAACCCGGGCGGCAGAGACGCTGGGACGCATCAACCTGCTGCTCGAACGCGCCCGCACGGCCGGCACGCCCGTCATCTACGTTCAGCACGACGGCCCCGCCGGACACCCGGTCGAAGCCGGCACGGCGGGCTGGCAGATTCATGCGGCCATCGCCCCCCGGCCCGGCGAGCCGGTCATCCACAAGCGCAATTGCGATTCATTCTTCGAGTCAGCGTTGCAAAGCGAACTGGCGCGGCGAAACATCTCGCATCTCGTCATCGCCGGGTGTATGACCGAGTACTGTGTTGACACGGCCTGCCGCCGCGCCGTCTCGCTCGGTTACGACGTCACGCTGGCCGCCGATGCGCACACGACGGCTGACACCGAGGCTCTGACGGCCGCGCAGATCATCCGGCACCACAACGCCCTGCTCGAAGGCTTCAGCGCGGGCGGGCACAGCGTCAGCATCAGTCCGGCGCACGAAATCAGCTTTTGAAACCGGACCTGAGTTGGAGCAATAAGAATAGAACGCGGATGCGACGGACGGCGGCGGATCAATACAGATCTGATCTGTGTTGATCCGCCGCCGTCGCATCCGCGTTCTATTAACCATCCTGATCACTGATTCCTGTTGTGCTGTGCGTGGGCACAGGTGAAAAGGCAGCATGTCGGGCGGCCCCCGGTCTGGAAAGCCCTGCTTTCCTGCTTTTTACTTTTGCCTTCCTGCTTGTTTGTCCGCCCGGCTCGTGGCAGCATAAGGTGCAAATCACATGTCCGGGAGGAAACAAACGAACTTATGGTAGCTGGCGGAAAGAAGAACCAACAGACCCGTTACGGACTGGGCGATGAAGTCTCTTACGCCTTCGGCTCGGGGCTGCTCTACGGCGAGGTCGTGCGCCTGCTCGAAGGCGGTGAAGCGATTGAGGTGATGTTTGAGGGCGGGCGGCGCGAAATCAAGAAGGCCCGCGACCGCGCCCTGCATCTGGTGCGCCGCGCCACGGGGGCGAGCGAACTCGATGAAAAATTCGCCGACCGCTCGCGCAGCCGCGACGCCGAGATTGACGAGGTCAGGCGCAGCGACATCAGGAAACGCTGAGGCGACGGGATTCAGGCCCCATTATTTTGTGCGCGGGCGGGCAACGCGCGGGCGAAAAGCTGAATCTGGTGAGGCGCATCTCCAGAAACCCAGACCCGCAAACGTTACAACTCGGAGGTATCAATGAGAAACGTTATTCCAGCAACTCTGCCCTGGTGCCTGCTCATCCTGCTCAGCCTGAGCGCCCTGGCACAATCCACCTCACCGCAAACGCAGCCGCAGACACAGCCACAGTCGCAGGAAGAGAATCAGTCACAGCCCGGCAACCTCACCCTGCCCGAAGGCACGACGGCCAAGCTGTCGCTCCAGACGCAGCTCAGTTCCAAACTGAGCGAGCGCGGCGACGAGGTGGTGGCCGTGCTTTATGAGGCCGTGCGCGACAAGGACGGCCGGGTGGCGATCCCGCGGGGCACCGAATTTTTCGGGCGCGTCACACAGGTGCAGGCCGCCAAACGCCCGCAGAAGGAGGCCACGCTGACCGTCATCTTCGACCGGATGCGCATGCCTTACGGCGAAGAGAAGGTCTCGACGAGCATCACGGCCATTGACGATTACGGCAACGACGAGAAGCTCAAGTCGAAGGACGGCGAAGGCAAAGTCGGCGGCGGTCGTTCCGGCGGGCGGACGGCCCGCAATGCGGGCACGGGCGCGGGGATTGGTTCCGTCGGCGGGATCATCATTGCCGCGGCGGGCGGCGGGATCGGCGGTCTGGCGTCGGCGGTCGGCGTGGGCGCGGTCGGCGGCGTGCTGATGACCAAGGGTAACGACATCAAGCTCCAGCCCGGCACTGTCCTGCGCATCCGCTTTGAAAAGCCCGTGACGGTTCCGGCTTTCGACGGTGATCGCACGGCAACGAGTCCGCGCAACTCAAATTGAGACCTTTGGAATGCAGCGACTCGTCCCCCGCTCAGCTTTACAGCGAATGTGACTCGAAAAATCAGGTGACGGTATTGCGGAGTGCCGACTGAAGCGGGTACTCCGCAATACCGTCTTTTGATTGTCCGAGTAACACTGAAAGATTCACCCAGCAAAATCGAATGACGAGCCCGGGAGAAAAGCAGCCCGCCCCGCGCGATTTCGCGACCGAAATGAAACTCGGATGGGACGCGCGCGCCAGAGAGGATGCGAAGTGGTTCATCAATACGCTCAGGCCGGATCAGACCGAAGAAGAGTTCGACGAGACCGGCTCGTTTGAAGTCCGGCGCCAGATCATTGACTCGCTCTGGCTGCTTGCGGGCGGGCGCGACCCGAAGACTCTGCGCCTGCTCGAAATCGGCTGCGGCATTGGCCGGATGACCAGGCATCTGGCCGATATTTTCGGCGAAGTCCACGCGACCGACGTGTCCGCCGAAATGATCCGACAGGCGCGCGAAAGATTGCGCCATCTCTCTAACGTCTTCCTTCACGAAACCAGCGGCTGTGATTTCGCCGGCCTGCCGGACGAACACTTCGATCTGATCTTCTCGGCCTACGTTTTCCAGCACGTGCCGGGCGTCGAAGTCATCCGGTCCAACCTGCGCGACGGCTGGCGCGTCCTCAAACCCGGCGGCGTTTTCAAATTCGTCACCAACGGCATGACTGATGAAGACTTCGGCCGGATGCCGAAGGACACCTGGACGGGAGCAGCATTCCCCGAAGCGGCGATCCGCCGCGCTGCCGGTGAACTCGGCGCACAACTGCTCGGCATCACCGGCGAGGATACGCAATACTGCTGGACGGTGTGGCGGAAACGTCGGCGGGAGGGCGGAGCGGGATCATTGAAGCCAAGCCTTCAACCGCGCATCCTGCTCTGCGGCTGGGCCGATGACCCGGGAACCCCTGAAATCCCCGTCCGCGGTGACCGCGCTTATCTGACGCTGCTCATTTCGGGGCATGATCCCGACGCGGTTG
Source organism: Blastocatellia bacterium (assembly GCA_035652435.1). Lineage (GTDB taxonomy): Bacteria > Acidobacteriota > Blastocatellia > RBC074 > RBC074 > DASRDU01. The sequence goes on from DASRDU010000149.1 coordinate 20,549, forward strand.
ATGCCGCCAGCCTGACTGTCGAACTCGGCGGGCAGCAGATATTGCCCCGCTATTGCGGGCCAATGGACGTCAGCCACCTGAAACTGCTGCCGGCAGAGATTGAAATGATGAATGTGGTTCAGGTCAACGCAAAAGTCCCCGGCGAGGCCGCCCGAGGAGCAACGACTGTGCGGGTCCGGGTGGCCGATGCCGTTTCAAACGCCGTGACCGCCAGCCTCGTCGAACCGGACGAAAAACAGAATCACGTCCGGCCCTCCCTACACTCCTAAATATTTAGTTGACATCCGCCGCCTGCCGGCCCTATACTCCTAAAAACTTAGGAGACACGCTTATGGCCCAGCGTAAATCCGGGCAGCTGACGCCCCTCGAACTCGAAATCATGACGGTCCTCTGGGAGACCGGCGCCGCCAGCGTCCAGACCGTCCAGCAGCGGCTCGCGCGCGATCTGGCCTACACCACCGTGCAGACCATGCTCAACATCCTGCACCGCAAAGGGAAAGTCAGGCGGGCGCTCAAAGACCGCGCATATTTTTACCAGCCGACTGTCAGCCGCGGGCAGGTCGTCGGTCAGACCGTCGGCGATCTGGTCGAGCGTTTATTCGGGGGCTCGGCCGAGGGTCTGGTGATGAGCCTGGTCGAGACGAAACACCTCACTGTCGAGAGGCTGGCCCGGTTGAATCAGCTGCTCGAAGAAGCCCGGAAGGAAGGCCATGGAAACAAGTAGCCGACTGCTGTTGACTCTTTTGCTGAATGCCTGCTGGCAGACCGCGCTGCTCACGGCGGTCGCCGCGCTGTGCGCCCGGATGCTGCGGGCGACCGCGGCGCGCTACCGGCACCGGCTGTGGGTGGCGGCCCTGGCCATCTCCTGCTGCCTGCCGGTCGTGACCTCTTCACACTTTTCCGTGGGCGCCCTTTTCTCGGGACACGCGCGGGCGCGGACAACGGGCGTGCCGGTCATCGTCAGTTCGGAGCCTTTACCCCAGCCGGGCCTCCCGGATCTGCCGGCACCGTCGCCTGCGGCGCCGAAAGAGCCGGGGCCGCTTATCCTGATCAATCGAAATTCAGCCGCGGCGGCAGTCATCCTCTATTTTCTTTTCCTGTGCTACCGAAGCATCGGGCTGTTCAGGGCGCTCCGGATGGCGAGAGCCGTCAGACGGAGCGCACGCCCTGTCGAATTCCCGGAACACCTCCGGGCGATCATCGAAAAATGTCAGACGGTCCTCGGCGTGACACGGGCGCGGATTCTGTGTTCGACCTCAGTCTCAGTGCCGGTCACTGTCGGCAGTCTCGACCCGCTCGTCATCCTGCCCGAGCAGCTCCTGCGGGAATCCGATGCCGACCTGCTGACCTCGGCCATCGGGCACGAACTCGTCCACGTCTCACGGCGCGATTACCTCTTTAACCTGATCTGCGAACTGGCCTGGTTGCCACTCTCGTTTCATCCGGCGGCGGCGCTGGTGAGGCGCCGGATCAGACAGACCCGCGAACTGCGCTGTGACGAACTGGTCACGGACAGACTGCTGGAGGCGGAAGTCTATGCCCGTTCGCTCGTCCGGCTGGCCGGTTCGGCAGCCGCCCCTGGCCACCCCGCCATAACTCTTGCCGTCGGCATCGCCGACGCCGACATCCTGGAGGAACGTGTTATGACAATGCTCAGAAGATCGAAAACAGACGTGCGCAGAAAGAACCTGCTGCTCCTCGCGGCCTCACTCCTGCTGGCCGCCCCGTGCGTGGCCGCGGTGCCATTCGCACTCCGCATCAGCATCAACTCGCAGGGCCGGGGGGCTTCAGTAATAACGCCACAGGGTGCCACACAGGAGGCCGGGCAGAAGGAAGAGCGTGCGCGGACGGAGGTCGTGATGCCCACGCTCGGGGCGGACAGGGAAACCGGCACGCTGGTCGCCTGGCTGAAGAAGCCGGGCGAGGCGGTCGAACGCGGCGAGGCCATCGCCAGGGTTGAGACCACCAGGGGTTTGATCGAGGCCGAAGCCTTCGCCGGCGGCGTGATCGAAAGGCTCCTTGTGCGGCCCGGTGAAAAGGTCCCGGCAGGCACGGCACTCGCGATTATCCGTGAGCAGGAGCAGCCCGCCGGCAGAGAGATTTCATCCGCACCACAAGGAGATCGGGGGCGAATGGAGTTCGGCGTGGCGTTCGACACACCGCGTCCGGAGGGCCGGCAAACACAGGATGCGGCGCAGGAAGCCAGACGAAAAGCAGAGCGGGAGAAGGCAGAGTCTGACGAAGGCGCTTTGCGGGTCATCAGAGCTGAAGCTGAAGCCAGGCTCCGCGAGTTGCGGACAAAATATACGGAAAATCACCCTGACGTGATAGCTGCCCAGGCGCAACTCGACAAGATCAATCAGGAAATAGTGTCAGGACAGGAGCAGCAGGAGGCCATAGAGAAGGAAAAGCGGGGGTGGACGGTTACGACCAGCGATGGCACGCTCACGCTCACAAACAGACAGAGGGAGGAGCGGGCGCGGGCGGAGCGCGAAGCCGAGGAGAGGGCACTGACCCCGGAGCAGCGGGAGGAACGGCGCAGGCTGGAGCGGGAAATGAAAGCCAGAAGGCAAGCCGAACTGGTTAAAGAGGCGAGGATCACGATGGATCAGGCGATCCGGATGACAACCAACCTCTATCCCGGAACGGTGCTGGAATCCAGACTGGTGCGCGAACGGGATCAGGCCTGTTACATCATCGTAGTCCTTTCCACTAACGGGACAGAGAACACCGCCACGCGCGTGCTGATGAGTGCGATTGACGGGCACGTCATCAATGCTTCCAGGGAAGAGCGCTGAAGAGGGCATCCACGAATCCATGCGTGGGGCCGGGTAAGAACCGGCCTCACGCATGGATGAACGGCGCGAATGCTCACCAGGTTACTCACACCCATCTGCAACAGTAATACGCAACGAGTCCGGCCACCGGACTTTTCTGAAGTGCGTGCGCGTTCCCAGGAGAGGATTTGTTATGACAAGCAGAAGCGATCCACTGATCGTTATCACAAGTCTGCTGGCCGTCGCTCTGGGCCTCGCCGCCGGGCCATCACGCCTGTGCGCAACGGGCGTCGGGCAGGCGCAGCCGGACCCGAAGGCGATACTGCAAGCCGCGGCTGAGGCGTGTCTGAAAGTGCGGACGATTGAATACGCCTGTGAACGGGAGAGTGCCGGCAATTCCGGCTATCAGATCTCACACGTCTCAGCGACGGTCAGACAGGCGCGGGCGGATGGCACGCCAGCGGGCTTTCTGCCGGGCACTTTTGCGGTGCGCGGGACGGTCGCCGGTAAGGCAGACGAATTTGCGTTTTCGTACGACGGCAAAACTTTTCGGATGCTCGACCACGCGGAACGCGCGGTGCTGGTCATCAAGTCGCCGACCGGGCAGGCCATCGGCAGTCTGCTGGGGCCCACCGAGTTCGGCCTCATCGGCATCCCGATGTTTACCCACCCGGCCCCGTTCAGAGAAATCATCGAGCAGAGCGACAGCCTGACGTATGAAGGTCAGGTCCGAATCCACGACGTGCCCTGCCACGCCATTGCCGTCACGCGCACCGTTGACCACCCGCAGGCCGGGAAGCAGACGCTTGTATCACGCTGGTTCATCGGCGTCGCAGACCACCTGCCGCGCCGCCTGATGTCGGGCGCGGTTCAGTGGACGGCGCGGATTCTCCGCGTCAACGAGCCGATGCCTGACGCCTTTGTCATCAGTGCGCCGAATGGCTACGGCGAAAAGCTGGTGACCGGGCTCGAAGCGAAGACCAAAGGTCTGCTCGCCACAGGCGCGGCGGCGCCCGAATGGACGTTGCGCGACCCGGCGGGGCGCGAGCATTCGCTGGCGGACTACCGCGGCAAAGTCGTCGTCCTCGATTTCTGGGGCACGTGGTGCGCGCCCTGCATCAAGGCGATGCCCGGCATTCAGGCGCTGCACGAAAAATTCAAGGAGCAGAATGTCGTGATCTTTGGCATCGCCGTCGGCGACGACGAAGGCGATCCGGCGGGTTTTATGAAGCGGAAAGGCTACACCTATGGCCTGCTGCTCAAGGGCGACGGGGTGGCGAAGAATTACAACGCGCAGTTGCTCCCGACCCTATACGTGATCGGGGCGGACGGCAGGATCGTGCATGCCGAGAAAGGCTACCGCGAAGAGGCCAAAACGGAACTGGCGACAATCATCGAGCGGCAATTGAAGATCGGCAAATGACCAGGCAGGTCTCAGGCGATGACCGTCGCTCCGGCAGGAACCGCTACCATTCAGTCCCCTCACCCAGACTGACCTCTTTCACCTCTGACGTCTGTCCTTCGTAAAAGACCTGCACCGGCATGGGGCCGGCGTCCAGCCCCGGCGGCAGCGCGATGTTGATCTGCACGCGCAGAACTTCGTCAGCCGGGTTTTGCGAAGGGCCGACGTAAACGGGTCTGGCCCCGAGGCCGGCGACGTTCACGCGCACGGTGTCGCGGCTGGCCTCCCGCGGCAATCCTTCAGCCCAGATCGTCAGGAAGGCATGTTTACCGCGGCGCGGGAACTCGTGATTGAGTTTGATCGCGTTGACGATGTCGTTGATGCGAATTGACGGCGTTGATTCGGCCGGCAGGCCGTCCCACTTGCGATAAGCTTTGACGACTCCGCGCAGATCGTCTTTGCGCATCACCTCGGCGTTGACGAATCCGGCGGCGCGCGCCATCCGCGTCAGGCACTCCAGGTTCGGCCCCCACCAGTTGTCATACTGCCCGCCGAGTTCGTCAACTTCGTAAAATTCCATGACCGGGCGCGGCGTGCTGAGGACGTTGTCAACGATGTGCGATTCGATCACGGCGACGCCGCGCGAGACTTCGCAGACGCGTTCGAGCGCGAGCAGCGGGTGGCGGAGGTGGTAAAGCACGCCGAGGAACAGAACCACGTCGAACGAGCCGAGCCGCTCCTTCGTGACCTCGTACACGCTCAGCTCGTGAAATTCGATCTTCGATTTCAGCGCGCGGTGGGCCTCAAAGAATTTTTCCGGGCGCCAGCAGTCCAGGGCGACGACTTCGGCGCCGCGCCGCTCGGATTCGAACGAATAAAAGCCGTCCCAGCAGCCGATGTCCAGCACGCGCATCCCGGCCATGTTCTGCGGCAGGCCGAAGCGCGCGTAGTTGTCGCGCAGTTCTTCGAGCTTGTGGACGCCCGGCGTGACGAGGCAGTTGCCAAGGTCAATGCTGTGCCACCAGCCGGTCGAGAAAAATTCGCTGCGCTGGTCGTCTGCGGTCTGATCGAGAATCTCGCGCAGCTGCTGGTTGTCTTCGAGCTGAGTTGTCTCGGTGGTCATGAAAAACTCCGTGTGCGAGGACTCCGCAATTGAAGTGGGAAAGTACAACAGACGCTCGCCACACGACAAGCGCTCCTGCCCCCGCGCCGGATTTCGCCTCACCGTTTTGCGCCGCAGAGGTCGTAAGCTATGATGACGGCCAGACGAACCTGCGGGAGAAAGAATAACGAGCTTGAATCCGGAATCAACTCGCCCGAACAAACGAAAACCGCCCCGGCTGCGACGGTCTTTTGTCGTGCGGCTGGTGTTCCTCGCACTCTTTATCGGCGTGAGTGTGAAGGTACTCCATAACCTGCACCTGGAAGTGCTGGCCGTGCCTCAGACCAGACCGGGCGGTTATGGCACCTCGTTCACGCCCTATGCGACGACCGACGCCGTCATCAGAGAGTTGTTCAGATACCGCGACCGCGCGCCGGCGAATGCCGCCGCGCACCCGTCAGAAGAGTTGCGCAGCGCGCTCGCAGTGGTCCCTGGGGATGCGGAGATACTCTTCGTCGGGTCGCGCGAAGACCTGACTTACGGGCTGGCGTACACGACCGTCTGTTACCTGGGCTGGCCGAGGCGGATTTACGAACTCGAATGCAGGAGTGATGTGCCCGCCCTGCGTCCGCCGCCTTCGGCGCGCATCACCTGGGCAATACACTACAATTCCATGCCGCCTGCGTGGTCGCCCGGCGGACGGCAGATGCTCCCACTTTTCTCACTCGTGTCCTTGCCGGAGCCGGTGCCATGGAATCGCTATTGTTTGCGGTAGCACTGACGCTGATGCTGGTGGCCGGGCATGGGGTGTTCTGGCTCATCGCATCCACTCAGAAAAAAGTCAGCGCGCCCGAGTGGTGGGGCCTTGCCTGGCTTTACGGTGCGGCAGTCGTTGCGCTCGCCTCATTCGTTGCGGGCGCGCTCGTTGCGGGCGCGGCGCTCCGCCTGACGCTGACGGCCATCTGCCTGGCGCTGGGAGCGGCAGGGACTGTGAGATGGCGAAGGCATCGAACGGAAATCATCTGGCCGCGCCCGCGCGGCGTCGGTGACTGGCTGCTCGTGGTCGTGCTGCTCGTTCAGGCCGGCTTCGTCGCCTGGATTTCGCTCCGCACGATCCTTTACTGGGACGCCTTGTTCAACTGGGAGATGAAGGCGCGGCTGGCGTATTTCAACGGCGGAGTCATCCCGCTTTCTTACCTCAGCGGCGCGTGGCTCAACATCGGGCACCCCGAATACCCGCTCCTGCTGCCGCTCGCCGAAAGCTGGTTTTACGGCTGGATCGGCGCCCCGCATCAGGGCCTGATCAAACTGGTCTCAGTGCCGTTTTACCTGGCGGCGCTGAGCCTGCTGGCGTCGGGCGGGGCGCGAATCGCCGGGCGACGATGGTCGGGGTGGCTGCCGCCACTACTCCTGTTCTTTGTCCCCTTCATCCTGTTCAATCCGGGCAGCGCGACTTCAGGTTTTGCCGACTTCCCGCTGGCGGCTTATTACCTGGGGGCGGCGCTGGCGCTGGCCGAATACCTTGAGACCGGGTCTGACGGCGCGCGGCGAATACTCGTCAGCCTCAGCGCCATCCTGCCCTGGCTCAAACAGGAAGGCGCGATCCTATGGCTGTGTCTGGTCGCGCTGGCGGCAATTGAAGCCTTGAGAAGAAAACGCGTGCGTGACGTGTGGCTGATGGTCCTGCCGGGCGCGGGCGTGATCATCGGATGGCAGATCTTTGTGCGAATCATCAAAGCCCCGGTCGGGCAGGATTTCATGCCATTCACGCCGGCGACTCTGCTGGCAAACATCGGGCGCACGCCGGCAATCATCCGCGAGTTGCTGGCAGAACTGACGGAGTGGCGGCGATGGGGGGTGTTGTGGCCCGGGCTGGTGCTGGCGTTGCCGCTGCTGAAAGCGGTCCGGCGGCGGCAGGTGATGACGCTGCTGCTCGCAACCGTGTTACCGGTTGCGGCATACCAGGTGATCTACTTCTTTTTCCGCACGGCGGATAAATCAGTGGAAGATCACATCAGGGGCTCGCTGCCACGCCTGCTGACCCACGTTGCGCCACTGGCCGTGCTGCTGGTGGCTCTGGCGATCTCATCACCGCCAGGCGAAAACGAGGAGGGACAGATTGAATCCCGAACCTGAGCGGCCGACTACGGATTCACCGGAACACGATTCGCGCCGGCGTTTCGATGTTGCCTTCGTCGTGCGACTCATCGTGCTGGCGGCCTTCATCGGCCTCGGCACAAAAGCATTGCTCGATCAGCATCTGGAAGTCCTCGCCGACACCGGGCCTCGCGGCTGGGGGGCGGCCACGACGCCGCAGGCCACGACGGATGCTTATTTCAGGGCGATGTTGAGGGATCACGAACCGACGGCGCTTGAAGAGCTGCGGCAACCGACCGAACCGTTGCGCGCTGCAATTGCCGCACTGCCGGCACACGGAGACCTGATCTTTGTCGGGCCCGAAGAAGACTCGTCTTACGTGCTGACGTATCTGGTCACCGGTTATCTGGCGTGGCCCAGATCAGTTTATGAAGCAGGTTGTGGCCGTCTGCCCGGTCAGCTCGTGCCACCTCCATCAACCCGCATTGCCGGAATCATCTACTATCTGAGGCCGCCACCAGCTTGTCTGCCGCCGGGCCGCCGGGTCATTCCGCAAACCATCCTCGTTCCCGTTTCGGAGAATGTCTCGTGGGATTGTTACTGTTCGCGCTAGCATCGCTGCTGCTGCTGATCGGAGGCGGCGGGGTCGCGGGGCTCATCGTGCCCCGCGACCACAGGCTGCACGCGCTGGAATGGCTGAGCCTGGCAATCCTCTGCGGCGCCGGAGTGGTTTCGATGAGTTCATTCCTGCTGGGCTGGCTGGTGTCGGGGACAGCTCTGCGGATGATAGTTACGCTGATCTGTCTGCTGCTCGGCGCGGCGGGCATCAGGCATTGGCGACGTGCCGGGATTGAAATGATCTGGCCGAAACCGGCGAGCGTCGGCGATTGCGTTTTGCTATGCCTGCTGATGCTTCAGATTGGATTGATGGTCTGGCTGTCACTGCGGTTCCCGATGGCCTGGGACGGATTGCTCAACTGGGAAATCAAAGCGCGTCTGGCCTCGCTGAATGGCGGTGTGATTCCGACGGCTTATTTCCAGTCAAAATCGCTGTTCTGGAGTCACCCCGAATACCCGCTGCTCGTGCCGTTGACTGAGGCGTGGGTCTACAGCTGGCTGGGCGGATATCACCAGGGACTGGTCAAGCTCGTCTTTCCGCTCTTCTACTTTGCCGCGCTCGGATTGCTGGCGACCGGCAGCGCGCGAATCGTGAAAGAGCAACGCACGGCCTGGCTGCCGCCGCTGCTGCTCTTTTTCATCCCGCTGGCGCTGACCAGAGGAGGCAGCGTGACTTCGGGTTACGTCGATTTCCCGCTCGCGGTTTATTACCTGGCGGCGGCCATCTGGCTGGCTGAATACTGGCAGACGGCTTCGCCCGGAGCTTTGCGCATGCTGGGAATCATCGGCGCGATGCTGCCCTGGCTCAAACAGGAAGGCACAATCCTTTGGGGATGTCTGGTCATCCTCGCTGCAATCAAAGCAGTGCGACAAAGACAGCTGCTTCGGCTGTGGGGAATGGTATTGCCCGGCGCGTGCGTGCTGATCGGCTGGATGCTCTTCATTCGATTCATCAGAGCCCCGCTCGGGCAGGATTACATGCCGCTGACGATGGCGACGCTGAAATCAAATGCGGGAAGGATTCCGCTCATCCTGCGGACGCTGCTGACCGAGTTGGTGAACTGGCGGAACTGGGGATTGCTGTGGCCCGCACTGCTGCCGGCCCTGTCGCTGCTCGGAAAGCGGGAACAACGCGAACCGACTGCGGCATTGTTTCTGGCAATTGCGCTGCCGCTCGTGCTGTTTCTCGAAATTTATCTCTTCATCGGGACTTCCAACAAGAGCCTGGAAAATCATCTGGACGCTTCATTGCCGCGCCTGATGTTACAGGTCTCGCTGGTGGCCGTACTGCTGACGGGCGTGGCGCTTTCAATCAGACGGGACAGTGCAGGATGAGGTGGCTGGTGTGGAAACAAACAGCTGACGCCCACAATCCTGCTTTCAATCTCAAAAGCTCTCCGGCTCATCCACCACTTCGCGGGCGATCTGCTCGCGGTGATAAGTCGCGTCGCCGAACATAATCTCCGACGCTTTGGCCCGCTTGTAGTAAAGGTGCAGGTTGTGTTCCCAGGTGAAACCGATGCCGCCATGCACCTGGATGCCGCGGTTGCCGACTTCGCGCGCGGCGTCCGAGCAATACGACTTGGCGATGGAGACGGCCAGCCGTGCCGACGGGTCGTTTTCTGAAAGCGCCCACGCCGCGTAATAGACCGCCGACCGTGAGCTTTCGGTCGCGAGCAACATGTCGGCGCACTGGTGCTGCACGGCCTGATACACGCCGACCGGGCGGCCGAACTGCTGCCGCGTCCTGACGTACTCGACCGCCGTTTCCAGCACCCACTGCATCCCGCCGAGCATTTCGGCGCACAGCGCAATCGTCGCCACGCCCGTCCCGTGATCAAGCGCGTCCTTCGCCTGTCTGCCCAGTTCGAGCGCCTCATCCATCGAAACCGTCACGCCCTCAAACTCGACCGCGTAAAGTTTGCGCGTCGCATCAATGCCCGGCGTGGCAATGACGTTGACGCCTTCGGCCCGGCGACTGACGGGCAGCAGCACCAGATCGGCGCCGTCGCGCGCCACGCACAGGATCAGGTCGGCGACACCGGCGTCAGTCACGAACTCCTTGCGCCCGCTGAGCCGGTAATTCTTCCCGGCGCGCTCGGCTTTCATCTGCACCGCCTCAGGGTTCCAGTCCGCGGTTGATTCGAGCATCGCGACGGTGGCTTTCATCTTCCCGGTTGAGATGGCTTCGAGGTAATGCGCGCGCTGCCCCTCGCTGCCGGCCTGCGCGATCACCGCCGCGGCCCACGTCGTCGAAATGAACGGCCCCGGTAACACGGCGCGCCCCATCTCTTCGGCGATGACGGCCAGCTCAACCACGCTCAGGCCCAGGCCGCCGAACTCTTCGGGGATGACGAGCCCCGTCCAGCCCTGATCGGCAATCGCCTCCCAGAGCTTTCCGTCAAAGGCCGTGTCGGTTTCCATCAGCGCGCGCACGCGTTCCGCCGGGCATTCGCGGCTGAAGAATTCACGCGCCGATTGCTGCAACAGTTGCTGTGGTTTTGAGAGATCGAAGTCCATATTGGAAGTCGGAAGTCGTGCAGAGTCAGGAGACCTGTTGTGAGAGGAGAGTTCACCGCCGCAGGAGCAGAGATTTCGCAGAGAAGATTGGAGAGTACGCTCTCTTCTTCTCTCTGTGCTGTCTCAGCTTTCTCTGCGCCTCTGCGGTGAAGAACGCTTTCACAATACGCCCTCTGATTTTATGTCAGTAACTCTTCGGCAAGCCGAGTACGCGCTCGGCGACGATGTTGCGCAGGATTTCGCTCGTCCCTGCCTCAATCGTGTTGGCGCGCGAACGCAGGTAATTATGGCCCCAGCGGTTGTCATCGAATTCCTGCAACTGCGCGTAAGGCCCGAGCGCTTCCATCGCGACCTGTTGCATGCGCTGGTTCATCTCGCTCCAGTAAATCTTGAGGATCGAGCCTTCCGGGCCGGGCACGTTGCTCTTGCTCATCTTCGAGAGGGCGCGGCTCGTGTTGAGCTTGAATATTTCCAGTTCCAGATAAGCCTGCGCGAGCTTCTGCCGGATTACAGGGTCCTGGCTCGACAGGCGGCTGCCGCGCATCGTCTGGCGCGAGCGGGCGAGCAGCGCGTCGAGGTTGCGCTTGAACATCACGTAAGTGCCCGTGCCCAGGTTGGCGCGCTCGTTCATCAGCGTGGCAATCGCCGTCTGCCAGCCCCTGTTGATTTCTCCCAGCACGTTCGCCACCGGGACGCGGACGTTGTCGAAGAAGACTTCATTGAAATCGGATTCGCCCGTCATCTGCCTGAGTGGTCGCACCTGCACGCCCGCGCTGTGCATGTCCACGAGCAGCGCGGTGATGCCCTTGTGCTTCGGCGCGTCAGGGTCGGTGCGCACGAGCAGCAGGCACCAGTCCGCGAAATGCGCGAGACTCGTCCAGATTTTCTGACCGTTGACGATAAAATCATCGCCGTCGCGAACTGCTTTTGTCCCGAGCGCGGCCACATCGCTGCCGGCATTCGGTTCGGAAAACCCCTGACACCAGATCTCCTCGGCGGAGAGAATCTTCTCGATGTAGCGTTTCTTTTGTTCTTCAGTACCAACCGCGATGATCGTCGGCCCGATGATCGCAAGGCCGAGGCCGTTGATGAGCGGCGGCGCTTCGGCCCGCGCCATCTCTTCCTGAAAGATGCCCTGCTCGATCACCGTCGCGCCGCGCCCGCCGTACTCCTTCGGCCACGAGATGCCGGCCCAGCCGCCCTCGTGGACTTTGCGCTGCCACGCGCGGAGGTATTCAAACTGCTCCCTTTTGCCCTCGGGCGTGGATGCGTCGCCCGACCAGGGCGCGGGGACATTCGCCTGCAACCACGCCCTGAGTTCGTCGCGGAATTGCTGCTCCTGCGGTGACGGTTTTAAGTCCATAGAGTTCCTCTGAGGATGTATAGCAAATTTCCCAGTTCACTTTGACCCAGCCCTGTCCCATATGGAGTCTATCCTCAGGTAACAGGCTGGTCTATAGGTTGAGTCAGTAGCTTTGCGATCTTTTCCAAGGCTTCGCGTAGCGCCCCCCGGGTCAACCGGGTGACCGGGACAAGGCTTTGTTCGCGGCA
>DASRDU010000150.1:0-21849 GCA_035652435.1 Blastocatellia bacterium
GTCTATGCGGTCGAGCAGCGGGCCGGAGATTTTGGAGATGTAACGCTGAATCTGCGGCGGCGTACATTTGCATTCTCTGGTCGGGTCGTTGAAGAAGCCGCAGGGGCATAGTTGCGTTGCCATTTTGCCATCTCACGCTCAGCGACAGGAAACCTGCTCAGCCATCACTTTACCCTTCAGAACTCAGCACTTTGGGAGATTGGATCAGAAAGTGCAGATTAGACCGCAGGCTGACTCAATTGCAGGTCGCCCGGATCATCGGCGTGGCCAAATACACTGTCACCTGCTGGGAACTGAACTACAACGAACCTGAGGTGGAGTATATTCCGAAGATTCTGGAGTTCATCGGCTACTGCCCGTACGTCCCCGCTCACTCACCTGTTGAACGGTTGAAACAGGTCAGATGGGCGCTCGGCATCACTCAGCAGCAGCTGGCGACACTGCTCGGTGTGGTTCGGAGTCAGATCGTTTCCTGGGAGACGGGCAGGCATCAACCCACAAAGAAGTCTCTGATGCTCATTGCAGATTTCCTGTCTTCGGCCTCGTTAGAAGCTGAGGATCGAAAGAGGCTCATCGGGAACGGGTGATCACCGGTTGACCGGGAGGTTTCCTGCCTGGTCAGCTGCTTTTCATAATGGCCGCCGATTTCGTTTCGTAACCACTTCCCTTTATGATCGGGTGTCCACACGCTTTCACGTGGGACCGGACTCAGGGGAAATGATTCCTGCGGGGGGGATGATGGTATGGAACTGGCCAGTGCAGACAGATTTGGCAGAGGGCTGCTGATCCAGCACGGGCTGTGGCGGAAGGGGTGGCGGTTCAGATTCGACCGCGCCAGACGGAGACTCAGTCATTGCGATTACCAGAAAAAGATCATCTCCTTATCCTCACACCTCGCCGGACTCAATCCCGCCGAACAGGTCCTTGATGCGATCCTGCACCAAGTCGCTCATGCCTTATGCCGGGCGGGTGACGGCCACAACCGGAAATGGATGGAGACGGCCCGGCGGATCGGTTGCAGGCCTGTCGGATTTTGCCCCGGAGACTTCGGCGCGCCGGAACGGGAACTGGCGCGGAAATCGGCTGGGCCTGCCGGGCCGAAACGAGCGCCGTAGCCGCCAAGGCTGCGGATTGAGGCAGAAAGGCGTGGCGTATGGATGAATGTAAGCGAGTCATTGTTTGGAGCAGCCGCAGGTTGCGCGACATTGCGGTTGTTTCGAGTGCGTTTCGGCACAGCCTCTGCGCCCTGCCGGTGCAGAGGCTGTTTTTTTGATGTTTGTGGACAGCCTGAGCGATCCCCGGCCTACACTTCCAGCTTCCACGGCGCGCGATACTTCGCCTTGAGAAACGGTCGAATGTGGCTTTGTTTCACCGTCCAGTTCTCTTCATCCCAGTCGAGCCATGTTTTATGGCGCATCGAGAGGTTGGCAAGGATGCAGACCGTCGAAGACCGCACGCAGGTTTCGATATCGCTGGTGGGTCTGGCGCGGGACCTGATGCATTCGATGAAGTTTTTCCAGTGCGGCACGTTCATCTGATTCATTTCCGGGTCTTTCTCGTACCTGACCGCCGGGGTGGTTGATTTCTCATTGGGAATCACGTAGCACGCCCCGCGCTTCACGACTAGTGTCCCTTCGGTTCCGTGAATCGAAGTCGCCGCGCCTTCGCCAAACATCGGCATAGGATTCGCCGTGCGGCTTTCGTAGGTGAGCAGGAATCGGGGATAGTGGAACGTTGCCATCATCGTGTCAGGCGTCTCGCAATTGTCGTCCACATAAAGCTTGCCGCCCATCGCGGACACGGCGGTCGGCATCGGTTCGCCAAAACACTGGTGTACGGGATCAATCAAATGTACGCCCCAGTCGGTCATCGCGCCGCCCGCGTAATCCCAAAAATAGCGAAACGTCGGGAACGTCGTCACGCTTACCCCCCAGCGGTTCAGGTTGAAGGGCACTTTGGGCGCAGGCCCTAACCACATGTCCCAGTCCAGCCCGGCAGGCACGGGCCCGTCCGCCGGGCGCCCCCAGCGTCGCTTTGGCGTCGCGCCGGTCTGCCACGTATGACAAAACGTGACCTCACCCAGCACGCCGGTTTTCACAATCTCGGCGGCTTTTCTGAAATAGCCGCCGGAACGCTGCATCGTGCCTGCCTGCACAACGCGGTTATATTTGCGCGCCGCCTGCACCATTTTCCGGCCTTCTTCGACATAGGTTGAAGCAGGCTTTTCAACGAAGACGTCCTTACCATTTTTGCAGGCTTCGACCGTCATATAAGCATGCCAGTGATCGGGCGTGGAAATACAAACAGCGTCAATGGATTTGTCGGCGAGCAATTCGCGAAAGTCTTTGAATACTTTCGGCCTGACGCCTGCTTTATCCGCCGTGGCGACTGCTTTTTCCAGTGTTGGCTGATAAACATCACAAAGCGCCGCGACCTGCACATCGGACAATTTCAAGGCGTAGCCAAGATTGCCCGATCCCATCGCGCCGAGGCCAATGTGCCCCACGGCGATGCGGTCGTTTGCGCCCTTGACGCGGCCGGTGAAAAGGGAAGTGGTGAGGGCCGCTCCGGCGCCCTTCAGCATGGTTCTGCGTTCAATCATGGTTGCTCCTGTGGGGGTGGCTTGTGTGAGAGTACTGCCATCTGTCGTTTTGAAGTATTATGCGTTTCCGCGTTGCCGGAAAATAGTAAACCGAATTCCCGAGAACGTCTCGCACCTCGGAGCAAAGCAAAAATAAAGATGGCCGATTGTGAAGCGACGGCAACATATTGCCTGCCATTCACCGCATACGCCATCGGCGAAGCTTCCGCTGCTCATCCTGGTTGTTCTCCGCAACAACTCCATTGAATGGCCCCACCCGGACAGGCGCCATCCCTTCATTGCACATGCCGCCTTCATCCGACAATGTCTTCAACTCACCAGCCGATCTGTAACGGGTTACCGACCGGCACAGCCGTTGCTCCGTCAGGGTTCGCGGGAGGGAAATTGCCATATGAGAACGAGGCAGAAGGCCGCGGTCCGGATCGTCGCGGTGATCCCGGCGCGGATGGGATCTTCCCGCTTTCCAGGTAAACCTCTTGCGCCGCTGCTCGGGCGACCGATGATCGAGCACGTCTTCAGGCGCGCCGTGATGTGCGATTGCCTCGACGCGGTTTACGTGGCGACCTGCGACGAGGAGATCAGGGCCGTCGTCGAGGGGTTCGGCGGTGCCGCCCTGATCACGTCGGCCGCCCACCAGCGGGCCAGTGACCGCGTCGCCGAGGCTGCCGAGCGCCTGCAGGCCGACAGTGTCGTGATGAAAACCAGCAGCGCCAGGACAGTAAACAGAGTGCGCATTTTGAGCCTCCGGGGTAATGAGTGATCAACTGCTTTACTGCACTTACTGCGACCGCAAAGAACGGAGCCCGGTCAGGAGAACACAGTTCTACTTGCGATCCCTACTCATCTCCCGACGGGGATGCTCCTTCTGTTATCAGGTGAGAAAACCGGGAAAAGGTTTCGCATCGCGGGCGGCTGAAAGGGGTCGGGAGAAGGATCAGTTCTTTTCCTTATTCATCGGAACATCCGCTGTCTCCGACGCCGACCGTCGATCAGCGCCGGAGACAACTCTGCAGGCTTACTTGTGAATGACAATGCTGCCGCCGCCGAGAACTGTGGTGGGATCCGCACTGTCGGGGTCATTGATCTGGTTATCGTAGACGATGGTGTCGCCATTATACTTGTCCCAGATCCTGATCCTGAACCTGTCCGCCCCACCGCCGCCATTGATCTGACCGTCGATGGCCGTCAGCATAAAGCCGTAGTTGCCACTGCCGTTGACCGTGCCGGTACCCTTGTACTGCGCCCGCGCGCCCGCCACCACCAGCCAGTCATAGCTCGTGCTGTGGAAGTTGAAACCAGCGGCCTGGAACTGGAACTCGGTCCGGCCGGTTGGCACGTTCGCGCCACGCTCGTACTTCGAGACGAAGCCGAAGCTTGCCCTGCCGGTCAAAGCCGGATTGGCTGCATAAGCCCCCGCTGGCGAGTTGATCCAGCCGCCGCCGGTTACGTATCCGCCGTCCGGATCGTAGATGACGACCATCGCCGTCAGCCCGCCCACCGTGTTCGCCGTGCCGCTGCCCCCGCAGCTGTCACTCACGGTGAGCGTCACCAGATAGACACCCGCCGTATCAAAGGTTTGGGTCGCGCTCACCGCCCCGGTCGCTTCATTGACCGTCCCCGCCTGAGCGATGTTGTCGAATGTCCAGTTCGCCGCGTGTGTGCCTCCGCCTGCATCCGTGAACATGCCGGTAAAGTTGACGGGAGTGTTGACAGCGTAGACGGCCCCGCTGGATGGGCCGGTTATCGTCGCTGCCGGGGCGGGGTTGGTGACCGTCACGTTGAAGGTGCAGCCCGCCGGATTGCCCGCCGCGTCCTTCGCGACCACGTTGACTGTGGTCGTGCCGACCGGGAAGGCCGAACCCGACGGCGGGTTACTCACCACCGACACTCCCGGACAGTTGTCGGCGGCCGTGACTGTGTAGTTCACCACCGCCGAACACACGCCAGGCGCCGCGGCGGCGGTGATACTGGCCGGGCAGCTGATCGTGGGCGGCGTATTATCAATGACAGTGACGCCCTGAGTGACACTCTTTTGATTGCCACCCGCATCCGTGGCCGTCCAGGTAAGAGTCGTTGTCCCGACCGGGAAGAGGTTGCCCGCTGGGACGCCGCTGCGAGTGACAGTGACACCGGCACAATTGTCACTAGCCGTCGCTGTCCCGAGCGCGGCATCGCTGATCACCACCCCGCACCCGGTGGCGCCGGGTCCGGTGTAGGCCGTGACGGCGGGCGGCGGCGTGACCGCTGGTGGCGTCACATCCTGGACAATCACCTGCTGAGTCTGGGTCGAGACATTCCCATGGCCGTCGCTGTAGCTCCAGTGAACGGTAAAGACGCCCTGGGTGGTCCAGGTCAGCGGGTCGGAGGTGGTCCCGGTGATCCTGCCCGCACATTTATCGGTGGCCGTTGGGGCGGCACTGATCGTTGCCGAACACTCACCTGTGACGGCCGGCAGCGAGGCCAGATCCGGGACCGGCGGCGTCGTATCCACGACATTCACGGTCCGCGTGGCCGTGGCGATGTTGTAGTTCGCCGGATCAGCGGGTGTGAAGGTGACTGACAGAGTCTGATTGCTGCCGGCATTGAGCGCCGTTCCTGCCGGAGGAGCGTAGGTGAATGTCCCCGGCACTGAGGCGGTCGCATTGAGCTGGGCGCCACTGAGTGCGGTACCACATTCAAGGTCAGCCGGATTGTCCCAGGTGATCGTCGGCATCGCCCTGAGGACGTTGATCACCACGCTTGCTGAAGCGGCATTGTAATTGGCCGTGTCGGCAGGCATGAAGCTCGCCGACAGGACCTGACCGCCGCCGGCATTGAGTATCGTGCCTGCTGCCGGACTATAGGTAAAACTTCCGGGCACGCTGGCGGTCGCATTGAGCTGGGTGCCACTCAAGGCCGTGCCGTAGACGATGTCAGCCGGGTTTCCCCAGGTGATCACCGGCGCCGCCTTCAGTACATTGATTGCCACAGTCCTGGTGGCAGTGGTGTAGTTGGCCGTGTCAGCGGGCGTGAAGCTCACTGACAGAGTCTGATTGTTGCCTGCATTGAAGACGATCCCAGCCATGGGATTGTAAGTGAATGTCCCCGGCACGGCGGTCGTCGCATTGAGCTGAGCGGCGCCGAGGGCCGTGCCGTAGACGATGTCGGCCGGATTGACCCACGTGATGGCCGGCGTCGCCCTGCTCACCGGCAGCGACAGCGCCCCCGATGCGCTCGCGGCGAAGGTGCCGTCACCGCCGTAAGTAGCAGTGATTGAATGCGTGCCCGCCGGGAGTGTGTGGGTGGTGAAGGCGGCCTGCCCGGAGCCGTCCAGGGTTCCGGTGCCCAGAGTGTTCGTCCCTTCCATGAAGGTGACCGTGCCGGTCGGAGTGCCTGCCGCGCCGCCATTGACCGTCGCGGTAAAGGTGACCGGATCTCCATAGGTGGACGAGCTGGCAGAGGAAGCGAGCGTAGTGGTCGTACTCGCCAGGAAAACAATATCGAGGACGGGATGCAGTTCAATACCATTGGGCGCTACGCCAGTCTGCCCGTGGATGAAGTCAAAGAACCCGACGCCCGTGACTCTCACCGGCACGTCAGCCGTCTGGAAAAAGGTGGTCGCGGTCAGGTGAGCATCAAAGGTTGCCCGCGCCTGAGCGATCCCCGCCGCAAAAGGACTCGTCGCCCCCACGCAGCACGGGCAGGGGATTTCGGTAATCATGGTGTTGCCTGACTCGTCCTTCAGGACAATGTGATAGTCGACGTCATCTTCTTTCTTATAGAGCGTCAGGGTTGCATTGACCACAAAGACCGTGGTCTCGGCCGGCGCGACCCGCGCATTGTCCGGGGGCACGGCCGGGGCGGGGAGGGCAATGAGGTCGGCAATCGTGGCCGCCGTCGGGTTGTTCAGATTCACCTGGGCCGCGTCAGGGTCAGTGCCGGTTTTGACCGACCACCGCTCCACGCCGCAGGTCGGACTCTCGACCGTGAGCGTAATGGGCGCCGTTGCCGTGCGGCTCTGAGCGTCCGTGATCGTGGCGACGATGCTCTTCACCCCGGTTGTAATGTGTGCCCCGACCGTTGTCTGGAGCGAGAAGACGTTGTCGCCGGCGGTCGCGTCCCCGTGGGTGCCGTCATCGTAGAACTGCTGCGCGGCGGGACCGCCGATGCTCGTCAGATCGGCCGTGACGGCGAGGCCGGTACTCGGCGGGGCGCTCGCCGTCGTCACGATCACCGTCAGCAGTGTGGCGCTGGCGGGGTCGAGCGTGGAAGGTGAGGCGAGGCCGAGCCCGGAAGGCTGAGCCGGGTCACCTCCGCAGGAATTAGCGGGGGACGCGCTGTTGCGCGGGATCGGGCCGATCTTCACGAAGTCGCTGGCGTTGTTGTCGGTGTCGATGCAGCCGTTGCCCCGGCGCACGGCGGCGGTGGTATTCGAGAGCCCACTGACCGGGCTCGTCTCGCTGCAGTTGGCCGTCCCGTAACCCACCAGGTCAGCGATGCCCCCGCCGGTGGGACAGGTTCCACTGAGGGCAACAGTACTGTTGACCAATGCCACCTTCCCGTTGGTCGCGCTCATCGCAATTGCCCCGGTCGCATCCGGCGCCGGCAGACCGGTCGTCCCGCCCGTGCCCTGCGATTCCTGGACGAGGAGGTAGTGCCCCGGCATCACCACGCATGAACTGGTCAGGCAGAGCGGCGTCACGGACCAGCTCGACGCCGTCGCTGAGGCGTACTGCACGGACCAGCCCGTGACGTCGATGGGGGTTGCGCCGCTGTTGAAGATCTCGATGAAATCATTCGTGTAGGTGGTGCCGCTGTTGCCGCCCCCGCCATAAACCTGACTGATCTTAATCGTGG
Organism: Blastocatellia bacterium; assembly: GCA_035652435.1. Lineage (GTDB taxonomy): Bacteria > Acidobacteriota > Blastocatellia > RBC074 > RBC074 > DASRDU01. The sequence goes on from DASRDU010000150.1 coordinate 7,439, forward strand.
TCGGAGGCGGAGGCGATTGCACCGTCAGTGAGATGGTGGTGCTGCCGGTGCGTGCCTGGGCATCAGTAATAGTGATTGGGAGGGTCTTCGCCCCCGGCGTCGTGCCTGCCGCGACGGTCGCCTGAAAGGAGAAGACATTATCGCCCGCGGTCACATCTCCGTTCGTCCCGTTATCGAAGAACTGCTGGCTGGCCGACCCGCCGATGGAAGTGAGGTTGCCGGTCACGGCGATCCCGGTGCTGGCCGGATTCGTTCCGGGTGTCACATTGACGGTCAGGAGCGTTGAGCCGCCTGCCACGAGCATGTTCGGACTGGCCGCCCCGCTCCCCGAGGGGTTGGTCGAGGGGGAAGTCACCGTCAGTGAGATGGTGGTGCTGCCGGTGCGTGCCTGGGCATCGGTGATAGTGGCAGGCAGGGTCTTCGCCCCCGCGCTCGTGCCGCCGGCCACCGCCGCCTGGAATGAGAACACGTTGTCGCCGGACGTGACATCGCCATGAGTGCCGTCGTCAAAGAACTGCTGCGTGGCCGGGCCGCCGATCTGGCTCAGGTCACCGGTGACGCTGATCCCGGTGCTGGAGGGATTCGTGCCGGGCGTGACCGTGACGGTCAGCAGCGTCGAGCCGCCGGCCACGACCGAACCCGGGCTGGCTGCTCCTGCGCCGGAAGGATTCGTTGACGTCCCGCAGCTGCTTGCCGACGACGCGCTGTTGCGGGGGTTGGGGGCGCCGACTGTGAAGTCCGCCAGGTTGTTGTCAGTGTCTGCGCAGCCGCTGTTGTTTCTGAGCGCCGCGGTCGTGTTGCTGAGGGTCGGAGTCGGGCTGCCCTCAAAGCAGTTCGCGCCGTCGTAGCCGACGAAATCAACGATGGTGGCGCTCGCAGGGCAGGCCCCGCTGAGCAGCGTCGGGTTGCTGACCAGAGCCACTTTCCCACCGGTCGCGCTCATGGCAATGCTGCCGCTCGCGTCCGGCGTGGGGAGACTGACCGTGCCGCCCGTGCCCGCCGCCTCCTGCACCAGATAGTATCGCCCCGGAGCGATTGAGCCTGAGAGCGTGGTGGATTGCCAGGTCGTGCCAGTCGTGGAGGCGTACTGCACGGTCCAGCCCGTCACGTTGATGGTCGTGTTGCCACGGTTGAACAGCTCAATGAAGTCGTTTTTGAAGGTCGCGCCAGAGTTGCCTCCTCCGCCGTAAACCTGGCTGATCACGATGCTCGACGAGACCCCTCGGACCGATGGCAGTGATGACAGATAGTGGAGCATCACAGTCAGTGTGATGAGCAGAAAAACGCCTGCTCTGATGAGGTGCTGTGATCGCGACGAGCGGGAAGATGACAGGTTGAGCTTCATTTGGTTCTCCGATTCCGGGCGAAGCCCGGGCTGCTTTGATGCAGGTTTTCGGTGGCGATTCTGGTAACCTGGCTGATGAGCCCTCAGCAGGTAGTGAACGCCGGGATAAAATTACAGCGTTTGACGAATATCGTTGCTGGTAACTGAGTCACAGAACATCATCAGCCTCTCAATAACGAGCAGTGGATGCCCGTGCGATCACGGGCTCTTTCAGGTGTCCCTTTCGGTGCGGATGTAAGGAATCGGTTTTACTATCGAGTCCTGATTGATGAGCTGAACGGGCAGAGGATACTTCCGGCGGGAAGGATATTACAAGGGCGGGTGATTTTACGTAGGGCGAACAGGCGCCTGGCGCATCATGATGCGATGCCGACCAGTTGTACCGGGTCGTCTCTTTTACAGTCCGGGACCGAATGGATTTCGCTGTCCGTCCCAGCCCTTGATTCGTTCCAGGCCTCCGATGTCAGGCAGGCAATCGGAAAAGATTTCGGAAAAGGTTTCGGACTATCGAAAGGCTGCTGCAGTCGCCGCGGTGTCAAAGTATTGCTGGAATCTGACGATCTTCCCGTCCTTGAGGGTAAAGACATGCGCCCAGTCGGATTCGTATTTTTTGCCGGTGGCCCTGGCAGTGGCGGCACTGTGTCCGAGGACGACCACCTTCTCACCCTGCGCGATGAACTCGGACGGCTCGAAATGCCGGATCTCGGCATGCTCGTTGATCGTCGAGAAATACTTCGACACGTCTTCGCAGCCACAACAACCGCCTGTTCCTGAGACCCCCTCCAGTTCAGGCGAGACCCATTCGACTTCGTCCGCCAGCAGGCTCAGCAGCGGCCGGAGGTCTCCTTTCCGGTAGCCTTCATAAGTCTGCTGCACGAGTCTGATGTTTTCCTGTTCGCTCATCTTCGGCTCCTTTCGTCCTGTGGAATGATGGTCGCGGTGATCAGAGTTTTCTCCCGTATCTGTCAACGAGTGATATTACTGTGGAAAGGTTTCGCTTCAGCCGGGAGTGCCTCCGACTCCCACCACGCCAGATTGTAGAGCCACCGCGCGACGGCAAAGACGTGTTCATTCGTCACCCACCTGACGGAGCAGTAATCAGGCTCGACAACGATCCCGGCAGTGATCATGCTGACCTGCGGCAGCCGCTCACGCACCAGCTGCAGCATGGCTTCCGTCAATTCCGTTTTCATCTTGATCAGGCTGAGCGTGATTCGTGAGCAGTGATTGCCAGCCTCGATCAGAATGAAAGGCTCACGCATTTCATCGCACCACTGCCGGAAGGCCAGCGCGGCTCCGGGTCATCCTGCTCAGGCAAGGTCCTCTGCACCAGTCACTATCTCCGCGAGTTCTATCCGACAGGCCGCGCGGAGGTGATCGCCAAAGCGCGTAATCGCAGACAGGACAGATTCTGACCTGTCGCATAACGTTTCTCCGGGGGAGTGCCGCCCGTCTGGTGCCGTTGATGGAAATGGGGGTTGGTGAAAGGCGGACGCTGTCGTCGGTCGCGACTACATTCTCACCGCCGACAATTCTATCTCCGCCGTAGGCGCATCTCAACTGACCCGGTCGCCTCGTCCTGTTCGGTATCGCCCGGGCAGAGCAGTGCGTCCTGCGAAAATCGTGGTAGTGTTTGGCGCTGCCGGGGGACATTGAAAACAGCCGGCATTCTGAGCGGCAGGATGAATAGCCTGCTGAACGTTGATCCCGGCGAGAAGTGATAACTGCCGGCCTTCAGCGGGATGTTCATTCTGATCGAAGAATGCCGGCGGAACTGGCCCGCGTCATTAAACGAAAACAGAAAGGAACTGAGATGAGATCGAAGCCGGCCACCGAACGCATCAGGCAATTCAATCAGGGGCGCGATCCGCGGCTGCTCCGGCTGAAATACCGGGCCATGCGCGCCGACGTCTTCACCTTCTTTCGCGGCTCCTGCCACCTGTTTTATGAAGACTGGCCGAACAAGACCTCGCTCAACGATGCGCCGCCGGTGTGGATTTGCGGTGATCTGCATCTGGAAAATTTCGGCAGCTACAAGGGCGACAACCGGCTGGTCTATTTCGACATCAACGATTTTGACGAGTCGGCGCTCGCGCCCTGCACGTGGGACATTGCGCGCCTCCTGACCAGCGTGCTGCTGGCCGCGACGACTCTGAAGATCACAGCGGATGATGCGGTCGCGCTCTGTGAAAGCTGCCTTGAGGCTTACGGGCAGGCGTTGTCCAAAGGACAGTCGCGGACGGTTGAAAAAGAGACTGCCACAGGGCTGGTCAGGCAGTTGCTCAGCGGACTCGGCCAGCGGCGGCGTCAGGATTTTCTGGATGAGCGCACGGAGGTCAAAAACAAACAACGCCGTCTCCTGACGGACGGCAAACGTACGCTGCCGGTGACGGCGCAGGAGCGGAAACGAATCACGGCGATGGTCAGATCGTGGGCGGCAGCACGGCCTGATGCCGACTTCTTCCGGGTGCTTGATGTCGCGCATCGGATCGCGGGAACGGGCAGTCTCGGCGTGGAAAGATACATGCTGCTGGTCGAAGGCAGGGGCTCGCCGCAAGGAAATTATCTGCTGGACTTCAAAGAAGAGCCGGGATCCTGCCTGCACCCGTTCCTGCCGGTTGAGCAGCCGAAGTGGCCGGACGAGGCGGCGCGGGTCGTGGCCGTGCAGGAGCGTTTTCAGGGGACGCCGCCGGCTCTGTTGAGCGCCATCCGGTTTGAGGGCAGGGCCTTCGTGCTGCGTGAGCTTCAGCCCCTGCAGGATCGCGTCAGGCTGAGGAGCTGGGATGGCCGGCTGAGTCGTCTGGTGAAGCTCCTCAGAACGATGGGTCAGATTGCGGCGTGGGATCAGCTGCGCAGCGGCGGACGACAGGGATCGGCGATTGCCGACGACCTGATTGCGTTTGCCGACACGCGGCGGTGGCGGAGCGCGGTGCTGAACCTGGCGCGCAACTACGCTGGTCGGGTGATCGAGGATTACCGGCAGTTTGCCCGGGCCGAAGATGATCAGCTGATCAGTCAGAACTGATGATCCCGAATCCGGAAGTGGCGAATTGAGCGGCAGGGATGATCTCCTGCACCTGATGATGAACCGGGTGCGGCTACTCTCCTTTAACCTTTCCACGCCCGGCAGGGCACCGGATGTCTGGTTCAAGGCCCTCATAGAGGCTGTCCACCACTGCGAGCCAGGACCGGCAGGGCCGCCAGATGATCGTTCCCCGCTCACGGGTCGGGACCCGCATCACCTCCCGACTCTGGTACTTGACCACCGTCGCCTCCCTGGTGCGGATCAGCAGAATGTCACCTGACCGGCAGCTGCAGTTGTCTTCATCCGGAGAAATTGTCCCGTATTGATCGATGATGTGGGAGACGGCCTGGTAGCAGTCAATCAGCGCGTCGTCGAAGACAGTACCTCTGAGCATGCGGAAACTCCTCATCATTCCGGCCGTATCCTGAGATACGTCGCCGGACCGCCGGGAGTTCCGGCACATCTGAACAAGGCCTGACCAGTCCCGCCAGCCACGAAGCCAGTCCCTCCTGCCCCTGAAGGGAGGCTGCCGGCCCGCATGTCGGGTAATCTCCTCCGGAGAGGGTGTGAGGCTTGACTGCGCGTGTATAATGCGCCAAAGCGCCGCCTCCGGTACGAGAGCCTTCCCCGGGCCCGATCAGCGCCTGCAACCCAGCGCTTCGGTAATACTCAACCACGGCGATATGTTCAGAACGAACAATGCCCGCAAACGATTTATCTATTGAACTGGTGTACATCGAACAATACTCCCAGCCCCGGAAATCGCTCCGCTTCGAGTCAGCCTGAGCATGAACGAACCGGCCGGTTGCGTGGCCCCAGATCAGGCCGGCGATCAAAACTCCGGCAATCAGGCCGGCAATGAAAACGGAATGCTTTTCTCTCACTGCTGCCTTCTGTTAGTTTGCAGGGAGTGCCTCCGATTAACTGCCGAGCATCTGGTCTCAACTCGTGCAATCAACCCACCCCTGATGGAATCAGCTTCGCGGTCTGCAACACCAGAGAATCAGTAAAGTTACCGGTTCGTTCCTGAACCAGTGAAAATAGCCAGGACTCCGAGCAGTATGCCAATCCAGAAACCAATGGTCGGCACCGGGTCAGAGATGGACGGTGAAACTCCCATCACATCCAATAAAGCCCCGACCAGTAACGAGCAGCACCACAGGCCGATTCCACTCAGCAACACCAACCCCAGATTCCTGACGAGGCGGGTAGCAGTCTCCGAGAAAAACGTCGCCGCTCCCAACGCCAGACCAGCGCAGATTCCGACGACGGGCATCTTCCCCCGGAAAGATTCCGGAACCCCAAGCCTTTCAAACAGTCCCCACATCCAGAACGAGCAGAACCAGAAAAAGGTCGCCATCAAAGCAGTATAGCCGAGTGACCTGGATGCGCTCCTGGCTGGCCCTGAGTGCGTCGCCTGACTGCCCGATCTTCCTCGCATCACTTCGGTCTCCTGCCAGGGGGAAGGAAATCAGCCCGCTCAGACATCATCCAGCCCGATCTCCGCAGCCCGTGCGTATTCAGTTACAAGCGTGTACTTCATTGCGCGGACTTCGTCTGAGCCTCGCTATGCCCCGCCCCCTGCGGTCCCGGCGGATCGGGACGGACGGCGGGCGGCTACAGCGCGTCTTGTTCGGATGGATACTCAGGGATTCACTCCTGTACCCACGCTTGAGCGGTTAAAGCGCCGGCTCGGCCATCACACCCGTCTTCTATCTTTGTGAAAGTCAGCTTCTTTCCTTCCAGCTTCCATTTGTACTTCCCTGTCTTGCTGTCCCCGCCGCAGGCCATCGGCCCTTTCTCATCAGTGACCTCAATGGTATCGCCCGTAACTTTGTAGACCCCTTCCACGGCAACTTCGCCATTCCTTGATACAGTGACCTTCCCATTATCCTCATACTTAATCGAGAATTTGGAATCGCCCGCCGTGACGGAGTAAGTGCCCACCTTGAAATCTGCGGACTGCAAGGATGCGCCGATGGTGAGTAACATAGCCAGCAACGCCGTAGCCCTGACCATCGAATTTTGCAGATGCTTCATTGATAATTCTCCTTTTCGATGTACATGTGCTTCGGTCACAACCGGAGCAAACAATCTGCCCCTGATGGAAGCTCGCGAAGGCTCCGGCGCCGGACATCGCGCGGGCCGTTGATGATTGCGGGCCCAGGGATCGGCAGCAGTCGAACGTTACAGCGCGTCATTCAGGCCCATCAGCCTGAGAATAAAATGCACAATTCGACCGCTCGCGCTAAGTAAGAATCCCGACAGGCACAGACCGACGAAGCCGAAGCAGGAGAGAATGGCCGCCTTGATTTCGGCGGAATGCCTCTCAGCCTCCGTCTGATCAATGTCACTGAAGATGTAGCCTGAACCAAACATCAGGATCACGCTGACGAAAGTGCAGCAAAGGGCGAACACACAGATGGTGGCTGCCCACACGGTACGAACAACCATCTTTACCTTTCGCTGGCGTCCGGCCTCTACCGGATCGGAGTTGTTCAGGCTCTGTGTCTCGTCCTCGCTCACTTCGCGGCCTTCCTCTTCTTCGCGGGCTTGTTCGTCGCCGATGCGCCGTCTCAATGGAGCCGCGCACGGTATTCATCCACGATCTTCCGCCTGATGGACGCGCGCCCCTCGGGTACGGTCACGTCCTCGTCGCCTTCGACCGTGAACAGTTCCTGATCACAGCGGAGGTGGATGAACCAGCCCCGGCCACTCATCGCCTCGCCCGCGGCGATTACCAGACACCGGCCCGAAGCGTTCAGGTCGTCAATCACACCTTCGGCGATCTGCCGGTACTCCGCGATCCTTTCCTTTGGGGTGTTCAGGCTGCCCATCAGCGCCTCCCACTGGCGTGGGCATTTCGAGTTCGTCAACACCGCTCATCGCCCGGTCAGGATTTTTGCGCTCTGACGAGCAGCGTCTCCATCACCATCCTCCGGTACTCTTCATACGCGACGTGTTCTTCCTCGTCGCGGTTTTTCATCTCCTCCGGGCTGACCAGCCGCGCCCTGTAATAAGCCGCGTTCCCGCCCTCAGGAATGCGATGCCCGCAGACATCACAGGCGACAGTTCCACTTTCCCTGACTGCCGAGTCCTCCAGACTGAGTTCGTATACAGACTCGCACCTCTGACATAACACCGTGACCATAAATTCACCCTTCCAGGCGCCGGCAGCGACCGGGGCTTGCGCCAGCGCCGTTCCTTGGGGAGGGCTCTGTTTTCCGGGAGAGTGTTCGTTGCTTTATCCTCCGGCTTTTTCGGTCAGTAGTTATTTCGCGGCCCGCTTCCTGGCGGGCTTTTTGGCCGCGCCGTTTTGTTCAGCTGTCGGTTTCGGTGGCCGTCCTCGCCTTGGCCGCTTCATCTTCAGCGCGGATTCAGGTATCTCCCAATATGCGCCGCGCGGGTCTTCTCTTCTCACCGCGCCCGGCACAAGCCCCTGATCAAGCCACGCAATCACAGTAGGGTAGGCTGCCCCGAACTCTTTCACCTCCGGGTAAATTGCGGCTTATGGTTACCCGCGAACGATTGAGCAGTTCCGGGAGGATAACGCTTTCGACAGAGAACAGAGTCTGGTGCCTACTCTTATCCTGTTCCAACGCAGCACGGGCCGCAGGGTTCCGGCGGCTCTTACATTTTTCCTGTTATGAGGCTCTGAGGCTGTGGGAGATCACACGCAGGCGAGCTTGTGGCCGAAGGGATTGAGGCGGGTCGAGACGCCTGCAACGCAGATCAGCATGATGGGCTGGCTACGGCTGGCCCCTTTTATTTGATGTTGCGTGGTTGATGCGCGCCCGCTCGCCTCCAAAATTCTCCAGCGGGCAGTAATACGGCAGCCGGTTCGGCAACTTCCCCTTTCGACATCTTTTTTTGCGAAATGTATCCGCCGTTTTCCCGGTTATGCGCAGAAGCAATCAAATCCGAGCCGGTCTGTAATCCCTGGCCGGCGGTAAAGAAAGGGGGAAAGGAAAGCAGCAATTATAAGTGGAGTACCCCGTTGCCTGGCAGAAGCGGGGGCGCTTGCGGCGCTGGTCTGAATGGCTGGCGCCGCATTTCTTTGGCCGGAGATCGCACCGCCAACCAGCGGGCAAAAAAATAACCGGGTGCCTGTGAGGTCACCCGGAGAGGAGGAAACATTCGATAATAGTAAGGAAATCAAAATCCGCGGGAGCGTCCTTCTCCTGCTTCGTCTGATCTGATTGCGAATCCGATGCCACGGCAGGAAGAAGACGGACGACGGCAGAAACACACTGCTTATCAACTCTGACCGCAAATCGCGGTGGAGGCCGGGCGGGGCGGGATGACGAATTGCGTGTGGTCGCCGTGGCGGATTCCGTCAACCTGTACTTTCCTGCAAAGCAAAAGGGGCCGAAAGGCCCCTCGCATCAAAGCGCGTCTGCCTTGCCCTTCGGCCCGTCAACGTGACTCACAGGCCGATGAGGATGCCAGCCTTGACGCTGGTTTTGATCTTCAGACCACGCGCCACCGTCTGGTTGTGGTTGATGCTGCCACCAGCTTTCACGTTCGTTCTGATTTTCATACTCGTCTTCTCCTTGTGATTTGTTCTTCCGTCATCTGTCCGAGTGATTCGCGAGTGTTGTCAGCACTGACTCCCGCGTCGCACCAGCAGAGTACGGCCACCCCGGGTCACCCGTCACTACGCAGGTATGTAGCTGATTGCGGGCAGGGCGATCAGAGAAAAGAGAAAGCCCGACCAGTCCCTCACGGCAACTGATCAGGCTTTCTCTTCGGGGTAATTCAATCCTCTGATACGACGAACCGCCGGGCGATTGCAGATCGCCACACCCAGGGCTCACAGCGGAATGGCATCAGGCAGCACCTCGCCGTCGCGCCAGCGGTGCAGCATCAGGCGCAGCTCCGGCAAAAGATTGGCCTTCATTGACCCGCTGGCGGTCGAATCCTCGCCATCAAACCACTCTTCATCGCCCGAACGGACCAGGAGCAGAACCACATCCCTCGGGCCGATGGCGACCACGTTATAAGGCCGGGCGTCGTCGCCGAGTCGCCGCGTCCGGTAACCAGACGCTTCAAGCAAACGCATCGAGTCATCAATGCGGTCAGTTGCGGTGTTCGCTGCTTTCGTTGCTGTCGTCATAAATTGAGACTCCTTGTAAAAAGCCCCGCCAGCCCTCACGGGAAGGCGCTGGCTGATAGTTTTGCGCCGGCGCTGCTCAGGCTTTCAAAGTCCGTAGCGCCCGCTCCTCAGCACTGATTGCTTTGTGGCTTCGGCGGCTCGCGCCTCTCTGGCCTGCCGAAGCGCAACGCGATTCCGTTCACAGATCCAATCCAAGTGACTCTGCCGCCGATGAAAGCGCCCGCCCGAATGGGCTCTGTTTTCTTACTTTTCACTTTCGCCTTTCTATTTTTGCCTTCCCGCTTGTGATAGCCTGTCATGCCACCAGTCTGCACGATCAAAAAAGTGAGGCGTTCTTATGAGACAGAAGATCGCATTCGTTGCCTTCCTGCTCTGGGCTTGGTGTGCCATCGGGGCGACCGGGCTGGGGCAGGACAGGAAACCTCCTCTGACCAGGGAGGAGGTCCTGCAGTTGCTCAAACCGGTGCCCGGAACCCGCTACGAGCAGGGCGATCTGGCCGCCGAGATCGCCGACCGTGGCATCGCCTTCCCGGTTGATGAAAAGACGCTCGGCGAGTTGCGCAGGGCCGGCGCGCGCTCCTTCCTGCTCGAAGCGATTCAGCAGGCGGCCCGGAATGCGGCCCGGCCGGAGCCGCCACGGCGTCAGGCGCCTGAAGTCGTTCAGCCGCCGGAAGCGGATCAGCCGGCGGCTCGCGCCGCGGCGCTGGCCCGGTTGCCGTTGCTCGAACAGGCGCGCTACCACGCCCTGGAGTTCGTCGAGGAGTTGCCGAATTTCATCGTCACCCAGTTCGTCACGCGCTACGTGCGGACGCCTGAACACAAGGACTGGCAGCTCGAAGACAAACTGGAGATAGAACTCACTTACCGGGCGAAGGAAGGCGAGAAGTACAAAGTGCTGCGCCTCAACGGGAGGCCGAGCGAGATGAGCTATGAGGGTCTGGGCGGGTCAACTTCGACGGGCGAGTTCGGGTCAATGCTGGGGTCATTATTCGCGCCCGAGTCAAAAGCGGAATTCAGGGAAGTCAGGCGCGAGACTTTTCACGGGCGGCAGACGGTCATCTTTGATTTCAGGGTGAAGAAGGCCAATTCCAACAGCCAGATCAGCGACAAGAACAGCGGGCGCACGGTCACGGCGGGCTATCAGGGGAGCGTCTGGATTGATACCGAAACCGCGCGGGTGTTACGCATCGAGGAAGCGCACGACGACATCCAGCCCGGGTTCCCGGTGACGCTGTCGGAGAACGCCGTCGAATACGACTGGGTGACGATTGCCGGTGAGCGACACCTGCTGCCGGTGTCGGCCGAAGTCATCATGGGCCGGGACAGCGACCGTAACTATTCGCGGAACGTGATTGAGCTGCGCAACTACCGGATGTTCGATACGGACGTGAAGATTCTCCCGGAGAAAGAGCCGCCGAAGCAATAAAGAACTCACCCCCAGCGAAAAGGCCCGTGCCGGCACTGCTCGAACTCGTGCAGTTTCGTCTGTTCCGCTTCAGTCAACGTCCTGCCCTTCGTCGAAGGAGGCCGCGGGCAGAGCTGCGCCACTGTAACGGCGCGATCCTGTGCGCCGGCGAAGAACAGGATGATCAGTGACCGTCCAACCACAGGTGGGTCTGGAATGCCCGAGCGGGTTACCTTTTGAGCAGAACTTCAGCCGATCACAGCCCGGAGAGTTTTCCGACGATCTTTCTATATTCAGCCAGGTAGTCAAAGAAAGGCGGCTGTGCCAGCGGGCCGAAATCAAGGTCGTGACCGACCTCGTCGGCGTGATCAACCGGCCAGATTTCAGCCTGGCCGCGCGAAGCGGACCTCACCGAAACCAGACCGTCGTTGTCCCCGTCAATCCCCTTGACGTGCCTGTATGCCAGCAGCAGCACTCCGCTGGCCGGCAGCAGCCCGTCACGCCCGCGCCCGGCAATGGAAAAATAATGCACCCCGCTGTTATCAGGGAGATCGTTGTTGAATTGTGCCGTCCTTGCAGTCGTCAGGTCGCGCAGCCCGTCAAGCGAAATGCCCAGCGCATCAATCGTCTGGCGAAGGACCGTCGCTGTCAGCCTTTCAGGGATGGTGAGGTCCCCGCCGTCGGCGGCCCTGATAATCAGATCGGCCACCGGCGAACCCTGGTGCGGCGTGCCGATCGTGGTCAGCGATGTGATCCGGTCGGCAATATTGTCAGGGTTGGTGGAAAGAATAAAGCGCGCATCCAGCCCGCCCCTGCTGTGGGCGATGATGTGGGTTTTCTGCCCTGGACCGAGTGTGCCGTCACTGAGTGCCGCGATGATCTGTCTGCCCAGGTCCGGGCCGCGCACCTCAATACCCTGATCGGGCGAGACTTCGGTCACGAGTACCCTGACGGGGAAGCGGCCTTCGAGGTGCCGTTTCACGCCGTTGAAGTACTCGATCCATCCGATCCGGCGAAAGCCGAAGATGCCATGCGCGAGAACGATGTTCATAGCCTTCCTCTTATGTCAGCCATCAGGATTCTGCTGCCTGAATGTTCGGTCATTCGACCACTGTGAAACTCAGCACCGGATGAATCTCAAGGCCGCTCGGCCTTGCCACCCCGGTCTGGTGGTGGAACCGGTCGAAGAACCCCACGCCCTTGATCAGCACCTCAACCCTCTCCGTCAGCCGCCTGAACCCGGCCGGAAGGTCGCCGAAACGATCAATGAATGCCTGCCGCGCCGCCCGCATCTGCGCCTGCTGCACCGACGAACAGAAGCCGGAGCAGTCGGAGTCCGGGAATTCAATGATCATTGTCTCCGCCCTGTTGCGCCGGTCAGCGATGACTACGTGGAAATCGCGATCATCTTCCTTCTTGAAGCCAATCAGCAGCGCCCTCACCCTGAAGGTCTGGAACTCAATCCCCGGGATGCGCGTGGCCGGGAAGCGGGACGGGCGGATGCGGTTGCGGAGAAAGCGGACGGTGTGACTGCGCGGGTCGAAGTCCACATCACCCGCGTCATCGTCGCTGAGAGTTTTGACAGCCCACCGCTCAGTCCCGCAATGCACGCCGCACTGAGGACTGATCGGACGCGGGATTGCCGTCGTGTGATGATGAGGCGAGGGCTTCGCGTAGTCCGGCCCCGAAGCGGTGGAAGAAATCGCCAGCAGGACGAGTCCGGTCAGTACAGCACGGGCGGGGAGTAGCTGCATACCAACCTCCGATGTGTGGTCAACTGACTGCTCTAAATGCGAATTCAAAAGCGGAGCAGGTCAGGAGATCCTTCGTGGATGCTCCTTCTGTCACCATGTGAGAAAACCGGGAAAAGGTTTCAGAGAGCAACAAGAGGCGGGTCGTCACCAGCCTGCCACCGTTCAGCGAAGCCCTCGTCATCGTGTACCAGACGGCTTATTGCAGGTGTTTGTAAATCAATCGCTCGAACCGCTTCAGCACACCCTTGCTGGTGGGATTATTGAACGGCAACTCCTGCGTCAGGAACACGACCCCTATCCCTTTTTTCGGGTCCGCCCAGAAATACGTGTTGAAGATCCCGGCCCAGGCATAACTCCCGGCGCTTCGTTCGTGAACCGATTTGCCATCCGTCACCGTGATCTGGAAACCCAGACCGAACTTGTCCCTGCCGTCCCCGAACAGGAACGGGGCGGATTGCTTCGGCAGCGCGGCGGGCATTTCCTCCACGATGAGCGCGCCTATCTGATTGGATGTCATGAGCCGTACGGTTTCCGGTTTGAGCAGTCGGGCGCCGTGCCAGCTACCCCCGTTCAGTAACATTCGCAGGAATGCGGTGTAGTCTGAGGCGGTCGAGACCAGCCCGCCGTCGCCCCGCACTACCGGCTGGTACTTTGGAGGATTCGGGGCCTCGACCAGACCGGCCGCCTCCCGCTGATGCACGGTGACGAGCCGGCCCGCTTTCTCCGGCGGGAGCAGAAAAGAAGTATCAGCCATTCCCAGTGGGCGAAAGATGTTCGACTGGAAAAAGTCTTCGAGCGACTGACCCGTCAGCTTCTCCACGATCTCGCCGAGCGCAGCCGTGCTGTGTGAGTAGTGCCATCTCGTGCCGGGGTCGAACAGGAGCGGCATGTCACGCTGATTCCTGCCGGTTTTCTGCTGGATGCTCAGGATGGTGGGGCTCGTGAACGAATAACTCAACCCCGACGTGTGCGTGAGCAGGTGCCGGATAGTCATCTCCTGTTTCGCCGGCCGGGTCGTGTACGTGGCATCCTTCTCGTCAAACGTGGCAATCACCTCCCGCCCTTTGAGCGAAGGCAGGTAATCGCCGGCCGCGTCGTCGAGCCGTAACTTCCCCCGCTCGTAAAGCATCATCACCGCCACGGACGTGATGGGTTTCGTCATGGAGGCGATCCGGAACACGCTGTCTTTGGACATCGGGGCATTTTTGGCAACGTCCTGCCTGCCGAAGGCTTTGAGGTACAGGACCTGATCCCTGCTGGTGATTGCCGCAACGACGCCGGGAATCTCTCCCTTGTCAACGGCGCCCTGGAACATCCGGTCAATTGCCGCGGCTCCTCCGGCATCGAGCATCGGTAATCTGGCCGATCCCGATGAGGTGGGCAGAGTTACCAGCGCAGGAAGTAAGCCAATAAGTACCGCAATGACGAACAGCCGTTTCGACATCAGTTCTCCTGTATAGATTCCCTGGAAGTTGAAAGCCTCGCCCCCGGATGTTGAGGGGCGGGAAATGTTTCGCCTCAGGCCCGCTCTGCTTCCGACTCCCACCACGCCAGAGCGTAGAGCCACGCGGCCAGCTCAAAGACGCATTCATTCAATGGTAGTCATGAAAAAGTAAGGCTGAGAGCTGATGTCAGGACACATTTTGTAAATGGGCGTGTCAGAGCAAGTTGACGAACTTGCGAGAGTTTGTTTCTGCTATGAATACGAACTCTGATCTGACACGCCTCCACGACTATATCAAAGAAGCTCTGCCCTGGGCACACGG
>DASRDU010000151.1:0-15753 GCA_035652435.1 Blastocatellia bacterium
CTGCGTCCAGCCGTCGCGCTTGAGTTCCAGCGCACGCCACCGACGCACTTCTTTCCAATCAACCGTGCGAGCATTTTTCGTTGCCATGCTCGCACTTTTACCACGCAGAAACAGGTTTAGCTATCAATGCATCGCTCTATAGTTGCGTGGCCTGACACATCCCAATAACAAAAAGATCTGAGTTTCGAAACATCTGCTAACTTACTGAAAATAATCCTTGCAGACATCACCGATTTTCACGTAAAAGATACCTGTCCAGTCCCAGGGACGCTTCCAGCCTCGAAGCAAAAACTAACCCACCGGTGGCACGCACCCCGAAATCGCTGACCCAGACCCGCCACTAAACCCTTCAAATTCAGGCCCTGCTCGGAACAACTGTCAGGCACAGCATGTCGGGCCGCTTACTATCATTTCAATGTAATGACTGCCTGGCCGTGCCGTGCTTATCGCAGGCCGTGTCGGTATGAAAAAGACTCGCCCCGCCTCATTACCTGTTGCGCGTGAGGACGGGATTTTAGTTCAGGAATTACCGGATGAGGTACTGGTGTATGACCTCGGGCGGCACAAGGCTCATTGCCTGAACTGCACGGCGGCCATCATCTGGAAACTCTGTGATGGCGGTAAAACGGCCGCCGAAGTCGCCGCGCTGGCAGGTCAGGAACTGAAGGTGAAGATTGATGAGCGCGTCGTCTGGCACGCTCTGGAGCAGCTGGGGAAGGCCGGCCTTCTCGAACGCCAGGTAACGCTGCCGGCACGCATGGCGGGTGTGTCACGCCGGCAGGTGATGAAGCAACTCGGGGTCGGGGCAGCCGTGGCTATCCCGTTGATTACCTCGATCCTCGCGCCGACCGCCGCACAGGCCGCATCCAAGCTCCCTAATGATTCTCCCTGCAATGCCAATTCAGAGTGCCTGAGCCAGTGCTGCAAAAAAACTGACCACACCTGCCAGCCGGTCGGTTCCGGAGCCTGTCTGTAGCCCGTCGGTTTTATAGCGCCAGAGCAAAGCCGCCTGCCTTCGGTAATAACCTCTTCAGACGCCGAATGAACGGATATATGTAACTTCTGAATCCCGGGGCGGTGGGCTGCGGTCAGGCACCTGGCAATACTCTCGGAAGTCACCGCCATGGTGTTAGAGGGGGAAAAGCTCGGGCTGTAAACTGTTACATCGGCGGGTTTCCGTCACTTCTGAACCAGGGCCGCACCTCAACGCTTCTGCCCGTCGCGGCAAACGCCGATTCCAGCAGTTTCCCAACCGATGCGATGGCTTGGTCCTTCGCCACTTTCACAGCTTCGGGTGAATTGCCGATTTTTTCGAGCGTCGGGCGCACCATCTTTTCAGTCGCCTCTTCCAGCTGATTGCCCGCGCCGCCTTCGGTGCGCAGCAGGTCGAGGCTGCGGATGGTTTCGGCGTGTTGCAGGTCGGGATCAATCGCGATGACCTTCACATCCGGCAAAGGCACCGACAGCACGTGCTTCGCCTCATCGTATTTCATCTGCGAGCGGTCAATTTCAGCGAGGTTGACGGCGTAATGCACTGTGGCGGGGATGATGCGGATGATTTCGGCGTTGCCGTACCAGGTTTCGCTGCGCTGGCGAACGACGGCCTGAACGAAGGCGCGCGTCGTGACCAGCTGGCTGTCACGTTCGAGCCGCAGGATCGTCAAACTGGCCGTCTGGATGACGTTCTCCCTGGTGAACAGCGAGCTGTAAACCTGCCAGCCCGCGACCAGCAGCGCCAGCAGCGCGACGGCTACACCGATACTGGTCAGCGCCGCCCACCTCCAGCCTTTTTCATTCATCGCGCTTTCTCGCAGTCAATGATCTGTCCCGTTTATTCCGCGGCCCTCAACGGCTGATGGTGATCGTAGTCATTGTGCCGCTCTTGTTCTGGTACATTGAAACCCAGAACTTCTCTTCGCTGACTTCGACCCTGGCGACCTTCGCGCCGTTATCATTCACCTTCACTTCGGCGTTGCCGACGACCTCATTCCAGGGCGGCGCATTTTTGGCGTCAACGAAATAAAGCAGCATCGCCTTCACGACGCCGCCGTCGTAATGGACGGTGAGCGTGTCGTCGCCGGTGAGCTTGTACTCCTCGCTCGTCTCGCTCTTCGTCTCCGGCTTGCCGACCGCCGCCTGAACCTGTTCGGATTTCATGCCGAGTTTGACGCCATGAAACTCGCGCATGACCTTCGCGGATTTCTGCGCGGTGACAAGAGTGACGTCAGACGAACCGCCGATGCCGATGACGACCGCACTGCCAAGGATGAGGGTGATGCTTAGTGATGAAGCGAAGGGCTTCCTCAATGACCTGTTCATAAGCTTTCCTCCTTTTCAAACAACTTACTTTCCGGTTCAATGAAAAAAACATGAAAGCATTGAATGAAGGAATGCCTGACTATCGCCCGGCGGCATGCGCCCGCAGTTCGTCGGCAAACGGGTTGCTGTTCTGCCAGCCGCTGCGTCCCGTGCGGCGGAAATGCTCCAGCCGCCGGATTGTGATCTCGCAAAAGATTGGATCAATGTCCATCGTGAAGCAAGGGCGCCCGGTTTTTTCCGCCCCGAGCAGCGTCGTCCCCGAATGGGCGAAGAAATCCAGCACCAGATCGCCCGGCGAGGAACTCGCCTCGATCACCCGGGTGATGGCCCCGAGCGGCTTCTGCGCGTAACAGCCGTTGACGTTCTCTTCCATCCGGTAAAAGACCTGCTGGATGTCGAACCAGACGTTGCCCGCGCGGATCGTCGCGCCGCGCCCGCGCTCGGTGTTTTCGGTGCGGTGGCCGTTCACATCCTTGTAATAGCCGCGCACGGCCTTGGGGATCGCGGTGTATTGCGGAGTGAATTTCGGGCGTCCTCTGGTGTAATAGAGCAGTTCCTGCCGCACGCACATCCAGTTTTTCTGCGTGCCGTAGCCGCGCTGATTGCGGAGCGTGATCAGGCTGCGCGAGGCGAAATCGGTCTCGCGCATCATCATCATCAGTTCGGGCAGCGGCTCGAAGCCCGCCGCCTGATCCGCGCCGATCCACAGGTACAGACTGCTGTCGGGCTTGAGGACGGCTTCGGTGTTGCCGACGACCTCTCTGCACCAGGCGATGAATTCGCCCGCGCCGCGCCGCCCGAACGCGATGAAATTGTACGGCAGGTCGTGAATCGCGAGCGCCGAGCGGCGGCGGCCACACAGCTTCATCACTTCATCACGCGCCCCGGCGTCGAGGCAGCCGACGCGGTGGCCGCGCTCCCGGTCAATCCAGATTTCGCCCGGTCGCAGCCTGCAATGGCGGAGCAATTGCCTGCGGAGTTGTGCGTCACGATCCAGGCGGGGCAGCGGGTGGTTGAGCATGGGGTGCCTGTGGGGCTGTTGTGATCCGTCGTCTCGCCCGGCTTGATTTGACATTGCGGGCAAAAACCAGCTTAATTTACAGCTTGTTATTACTGCCTGATTTTCAATTACAGCTGTCAGCGGGGTCGGATAAATGGATTACAGTTTTGAATTACTCAAGCGCTACGCGCGCATCCTTGGCGGTGGCGTCACGTCACCGGTCGTCCTCAATATTCTCATCACTTCGGTCTGCGACATGCGCTGCGTCCACTGCTTCTTCACCGAAGAACTCGACGACAAGCCGCGCAAGAAAAACCAGATGACGACCGAACAGCTCCGGCGCATCAGCGAGACGCTGGGCGGCAGCCTGCCGGTCCTGATCATCGCGGGCGGCGAGCCGTTCACGCGCAGGGATCTGCCCGAAGTCGTACGCGCATTTTACGAAAATAATCAGCTGGAGTCAGTCTATCTGATGTCAAACGGCGGCATCCAGCAGCGCATTATCCCTGACGTCTCGCGTATCCTCGACGAATGTCCGAAGCTCAACGTCACGGTCGCGCTCGGGATTGACGGTCTGAAGGAGGAACACGAAAAGATCCGCCGCAAACCCGGGAGCTGGGACAAGGCGATTGACACGGCGCGCCAGCTTCAGGCCATCAAGCGCCGGATCCCGCGGCTCGACGTGCAGACCTGCACCTGCTTTATGAACTCCAATCAGGATCGCATCTTCGAGTGGTACGATTTCCTGCGCTACGAACTCAGGCCGGACAAGATCAACGTCAACTACATCCGCCCGCCGGCAGCGCGGCCCGAGGAACTCAACATTGATCCTGGCCGCTACCGCCGGCTCTCACGGATGATTGACGAAGACTCGCGGCGGGGCACGATCAGGAATCATTACGAGGGCAAGGGCGGTTACTTCAAGGCGGCGATTGACATTCACATGCACGAAATCATCGCGCGCACCGAGGAAGAGAAAAAGGCCCAGCTGACCTGCCACGCGGGCAACACGGGCGGCGTGATTTACGACGAGGGCACGGTCTCGAGCTGCGAAAACCTCGACCCGGTCGCGAACCTGCGCGATTACGACTGGAACTTCTGGAAGCTATGGAACTCGCCGGAAATGCACGAGCGCCGCGCGCGCGCGCGCAGCGGCTGTTACTGCACGCACGAATCGAACTGCTATTACCCATCGCTCGCGTTCAATCCGAAGCACCTGGTGCAGATCAAGATGCTCGAGCGCCAGTTGAAGAAATCACACCGAGCGGAAGCGAGTGGGCAGGTGGCGGAAGTTGCGGCCAGTTGAAACAGTGGCGCAGACCACTGGTCTGCGTCCTCCCTCCTGCAAAGCAAGCCCCAGAGTGAAGAGTATACAGACTCACTTTATGCCCGAAGAAACGGCGAAAAAGTTCCTCATCATTACTTCAGACACTGGCGGCGGTCACAGCAGCGCGGCGGCAGCGATTGCCGACGGGCTCAGGCGTTTCGGCGCGGCGGACTGTCTGGTCAACATCGCCCGCGCGATTGAAGAGTCTCATTTCCTGGCCAGAAAGCTCACCGACCTTTACAACTACCTGCTGCGGTATCACCAGCCGCTCATGAAGTATTACTACCGGGCGATTGAGCGTTTCCGCCCGAATGAATCAAATCTTTTTTACCGGCTGACGGCTCCCTACGTGCGCCAGCTCTTTGAGAGATACTGCCCGCAGGTGATCGTTTCCGTCCACCCGATGACGCAGCATTTCCTCGCGCGCGTGCTGCGCGAGGTCGGACTGATTGACCGCATCCCGCTGGTCACGGTGGTGACCGATCCTTGCTACGGCTTCTGGCACGGCTGGGCGTGCGAAGACGTGAGCCTGTATCTCGTCGCCACCGAAGAGGCGCGGCAGCAGCTGCTCGATTATGGCGTGCCGGCGGAAAGGATTCGGATCTGCGGCATCCCGATCCACCCCAAATTTCAGTACGAGAACGAAGAACAGCGGGCGGCGGCGCGGGCGGAACTCGGCCTCGACCCCGAGAAGTTCACCGTCTTCGTCAACGCGGGCTGGGTCGGCGGCGGCAACATCCCGCGCATCTTTGAGCAGATGGTTGAGCAGGGCAGCCAGCTCGGGAACACACAGGCGATCTTTCTGGCCGGGCGCAACGAGGAGTTGCGGCGCGACGCTGACCGGATGGTCCGCCGGGCCAGCTTCCCGATCAAAGTGATTGGTTACACGGATGCGATGGAGCGGCTGATGCGCGCCGCCGACGTGATGGTTTCCAAACTCGGCGGGCTGACGACTTTTGAGGCGCTGGCGGCGCGGCTGCCGATCATTGCCGACGCCACCACCCCGCCGATGCCGCAGGAATCACAGACCGTCGGGCTGATCGCGCGCCACCGGGCCGGGGTGCTGCTGCGCAAGCCCGGGGACATCATTCCGGTCATTCGCCGGCTCGTTCACAGCCCGGCGGAGATTGCCGCGATGCGTCTGGCGGCGGCCGGAATTTCCGTGCCTGACGCGACGCGGCGCATCGTCAACGAAATCATGAAAAAGACAGAAGTTTCAGGTTCCGAGTTACAGGCTTCGAGTTCGTCCGTGTAGTTCTGGTAATTCGCCTGCCAGCAATCACGGACCTGGAACCCAGGACCCGGAACTATTTTTTATGGGATTACTAGAAGGGAAAAAAATCATCATCACCGGCGGTTCGCGCGGCATCGGGCGCGCGCTGTGCGAGGTCTTTGCCCGCGAAGGCGCGGACATCGCCTTCAACTACAACGTCAGCGACGAGCGCGCGGCGGCGACGGTTGATCGGATCGAGTCATTCGGGCGGCGCGGGCTGGCTTACAAGGTCTCAGTCACCGACCGTCCGGCGGTCAATAAAATGGTGCGCCAGATCCACGAAGAGTTCGGGCGCATTGACATCCTTGTCAACAACGCGGCCATCAACCGCGGCGACATGTTCGCGACGACGACCGAGCGCGCGTGGGATGAGGTGATTGACACCAACATCAACGGCGTCTTCAACGTGACCAAGCCGGTTTACAAGTACATGATCCGCCAGCGTTCCGGCAACATCCTCAACCTGAGCAGCATCGGCGCCGTCAGGTCGCTGCCGACCGCCGTGCATTACGCGACCTCGAAAGCGGCGATCATCGGCTTCACGAAATGTCTCTCGCGCGAAGCCTCGGCCTTCGGCATCACCGTCAATGCCATCGCGGCGGGCATCTTCGACACAGACCTGTCTGATGCGCTCCCTGACCGCCTGCTCGAAATGCACCAGCTCTGGTGCGCGAAAGGCCGGCGCGGCCACCCCGAGGAACTCGCCGAATTCGCCGCCTTCATGGTCTCGGATAAAAACAGCTATATGGTCGGCGAAGTCGTGACTGTGGACGGCGGCAGTATCACCTGAGTGAAGGATGAAGGGCTGAAGAAAAGAACCCGGGCATTCGCACACAGGGTTACCCGTTTGTATACACCGCTCGGATGTCTTCGCCTTGCGATGTAGTGAATGGATTCGCAATTGATGAGATATGAAACCTCAGGCAGAAGATCATGAGGCACTCATCAGGGCTCTGGAGGATAAAGGCTGGTTTTGGGATGGTGACTTCATTTATGCACCTCACAGAACCATGTGGCTGTTTGGTGCTGACCCTTGGCAGGGGGAGGTTGAAGACTTCCGTGAAAGGATGTCCGACAGGGTTCACAGGCTAATCCGGAACAAAGCTTATCACAATGATCCTCAGCAGTATCAGCGTTGTGTTGAGGATGCGGAAAGTCTGGTAACGGCGGCAGGTGAGCTTTTGAAAGCGAAACGCGACATCTGACAAACGTGAAGGACAAGGGGCAATAACAGCTCCCTCATCCCTCATCCTTCATTCTTGCAGTTATGGATATCCTCTCCACTATCATCCGCCTCTTCTCGACTTACGGATATATCATCGTTTTTTTCGGCGTCATGCTGGAAAACGCCGGGCTGCCAGTGCCGGGCGAGACGATTGTGCTGGCCGCCGGATTCTTTGCGGCGCAGAAGCATTTCTCCATCCCCTTTGTCATTCTCTTCGCCACCGTCGGCGCGATCATCGGGGACAATCTGGGCTACCTGGCCGGGAAGAAACTGGGGCGGGGTTTTGCGGAAAGGTACGGGCGTTACGTCTTCCTGACGCCGGAGCGGATCAGGGCCGCTGAGGATTTCTTCGCGCGGCACGGCGACAAGACCATCCTGATCGCGCGCTTCGTCTCGGGCCTGCGCGTCTTTGCGGCCTTCTTCGCCGGGATGTCGCGGATGCGGTGGCGGACGTTCCTGGTCTACAATGCGGCGGGCGCGGTGCTGTGGGCGACGACGATGACGCTGATCGGGTACTTCTTCGGTCACGCGTGGAACCTGATCGAATACTGGATCAGGCGCGTCGGGCTCTCTTTACTGATCATCATCATTTTGTGGTTCGCGATCGAGATGCTGCGGAAGTGGCAGCGGCAGGCGATGGAGAGTTCCGAGTGGGCGCGGCGCCTGCCCGCGATCGAGCGGCGCGAAGCGGCGCTGGTGCTGTTCAATCTGGTGCTGATTGCCGTCGTCGTGCGCACCGGCATGATGATTGTCAGAGAGCGCGACCCGCGCTTCGATGAGAGCCTCATCTGGTGGATCCACGAACACGCGCGGCCCTGGCTGGACGTGCTGATGCTGACGGTCACGCAACTCGGCAACGTCCTGACGCTGCTCGTCGTCGGGCTGGCCATCGCCGTCTTTTTCCTCCGCCGTTACGGCCGCCGCCGCGAGGCGCTGGCGATGCTGCTGGCGCTCGGCCTCGCGGAACTGCTCAACTGGATCTGCAAAATCAGCTTCCAGCGCGAGCGCCCGCAACTCTGGGACACGCTCATTCACCCGCAGGATTACAGCTTCCCGAGCGGCCATGCGATGGTCTCGATGGCGGTTTACGGCAGCGCCTCGCTGCTGTTCAGTTACGCCTTCCCGCGTTTCCGCTGGGTCTTCCGCCTGGCCGCCGCCGTGCTGATTCTGCTGATCGGCGCGAGCCGTGTTTATCTGGGCGTCCACTGGCCGTCGGACGTGCTGGCCGGGTTTGCCGCCGGCCTCGTGGTGGTGTTCGTGACGGCCTGGTGGCATTCGCGCGACCTCTCGCCTTTC
Source organism: Blastocatellia bacterium (assembly GCA_035652435.1). GTDB lineage: Bacteria > Acidobacteriota > Blastocatellia > RBC074 > RBC074 > DASRDU01. Next base: position 8,441 of record DASRDU010000151.1, read on the forward strand.
GCCCTGCACTCGCAGACGCCCGCCGAAGCCTTTGACAACCAGCCATAGTCAGGCGTTATCATTCACTCACCCCCTCGCGCTTGAAATCATGCCGAGTCGTCAGAGCCTTCCCCGGGACTGCGATTGATCCGACGAATTATCCGGGTCCGACTCCCCGCCGCGACTTTGAGGCTGATGCCACGAGCGTGACATCTGCCCGAATGCGCCGGCGCAGGTAACAAGCAGGAGTCTAAAGGAGTTATGCAGAAAGCAGTCTCGAACAAGCCGCACGAGCCTTGGGTACTGATCAGTCATCGCCAGACGCCGCGCCGCCGGCTCACCATTGATGCCGCGATCCACACGCTGAGCGCGCAACTGAGCGTCGCGACGGTCGAGACCTCGCTCGCGCTCGATGCGCTGGGCTGGATTTTCGGCCTCAGGCCGCTGATGACCGCCGGGTGCTGGATGCTCGTGGCCGGCGCCGGATTCGCCACCGTCGGCGCGTTTGCCGGGCTGGTGGCCCGCTCGCGCTGGCAGCGAAAGATGCGCTGGCACCGCAGGATCAGGCCGGCGGACACTGAAGCCGTGGTGCGCCGGCACGCGTATCTCGGCGTGTTTTTTTACGCCCTGCTGACCGCGATGATGGTCTGGCGCGCCAAACTCCAGGCGCAGGCCGGCGAAGGGTTACCGGTCGGAGGGTGGTATCTGCTCGTGATGGGGCTCGTGTCAATCGTGATGATCTGGCAGGTCTGGCTCGGCGGCGAAGTCGCTGTCCGCCTCGGGTTGCAACAGGAAGAGAGTTGAAACAGCAGACCTGCCCCCTCTTCTCCTTGTCCCCCTCTCTCCCTGTCCCTCGTCTTCCCTCTACCCTGCCCCCAGCCAGACGTAGCGCAGCACAAACAGGGCCGCGAGGATGTAAACGAGCGGGCTCGCTTCGCGCGCGCGACCGGTGAGCGCCTTAAGCAGTGGGTAAAAGATAAAGCCCAGCGCCAGCCCGTTGGCAATCGAAAACGTCAGCGGCATGGCGAGCATCGTCAGCAGTGCCGGGATCGCTTCAGTCACGTCATCCCACCTGATCGTCACGACCGAACGCATCATCAGCGCGCCGACGATCACCAGCGCGGGCGCAGTCGCAATCGGCGGAATCGCCCCGGCGATCGGTGAGAAAAACGTCGCGAGCAGAAACAGGAAAGCCACGACTACGGCGACCAGCCCCGTCCGCCCGCCCTCGCTCACGCCGGTCGCGCTTTCGATGTAAGTCACGACCGTCGAGGTGCCGAAGATCGCCCCCACAATTGTCGCAATCGCATCGGCAAAGAGCGCGCGATTGACTCGCGGCATCTTCCCGTCGGCCGTCAGGTAACCGGCCTGCTGCCCCAATCCCATCAGCGAGCCGATGGTGTCAAAGAGATCCACGAACAGGAAAACAAACACCACGTCGAGCAACCCCAGCCCGAGCGCGCCGCGCACGTCGAGTTGCAGGAAAGTCTCGCGCCAGTTCGGCACGTCAAGCACGCTCGTCGGCAGCTTTGACAGGCCCATCGCTATCGCTGCCGCCGTCACCGCAAGGATGCCGATGATGATGGCCGTCCTGAACCTGCGCGCCATCAACGCTCCCGTGATCAGCAGTCCACCCAGCGCCAGCAGCACGGGCTTCGAGATAATATGGCCGAGCGTCACGAAGGTCGCGGGCGAAGCCACAATCACTCCGGCATTCTTGAGCCCGATGAAGGCGATGAACAACCCGATCCCCGCCGCGACCGCCGTTTTCAGCGTCAGCGGGATCGCGTCCACGATCAGCGCCCGAATCCGCGCCATCGTCAGGATCAGAAAGACCACGCCGGAAATGAAGACCGCACCCAGCGCGACGTGCCAGTCGTGCCCCAGCCCCTTGACGACCGTGTAAGTGAAATAAGCGTTGAGCCCCATCCCGGGCGCGAGCGCGAACGGGTAATTTGCCACCACCCCCATCACCAGTGACCCGATGGCCGCCGCCACGCACGTCGCGAACAAGGCCCCTGAAAACGGCACGCCCGCCTCATGCAGAATCGTCGGGTTGACGAAGATGATGTAAGCCATCGTCAGAAACGTCGTCACCCCGGCGGCCAGTTCGCTGCGGATGGTAACGCCGTGTTCTGACAGCCCGAAAAACTGATCAAGTGTTTGGACGAAGCGCGACGGAGCGGTGGTCGTGGGCATAGTGATCTGGCCGGCTTAATGATAATTTGAGGTCGAACCGCTGTATAAAGACGCTCCGGGATGATAAATTCCTGTCTCCACAACGACAAGGTCACACCACACCCGAATCAGGAGAAATTACACCATGCTACAGACCAGAAAGCTTCTTGCCATTGTCCTCATCCTTTCCCTGGCAATTCCGGCATCCGCCCAGCAGGCAAAGCCCGCGAACACGCAAATGCCTGAAGGCAGTGAGCGAAAACTGCCTGGGCAAACGACCACCGGCATGCTGCTGCCCAACGGCTGGACGCTGACGCCCGAGGGCACCCAGATTCCCGTGAGTGACCTGCCGCTGAATATGGAAATGAGCAGGGACAAGCGTTACCTGCTGGTCACGACCAACGGCAACGGCGATCAGACGATCAACGTGATTGACCTCGTGGCGGGCCGCAGCGTGCAGACGCTCAGTGTCAGGAAATCATGGCTCGGTCTGGCTTTCGCCCCTGACGGCAACCGTTTCTACGTTTCGGGTGGTGATGACAACGAGGTACTCACTTTTGATTTTGCCGATGGGAAGGCCACGGCGGCGGGCAAAATCATTCTCGGAAGCAGTGAGTATCACGCACTGACCGACGCGCTGCGCGAGGCCACACGCCGGGCGGGCCAGGGCGAATTCGCCTTCCCCGCAGGCATGGCCGTCTCACCCGACGGCAAACGTTTGTACGTCGCCGAAAACCTGACGAACAAAGTCGCCGTCGTTGACCTGATCAGTCAGCAGGTCGTCACCAAAATCAATGTCGGCGACTACCCGTACGACTGCACGATTTCAAAAGACGGCAGGCGCGTCTATGTCAGTAACTGGGGATCGCGCAGCGTCGCGGTCATTGACACGGCAAACAATCAGGCCGTCGGCAACATCCAGGTCGGCGATCACCCGAACGACCTGGAACTTTCGGGCGACGGCCGGACGCTTTACGTCGCCAACGCCAACAGCAACACGGTCTCGGTCGTGGACACCGCGCAGATGAAGGAGGTCGAAGCCATCTCGACCGCGCTCCACCCGAAATCGCCCGCCGGCAGCACGCCCAACGCCGTTGCGCTCTCGCCCGATGAAAAGACGCTCTACGTCGCCAATGCCGATAACAACGACGTTGCGATTGTTGATGTCAGCAAACGCGGCGCGAGCAAAGTCAACGGCTTCATCCCGACCGGCTGGTATCCGACCTCGGTGCGTGTGAGTCAGGACGGCAAACGCATCTTCGTCGCCAACGGCAAGGGCACGGCCTCGGCCGCCAACCCCAAAGGGCCGCAGCCGACTCAGGCGCGCAACCGGGAGACTGAATATATCGGCAGCATGCTGAAAGGCACGGTCTCGCTCGTCAACGTGCCGGACAAGGCAAAGCTCTCACAACTGACGAGCCGCGTTTACGCCAACTCGCCTTACACGGACGAACTGCTTAAGGCGGCGCGCGCCCCGCGTGAGAGGACGGCCATCCCCGTGCGCGTCGGTGATGCGTCGCCGATCAAGCACGTCATCTACGTCATCAAGGAGAATCGCACCTACGATCAGATCCTTGGCGATATGAAGGAAGGCAACGGCGATCCGAACCTGTGCCTGTTCGGCGAGGACGTGACGCCCAACCAGCACGCGATTGCGCGCGAGTTCGTGCTGCTCGACAACTTGTATGTTGACGCCGAAGTCTCCGCCGACGGCCACAACTGGTCAACTGCGGCTTACGCGACCGATTACGTCGAGAAGACCTGGCCGACGAATTATTCGCGGCGCGGCCGGACTTACGATTATGAGGGCAGCAAAAAGATTTCGCGCCCGACCGCCGGTTACATCTGGGATTACTGCAAGCGCGCCGGGGTGAGTTATCGCAGCTACGCCGAATTCATCGGCGTCAAGGATGTCAAAGCCGGCGGCGGAGGCGGCAACCAGCCCGAAAGCGAGGCCAGCAGAACGGCCCGGCGCGAGAATTACACCAATGAGGACGCGCTCCAGGGCCACTTCAGCCCGACTTACCCGTCGTGGGACCTGACCGTTCCCGACAACAAACGCGTTGACGCCTGGCTCGAAGAATTTCGCGAGTACGAAAAGAACGGCCAGCTGCCGCAGTTCCAGATAGTCCGCCTCGGCGGCGATCACACCCAAGGGACGCGACCGGGCGCGCCCACTCCGCGCGCTCACATGGCCGAAAACGACCTCGCCGTCGGTCGCCTCGTCGAGGCCGTCAGCCAGAGCGAAAAATACTGGCCCGACACCGCCGTCTTCATCATCGAAGACGACGCCCAGAACGGCCCCGACCATGTGGACGCGCACCGCTCAATCGCCTTCGTCGCGAGCGCCTGGACGAAGCGCCGTTACGTTGATTCGACGATGTACACGACTTCGAGCATGCTGCGGACGATGGAACTGATCCTCGGCCTGCCGCCGATGAGCCAGTACGACGCCGCGGCCATCCCGATGTTCAATTCGTTCACCGACAAGGCCGACCTGACGAAATTCAAGTCGCTGCCGGCGCGCGTTGATCTCAACGAAAAGAACCCGCCCAACGCCCCCGGCGCGCAGCGTTCGGCACAACTCGATTTCAGCAAAGAGGACGCCGCGCCGGATGTCGAATTCAACGAGATCATCTGGAAAGCAGTACGCGGCGCGGATTCACAGATGCCCGCGCCAGTGCGGAGCGCGTTCGTGCGCGTGATCGAAGACGATGACGACGATGATAATAAAGATAGAGAGAAGGAGAGACGAGGGGAGCGACGCAAGACCAGCAAACGGCGCTGAATTTAACGAGGATGCGGTTTTTCACCTTCCATAACCCACCTCTTCCCTGGGGTGATTACGGTCGCATTCTGTACGCAGGCATCGCCGCCTGCAATCACGATGGCCAGCTCGAACTTGAAAGGACTGGCCCGTATGTCCCACCGATCTCAATCCCCGGATTGGATGGGATTGTTGTAACCAACCAGTTTCGGTGTGCTTTGGAAAGCTCAAGCCTCACTGGATTCACTTTCCACCCTGTCCTGAAAAAACATATTGTCAGACTGCCTTGGGATTCATGGGACAAGATGGCGAGTGAACCTGAGTATTATCCCGCAAGTGGGGAACCTGAAGATTACCTGCTGCGTCAAAGACACGATCCCCTGCTGGCAGAACAGATGGGAATGCTATGGGATATGAATCTTGCGGAGGGGGCGGAGATCATTCGCGTACATACGGGGCCGCGATCGTGGGACGTCAGGTTGCTCATCAGGGAGTCATCCTGGAAGGGCTGTGACTTCTTCAGCGCACGAGACTCTGGTTACCGTTACTGTTCGGAGCGAGCCAGGGGATGGTTTCTTCAACACTACCCTGACTTTCTCACTTTCTTTCCTGTAGAAACGGCGCAGATGGACCACCATCCTTGAACCGCTCTTCCTGAATCAGGCGTGGAGGTGACCTGCTTGCAAAAGCGAAAGACTGATCGGCGCAAATTCCTGTCTGACGCGGCCAAAGCAACCGGCATGATGGCCATAACTTCCTCCCCCTGGCACATCCCGCCTGCGCGGGCCTCAGCGCTCATTGCATCCGACAACCTGCGCCCATCAATCCCCTTCGGCGTGCAGAGCGGCGACATTACCAGCAACCGGGCAATCGTCTGGAGCCGCAGTGATCGGCCCGCGCGAATGATCGTCGAGTACGCGACGACTGAATCCTTCCAAAACGCGCAGCGCATCAGCGGCCCGGCGGCGCTTGAGAGCAGTGATTTCACCGCGCGCATTGATCTGGCCGAACTGCCTGCGGGGCAGCAGATTTTTTATCGCGTGAGCTTTCAGGATTTGAATGACCGCAGAATTTACAGCGAGCCGGTCACCGGACGTTTTCGCACCGCGCCTGTCGGGCGTCGCGACGTGCTGTTCACATGGGGCGGCGACGTCTGCGGGCAGGGCTGGGGCATCAACCCGGATTTCGGCGGGATGAAGATTTACGAGACGATGCGAAGACTCAATCCCGATTTCTTCATCCACTCGGGCGACGCGATCTATGCGGATAACCCAATCGTCGCGGAAGTGAAGCTCGACGACGGGAGCGTCTGGAAGAACATCGTCACGCCGGAGAAATCAAAGGTCGCGGAGACGCTTGATGAGTATCGCGGCAACTATCGCTACAACCTGCTCGATGAAAACGTGCGACGGTTCAACTCGGAAGTGCCGATGCTCGCGCAGTGGGATGATCACGAAGTCCGCAACAACTGGTATCCCGGGCAGATTCTGGATGACCCGAAATACATGGTGAAGAGCGTTGACCTGCTCGCGGCAAGGGCGAAGCGCGCTTTTCTGGATTACATGCCGCTCAGGTTCAATCCCGATGACCCGGAGCGGATCTATCGCGCTTACAGTTACGGGCCGTCGCTCGACGTTTTCATGCTCGATGAGCGCAGCTACCGCGGGCCGAACACGGCAAATCGGCAGGCGGCGATGAGCGACGAAACGGCATTCATGGGCAGCGCACAGACGCGCTGGCTCAAATCCCGGCTGGCCGCGTCGCGCGCGACGTGGAAAGTGATCGCGAGCGACATGCCCGTCGGCGTTGTTGTGCGCGACGGCAAAACGAATTTTGAAGCCTTCGCCAACGGCAACGGGCCGGCGCTGGGGCGCGAACTCGAACTGGCCGATCTGCTGCGCTTCATCAAACGGCGCAAAATCAGAAACGTGATCTGGATTACAACCGATATCCATTACACGGCGGCGCATTATTACGACCCGGCGAAGGCGCAGTTCACCGATTTTCTGCCTTTCTGGGAATTCGTTGCCGGGCCGCTCAACGCCGGCACCTTCGGCCCCGGCGAAATGGATGACACCTTCGGGCCGCAGGTGAAATTTACTGGCATCCCTCCGGGGATGAAGGGGAACCGACCGCCGAGCGCCGGGCTGCAATTTTTCGGCGCAGTCAGAATTGACGGCAAAACCGGGGTGATGACAGTTTCGCTGCATGACCTCGGCGGCAAAAAGTTATTCGGCGTTGACCTCCGGCCCAGAAGCGTTCGGCATAGAAATTGAAATAACAAAAGATGATTGAGTCGGCGAGAGTTCATCGGCGACACTCTGGTCAAGCGACCAAACTTAACCGGAGTCAACCTGATGAATCTCGCCACACAGATCACAGCAGAACC
>DASRDU010000152.1:0-37015 GCA_035652435.1 Blastocatellia bacterium
CTGCGTCCAGCCGTCGCGCTTGAGTTCCAGCGCACGCCACCGACGCACTTCTTTCCAATCAACCGTGCGAGCATTTTTCGTTGCCATGCTCGCACTTTTACCACGCAGAAACAGGTTTAGCTATCAATGCATCGCTCTATAACCCCTGCCACTGCCCCGTCCCGCGCTTTCTCCAGACTCAGCTTGGGATCATTGAAGGGGTTCGGATAGTCCGTGTACGTGATCAGGTAAAGTGCAACGCCGGTTCTCAACTCAAAGGAGTGTGGCTCGACCCGGCCCGCATCAGTCTCCCTCATCCGGGATGATTCGGATGGAGTGCCCGGCAAAAGGATCGAAAAGCGTCCCTTCGCGGAAGTGAACTCTTTCCAGAATCTGTCATTGTACTCAAGGGCCGGTGGGGGCGGCGGAGGCGGATCCTGTGCCGACCCGACGGCGGCACAACACGACAGGAGAAATGGGAGGAGAACAACGCTGAATGGGATTCGCATGAGGCCCCTTCTGATTGGTCGCGGCGGCTTCTGCTAGTGTGTTGCTGAATGTGTTGTGGCTGACCGTTCGGTTTTTTGAGGCTAAGGTAAGTTGAAGAAAATTATTGGCTCCTCAGGTAGGACTCGAACCTACAACCCTCCGGTTAACAGCCGGATGCTCTGCCATTGAGCTACTGAGGAGCAAGGCGTCCAATCAAATTGGAGGTGGAAGATACTATACGAACTCAAAAGCTGTCAACCGCTGATTTCTGCGCGGCTGCCGGGCTATGAAGACGATGGGGAATGCGCTCTGGCCCGCCGCTGTCCGGATACTTCCTGCGCAGTTCCTGCAGAATCAGGCAATGGTTCACGATGCCAGATGGCCGTTTGGTCTGAAGAGATCATTTCGTAGCCGACCCCGCGCCAGACGATGCGTCTGGTCAGGACTGAGGCAGAGACATTATATAGATAAACCAGCGAGACCAGCGGGCCGAGGAAAACGTGCGTCCACCATTTCCGGGTGATCCGTTGACGATCCTCTTCAAGCAACCGTGCCGCCACCGCGAGACGAAGGGCTGCTGAGATGGCCCCGAGGCAGAGGATTCCGACCAGCAATCTGATGAGTGCGGTGTCAGGACGGCCGTTCAATCCTGTCGCGATCAGGAACAGGAGACTGCCCCAGACGGTCAGGTTATAAAGCACGTGCGTCAGGAGCGTCAGCCTCCAGATGCGCGGGGCGTAAACGCGCGTGATCGTGAGCTGGCGGGTCGTGAATTCAAGCATCTCCCTTAACGACATGCTGGCCGGCGTGGCAACCAGACAGGCGGGGACGAATCTGACGTGCTGGCCCGCGGCTTTGATGGCTTCCGTCAGCACGTAATCATCACTGACTGCGCCCGCCCATTGCCGCCTGATGTCCAGGCGCTCAAAGTTTTCACGCCGGATGGCCATCGCGCCGCCCCAGGCGAAAGCCGACTTTTCGCCGAACAGCGTCAGTACACTCGCGTTCCACACCGAGAGCAGCAGCGACCAGAAACCGGCGCGCTTTTCGTCAGCCGGCAGGTACCAGCGGAAGCCACTCGTCGCGCCGACGCTTTCATCGGCGAGCGGGGCAACCAACTCCGCCAGCCACTGTGCCGTCGGGCGCGCATCGGAATCCGCAAAGGCGAGGACTTCGGCGCGCCTGTTGACGGCGTCCAGCGTTTCCAGGGCCGCCCGCAGGTTGTGGATCTTCTGGCCGCAGTTTTCGGCCTCCCCGGCGACGACCAGCCAAGCAGAACGGCGGCTTTGTTTGATCAGCTTGTTCAGGACTGCGTAAGCCGGATCGGCTTCGCTTTCAGTGACGAAGATGATTTCGTAATCGCGGTAATCCTGGGCAAAGAGGGCGCCGATGTTTTCCTCGAAACCGGGATCCAGTCCCTTGCACGGGACGATGACGACCGCCTTTGGCTGATAACGATGTCTGGCGGCCGGCGCGCGCAGTGCGTAACGCGCGAAACGCAGCGCGGCCGCCAGCGCCAGCAGGCTCTGCGCAAAGAGAATGAAGCACAGTGTGTAGAAGAAAAACCCCATAAAAAAACTTCACGGAAACCACCACACTTTGATCCCGATCCTTTGACTGGCACCGGACGGGGAGATGAGGGGGATGCCGTGACAAAGATGGCAGGCATTGTGCTTGAAATCAGATTAAATATCCAGCAGATGTTTCAGGCCGGGGAAATTCCGTCCCCGGCCCGCAAACGCTCGACCGCCCCCAACCTCCCGCCCCTCTATGCGTTGGTCCCGACGGCCTGCTGTTCCGCGGGCTGTGATGCCGGGGCCAGATGATGCTCGATCAGTTCCGCAATCCTGGCGGGTTGTTCATCCGCGAGCGCCAGACGTTTGGCTTCCAGCACCAGACCCGCCATTTCCAGCGCGCGGTCGCGGAAGCGGGCATCCCGCGCGATCAGATCCTCGATCACGCGGCGCTCGCGTTCGGCGCGGGTGACCTGTTCGCCGGCCTCGGCCGCGACCGCGTACTCAACCGGCACGGTCTGGTCGCGCACCTGAACGGCGAAGGGGTGAAACTCATTTCTGATCTCTTCGCGAATGCGACTCAGTTCGAGCAGCGCCGTCTTGAATCCGAGATGACCGCGGAGTGAGAGGTCAACGACCGGGGACGGATCATCCGTTTCGTCCGGGTTGTGAGTTGTCAGTTCCCTGCGGAGTTGTAGGAATAAGGCTTCGCGCAGCGCTTCCGGTTCGGCGCGACCGCTGACGTCAAAGTCCAGCCGAACGAACGGGCGCTGATAATAATCGCGCACGAGGCGGGCGGTGTGCGTGCCGCCGGTGATTTCGACCAGATACGCGCCGCGCGTGTTGGCGAACTCGTCCACGTTGCAGGCTTCGAGCGAGCCGGGGTTGTAAGCCCAGCCGTCAATCTCGAAGTTTTTGTGCGTGTGGCCGAGCGCGAGGTAATCCACGACGGATTTGAGTTCGGTCAGTCTGGCGACGGGCAGCGCCGGGATCGGGCGGTTCAGCTGGCCCTCGACGTCGGTGTGCAGCATCATCACGTTGTAATGCTGCTCGCTGTGGTGCGGGCGCATTTCGTCAATCAGCATCGGCAGCACCCGCCCGGTCGTCGTCCCGTACCAGGTCGAGCCGAAAATCCGCACGCCGTCGAGGTCAATGTATGAGCCTTTGCGCGCCGTTTCGTCCCAGGGCGTGAAGCTGATTTTGCCTTCCGCGTATTCCGGCTCGAGCAGCCTGATGAATCCCCACTGCGACAGGCTGCGGAGCCAGCTGCAGCTGTGTTCCGCCTCGCGCTGGTCGTGATTGCCTTCGATCACGATGACCGGAATGCCCGCGTCGCGGAGTTTCACCAGACAGTACATCGCGTGGTTCATGGCCTGCGGCTCGACGCGGCGGGCGTCGAAGAAGTCGCCGGCGATCAGGACGAATGAGACCCGTTCCCTGAGCGCGTATTTTTCAATGCAGTCGCGCCACGCGTGGAAGAAATCGCGCGTGCGTTCCTCCATCCGGTAGCGGCGAATCCCAAGGTGAATGTCGGCGATGTGCAGGAATCTGGTCATGCGATAACGGGACTGATTCGGATTTGATGATCTCTGGTGCGCCTCAGTATAACACGCTGCCAGAGATTGCTCGGGCGGGAAGGAGGAGGTCAGGTCGGGGGACACATTTTGTCCCCCAAAAATCAAAACAGCAGGCACTGCCGGGAGCCTGCTGTTGATTGGGTGAGGACCAAAGTTGTGATTCGTTATACTGTCCGGAAAATTTTTGAGCCCCCCGGACTTCAAGTGGGAGAAGTCCTGATGCGGTCGTTTTTCAAAGGAGGGCTCGTGCCACCTGACGTCGGACTGGGAATCCGCTGTATGTGGCCGGCTCGGCCTGGGTGCCTCGCCAAAACACTCAATCGGAATCGCTGCGACTCTCTCTGACTGGTTCCGATTCGCGAGTTACGCCAATCAGTGTGCCCCGTTTCCCTGACTGACGTAACCCGCGGATCGAAAGATTGTAGCCACCAGCCAAAATCCGACCCCCGTGTCCTTATCTGACCAGCGGCTACAAGATCGAGAGGAGCGTCTTCCTCAACCCGGTTGGCAGAAGAAGCGGCGAACGTACTGGATCAGAAGCGACGTGAGGAAATCGCTTCTGATCCACTTCGCTATACAAACTTCATCTGCTTCAAAAACCTTGCACGTTCAGCTTTTCAATCAGCTTTTTCTCCGTGCGTCCCCATACAGAGCAACGCATATGCCAGAATGACTGAACGTCGTGCCGCGGAGCCTAAGTCGAACGATGCTTCAACTTACTTCCAGGCGCGCGGCAACAGGAGGAAGCCATCTTCATCAGTTTGTCACAGATTGTAGACAAACTGTCGGTGACAGATGTCCACAGCAGTTGACACTCATCACCCGCCGTTTACTTAAAATTGCTGATCGCACATTCATTCCAGAGCTGAGAGCGATAAAGTCATGACAGTTCAATAATGCACGATCCGGTCAGACATTCGATCGCGATTTGCCATCATCTGAACCGGCGGGTATGATCGCGCTGAAGTCGGGCCCCTGCCGGATCATGCGCGGCAGCATCAGTCCCGGCGAACTCTGAAACAGACTGAGCAGTTCAGATGACACCCATCACACTATGACTCAGGACGAGGTTCTGAAGGAATTTGAAGAGAGCGGCGCGCTGCTCGCCGGGCATTTCCTGCTGACTTCCGGGTTGCACAGCGAGCGTTACCTGCAATGCGCGCTGGTGCTGCAAACACCGCGGACGGCGGAAAGGCTGTGCGCGGCGCTCGCGGCAAAGGCGAAAGCCGACGACCGTATCAGCAGGATTGATCTGGTGATTGCTCCCGCGCTCGGCGGCGTCATTGTCGCCCACGAAGTCGCCAGAGCTTTGGGCGTGCGGGCGCTCTTCACCGAGCGTGATGACAAAAGAGTCATGACCTTGCGGCGCGGCTTCCGGATCGAGCCGGGCGAGCGGGCTTTCGTCGTTGAAGACGTGGTGACTACGGGCGGCTCGACGCGCGAGGTGATGGATGTCGTGCGCGCTCACGGCGGCGAGGTCGCCGGCGCAGGCTCACTGATCGACCGCAGCGGCGGCACAGTTGATCTGGGCGTCCCGCGTTACGCGCTCGCGGTGCTTGAGGTGCCGGTCTTCAAACCTGAACTCTGCCCGATGTGCCAGGCAGGTTCCAGCGCAATCAAGCCGGGCAGCAGATAGAAAGATCTCAAATCTCAAATTTGAAATTTGGGATTGACTGATGAACTACCGCATCACCATCGCCTGGGACGGCACTGATTATCAGGGCTGGCAGTTGCAGGGCGGGAGGCCGACGATTCAGGGCGCAATCAGTGCGGCGCTCGAAAAGATCGCGGGCCAGCCGGTCGTCCCGCACGGCGCGGGTCGCACGGATTCGGGAGTGCATGCCGCGGGCCAGGTCGCTTCGTTCCGACTCGAGCGGGAATGGGCTGGTAAGAAACTGCGGGACGCGCTCAACGGCAATCTGCCCGAGGACATTCGCGTGCTGGAAGCCGAAGCCGCGCCCGATGAATTTCATGCGCGTTTCGATGCGCGCGGCAAAACTTATCGGTATCAGCTCGACACCGGTGAAGTGATGAATCCGCTGCTCGCGCGCTACGCCTGGCATTATCCCTGGTCGGTTGACAGGGAGTTGCTGACCGAGACCGGGCGGAGGCTGCCGGGGACTCACGATTTCACTGTCTTCACGGTCGCTTCGTGCGAAACCAGAACGCGGATCCGCACGCTGACCGATTTTCAGCTTGAAGCTGACGGGCCGCTGCTGCGGCTTTATTTCAGCGGCGATGGTTTTCTGCGGTACATGGTGCGGAGGATGGTCAGCACGCTGCTGGCTTTCAACCGTCGCGGCTGGCGGCCCGCGACATTCGACGAGATCGTCGCGATCTGCGACCGGACGCGCGCCTCGACACTCGCCCCGGCAAAAGGGTTGACCCTGATGAAAGTTGAATATTAGTATGTCGCGTTCGCTCTGACGGAAAAGCCGGCAACGGCAGTTGCCGCCCTGGTTGCAGAATTTCCCCTGAAAGCCCTTTTTTCAAATTCCATGCCGGATTTTTCAGACCTTATCAAGCCGGGCTCGCGCGACGAGCAGTTACTGGCTCAGATTGACTTTACACGGCTGCCGCGTCACATCGCCGTCATCATGGATGGCAACGGTCGCTGGGCACAGCGCCGCCACTTGCCGCGCGTCGCCGGGCACCGGGCCGGGGTTGAAGCCGTTCGCGCCACGGTCGAAACCAGCGCGCGGCTGGGCATAGAGGTGCTGACGCTTTACGCCTTTTCAGTCGAGAACTGGAAGCGCCCGCCCTTTGAGATCGAAGCGCTGATGACTTTCCTCAAGGAGTATCTGCGAAAGGAGATTGATAACCTCCACCGCAATAACATCCGCTTCCAGACCATCGGGCGCATCACCGAGCTTGATGAATCGGTGCAGTTCGAACTGCGCTCGGCGATTCACAAGACGGCCGGCAACACGGGAATGGTGCTGAGCGTCGCACTTAATTACGGTGGTCGCGTCGAGCTGCTGGACGCTTACCGCAAATTGCTCGCCGACTGTCTGCGCGAAGGCCGTTCACCGGAGGAAGTGACCGAAGCCCACATCGAGCGATGCCTGTATACGGCGCAACTGCCCCCACCCGACCTGTTGATCCGCACGAGCGGCGAAATGCGCATCAGCAACTTCCTGCTCTGGCAGATCGCCTACAGCGAAATTTACGTCACCGAAACCTTGTGGCCTGACTTCCGCCGCCCCGACCTGTTTGCCGCCGTCGTGGATTACCAGAAGCGGGAGCGGCGCTACGGAGGGCTGGCCGATACCTCGCGTCGGGCTGCTGTCTGATGCTTCCTGAAAAGGGGCAGGGGAATAAGCTACCGAATGGCACGAATAATTTCCGCGGTCGTCTTCCTGCCGATTCTGATTGCCGCCATTCTGGTCGGCTCGCCCATTTATTTCACCGCGCTGGCAGGGCTCGCCATCCTCTTCGGCCTGATCGAATATTACGCGCTCACTGACCGGGTCGGGGCGAGGGCCGGGCGCGTTCAGGGAGTGCTGGCTTCGGCGGTCATAGTCGTGGCTTTTTATCTCGGCAGGCCCGAATTCATTCCCGCCTCTCTGGCGGCCCTGGTCGTTATTGATCTGACGGTTCATCTGTTCGGCAGCAGTGACCTGCGCGGCGCCGTGCTGGCGACGGCGGCGACGGTTTTCGGCGTGGTTTATGTGGCCCTGATGGGTGGTTATCTGGTGGCGCTCCGCGTGGTCGCGGTCGGCGTGACGGCGATCCACATCTCCGACAAGCAAGTGATAGATTTATCAGCCGTCCTGCTCTCATTCTTTTTCCTGATCGTCTTCGCCGGAGACACCGGGGCTTATTACGTCGGGCGGACGATTGGCCGCAACAAACTGGCCCCGCGCGTCAGTCCGGGCAAGACCGTCGAAGGGGCCGTCGGCGGGCTGGTGACCAACGTTGCCGCCGCGCTGGCTGCTCATTACACTTTCTTCCCGCAACTGCCGATCCCGCACGCCGTCACCCTCGCGGTGGCCATGGGCGTCATCGGTCAGATCGGGGATCTGTGCGAATCAATGCTCAAGCGCGGCGCGCAGGCCAAGGATGCCGGGCAGATCATTCCGGGGCACGGAGGCGTTCTCGACCGCCTCGACAGCATTCTTTTCAATGCCCCGGTGTTGTATTACTACTACGTCTATTTTTTCCCGAAGTAGGTTGTCATCACCCAGCGGGTGATCGTTATGAAACAGATTGCCATTCTCGGCTCGACCGGCTCGATCGGGCGCAACACGCTGCGCGTGGTTGATGCTCTGGGCGGCGCGTTCAGAGTGGCCGCGCTCGGCGCCGGGTCGAATGTCGCGGTGCTGGCCGAACAGATTGAGCATTACCGCCCGCGCGTCGTCGCCGTCGCTGATGAGGATTCCGCCGACAAGCTGCGCGCCGAGATGAAAAAGCGCGACATCACCTCCTCCCCGAACATAGGCATCGGGGTTGAGGGCCTCAGTGAAGTTGCCACCTGCGACGGCGCCGAAATCGTCATCGGCGCGGTAGTCGGCGCGCTCGGATTGCTGCCGACTTATCGCGCGCTCGAAGCGGGCCGCCGCGTCGCGCTCGCCAACAAGGAAACGCTCGTGATTGCCGGCGAACTGATGACCAGCGCCGCCGCAAAATCGGGCGCGGAACTCCTGCCCGTTGACAGCGAACACAATGCGCTGCACCAGTGCCTGCGCGGCGAGCGGCACGACGAGGTCAAGCGCCTGATCCTGACCGCTTCCGGCGGGCCTTTCCGCACCGCGAGCCGCGAGGAGATCGAAAACGCCACGCCCGCCCAGGCGCTCAAGCACCCGACCTGGAATATGGGGGCCAAGATCACGATTGATTCGGCCACGCTGATGAACAAGGGCCTGGAAGTGATCGAGGCGCGCTGGCTCTTTGGCCGCTCCGCCGACGAAATCAGCATCATCGTACACCCGCAATCGGTCGTGCATTCGATGATCGAAATGATTGACGGTTCGGTCATCGCGCAGCTGGGCGTGACGGATATGCGCCACGCGATCCAGTACGCGCTGACTTACCCGGAGCGACAGCCGGCGGAACTGCCGCCGCTCGATCTCGCCTCACTGAGCCGTCTTGAATTTCATGCCCCCGACCCCGAACGCTTTCCCTGCCTGACGCTCGCTTACCGCGCGCTGCGCACCGGCGGGACAATGCCCGCCGTACTCAACGCCGCGAACGAAGTCGCCGTGGCAGCCTTCCTGCACGAACAGATCCGCTTCGGCCAGATCCCGCAACTCATCCGCGCCGCCTGTGAAGCACACACGCCACAGCCTGCCGCCAGTCTCGAAACAGTCCTCGCCGCCGACGAGTGGGCGCGCGCCTGGGTGAAAGAACAGATGGCCGAAGCCAGAGGTCAGGCCTCAGGATCGCTGCCCAACTGACCATTAACCGCGGCTGAAGATCACCTCTTTGACACGGCCTGACTCGTCCCATAAACTTTGAGCCTGCGATTCGCGCCCCGGATTACCCGGCCCGTCTGCCTGTGGTCATTGAGCAGTTCATGACGCGGGCCGCAGATTTCGGTATTCGGTCCCGGCGGGACTCCAGTGAGGAGATTGAAATTGGAAAACTTACAGGGCTATCTGGCATTCGTAGTGATTCTGGTGGCGATGATTGTGATTCACGAGTTCGGTCACTTTATCGTCGCCAAGATGCTGGGCATCGCGGTTGAGACCTTCTCGGTCGGATTCGGCCCGCGACTCGTCGGCTTCCGCTACGGCGAGACCGATTACCGCGTCAGCGCGATTCCGCTCGGCGGCTATGTCAAGTTCCGCGGCGAGAATCTGGAGATGCTTCAGGGCAAGAGCGAGGGTTCGATTGACGAATTCCTCTCGCACCCGAAATGGAAGCGGCTGCTCGTCGCGGTGGCCGGCCCGGCCTTCAACATCGCCACCGCCATTCTGATCCCCACCGTCGCGATCCTGATCGGTTACCAGGAGAGTATTTTCCTGTCGCAGAAAGTAGTGATTGGAGACGTCAAGGCGGGCTCGACGGCAGAGCAGGCCGGTTTGCAGCGTGGCGACCGCATCGTCGGCTACTTCGACAAGCAGAATCCGACCTGGGAAGAATTCTATGATGACGTCAGAGTGCGTCCGAACGAAACCATCCCGCTGACCATTGAGCGCAACGGACAGAGGCTGTCGCTGACGCTTAAACCGCGGGTCGAAACGTTGTCCAGTGGTGAACAGTTCGGCAACGTGGATATTGATTATGCTGTGGATGGCATCGGCGTCGGCAGCCTGACGCGGGGCTACCCGGCAGAAGCAGCCGGACTCAAGCCCGGCGACAAGATCACTGAAATAAACGGGAAGCCGATCACTACCTACGGCGAATTCAAGCGCACCCTCAATGAAAGCAACGGCCAGCCGGTCAGCCTTAAAGTGGCGCGCGGCGGGCAGACGCTTGAAGTAAAAGTCACACCGCGCAGGGACGACAAGGATTACCGGCTCGGTTTCGTCATCAATAACACCACGCTGGTCAAAACCAGTTCCATCTCTTCCGCGCTGGCTTACGGCTGGAAATACAACTGGCGGATCATGAAACTGACCGGGGTGATCTTCAAGCAGATCTTCGCCGGACAGCGTTCGGCGCGTGAATCCGTCTCCGGGCCGCTCGGGATTGCCGAACAGACGGCCGACACTTTCCGTATCGCCGGATGGTCGGGCGTGATTTCGCTGATGGGGCTGCTCAGTCTCAACCTCGGGATTATGAACCTGCTGCCGATTCCGGTGCTGGATGGCGGCGTGATCCTGCTGATCCTGATCGAGGCTCTGATGGGTCTGGTCGGGCTGACGATGTCGATGAATATGCGCGAGCGGTTCCAGCAGGTCGGTTTTGTGATGGTGCTGCTGCTGATGGCTTTCGTCATCGGCAATGACCTCCTGCGCAAGATTTCCAGACCGGCCGTCGAATCTCCCCCGGC
Source organism: Blastocatellia bacterium (assembly GCA_035652435.1). Lineage (GTDB taxonomy): Bacteria > Acidobacteriota > Blastocatellia > RBC074 > RBC074 > DASRDU01. The sequence goes on from DASRDU010000152.1 coordinate 10,497, forward strand.
TCAACAACAGAACAAGTAGTGGTGCAGTCAGACGGGCGACCCTGCAGACGGGTCGCCCGTTTTATTTTCCGTCAATGGGTGACACCGGCGCACGCCTGGCCGACCTTGCAACTTCAGGCGTGATCATTGAAACTACGCAACGGTCGCCGTTCTTGAATCAACCCCTTCTGGCGGCCAGTCCTGAGAAAACTTCGGAGCAGTAACACCCGGCGGTGAGTAATTTCTTTTTTCATTCACGCACGCCTCTCACTTCAGGAGAGTTCTGACCTCTATGGCACAGGAGGAGAAATTCGTTCGCGGGCTCGGCCTGCTCGATTCGACGATGATCGTCGCGGGTTCGATGATCGGCTCCGGCATCTTCATCGTCTCGGCGGACATTTCGCGGCAGGTCGGCGCGCCGGGTTGGCTGCTGGTCGTCTGGATCGTGACCGGGCTGCTGACGCTGATGGCGGCGCTCAGCTACGGCGAACTGGCCGCGATGATGCCGAAGGCGGGCGGGCAGTATGTTTACCTGCGCGAGGCTTTCTCGCCGCTCTGGGGCTTCCTCTACGGCTGGACGCTCTTTCTGGTCATTCAGACCGGGACGATTGCCGCCGTGGCCGTCGGATTCGCCCGCTACCTGGGCGTGCTGTGGCCGAAGATTTCGGAAAGCAATTACCTCATCGCGCCGATCCGGCTCGGATCGAGTTACGCGATTTCGCTTTCGACCGCGCAGCTCGTCGGCGTGCTGATGATCGCGCTGCTCACCTGGATGAATACGCGGGGACTCAAGCTCGGCAAGCTGGTGCAGAACGTCTTTACCTTCGCCAAGACCGGCGCGCTCGTCGCGCTGATTGTGCTGGGCGTGCTGATCGGCTGGAAGGCGAATGCCGTCAGCGGCAATTTCGGCAACTTCTGGAACGTGCGCGGCACGTTGCAGGATGTGGGTAACGGGCTGACCGCGGCCACGGCCTTCGGCCTGTTCGTCGGCATCTGCGTCGCCCAGACCAATTCACTTTTTTCTGCCGACGCCTGGAACAACATCACGTTCACCGCGGGCGAAGTCAAAGACCCGAAGCGCAACATCCCACTCTCGCTCGCCTTCGGCACATTTCTGGTGATCGGCCTGTACCTGCTCGCCAACATCGCATATCTCGTCACGCTCCCATTCGAGACAATCCAGCAGGTGCCCGGCGACCGCGTCGCGTCGGCGACCGCCGACGTGATCTTCCCTGGGCACGGCGCGGTGGTTATGGCCGTCGCGATCATGGTTTCGACCTTCGGCTGCAATAATGGGCTGATCCTGGCGGGCGCGCGGGCCTATTACGCGATGGCGCGCGACGGGCTGTTTTTTGAATCGGCCGGGCACCTGAACAGGCAGGCGGTTCCCGCCTGGGGGTTGGTGATTCAGGGCATCCTCGCCGCCTTTTACGTCCTGCCGCGCACGGTCAAAACGGCTGCCGACGGCACGGTGTCTTACGGCAATCTTTACGGCGACCTGCTGACTTACGTCATCTCGGCGGCGCTGATCTTCTACATCCTGACGATCTTCGGAATTTATCTGCTGCGAATAAGGCAGCCCGATGTGGCTCGCCCGTACAAGGCTTTCGGCTACCCGATTATTCCGGCAGTCTACATCATTGGCGCCGCAGTCATTCTCGTTGTTCTGTTCATCTACCAGACGGCCACGACGTGGCCGGGACTGCTGATTGTGCTGACCGGTGTCCCGGTTTACTTCCTCTGGCGGTCTTCTGCCAGAAAGCGGGGGATTGAGCCGGCCGAAGCAATCGGGGACTGAGGCCGGCGGGGATTGACGCTCTTCAGGCATGCCATTAGATTAGGCGTAATCTGATTGCGAGGTTCTCCACCTGAACTCGCGGTCATCTTTTCGCGGCTTTACTAAATTTCAGACAATGCGGATGCCGATCACAACTGAAGATGCGCGATTGATGGTCGGCAAACCCATCAAGGGAGGACTCTGATGTCACTACTCGCGACCAAGCCAATTGACCAGATTATCGCCGAGGCGGAAGCCCAGGGCGAACTGACCCTCAAGAAAACCCTGAGCGCCATGGCCCTGACGCTGCTCGGAATCGGCGCGATCATCGGCACGGGAATTTTTGTCCTGACCGGCCAGGCGGCCGGCAAACACGCCGGCCCGGCGGTTGTTGTTTCAATGATTATCGCCGGCATCGTCAGCCTGTTTGCCGCGCTCTGCTATTCGGAGTTTGCCGCCAGTGTGCCGATTTCCGGCTCGGCTTACGCCTACGGCTATGCCACGCTAGGTGAATTTGTCGCGTGGATCATCGGCTGGGATTTGATTCTGGAATACGCCTTCGGCGCGGCGACGGTGGCGGTCGGCTGGTCGGGAAATGTCGTCAGTCTGCTGAGCAGCCTTGGCATACAGTTCCCGATCACGCTGAGCGCGGCTCCGGGTCTGAAATTTGCCAACCTGACGGCGGAAGTGGCAAAGCAGCTGGACAACGTCAAAATTGGCGACACGATTTTACATCCGACAGGTGGCTATAATCCGTTGACCGACGAGTTGGCGAAGGCCCTGGCTCAGGCAGGTGTAAATGCGCCGACGGCCACGGCGATTTTCAATCTCCCGGCGTTTCTGATTGCCATTGCCATCACGCTGCTGCTCGTCAAAGGAATTCAGGAATCGGCCAACTTCAACTCGGTGATCGTGATGGTCAAAATCGCGGTCGTCGTTCTCTTCATCGTGGCGGGGATCGGCTACGTCAACACGCACAATCTGGGAATCGGATGCACCCCGGGAGTCGGCGATTGTGCCGCGTTTATTCCGACGAATACGGGAACATTCGGTGAATTCGGGGTTAGCGGAATTTTCACGGGGGCGGCGGTAATTTTCTTCGCCTACATCGGGTTTGACGCGGTTTCCACCGCCGCGCAGGAGGCGAAAAACCCGCAACGCGACATGCCAAGGGGGATTATTGGCTCGCTCCTGATCTGCACGGTTCTCTACATTCTGGTTTCGGGAATCATGGTCGGGCTGGTTTCTTACACGCAACTCAAGGAAGCCGCCGCGCCGATCGCCGTGGCGATTGATGCCGCTTCACACCAGGCACAGGGGACGACGATGGGGGCGATTCTCAACTCATTTTCACTGATCATCAAAATCGGCGCAGTCCTCGGTCTGAGTTCGACGATGGTAGTGATGATGATGGGCCAGCCGCGTGTTTTTTATTCCATGGCCAAAGACGGACTGCTGCCTAAATGGGGGGCGAAAATTCATCCGAAATTCCGGACGCCGTACGTCACGACGCTGATCACGGGCGCGATTGTGGCTGTCATGGCGGCATTTGTTCGAATCAGTCTGCTCGGCGAACTCGTCAGCATCGGGACGCTCTTCGCGTTTGTGATCGTGGCCATCGGCGTCCTCGTGTTGCGGAAAAGCAGGCCCGATTTACATCGCCCCTTCAGAGTCCCGGCGGTCTGGGTCGTGGCTCCGCTTTCGGCAGTAACCAGTATTCTCCTGATGGCCAGTCTGCCGCTCGACACCTGGCTCCGCCTGATCATCTGGATGGCAATCGGCCTGGTGATCTACTTCCTTTACGGCTATCGTCACAGCAAGCTGCGGCGAACGATGGAAGGGAAAGAGAGAATGGCGGCGGACTGATTGCGCCTCAGATTCTGATAGTCAGAACGGCGGCTGCAAAGAGCCGCCGTTTCTTTTTCAGAGGCTGTCCCCACCAGTCATCACTTCCTGATGTAGTTCCGATGCACCCACGCATCGCCCTGCTTCCGGTCGCGCGTCTCGAAGAAGAGATCCTTTTCGGTTTCGCGTTTGATGAGCGCGATGCGCGGCGTCACCTTCTGCTCATCCGCCCTGCCGTCCTCGGAGGCGCTCAGAAAAGCCTTCACCGCCTCCGCCGTCACGGGCTCAGACTTTTCATCCTGTTTGAATTCGGCAATCGCCTCGACCGCGCTGGCTTCGAGCATCTTCGGCCAGAGCTTTTTGAAGAGCGCGTTCGAGGCGTAGACGTCACCGCTGTTGAGTTTGCCGTTGATGGCGAAGACGTAACCGATCACGTTCTGCTTTCCGGCAATGATTGTGGAAAGTTGTTTGGTGTAATCACTCGCGGTGTCCTTCACCTGCTTATTTTCCAGTGTCAGTTGCAGGCTGGAAGGCGATGCATCTGCTCTCACTTCTACAGACATCGCTGCTGCCGAACCGGCCAAAACGCCTCCACTGACCTGGGCGGCACTTCCGCCGCTGTTTCCGGCACGACCATACCCCGCGCCATCCCCTCCTCCGGCACCACCACCTGACCCGCGCGCAACTCTGGCGTTCTTCGCCAGCTTATCCTGCGCCACGGCCACATTGTCCCAGACTTCCTGCTGCGAGCGTTTGGCCTTCGCCGCCATCTTCAGGTCTTTGGAAGCGAGCGCGTTGCTCGATGAGTTGAAAAAGCCCGCCGCCTCTTCCCCGCGGCGAGTCCAGCGGCCATGTTCGACGCAGAAAGATTCAATCGGCATCCGGCCCGATTTGGGCGGCACGATCAGGTCGAGCGCCAGCACGCGATCCTGCCGGCCGCCCTTCACGATGTCGCCCGATTGTACGTAGACCTCTTCCGGCGAGACGTTTTCAATCGCCAGCTCGTTGACGTCGCCGGTCTCATGCACGATGACCTTTTTCTGTTCGAGCGCCTCCTGCAAAGTCAGCGGCACTTTGCCCTTCATCTGATCCGCGCCGTGGATCAGGAAGATCGTCAGGTTCTTGTGCGAGTACGGCCCGCTGACGGTATAGTTCGCAGCCGCCGCCTGCAGTGCCTTGCCCGTAGTGGCCTGGCGCTGAGCCTGAGTCTGTAAGGCGCAGGCCAGCCCCGTTACCATCACCAGCAGAAACAATCCGATTGCCAGAGTCTGTCTTTTCATATTTACCTCCACGGAAAAATGTCCGGCAAGGCGGCCAGCTTGTCGCGGATTGACAAGACTGGCAGCCTGGAATCCCAAAGGGTCATTCTTATGAACAGCGACAAGCTGGCCGCCTTGCCGGACATTACCTGACCACGAACCGCGTCGGCGCGATGTCCACTCGCGCTTCCGGGTTGTAGTAGTCATACAGCACTGACGCGGCCGTCAGCGCCCTGATGCCGTAGCGCGGACGGAACGTGAAAGAGAATTTCGTCCCGCCCGCGCGCGGCCACAAGTAAACGATCACGCGATCCGGCAGCACATCGTAGTGATTCAATTCCCACCCCGATTCCTTTGCCGCCTTTTCAAGTGAAGCCCGATCCACATCCGCCCCCGGCGGCAATCCGATTTCCGCCAGCATCATTCCGTAACCATGATGGCCGATGCGTTCGGCCACGACACTGCAAGTCACTTCATCGCCGATCTTCGCTTCAGGATTGTCGTAATTCACCGACAGCCGCAGCACACTCGAACCTCCGGGTTCGAAGTTTTCGCGCTGCCCCGCCGCGCCCTGTTTCCACGGCACGTAATGCGTTTCGACCACCTGCGCCGACGCGAGAGAGACGCTGCCCGCGCGCCGAATCTCGACGCGATTATTCCCCCGGCTGAGGGAATTTGAGATGTCTGCCGTAATCGGATTGCTCAACTGATTGCCCAGCGGCATCGCGACCGTACCGACGCGCCGCCCGTTGACGATGATTTCAGCCTGATCGCCATTCGCCTTCTCCGCCTCATTCAGGCTGATGAGCGTGTCCAGCACGTTGACCGTCGCCTGTGTTGAAAGCCAGACGCCGTAACGATCTTTGTTCCGCAGCAGGAAGAGCAGGCCGTGATTCACCAGCTCATCACCTTCTGCCGCTTCACCCTGCCGCCGCGTCGCCCCGCCGGCCCTGAGTGCCTTCACCACCAGCGCCGTCGTCTCAATTCGCCCGGCCAGCCCCCACCCGTAGAACGGTGTATTCGACTCCAGGTTCCAGTAGTTTGTTCCGGCCTCCTCGCGGGCCAGCGTGCGCAGTTTTGCAACCGCCCTGGCCGCGCCCGCCCCTTCGCCCGCATCCGTCGCGGCCAGCGCATACGAAGCGATCAGGTAAGGCTCGTCAATCTCTTCGACGCGCTTTGACAGGTAATCGAGGGCGCGGCCGAGGGCGGCGGCGAAGGCCTTCTCACCGGTCACCGTTTTTGCTTTCTCCATCGCCAGCACGCGGGTGATGAAGGCCGTATTCAAAGCCGTCCGTCTCGCGTCCTCCTCTTTGCTCCAGTAACGCGGCAGCCAGCGGCCATCGAGTTGCTGCTGGCTGATCAGGAATCTGCGTGCGCCTTCGATCACGCCCGCGTCAACCTCGACGAAATCGCTCGCGTCGTTCAGAAATCGCAGCGCGTAAGCCGTCAGCGCCAGATCAGCTTCGCCCCGGCCCCAGTAGCCGAAGCCGCCGTTTTCGGCGCGGTAGCCCAGCAACCGGTCATAACCGGCCTGCGCGTAACGCCGCGCCTTCTCGACGACCTTCTTCATCGGTTCGGTCAGGTTCTCCTGCCGGCCTTCGAGGTAACGCAGCACCATGACGTTCGGGTAAGTCGAAGAGATCGTTTGCTCGGCGCACCCGTAGGGCCTTTGCAGGATGCCTTCGATGCCTTCCAGCGCATGCGCCATCAGGTTCGGATAAATCTTCAACTCGGCCCGCGCCGAGCCTCTGATGGCCTCGTCAGGAATGCTGACATTCACCGCCGCGGCGTTGCCGAAAACGTCGCTCGTCGTCTGCGTGATCTCTTCGCCGTCCGGATGAACGCTGACGGCTTTTTCGATGGCGTCGCTCGCGTCGGAGCCTAAAGCCGTGACGCGCTGTTTCCCCTCTCTGACCGAAGCCGTCGTGCGGAAGTCAAAGATCACCTGTCCGGCGTCACCGGCTTTCACGTCAACTCGTTTGCGCGCGGGCCCGAGCAGTTCAAACCAGCTTTCGGGTTTGATCTCCGCGTTTACCGTCTGAGTTTTGTCGAGGTAGTTGCGCAGCACCACCGGCAGCGCAATCTCATCCCCTTCGGTCAGGACTTTCGGCGGGTCGTGTTCGGCGAAGAATGGCTGGAAGGCGCGGAACTCCTTTTCCGCAATCCCGATTTCGCCGTCAACGGTCGAGCCCACCACCGATAACTTCCACGTCGTGATGTTGTCGGCGAGTTTGAATTTCAACTGCGCGCGGCCCTGCCTGTCGGTTTCAAGCAGCGGCTGCCAGAGCAGCGTTTCTGGGAAGTATTCGCGCAAACGCGGAGTCGCGATTTGAGCAGGTGATGACGTTACAGATTTGACCTCCACAACAGAGGCCACGGCGGCGCTCGACGTCTCCACCACATGCGAAGCATCAGCTGTAACCATGACCGTTTCAGTCACACTGCCCACGTCAAGCGTGGCGTCAACTTTCGTCAGTTTCGAGGAATAAACTGCCACGCCGCCGATGACCGTGGACTTGAAACCCTGGGCGTCAAAACGGACCTCATAAACTCCCGGCGCAAGGCCGCTGAGCAGATAGCTGCCTTCAACAGTGGTTTTTATTTCCCAACTCGCTTCGCTGGCGAGATGCTTTGCCGTCACGGTCGCGTTGGCAACGATTGCGCCCGTGGCGTCAGTGACCTTTCCGGCAATCGCGCCGCCGTCGCCCGAGTAGCTGACGGTCTTCGGTTTCGACTGAGTAACGACTTTCTCGGCGATCTGCTGTGCTGACTGTTCGCCGACGACACGCGAAAACACGGTCACGTCGAAGTCATCGTAAGTTCCTGCCTTGCCATCCGCGCCGACGCCGCGAATGGTGATGTGAATGACCTGCTGCGTGACCGGAGTGACTTCGGTTTTCGGCTTTGGCTTTTCGCCGTACTGCGCCCGATTGAGCATCGTCACGCGGTCGTAATACTGCGAAGTGGTTTTGAAGGTGGCGTAATAGCGATTGCCCCAGCCGTCCCGCAACCGGTCGAAATCAACCCCGGCGCGGCTGAGCGCGGCGCGCAGATCGCTTTCGCTCTGCGGGAGCAGTTTTGTCTGGTTGAAGTGCGCTGTCAGGGCGTGATTGATCAGTGCTTTCGCCTCGGCGGTGTAATCAATCAGACAGGCCGAGACCTGAAAGTCATCGGACCCGTGCCGGCGCCGCTCCTGCTCGTTTTCAAAGCGGCCGTTCGGCCCGCCGCTCGTGACCCTGATCGAAAAGTTCGCGCCCTCGGTGGCGAAGACGAGCCTGTACGGCTGCCCCCAGCGGTCCCGCAGCGCGTCAACGTCAACCCCCTCACAGAACAACAGCTCGCGCCTGAGCGTTTCGCGGTCGCGGATGAAGCCGCCGGTGCGCGCGTGGTAATTCTCGACCGTCCGCGCAATCGCCCTCGCCTGGTGGCTGAAGTATTGCCACGACTTTCTGAGCGCGGTGAAATCGTCGGCGGTGCCGAACCGTTTGTCCGGCCCGGCGCAGAGCAGTTCAAATACGTCGCTGACCGTTTCGACGGAAAATTTCGCGCGGAAAGGCGTGCCCCACGGATCGCGCAGCTCATCATAATCAACTTCGGCCAGCAGCATCTGTCGCCGCAGCGTGGCTTCATCGGTCGGGTAAACCGACTTCAGCCCGTACTGCGATTCGAGCGCGCTTTCGACCGGCCTGAGCTGCGCCGAGATCGCGCGGCTGAAAACCTCGCCGGCATCAGTTTTGAACTCATCGCCGCCGAAAAAGTGCGGGCGGTAATAGCCGTAATACTGCTGGTTGAGCAGAACCTCGGCGACCACTTCCAGCCCATCGGGCAGCGTTTTTGACAGGTCAAGGCGGTCAAGGTCTTTGAGCGTGACGCCGGCGAGGCTCTCGCCTTCGCCGAGCAGTCCGCGGAAGCAGTCGTAAAAACCGAAGCCCCGGCCCCTGAATTCCTGCTCGGTGCGGGCGCGCTCCTCGATGGCTTTGTCGAAGACCACCACGCCGAGCGCGCTTTCCGACGGCCGCCCGTCTGGCATCCGCACGCGCAATTCGGCCCGCGCCTCTTCACCGGGGCGGTACGACGCCTGGCCGAGTTGCACGTCAAGTTTCAGTCCGCGGTCGCGCGGGTAAAGAACCTTCGCCCAGCCCGTCGAGTTGTAAACATCGCTGCTTTCTCCGAAGGCGGGGTAAGCCACGACCATCAGCCCGTCGTGGAATTCCTGATTGAACGGGAAAGTGATTTCAGCGCGCCCGTCATTCGCCTGCAGCGTGCGCGTCGCGAGCAGCCGGCTGCCGCGGAGCAGGTCAACTGTCAGGTCGATGTTCGGCGCGCTCGTGGTGATCCGGGCGGTGACGGGTTCGCCCGCGCGGTAAAGCGCCTTGTCGGTTTCGACGCGAACGGCGGTCGAGGCGTGTTCCCAGTAATCGTGAACGTGAAGCCCTGATCGCCCCTGTTCGTCGCGCGCCGTCAGTCTGACGCGCAGCTTCTCCTGATCTTCCGTTTGCCTGACGGCGAGCGCGGGGACTTTGGCGACGCCGTAGCGATTGGTTCTGACGGTCACGAGCGGCTGACTGAAATCCTCGCTCAGCGCCTTCTGCCTCGCCCGCGTCTCGTTTTCTTCTTCATCATCGTTATCATCGGGAAGCTGATTGATTGCGACTTCGCACCGCGCCGGGGCGCCGTCGGCGTAAAAGGCCGAGACGTAAAACTGCAACGGCAGACCCTCGTGCGTCGCGCCGCGCTGGATCAGGTAAACGTGAATCGGGTCTCTGGTGATGCGCAGGTCGAAGCGGCGCTGTTCGGTCCGGCCCGTGGTCTGATCGGTGAGGTAAGCCGCATACCGCAGATCGCGGAAGCGCGAGTAAGAGCCGGGCTTGAAGTCCTTGTGTTCTTCCGCCAGGTTGATGTGGGCGACGAAGCGGCCTTCGTCGTCAAGCGCGCCTTCGCACTTCTCGCCCTCTTCGGTCTCCCACTTCTGCTCGCGGTAATTCCACCGGCGCTCGGTCTCGCGCACGACCCGCACCCTGCCGCGCCTGACGGGCTGGCCGAACAGGTAATCGGCGCGCACCTCGACTTCGGCATTCTGTCCTGCGAGGTAATAGCCGCGGTCAGGTTTGACGTTGACGACGAAGTTGGGCAGGTCGTAGCGGCTGATTTTGAATGACACGCCGCCGGGCGCGTTGCGCGGGCCTTCCTCGCCCAGCCAGGTTTCGATGTAGTATTCGCCCAGCCTCGCGTTATCCGAAATCGGCCAGTCAACGCTCGCCACGCCGAAGCGGGAAGTTTTGAACCCAGTGCGGAAAATGTAGCTGCCTTCCGGGTCGCGAACCTTGAGCGTACCGTCCGTACCGGCCCATGCCCGGCTGTTCTGATCGAGCCCCAGCACGCGAACGTGCAGCGTCTGTCCCGGCTGATAGAGCGGCTTGTCGGTGCTGACCAGAACCTGATTCGGATACAGGAAATCAACATTCTCATTTGCTTCCTGATAAAAGCCGTCGTGCCGCGCCATGACTTTAAGCTCCGCCTCGTCGGCCCTGAGCTGTTCCGGCAGTTTGAATTCAAGCAGAGCCTCGCCGTTCGCATTCGTGACGCCCGACGCTTTCAGTTCGCGCTCTTTATCAGCCTGCTCGTAAGACATCTGCGCCTGAACATTCACGCCGCCGACCGCGCGTCCGGTCAGCGGATGCAGCGCGCGAACGCGAATCGGATACTTCAATTCCCTGCCGACTTCCTCGGGCACCGAAACCCGCAGGTAGAAAATGTCCGGCGCGATTTCAGAGAGCGAGATGAGGCCGGAGACCGCCGCGGTTTCCTTACCAGAAGCATCGAGCGGGCTGACCTGATACCGCAGCCGGTACCAGATCAGATCCTTCTGGTCAAAATCCCTGTTACCTGTTTTTGTCAGCGCCAATGTGGCCACGTCCGGGCCGGGCCGGAATTGAATTTCCTGCATCCCCATCGCGCGAACGTTGTCCTGCGGGTCAATCAGTTCCAGCCTGATGCGGGCGCTCGTCGGGGCGGTTGCGGAGTTTTCGATGGCCAGCAGCACTTCTGTTTTCTCTTTCCGGAGCAGGAACCTCGTCGCGGCTTCATTGACGCGCCACGTGATGCCCGCGGCGGAAGAAGTCTGGAAAGTCAGGGCGGCGATTTCGATCACAAATGCAGCCAGCAGAAACAGGGTGAGAGTAATAGTCCATCGGCGATTCATGGTGGCCTCCTTCGGGTACGAGAGTACGGGTGGTGTAATTTCGCTTCCCCCAGCAAACGCCGATTGAAAGCAGGCAGACGAAATCTTTTCGGCACGGGGCCGCCGGTCTGTGCTTTCAGGTTTGTTTTGTTACGTCAGGCCTTGTCACACGGGCCTGTTGCCGGATGAACGCGGGGGGAAATTGTTCTTGCAGGAATTTGAGAGAAAGCCGGAATTGTGGAATCCGCCGGCGGAGGATGGTCCGGGGAGGAAGTCAGTTCACTCTGGTAGTGCGCGCTGTTGACCTCATCAGCCCCTGAAAGCGGAACCGGTCGCCTGAAGGGCTGATGGAAGTGCAGACGTCACGGTCAGCCAGGTCAGACAGGAAATGGCGCGCTTCGGCGATGGTCAGGTCGGTTGCCAGAGCCACCTGCTCAATTGACAGGGTGCCGTTGTGGATGCTCGCCAGCCGCAGGATTTCGCGCTCGGTCGCCTCGCGGCGCAGCGGGGCGTCATCGAACTGAGGGAAGACGTAAACGGCGCGCCCGTCCGCTTCCACGTCGCTCAGGCACTGGTTCGCCGTGAACATTTCATGCAAAGTTGCTTCGATCAGCGCGAGCGGGAGCCGCGAACGCGCGGAGACTTCGACCGCCGTCACGTGGCCGCGCGCGAGCAGCGCGACGCGCAGGATGGCCTGCTCGGCTTCGTTGCGCCGCTCAGATTCGCGACGCGCGACGCGCTGCGTCCACGCGTAGAAAAGCGCGAGCGCGTTGCCGGCGAGTGAAAGCAGGAGCAGAGATCCGATCAAGCTGAAAAACCTCTTCGGGGGTAATGGGCGGGGCCGTCGGGCGGATGATACGGTTTTTGACGCCAGTGCGCAACTTGACAGTTTGCGGCGGCAGTCAATATACTCACTGCTTTGCGAATGGGCGCAGATTTCGCCCATGAGCCATCTGTCACTTGCGTGAATCAGTTATTCAGGGAGAGTATCAGGTAATGCCGAATCATAAATCCGCCGAGAAGCGCGACCGCCAGAATGCGCGCCGCAACGCCATCAACGCCGCCGGCCGCAGCCGCCTGCGCACCGAAGTCAAAAAATTGCGCGCGGCCATCGAATCGGGCGATGCCGAGACCGCAAAGACGCTGCTGCCCGTCACGATTTCAGTGATTGATAAGGCGATTCAGAAAGGCGTACTGCACCGCAACGCAGCGGCCCGCCACAAATCACGCCTGACCAGCCACGTCAACGCGCTCGCGGCGAAGTGATGGCGACTAGGTGGCAGAGGCCGGAAGCATTGATGACTCCCCGGCCTCTCTGACCGTCTGCCGGTCCCTTCCCTCAGTCCTGAATCCCGCTTACCGCCATCAGTTCAGTTGCGCCTGTTCCCGGCGCAACTCGGTGATTTTTTCTTTGACCTCATCCGCATCTTCAGCCTGTGGCATTCGGCGCAGGTATGCCCTCAGATCGGCGAGCGCTTCTCTCCGGCGCCCGAGACTCGCGTAAGCCAGGCCGCGATCCCGAATTTCCGTGGCCGCTCCGGGATTGACGAGCAGCGCGCGTTCGATCACCGTAAGCATCCGGTGGTGATCCGGCACGCGGGCGTAAATGCCTTTCAGGTTATTCAGCATCCGCGCGAGGATCTGTTTTTTCGAGACCCCGCTGAGGAAGCCCGGCTGAAAGCCGATCGTGTCGCCGTACATCTCTTCAAACATCTCCTGACATTTTTCGACCGAGAGAATGCGCCCCTCGCGGAAGGGGTCAAGAATTATGTCGCGCTCACCGTCCGAGTATCTGGCCAGGAAATGCCCGGGCATCCCGACGCCCGAGACCGGCAATGAAAGCCTGCGCGCGACTTCGATGTAAACGACCGCGAGCGTGATCGGGATGCCGGTGCGGCGGTCAATCACGTCGTTCAGAAAGCTGTTGCGCGCGTCGTAGTAATCTTTGGTGTTCCCGTGAAAGCCGAGCTGGTTGAAGAGGTAGTCACTCAGGCTGAGCAGCCGCAGCAGCGGGTCGGATTGTGACTCGTGCAGCCCGCGCAGCTCCCCGGCGAAGTGGTCAAGCTGCGCGAGGTATCTTTCCACATTGAGGCGCGGATACTCTTCCGCCGCGATGAGCAGCGCCGCGCGGTCAAGTTCGATTTCACTTTCCGGGCGCGCCACCATCTCAGCAAACCGGCGACGGGCTTCTTCCCTGTTCATCTTCCCCGCTTCGTGCCTCAAAAAAAAGTGATTGACGCTCTGGTGAATTGCCTGTAGGATTCAGCTTAACACTGAGAAAGGAGGTGGTCTAAAAAATATGAGTTTAGAACACAGTGAGGTGGCTGAGACCTAGCAGGTCAGCCCATTGCACGGATGACTTCCCGAGCAAAAGCTGCCCGCTAAGTCAATTCCAACAGCTTACCGAAAACCCCGATGAACGCCTGCGCTCATCGGGGTTTTTGATTTTCCCCTCATTTCAGGTCTGCCTCATCACCAGCCGCTGAATCGTCTTGAATTCCGCCGCCTCCGCCGTCCGCAGCAGCTCGAACAGCGACATCTCGACTGAAGAAACAATCACCCCGGCGCGTGACATTTTGTTGATTGCGACTTCGCGGTTGTGCGGAAGGCGCGTCGCAACCGCGTCACTGATGACATGAACCTGGTAGCCGAGCTGGAGCAGGTCGTGCGCCGTCTGGCTGACGCAGATGTGCGCTTCGATGCCGCAGAGCATCACCTGCTCGACGTGACGTTCGCGCAACCAGAGGTCGAAATCCTGCACGCCGCAGGACGAAAAACACTTCTTCTCAACCGGAGTCAGCCCGGCAGGCAGCGTGGCGGCAATCTCGCTCGCCGTATGGCCAAGCCCCTTCGGATACTGCTCCGTCACGACAACCGGCACGCCCAGGGTATGACAGCTCTCCGTCATCAGGGCGATGCGCGCAGCCACTTCGCCAAAGCCGGCGATCATCGGGCGAAAGCCCTCCTGCATGTCAATCACTGCGAGCGCCGCCCGATTGCGATCAAGCAAAGCCGGATGTCTCATAATAATCCCGGGGATGATTTTACCATTCGTGTTTTTCTGCCGCGCGCCTGATTCTGTCCATCAGCGCCAGACCGAGACCGGCTTCCGTGACCGCCTGACAGTAGATCAATCCAATCCCGGCGGCGTCACACTGACGGAAGAACAGGAAGAGCGCACGGGCATAATCCTCAACGCTGTCGCAAGCCCGGTGCCGACCGAACGAGGCGGCCTGCGGGTGCGCTCCGATTCCAATGTAAGCGGCATTCGCTGCCGGCGATGCTTCGTGCGGTTGTGCAACTAAAACGACTCCGGCCTGCGGCGCGTAATGACGATACTTCAGCCCCGGGCTTTTGGGTAGCTCTCCGGCGCCGCCTTCTGAAAGGCGTGTTTCCGGGATCACCTCGCGCAACCGTTCCAGCGTGATCGCACCTGCGCGCAGTACCACCGGCACAACGCCCGTGCAATCCACGACCGTTGATTCCAGCCCGACTTCCGTCTGATCACCTTTGAGAATACAACTGATGCGACCATCGAGATCAGCCTGGACCGTCTCCCAGGTTGTCGGACTCGGCCTACCCGAAAGATTGGCTGAAGGCGCGGCGACAGGCACACCACAGGCGCTGAGGAATTCGCGCGCGACCGGGTGACGCGGTATGCGCACGCCGACCGTTTCAAGCCCGGCAGTGGCGAGCAGCGGCACTCTTTCGCTTTTGGGAAGCAGGACGGTCAGCGGGCCGGGGAAGAATGCGGCGATGAACTTCTGCGCGGCCCGGGTCACATCGCGCGCGACGAGCCGCAGCTGAGACAAATCGGCCACGTGAGCAATCAGCGGGTTGTCAGCCGGGCGCCCCTTGGAGGCGAAGATTTTACGGATCGCGGCCTCGTCAAAAAGATTCGCGCCGAGGCCGTAAACGGTTTCAGTCGGGAAGGCAACGACTTCGCCTTCGCGGATGAAATGTGCCGCCTGCTGCGGAGACTCGGTCAGAACAGTGGTCGTCATTGCGGCAAAATCATATCACCGTCTGCGCAAAATCACGGGCGACGCGCTCGATGAATTCACGTTCCGGTAATCGCCCCACCATTCCTTCCGGCAGGGCGTCGCGCCCGAGCAAAGTCCCTGCGATCTGCCCGGCAATTGAGGCATTGGTATCAGTGTCACCGCCTGCCACGATCAGTTCGCACATCATCTGCCGGAACCCGAGATTCAGAACCCGCTGCGCGCCACAGATGGCGAAAGGGACGGAGTCAACCACGTAGCCGGAGCAGCCGAAGCGACGACCAGTTTCGGGCAGCGCAAGCGTTTCGCCTGCCTGTCTTAACTCAATCATACGATCACGTACCTGAGTATCCGGCAAAGCTTCAATGACGATTCCCATCAGGCTGCGCTCTCCGTCCCATGTGCCGTCCCATGCCGCCCGCACAGCTACGGCAACGGCGAGCGCACCGGCATAAGCTTCCTCGTGGTGATGCGTGATGCGGCTGACATCGCGGATCGTCTGCCTGCCCTTTGCGTCGCCGGGATCAAGGCAGAAAGCCAGCGGCGCGATCCGCATCGCCGCGCCGTTGCCGGCCGCCCTGTCTCCCTTTCTTCCGACCAGAGCCCAATGACCGCCGTGAACAAGCTCGGAGAGCGCCTTGAGCGTGCTGGCCCCCATCCCGCTGATGCAGGCTTGCCGGTGCCAGTCGGCAAAACGGGCGGCAATGACTGATGGCTCTACGATGCCGCCGGATTGCGTGATGGCTTCACACGTCGCCAGCGTCAGTTGCGTGTCATCTGACAGCTTCCACTGACGGGCGTCAGAAATTTCAACCGACGGTGGCTGGCCTTCGTACGCGCCGCCAAAGGCATCGCCGATTGCCCCGCCAATAATGCAACCTGTCATCCGATCCATCTGAAGTCGGGAAGTGATAAGGCCGAAACGATTGACCGCCAGCCGGACTTTAGCACATTAGCTGACCAATCATGGCCTTATCACTTGCGCCGTCGTCTGGTCATGATTCATTCTGACCGCGTATGAATATTCTGACACCCGGACCTGAACTGCCTCCCTCTTACGTCACTGCCAGGAATTACGCGACGGCTTCTGACAACCGGATTCACAGCGATGAGGTGGCCGCGCTCTATGGCTTCTCGGGCGGGCTCGTCCCCGGCGTCGGCAACTACGCTTACCTGACGCGACCGGTAGTCGAGGCGCTCGGGCGCGAATGGCTGGAGCGCGGCGCGATGGCGGCGAAGTTTCTGAAGCCCGTTTACGACGGCGAGACGGTCTGTGTGCGCGGTAAAGTGACGGGCACTGATCCGGTCAGCATTGCCCTCGAGCTTTTCAACCCCGCCGGGACGCTGTGCGCGGTCGCAGAGGCAGGTCTCCCGCCTTCGCACTCAGAACCTGATCCTGCCGATTACCCCGAACGCGCCCTGCCCGACTTTGCCAAATGCCCGCAGGCATCTCTCGCAAACCTTCCCGTCGGCCTGATTCTCGGCTCGCGCAAGCTGCAACTCGATCTGGCCGGGATCGAAGCGGGGTTTGTAAAAGACGTGTGCGACACGCTGCCGATTTATCGCGGCCCCGGAGCGATATGTCACCCTGCTTTTCTGGTGGCCGAGGCCAATCACATTCTGGCAGACAACGTCGCGCTCGGCCCGTGGGTTCACACCGCGAGTGAAGTGCAGCATTACTCGCTGCCGCTTGACGGCGAAACGCTGTCGCTGCGCGGGAGGGTTGCTGAAGTCTATGAAAAGCGCGGCCACGAATTCGCGGTGCTTGATCTGGGGATGTTCGCCGGAGACTCGCGGGCGGTCGCACGGATCAGGCACACGGCAATCATTCGCCTGAGAGAATCCGCGGCCTGAGATTTACGCTACCCGCTTCCTGCCGCAGCCTGTCAGTTGCTTACTGCCCGTTCAGAACCCGGCATCGAAATGAAAGGATGGGTGATTGATGCTGCCTGACCGGTCATCAGTTCCGCGCCGTTTTCGGTGATCACCATGATGTCTTCGAGGCGCACGCCGAATTCGCCCGGGATGTAGATGCCCGGCTCGTTGCTGAAGGTCATGCCGGGTTCGAGCTTCGTTTTGTTGCCGCGCACCAGATAAGTCCACTCGTGCCCGTCCAGCCCGATGCCGTGCCCGACGCGGTGCGTGAAATATTTGTAGCCGGGGCCGAAGCCGGCATCCACTATTACCTTGCGCGCTGCCGCATCGACGTCTTCGCACGCCGCGCCGGCGCGCGCGGCCCTGAGCGCCGCGGCCTGCGCGCGGTGTTCGATCTCCCAGACGCGGAGCTGGCGGTCAGAAGGCTTGCCGAAGACGGTCGTGCGCGTGATGTCCGAGCTATAACCCTCAACACTGCCCCCGCCGTCAATCAGCACGATGTCCCCTTCGCGAAGTTTTTGCGGCGTGACGGTGCCGTGCGGCGAAGCCGAATGCTCGCCGAACAGCACGAGCGCACCTCCCTGAATGCCGAGCTTCTGATGGGCGGCGGCGATGTTCGCGCCCAGTTCATAATGAGTTATGCCTTCGCGCAGCGTCATGACGGCGGCCTCGAATGCCCTGAGCGTGATCTGATTGGCGAGGCGGATCAGTTCGATTTCATGCGATGATTTGACGCGGCGGCAGCGCGCCGTGACTGGGTCGGCGCTCGTGATCTTCAGGGCCGGCGCCGCCTTCGCTACGCCGTCCGAAAAGCGGAAATCAACCGTCTCTTCGACGCCCAGGTGGCCCGCGACAATGCCACGATCCCTGAGGATTGAAGCGGCCAGCTGGTACGGGCTCTCGTCCTCTTCCCAGGTGCGGACGTCGCTGCCGAATTTGATCTGCTCAAGGGCGCGGCCCTTTTCAAAGGCGGGCGTGACCCAGCCCGGCTCGCCTTTCGCGGGGAAGATCATGGCGAACATCCGCTCGCTCGTCCCCCAGCGCGCCCCGGTGAAATAAAACAGGCTTGATCCGCCGGCGAGCAGGACGGCGTCAATCCCTGCTTCGTGCATGCAGCGGCGCGCCGTTTCCTGACGTTGCAGATACTCATCACGGGTGATCGGTTTCGCCCCGCCGGTCATCGGTTTGAGTTCGGCGATGGGCTTCGGCAATTCCTTCTGTTGACCGAGGGGCAGCGCGAAGGCGGAGAGCGCGCTGAATTTCATGAAGTCGCGTCGGTCAATGCTCATAAATCTTTCCTGTGATCAACTCCTGATAGTTTTCATTTCATCTGGAATTCATGCGACCCAAGGATCAGCGTCACTGCCTGGGTCATCAGTTGCTCAGTGCCTTTGCGCGCCGCGCGGTCATCGAATTTTGCGGGCACCACCTGCCCCTGCGACTCACCCAGCAGGCGGCGCAACGCCGTGCGGGTCTCCGCCGACACGTCGCTGTGAACGAGCAGCGCGATCAGGCGATTCAGCATTTCATTCTGATCGGCAACCATCGCATCGTTCAGAAACCGGCCGGCGTCAACGCGCGTCCCGGGGATGCGGTTCTGCACGAGAGCGATGGCGAAATTCAGCCGCTCAAGCAGCGTCCCGGTGTTGAGCCAGCGCGCCGATTCTTCCGAGTAACCGGTCGGCGGCACGCACTGATAAAGCGGCCCGCCGAGGCGCGCCATCCATTGCAGAATCGGCTGATAACCATCGGTGTTTGCGCCGGACGCCCGCAGCGATGAGGCGATCAGTTCGAGCGGGGATTTGATCTTCGTCTGGTAATACTTCGGCGAGTAAAATTCCGGCGAAGTCAGAATCGCGCGCACCACTTCGCGAATGTCGCCGTCGGTTTTCGTGAAGACTCCGGCCACGCGGTTGACCAGTGCGACGGGCGGGTCGTCGGCCACGAAACGCTGGCAGAGCTTGCGGGCGATGAAGCGCGCGGTTGACGGGTGGTGGGCCAGCAGGTAAATCACGCGTAACCCGTCTTCCATCCCGCCGCCCGCCGGGATGCGCGTGCCGAGGACGGTTTTTTCATTGCGGTCGTGCCACCAGGGGCGGAACACGAAGCCGTAATTCGGCGGCGCCTCAATCGCCCAGCCCGTGAAGCAGCGCGCGACCTCGATCACGTCCTGCTGCGTGTAGCCCCCGTCCACGCTGAGCGTGTGCAGTTCCATCAACTCGCGCCCGTAATTCTCGTTCAGCCCGGGCCGGCGCTGGGGTGGCTGGGCGGGCGGAGCATTGCCAGGTTTTGGCTGTGCTCCTCCTCCCGGTCGCGGCGGGTCAAGGCGTGGCGGCTGTGCGTTCTCGGCCCTGCTCAGATGATTATCCAGGTAATAGAGCATCGCCGGACTCTCGGCCGTGGCCGCGAGCAGGTCTTTGAATTTGCCGAGCGCGTGGGGCCGGATCACGTCGCGTTCGTAAGAGGTGACGAGCCAGCGGTCAATATCCTTGCCGGCAAAAACGTTGAAGTGATTGAACCAGAAGTCGGTCATCACTTCCTGCAACTGCCGCTCGCTGAAAGCGGCGCGCAGCAGTCGGGCCTGCTGCAATTCCAGCACCGGCTGTTGCGGATTGCGCAGCGGTCTGGGCGGCGTCGGCGTCGGCGTCGGCGCCTTGGGCTGGGCCTGTTCTTTGGCCATAGCGTCATCGGCCTTCTGAGCCGTCGGCACAGGCGTGGGTGTTGGCCTTGGCATCGGTGGCGGAGGCGCGAATGCCTGCACCAGCTCCGGTGTACTTTGTTGCAGTGTGCCGAGCGTTGCGAGCGGAGTGGTAATGAAATCATCCGCGATATTTTCGGGGTGGAGCTGCTCGTCAAGGTAACGTTCGATGCCGATCCGACGCACCCGCTCGATGTCGCCCGGCCGCGGCCCGAATCCGGCGCGGTTGAGCAGGTGCAGAATCTTCTGATCTTCAGTCAGCGCGGGTGAGGCCGCAGACGGTGCCGCGTGCCGTGCCCGGGCTGTATTCATTGCCCGGACAGGCGTGATCAGTCGTTCGCCAGTCGCGAGTGGTGGATCAGGCAGCCGCGGCTTGAGCGGCGCGATCATTGAAACCAGCGGGGGTGGCGCCGCGAGTACTGACTTCAGTCTCGCCTGCTGCTCCTGAGAGAGCGCGGGCATCAGTTCATCGGCCACCGCGCGGCGCTCGCGCTCGAAAGCGGCGCGCAGTTCCTCCGGTCTGAGACCATTGCTGGGGACGCCGCGGGACTGTTCCTGCAGCCGCTCGAACTGCGGGCGATGAGCCTTGAGGATTTCACGCAACCTGGTGACCTGCTGAGCGTCGAGTTGCAACTGGCCCGTCAGATTCCGAACGACCTGCTCCTCGTCGTAAGGCGGCAGGGGCTGCTGTGCGGTGAGTTGCCCGACCAGAATCAGGGCCGGAACTAAAACGCCTGCCAGCGTCAGCAGGGCGCGAAGGCGCGAGGGATGCTTTGCCATTTTCAGACTCCCGCGAATGTGGTTGAAATAATGGAGAGTGCGTATTTCTGACCGGCGGTAGCGTACTACTTTAATGAGACGGAATCCACTGCTCTCAGGCGATTGCCGGAACCGGTGAACGAGGTCTGAAGCAGGCCACTCACTCCTCGACCAAAGATTCTGCGAGGTCGCGCGGTTGACCTGTAGCACTTGCGATTGTGAAGATTATCCTTATGAAATCCAGCCGCTGAATTGCTTCCCGACCCATTTGCCGGATATTTTATGAAAAACGTATGTAGCTCCGCTGCCGCACAGGCCGCAGCCCTGTGTGAAGCCATCAACGACAGTAAATCCATCCTCAACGAAGGAAATCGCGACGCAGTCCCCATGGATTTCAAATTCAGAGAAGAAATAGTAGAAGAGGACTTCTCCTGGGCGGGCCTTCTCCACAATCTTCTGGAAGGGGAGAATTATGATCTCACGTCCTGGGAGACGCCGAACCCAATCAGCCTTGATGCTCCTGGTTGAAAGAAGGATCTGTTTTCCGTTCTCCCTCTGATCCCGCAAAACGTGATCCAGCATCTGGCCGATAATCTCCGCTTTATCACTATCAGTAAGTTCAATGTCAGCGCCCCCGGACTCACCACAGGCGGTGACAACGGTGAGCTGAAGATCAAGCGTGATTGTCTGTGATTCGGCAATGCGAACCTGCCTGAATTTATGCTCAAATCCATCGGCCTCAACTTGTATTTCGTATGTGCCGACAGGCAGGGTCGAAATCGTAAATCTCCCTTCAGCATTGCTTACAGCCTTAAAGGTCAGGCCGCCGGGCTTGGCGGCCTGACCTTTAAGCTCGGCTCTTACCTTTGCATTCGGGACCGCCGCGCCCCTGGGATCGATTAGTGATCTGGTGATCGTTCCCGTTTGTGCTGTTGCGATCATTGCAACCAGCAAAGGCAGTACCGCTACCAACCCGGCCCTGACGACGCCCTTTATAATTCGTCCCTGCATATGTATAGATCAGGATCAGATGTCCGTTGTCCTATTCAACCGTGACCGACTTCGCCAAGTTGCGCGGCTGATCCACGTCGCAGCCCCTTCTGACCGCGATATGATAGGCCATCAGTTGCAGCGGCACGGCTGACAGAACCGGCGAGAGCAGTTCGCTCGAAGACGGCACCTCAATCGTGTAACTGGCCGATTCGCGGGTGTCCGTGTCGCCTTCGGTCACGACGGCGACCACGATGCCGTCGCGGGCGCGGACTTCCTGAATGTTCGAGAGCGTCTTCTCGTAACGCAGCCGCGACTTTTCATCGTCCGGGTCGAGCGTGTTGATGACGACGACCGGCAGACGCGAATCAATCAGCGCGTTCGGCCCGTGCTTCATCTCTCCGGCGGCGTAACCTTCGGCGTGAATGTAGGAAATTTCCTTGAGCTTGAGCGCGCCTTCGAGCGCAATCGGGAAATTAATGCCGCGCCCGAGATAGAGGAAGTCACTCGAAAGCACGAAGGCCCTGGAGAGTTCCTCGTAATCGGTGTTGGGGTTGTTGAGCAGCTTTTCGAGCTTCACCGGCAGTTCGGAAAGGTGCTGTGTGTGCCATTTCAATTTGTCTTCGCCGAGCACGCCGCGCTCCTGACCGAGATAGAGCGCGAGCAGGTAGGCCGCGACCATCTGTGAAGTGAAAGCCTTTGTCGAAGCGACACCGATTTCCGGCCCGGCGTGCGTGTAAATCGTGCCGTCGGCCTCGCGCGTGATCATCGCGCCCTGCACGTTGCAGATGGCGAGCGACCGGCAGCCTTTCTCTTTTGCCTCGCGCAGCGCGGCGAGCGTGTCCGCCGTCTCGCCCGACTGTGAAATCACCATCATCAGCGTCGTCGGGTTGAGGATCGGGTTGCGGTAGCGGAACTCCGAGGCGTAATCAACCTCAACCGGCACGCGCGCGAGTTCCTCGATCAGGTATTTGGCCACGAGCGCCGCGTGCCAGGCGGTGCCGCAGGCCGCGATTTTGATGTCAGTGAAACCGCGGAAGTCTTCGGGCGTCAGCTGCATTTCATCAAGGAAGATGCGCCCCGTGTCGAGCGAGACGCGATTCTGCGTGGTGTCGCGCACGGCCCGCGGCTGCTCGTAAATTTCCTTGAGCATGAAATGCTTGAAGCCGCCTTTTTCCGCCTGAATCGGATCCCAAGTGATTCGCTGAACGTTCGGTTTGATCTCCCTGCCCGCAACGTCCGTCACGCGCACGCCCGCGCGGGTCAGCACCGCCATTTCGTTATCGCCCAGGAAAAACAGGTTGCGCGTGTGCGGCAGGATCGCGGGGATGTCCGACGCGACGAAGTATTCGTCTTCGCCAAGCCCGATCACGACCGGCGGGCCGAGTCGTGCGGCGACGAGCTTTTCAGGCTCATCGGTTGACATTGCCACGAGCGCATAAATGCCACGAATCTCTTTCAGCGTTTCGCGGAACGCGCCTTCCAGCCCGAGCTTCGGATTCTGGCGCAGATGCTGTTCGATCAGGTGGGCGACGACTTCGGTGTCGGTTTCGGACTGGAAGCGGTGATCCTGTTTTTGCAGTTCGCGTTTGAGTTCGAGGTAATTTTCGATGATGCCGTTGTGAACCACGCAGATGTGGCCGGAACTGTCGCGGTGCGGATGCGCGTTCTCTTCGGTCGGCCTGCCATGCGTGGCCCAGCGCGTATGTCCGAGGCCGTAATCACCTTCAATCGGATCACGGGCCAGCGCGTCTTCCAGATTGCGCAGCTTGCCGCTCGCGCGCCGCACCTGCATTTCGCCATCCCCGTTCACGACGGCAATGCCCGCCGAGTCGTAGCCGCGATATTCCAGACGCCGCAATCCTTCAATCACGACCGGCACGACCTGCTTACTCCCAACGTAACCAACAATCCCGCACATTATTTTTGCTCTCCAGAGTCATCAGCCGCGCAGGACGCGGCCCACTTTTACTTAAGCCTCTTCTTCACCTTTGCCGGTACGCCTGCCACCAGCGAGTCTTCAGGAACATCCTCAACAATCACCGATCCGGCGCCTGACACCGAACCGCGCCCGACCCGCACCGGGGCGACGAGCATCGTATCCGACCCGATCTTGACATCGTCTTCGATATAAGTCGGATTCTTATTCTTCCCGTCGTAATTGCACGTCACCGTGCCAGCACCAATATTGACTCGCTCCCCAATCGTCGCATCGCCCAGATAAGTCAGATGCATGGACTTCGTCTTGCGGCCCAGCCTCGATTTCTTAACCTCGACGAAGTTGCCGATCACGGCCTCTTCGGCGAGTTCGGCGTGCATTCTCAGATGCGCGAACGGGCCGACAGAGTTCCTTGCCGTGAGCCTGCTGTCCACGATCACGCAGGAATTATTCACCGTACACCCGTCGCCGATTTCGACGTTGACGAGGCGTGACCACGAATGAATCTCGCAGTTGCCGCCGATGCGCGAATTGCCTTCGATGATGACCTGCGGATGGATGACCGTGTCGCGACCGATCCGCACGTCGGCGTCAATGTAGGTCGAATCGGGGTCAACAATCGTCACGCCCTCGGCCATCAGGCGGTCGAGGATCTCGTGCCGCAGCCGCTTCCAGATCGCGGCGACTTCCGCGCGGGTGTTGGCCCCCAGCAGTTCTTCGTAATCATCGTGCGGGATTGCGCCGACGGTCTTCCCGTCCTTGAGCATCAACTCCGGCACGTCCGTGAGGTAATACTCACCCTGCGCGTTGCGCGTGGTCAGGCGGTCGAGCGTCGGCACGAGCGCGGGGATGTCGAAGCAGTAGAACCCGGGATTGATTTCCTTGATGGCGCGCTCCGCCGGCGTGCAGTCTTTCTCCTCAACGATCCGCTGAAACCGGCCTTCCGCGTCGCGGACGATGCGACCGTAGGCCATCGGATTTTCCATCGTGATGGTCAGCAGCGTCGTGCCGTTGCCGCCCTGCTGGTGTGCTTCAATCAGATTACGGAGCGTCTCGGTTTTTACGAGCGGCGCGTCGCCATAAAGCACGACCAGCAAGCCGCGCGCGTTTTTGAAAGCGTCGCGTGCGGTCATCACGGCGTGGCCGGTGCCGCGCTGTTCGGTTTGCATCACAAAACTCAGCCGTTCGGCCATCCCGGGATTGAGCGAGGCGCGGGCGGCGGCTTCGACTTTATCGGACTGGTGGCCGACGACGACGACGATTTTTTCAGGGTCGAGCCCGGCGGCGGCGCGCAGCACGTGCGCGATCATTGGCTGACCGCCGAGTTTATGCAGGACCTTGGCCTGCTCGCTCTTCATTCGCGTGCCGAGGCCGGCGGCGAGAATCAAAACATTTACCGGTTCTTTCACAGTCATGTCCTCTGAATCAGGGATTGAATCGTCGGGGCGAGTTATAGGGGAACGCAGGTATTATAGGTGATACAGCTCGAAAATTGCCCGGCTTAATTTCACTGGATCGTGGCGGACGAAGCGGTCTTCGGAGGCGAGCGGCAGGGTGACGAAACTGACTCCGCCCGAGGCCGAGTGCGTTACCGCGGGCGGTTCCAGCGCGACGGCCTTCTCAGCCGCGTACCGCTCGCGCATCTCCGCCGAGATCGGCGTCGAGTTGAAGAGCGCGAAATCGAGCCTCAGCCCGCGCCCGTGCCTGAGCAGCTCTTCGACATGAGCTTCAGCCGTGAAGCAGTCGGTCTCATCGGCCTCGGTCATCGCATTGCAGATGTAAATTTTCTTCGCCCGCGAACGGCCAATGGCTTCGGCGATCCCGCCGACCAGCAGGTTCGGAATCACGCTCGTGAACAGTGAGCCGGGGCCGAGCGTGATCAGATCCGCTTCGAGGATCGCTTCCACAGCTTCGGGCAGCGCGCGCGCGTCGGCGGGCGTGAGCGAAAGCCCGCGAATCGGCAGGCGCCGCGACTCGCTGAGCGATTTGATCGCCCTCTGTCCGCGCACCACTTCCCCGCCGACTTCCGCCTGCAGGTCAACTGAATCGAGCGTCGAAGGCAGCACCCGCGCCCCACAGCCGAGCAGCAGGCTGGCCTGTTCGATGGCGTTCAGGAAATTCCCATTCATCTGCGTCAGCGCGACGATAATCAGGTTGCCGAGCGAATGCCCGTCGAGCGGCCCGTCACTGCGGAAGCGGTGCCGAAACAGCCTTGATGTGAAACGATCCTCGCGGGCCAGCGCGACCAGACAGCTGCGGATGTCACCCGGCGGCAGAATCCCGAACTCTTCGCGCAACCGCCCGGAGCTTTTGCCGTCATCTGTGACGGTCACGATCGCCGTCAGGGAAATGACCGGCGAGGCGGACGGCGGCGCGTCGGGCGCCAGTTCAGGAAACAGTTTTGCCTGATCGTCAGCGCGCCGCCCCGCCCCCACGTACGGCCGCAGCCCGGTGAGCAGTGTTGACAGCCCGGTGCCGCCGCCGATGGCGACCATTTTCAATTGTCTCGTGTCAGTTCCTGTGGGCATGCCGGAGGGGTGGGGACTCTGCTTTCAATTCTATGATCCGGGAGCGGGCAAACGATACGCAGCCGAACTCTGATAGTCAAACTTTCACGGTAATCTGTAACGCTTCTTAACAGACACGGAACACAAAAGAGGCGGAGGTTTTCCGGCTTTGTTTCCAGGCTATGGCTTATAACCGAGCAAATGCTTCTTTTCCCGTTTCGCCCCCTTTTCCAGCCATTCAATGGGGTTCTGATCTGTTTCAGTGGGATTGACCCAGACGATGTTTCCAATCTCACCAACCTTCTCAGCGGCGGCGGCGAAAAGATTGCGCACGGTGTTATCCAGTGAAATTACCGTTCTGTCTGTTGCGATGGCTGCTTCCAGCAGCCGAAAGTCCTTGAGCATCGCTTCTTTTGCTTTTTCATTCGGATCATCCGCCTTGAGTTGCGAAAGGCTGAGAGGGCTGATCGTTCCTGCCTTTACTGCCAGAGCATTTGTTGCGGCCTTTTCAATATCGTCACGCAGCAACTCATTCCCACCGGGCTTGACGAAATGAAACTTTCTTCTTGCTATAGCTTTCAAGAAAAAGGATCTTTGAAAAATCAGGAAAACGAGCGGCGGGGTTGACGAAGAGACAGCAGTCGGGAGATCTCCTGTGGTTGAGTTGACCACTCAATCACCAACAGGAGGATCATCCCGATGCTGCACT
>DASRDU010000153.1:0-26632 GCA_035652435.1 Blastocatellia bacterium
GTACCTTGGCGTCGAGAAAGTCAGGCAGGGCCGCCACCCGAAGCGGGCGATCCTGCTGATCTCCGACGGGCAGGACAACTCCTCGCGTTACACCTACGGCGAACTGCGCAAGCGGCTCCGCGAGGCCGGCGTGCAGATTTATTCCCTCGGGATAGTCGAAATGGGCGGCGGCTCGGGCGGCGCGCTCGACATTCAGGGGCAGGGGATCCTCGAGGAGATTTCGCAGGTGACCGGCGGCAAGGCCTTCTTCCCGCGCTCGGCGGCGGAACTCGAAGACGCCACGACGCGGATCGCGCTCGAACTGCGCCACCAGTACAGCGTCGGCTATGTCCCGACCAACCTGAATCATGACGGGAAGTGGCGTAAGATCAGGGTCAAAGTCAATCCGCCCCGGGGGCTTCCCAACCTGTCCATCCGCGCGAAGGAAGGTTATTACGCCACCCCCGGAACATCTGTTACCCGATGAGAAAACGAGCGGCGGCAATTTCATGGCCGGTGATGGCACTGGTGACCGCGCTCTGGCTGGCGGCGGTGCCGAAGGTGCCGGCACAGAATACAGGACAGAACAGGGGAGGTGAGCAGGGGCCGCAGCAGGATGTGATCAAGGTGGACACGGCGCTCATCCCCGTCCCGGTCATCGTGACTGACGCTAACGGGCGTTTTGTGACGGGGCTGACTAGGAGTGACTTCCGGCTGCGCGAAGACGGCGTGCCGCAGGAGATCGCGTCTTTCTCCTCGACCGAAGCCCCCTTTAACGTCGCCCTGCTGATTGACACGAGCCGCAGCACGCGCGAGCTGCTGGGCACGATCCGCAAGGCCGCGCGCAGCTTCGTCAATCAGCTTCAGCCACAGGACCGCGTGCTGATTGTGACCTTTGACGAGCGGGTCAGTTTTCTCGGCGATTTCACCAGCGACCGCCGGCAGTTGCAGCGGACGATCAACGCGGTGAAAAGCAGTTACCTGACCACCGTCTACGACGCAATCTCACGCACGATCAACGAGAAGCTCGCGCCGCTCAGCGGGCGCAAGGCGATCGTCATTTTCAGCGACGGGGTGGACACGTGGAGCAGACAGGCGACCTCTGAGAGTACGCTCGACCTGGTTGCCCGCTCCGGCGTGCTGGTTTACGCGGTGCAGTACAACACGGGCAACGTCGGTGGCACGGCCACTTCGCCGTATCTGCTGCCGCGCCGTTACTTCGCCGCACCTTTCGTCCCCGGCCAGCAGGACCGCCTGCGGGCTGAATTTGAGCGCTACCGCATCGCCACGAACTTTCTCCGCTCGCTCGCCGACCAGTCCGGCGCGCGCCACCTGCAGGCCGAGAGCATAGAAAATTCCGAGCGCGCCTTCGCGCTCATTGCCGACGAGCTGCGCCACCAGTATATGCTCGCCTATTACCCGACCAACGATCAGCATGACGGCAGCTACCGGGCGATCTCGGTCAGTGTCAGACGCAGGGACTTTGTCGTCCGCGCGCGTCGGGGTTATCGGGTCCCGAAAGTTGAACGGACCGGGGTGAGTGAACAGGGACAGAAGCCTGCCGGGGAGGGCGGGCCGTAGACATCTACAGCCGATAGTGTGTTGCTTACCGGGCCGGGTATTGAACCTGTGTTCTGAGTTCGGGTACAGCCGAGATACGTGTAAAAACAGGACATAGGCGACCGGCCGAAAACTCTGGATTCCGGCCAGGTTGGTTTTGCGTGTGAAAATCAACGGTTTTGCTGGAATTTTGCAGGCCGCTTTCTAAGGGTTTTTTGGCCACCATAGATTTTTCGCGGTTTTCCTGGCCGCCACATCCGTCATCGTGTAAGATCCGCCTTCACAGATGCCGCTGTCGCATTTTCTCGAGGGGCGAATCCTCGGGCATCCCTTCAACCGGGCACTTCATTCGATTGAGCAGTGAACGTCTTGAAACGCTCCGCTCAGATTTGTGCGGTGGCTGGCGAACAAACCGTAGAAGACCAGCTACGACACGCAAGAGGACTTCCGAATGTCAAAGGCGCTAAGGGTTTTGATTACAGGCGCGGCACGCGGCATAGGAATGGCAACGGCGCAGGTGCTTGCCAACCGAGGGCATTCAGTCGTCGCCACCGACGTATCCGCGTTGAGTGGATTGGAAGGCATCCAGGCACATGTACTCGATGTCACCAGCGATGACTCCGTGGCGCGGTGCCTTGAAGAGGTTGGTCCGCTCGATGCAATCGTCAACAACGCAGGTATCACATCTGGCGGAGGGCCGGTGGAAGGCTATCCACTTGATCGTTTCCGACAGATGTTCGAGACAAACACGCTCGGCGCGTTGCGCGTAATCCAGGGGGTCTTGCCCGCCTGGCGAAAGCGGGGTTCCGGCGTCATCGTGAATGTATCGAGTGTGAACGGCCGAGTCTCATCGCCGCTCCGAGCAGCGTACAGCGCCTCCAAGTTCGCGCTCGAAGCCTTGACGGAATCACTGCACTACGAAGTCCGTCACTTTGGAATACGCAGCGTGTTAATCGAGCCCGGAAACATCGCTACTGGCATGAAAGCGATCGAGCCTCATATGGGACCAGCCGACTACGCCGGACTGTGGGAGCAGTGGGCCGGAGCCGATACCAAAACGACGGGGCCAACCGGCCCACCCGGACCCGAAGTTGTCGCATTAGCCATCGCCAGTGCAATCGAAGACCCCGCGACACCGCTCCGTGTACCGGTCGGCCAGGACGCTGAGATGATTTTGGGCTTGCGAAGAAGCCTCGACGATCAGGCATTCGAAGATGCAATGAGAAAGGCCGTTGGGCTTACGTGGTGATTGGATGGCTGCAAGGCCGCGCTCCGTCAGGTGCAACCGAACCTCGCATGCAGCGGACCCGGGCGCACTGGCTTCATCGACTTTCGCGTCGCTCCTGCGGTCCACGCCTCGTCTTCGCGCGAGCTTCTCGGGCGCGCCCGGGCCGCTGATGCTGGACGTCAGGCCGCAACCCAACTCTCGTCGACACTCAGACTGGTTCCAATGAGCGAGGATGGTTCCAATGGATATGAGGGGATCGCGAGCATTTACGTTGCTGGACGTGGCACCCGTCCCCTGGCAGGCGATGCGATAGGCGCCGCCACCGTCCGGGCATGGGCACAAGCCTTTCCCCCGGGTGCGACAGTCCTCGACCTCGGCTCCG
This sequence comes from Blastocatellia bacterium, assembly GCA_035652435.1. Lineage (GTDB taxonomy): Bacteria > Acidobacteriota > Blastocatellia > RBC074 > RBC074 > DASRDU01. The sequence continues at coordinate 3,150 of DASRDU010000153.1, forward strand.
GCCCCGGTGAGCCGAGTACGCGGATCCTGCAGGAGGCCGGCCTCGCGACCTGCGCAGTCGATGCATCATCGGCGATGGTCGCTGCATTCCGCGAGCGCTTCCCGGGCGTGCCGATCGAGCAAAACACGGTCGAAGCGTCTGAGTTCTTCGACCGGACCTTCGATGGTGTGCTTGCCTGGGGGCTCCTGTTCTTACTCAAGCCAGTAGCTCAAGCGCTTGTCATCAGGAAGGTGGCGGGCGCGCTCAACCCCGGAGGGCGTTTCCTCTTCACGGCCCCTGAAGAGCCCCTCGAATGGCTGGATGCCATGACCGGCCGTCAGTCGCAGTCACTCGGGGCGCAAACCTATGAGCGGTTGCTGCGCGATGCCGGTCTGACGTGGGTGGCCGAAGCGCAGGACGAGGGTGAGAACCACTATTACTTCGTCGAGAGGCGGCGGCCGAGCCGCCGCCTGGAGGGGCGACAGCAATAGCGAATGGACAACTGACGCGCCCGCTCTCATTGCGGCCTGACTCGGGCGTTAGCCAGCTTTCCAGAAATTTAACATCACCCGGAAAATTTCCTCTCTGATTCCTTCTCAAACATTGGGCATTCGCACCAATTTTGCCGATCAAATTTGACAGAAGCCGAAAACAGGGAATTTACCCTCTGGCTAAAACGCCTATGTCCTATTTTTACACGTATCTCGGCTGTACCCGGAGTTCGGCCAGTTGCCCCCGCACGTCATTGCTGACGGATTCACAGGTGGCATCAGTAGTGAGCATGATTTTGCCCGACAGGAGGCTGGGTTCGCCGTCCGTCAGGTATTGAATCTCCCAGCCTGACAGCCCTGCGGTCCCGGCGGATGCAAAAGGCGAACCAGAGGACCTTCCACGAGAGCGCTTCATCCCTGATCGCCCGCCCCACGATTTCATTGATCACGCTTTTCTCAGCCAGACTTTCGGTTGAGTTACCAGCCATATTTTCCTTCCGGCGGATAGCGAAAGACTCAGTTCGCCGGCGCGGTGTAACCCGTGCGGCTGGCGCGGAGCCTGACGCCGGCGCGCGAGGTGGTGACGCGGAGTTCGCGGTATTTGCCGTCGCGGACTTCGGGGTAGTAAGCCAGCGTGTAGCTGGCCCGAATCTCTTCGGCCAGCGCCTTGAAGACCGGCGTGAAGTCCCCGGCGTCGGCGGAGAAATCGCGCCCGCCCGTGGCCGTGACGATGCGTGAGGCATCGAGCGGCGTGATCACCCGCTCGCCCGAATGGGTCGGCGTGAGGACGTAGGACGGGAGGGTGATGGAGTAGACCGAGACGCCGGCCGAGTTCGCCCGGCGGATCAGCTCACGCCGGTCAATCACACTTGCCGAATCGAAGCCGTCCGTGATCACGATCACGACGCGCCTCACTTCGCGGCCCTTGTGCATGGCGGGCGCGCGGCGCGAGAGCATCGTCACCGCCCGGTCAATCGCGTCATAGATGCGGGTCGAGCCGCCGAAGCGATTCATCTTCGCGAAGGCCCGCTCGATCTTCTGCGCATCGGGAGTGAAGTCCTGAACCACCTTCACGTCCTGGTTGAATGACATGGCCGCGAAGACCGAATCACCCTTCATCAGCTCAGTGAACTTCATCGCCGCGCGCCTGAGCGTACCCGTCTCATCAGGTTTGAGGCTGCCCGAAAGATCGAGGGCGAAGACGACGGCCAGCGGGCGCGACATCGTGGACTCGTCCGTCAGGCGGAAGAAATCTATCTTCCTGAGCCGCCCGTTCTCGTAAACCTGAAAGTCTTCGGCCCGCAGGTCGCGCACGTAATTTCCGGCCTTGTCGGTGACCGTCACGTTAATCGTGACGAGGTCAGTATCAATGCGGATGGGGGTGTCAGAGCGAGGCTGTTGAGCGACGGCAGGCGGTGCAGTCCCGATGAAGCACAGGCAGGAGGCGATGGCGGTCAGGAGAAACTTCATAATCCCCGCGCGTGTTATTGGATGAACGTCAATCAGCCGTTTATGTTTTCGGCGCGTAGTACCCGCGCCGGTGACGGATACGTAGTTCCTTATGACCGGGGATGCGGACCTCGATTTTACGGAATTTGCCGTCGGCCGCAACGTTCGCCGGTTCGTAAGCGAGCAGGTACTGCTGGCGGAGGTCCTCTTCAAGTTCGGCGAAAGCGCGGGACAAATCCGCCGCATCCCTGGGAATGAAAGCGCGCCCGCCCGTGGGTTCGCAGAGCTTCTTCAACTCACCCTTATCAACCCCGTCTTCGCTCGGGTCGCCGATGCCGATGGCGTAAATGACCACCTCGGCGCGCAGCGCCTCATCCACCGCCGCCGAACGTTTCTTCATGCTGGTCGTGTCATAACCATCCGTAAAGAGGATGATCGTTCTGCGCCCGGGCTGCTCTGTCAGCAGATCACCGCACGTGGCGATGATCGAATCGTAGATCGAAGTGCCGCCCTGTCCGCCCGGGAATGGCGGCATGGTGGCACCGTGGCTCCTTCGACCAGGCGCGGCGGTGCGCCTGATCTCTTCGAGCCCCCGGCGCAGCCGAGCCGGGTTGGAAGTGAGGTCCTGAATGACCGTCGCCTCGCTGTCGAACTGGATGACCGCCCCCGTGTCGTAACCGGGCCGGATGACGGAGTTGATGAACCTGGTGCCGGCGTCCGTCAGTTCGGGGATGACCGGGCGGACGCTGTTGCTGACGTCCACGAGGATCGCGAGGGTGAGTGGAAGGTTGGATTCACGCCTGAAGGTGAAAATCTCCTGCGGCCTGCCGTTCTCCAGCACGATGACATCATTCTTCGTCAGGTCTTTGAGGTAGTGGTTCTCCTTGTCGGTCGCGCTGAAGAAGACGTTGACAAGCTGCGTCCCGACGCGGATTTTCTGCACGTCTTCACCTTGTGGGTTCCGGCCCTGAGTCTGTTCCTGCCCGGACTGCTGTGCGCCCGCCACGGAGGACCGCCCGGGCGTCAGCGCGGAGAACACTCCGAGCAGCGCTGCCAGCAGGAACGCGCATAATGGTGAAAGCCTGTGTGGTCTGATCGCGATCATTGAAAACGAATTCAGAGGAAAATCTGCTGCTGGGATTATCGCATGAAACCACACCAGCCTGGCAGGGATGTCTCCTGACCTGCTACGTCTTTGACGAGTAGTAGCCCTGTCGCATCATCACCTCACCCGCACTCAGCTTTTGGGGGCGTAATATCCCGCGCGTGCCCGCGCCGTGTACCCGGCCTTCCTGATCCGCACGGTCAGTCTGCGGAAGCGCCCGTCACGCGCCTCGTTCCCCGAATAAAAGCCGAGCGTGTACTGGGTCCGCAGCTGGTCGGCGAGCCGGGCGAATGCCGCATCGAGGAGCTTCAGTTCCTGATCCTCGGACCCCTCATCGTAATCACCCCGCAACGGGCGCGGGTAAAAAGTCTCGCCGCCCGTCTCGCCGGTGAGCGTCGCGAGCGCGCCCTCGGCGGCCAGATCCCGCACGTTCTGTGACGGTGACCTCGTGCCGGAGAAGATGGCGAAGATCACGGCATCGGCCTGCTGCGCCGCGGCCAGGGCCTCCTTCAGGTTTTTGCCGCTCGTCGTGTCGCCCCCGTCCGAAACGATGACGATGATGTGGCGACCGGGCAGTGAGCTGAGCTGTTCGGCGGCCAGAAAGATGCCGTCGTAGAGCGAGGTCGCCCCCTTCGCCCGCAGCTGTTTCGCGGCCCCGGTCAGGAGCGACACCCGGCCGGTGAAATCCTGCATCACGACCACCTCGGTCGCGACGGAATAGAGCGCCGCCTGATCCTGCGGCCTCATCACGCGCTCGAAGAAGCGCCCCGCCGCCCGTCGCTCGAAGCCGATCTGCGGCGCCACGCTCGAACTCGTGTCAAAGAGCATGACGAGCCGCAGCGGCACGTCGTTGTCGCGGGCGAAGGCCGAAATCTCCTGCGGCACGCCGTCCTCCAGCACCTCGAAGTCCTCGCGCCGGAGCGGGGCCGCCGCGCCTGCGGGACCCGCCACGCTGGTCACGACAGTCACGAGGTCCGTGCTGACGCGGATTGATTCTTCTTTCGGCTCTTTCTGCTCCGGCGGGGACGGGCGGGTGGCCGGCGGGCCGGTTCTGGCAGGCTTCTGTTGCCCCTGAGGCATCTCCCGCGAGGACCGGCGCCCGCTCTGCCCCGCCGCCGGCGGGCCGAGCGCCGCGAAGACGGTCACAGTGATGATCAGGAATGCAGTGTGGTTTCTCATGCCTGTCGGATGTTCGTTGCCGCCCGGTCAGCGATTCGGTACTGCTGTTATGGTTTCCGCTCGCCCGCAGCCTTCCCCGGCCCTTTGTCACCACGCGCGTAATAGCCCTGGCGGGTGCGGGCGATCAGCTTGCGGTTGTCCCTGGAGGCGACCACCACGCGCACTGAACGGAACGAGCCGTCTTTCCTGTCGTTGGTGGGGTAGTAGCTGATGACGTACTGAGTCCGCAGGTCCCTGGCGATCTGTGCCGCGATGGCAGGCATCTCGCCCGGGTCCTTCGGAAAGAAGGCCCGCCCGCCGGAATCCTCGGCCAGCCGCATGAGCAGGTCCTTCGCTTTCTTCGCTGGCGGCCTGCCGAAGAGTCCTTTCTCTTCATCCTCGTCAACGAAGCCGACGAGGTAGACCTGCACTTCGTCCTCCTTCATCGCCTCCAGAACGGCCTTCTCCTTGACCGAGCTGTTTTTGTCCAGACCGTCAGTGATGACGATCAGCGCCTTGCGCCGCAGTCTGGCCTTCTCCTGCGCGTAATCCGCGGTGGCGATGATGGCATCGAGCAGCGCGGTCCCGCCGCTGGTGTAAAGCTGATCAATCGCGTCTTCGAGTTCGCGCTTGTCGCGGGTGAAGTCCTGCACCAGTTCGGGCTCGGCCTTGAACTGCGCGACGAAGGCTTCGTCGTCATTCCGCATCTGTCTGATCAGCCCGCGCGCGGCGTCCGAGACGATCTGCAGCTTGGTGCGCATGCTCCCCGAAGTGTCTATCACCAGACCGATGCTGACCGGCACCTCCTCGCGGCTGATGCTCTCGATGTTCTGCCTGATCTTGTCTTCGTAGATGGAAAAATCGTCTTTCGTCAGGTTGAAGACCGGCGTGTTCGTCTGATCAATCACCTTCACGTCGAGCTGGACCAGTTCCGTCTCGACCCTGACCGTCTCTTCACCCGGCTCCTTCTGCGGCTCGGCCTCCGCCCCCTGCCGGCGGTCAGTCTTTTTCTGCTGGCCGCCCTTCTGCTGTTCGCCCCGCCCGGGCGGCGGCTGTGGCGGCTGCTGCGCCTGTGCCGGGAGGTATTCCGGCACTACGGGAATGACGGCGAGGATGAGAGCGATAATCAGGCAGGACAGAACTCGGTAACTCATATTGGACCTTCCTGTAAGTTATAACCATGGATCTGCACACTGCACAGGCAGCGGGCAGGGACAACACCCGGGCCGAATAATCCGTCACCCCTCGTTGTTCCGCGAAACCGGTGGGACTGCTGACACCCTCTTCACCAGTCTGCCGAACAGAGTACACAATACCAGATCATCATGCTCGACACGATCTATCCAGCCAAGTGACCATCTGAGGCCGCAGCGCACCAGGATCCAGCGCCAGACGCGCGCGCCCGGCGGGTCGCGATCATCCGGCACAGTCTGGTGCAACTGGCGCAGATGCGCGGCTCGCCGCGCGGCCCGGGTTTCCGCCTGGGTGGCCAGGCGCAGCAGCACTGTTCTCAGTTCCTCGTGTGGCTCGCGCCCGGCCAGCTCCAGATAAATCCGCATATTCCCCCGCATGTGCCGCCAGCAGCGGCGCAGCAGCCAGACCTGGAAAAGTTTGACAACCCGGAGTAAGATAAGCCCCCCTTCAAAGCAGAGTGCCGCGCATGATCACCAGCGCGATGGTGAAGTAGATCACCAGTCCCGTCACATCCACGAGCGTCGCCACGAACGGGGCGGAAGAGGTGGCTGGATCGAAGCCCAGCCGCCGCAGCACGAACGGCAGCATCGAGCCTGACAAAGTCCCCCACAGCACGATCCCGATCAGTGCCAGCCCGACCGTCAGCGCGACCAGCAGCCAGTGCGGGCCGTAGATATTCGAGAACGCCGACCAGATCGTGATGCGGAAGAACCCGATGGTTCCGAGAATCCCGCCGAGCGCGAGGCCCGAAAGGATTTCACGCCGGGCGACGCGCCACCAGTCTCGCAGCCTGACCTCGCCAAGCGCGAGGGCGCGGATCACGAGCGTTGAAGCCTGCGAGCCGGAATTGCCGCCGCTCGAAATGATCAGCGGGACAAAAAGCGCCAGGACGACCGCGCGTTCGATCTCCTTCTCAAAAAAGCCCATCGCCGTCGCCGTCAGCATCTCGCCGAGAAAGAGGATGACCAGCCAGCCCGCGCGCTTCTTCACCATCCGCCAGAAGGCGATCTCCATATACGGTTCATCGAGCGCCTCGGAACCGCCGATCTTCTGAATCTCTCTGGTCGCGGTTTTTTCCGCCACATCCAGCACGTCGTCAATCGTGACGATCCCGACGAGCACGCCCGCCGAGTCAGTGACCGGGAGCGCCTTCTGGTCCTGCTCCTGGAAAACCCGCACGGCTGACTCCTGGCTGTCGGCGGCTTTCAGTGCGACGTAGCGGTAATCCATCACGTCGGCGACTCTGGCAGTCAGCGGGGTCAGCAGAAACCGGCGGATGCGGATGTCGTCAATCAGTACCCCGTCGTCATCCACGACGTAAATCATGCTCAGTGTCTCGCTGTCCTGCCCGCGCTCGCGGATGTAATCGAGGACGTGCTGAATGGTCCATTCCTGCCGGACCGCCACGTAATGCGCCGTCATCAGTCGTCCGATGCTGTCTTCAGGGTAGCCGAGCAGTTTGACCGCGTCCGCGCGCTCTTCAGGCGTCAGCAGTTCGAGCATCTGCCGGGTGGCTTCGGCGGGCATCTCTTCGAGCAGCAGCGTGCGGTCATCATCCGGCATGCTGCTGAGCAGCGTTGTCACCTCATCCTGCGCCATCGCCTTGAGCAGCCGCTTCTGCTGCTCCGGCGTCAGGTAGGCGAAGGATTCCGCGGCGAGCCTGCGTGGCAGGACGCGGAACAGGACGACCTCTTCTTCCAGTGAAGATCCGCTCAGCAACTCGGCCAGGTCGGGCGGCTGCCAGTTCTTCAACGATTCACGCAGCCCGGCCAGATCGCGGTTGCGGATGGCTTCACTCAGGTCAGGCATCGTCTGCTGTTGAATTGCCATGATTCTCCTTGTGGCCCCCGGTGAAAGGGGATCAAATGGGGCGAGCCGGATGCACTGATCGTCCCGGCTGCCCTGTTACGACTTCCACCATGACAGCACCGAGGCAATCGCAGCCGCAAACATCACGACAGCCGTTGCCCAGCCCAGCACGTTCATCCAGATGCCGTTGGTGCGATCACCCATGGCTTCCCTGTTGTTAGCCACCAGCATGATGACCACCAGTAATGGGGGGGAAAGAAAACCATTGATCACTGCCGTCCAGAAGAGGGCCTTGATCGGGTTAATGCCGATGAAGTTGATCAGCGTACCGATGGCGGTTGAGATGGCGATGGCCGCGTAGAATTGTTTTGCACTTTCAGGTTTCTCGTCCAGACCATACTGCCAGCCGAAAGCTTCAGCCAGAGCGTACGCGGCTGAGCCTGTCAGCACCGGCACGGCCAGGAAGCCGGCGCCGATAATGCCGAGCGCGAACAGAATGCTGGCGGCATTACCGGCCAGCGGCCGCAGCGCCTGCGCCGCGTCGGTCGCAGACTCTATGTCCGTCCTGCCCGCGGCATGTAATGTCGCGGCGGTCCCCAGGATGACGAAGTAAAAGACTATGTTGCAGAAGATCATTCCGATGTTAACGTCAAGGGCCGCGTATTTCAGCTCCTCATCAGTTGCGCCCACGCGTTCCCAGAGCCGCCTGCGGCCCATGCTGACCTCTTCTTCCACCTCTTCGCTCGCCTGCCAGAAGAACAGGTATGGTGAGATCGTGGTGCCGAGAATCGCCACGATCGTTAAGAGAAACGTGCTGTCAAAACGGATCGTCGGAATGAAAGTGGCCCTGAGTACCTCGCCCCAGTGGGGTCTGGCCAGGAAGGTGGATGCGATGTAAGCGAACAGAGTGAGGGTCAGCCATTTGAAGGTTCGCGCGATCAGCCGGTAGGAGCCCCAGATCTGGAGGACAACAATCATGAGGGCAATGGGCACGACCAGCGCGGCAGGCGGGATCGGAACCAGCAGGTTGATCGCGGCAGCAACGGCGCCAATATCGGTGCCGGCATTGATCGTGTTGGCCGCCACCAGGCTTACGAGGACGGGGTAGAGCAGCCAGCGGGAGTAATGCTGCCGCAGCACGCCCGCCAGTCCTGTCCCGCACACCATCCCGATTTTCGCGCAAATGTATTGCACCGCCGCCATCAGCGGGTAAGTCAGCGGCGCCGTCCAGAGCGTGGCATAACCGAGTGAAGCGCCCGCCGTCGCATAGGTGCCGATGCCGGACGGGTCATCATCTGAGGCCCCGGTGATCAGTCCGGGGCCGAGTACCTTTAAGAAGCGCCTGACGGGATTGGGCTCTTGTTCTGTGGCGGCCTCAAGAGAGCCCGTGCCGCCCGCCGGCTCTGAGTGCGGGATAGCGGGCGCCTGAGAGAACTCTGCTTCGCTGGTCGCTTCATCCGGCCTGGTTGTCTTCTTCCGGGTCATCTGCCTGATTCCCCCTCGTGGCCCCTGAGCGGGGTGGTTTCAAAGTCAGTGGTTCCGATGATTGCTTCACCTGTCCCTGCCGGAGGTGTATTTCATGACCTCGACATCAGTCATCGCCAGCAGGCCCTCGGTGATCATCTCCTCCAGCACCGGCAGGGCACGGCGAATCTTCTCCTCGGCGTCAATCACGCTGATCATCACCGGCAGGTCCTGCGAGAAGCCGAGCAGGCCGCTGCGATGCACGCGGTTCTTCGCCCCGTAACCGAGGATGCCGCGGTAGACGGTCGCCCCGGCAATGTCCATCGCCCGCAGCCTCTTGACGATGGCCAGGTGGAGTGGCTCGCCTTCCCACATGTCGTTATCGTCAATGTGGATCAGCAGCATTTTGGCTTTGCCTTCAAGTTTTACATGCTCCATTGCTGTTTCCTCCTTTCTCAAAGAGCGAAGGTTCTCGGCTAAATTTCGGGCCGGAAAAATGCGTGCTTTGAAAGAATCAGCAGGTTGCTGACCTCCATCAAAACCGGTTTCCGGGGACCGCGTGTCAGTAGCCCGACCGTGAGGGAGGGCTTGAGTTGTTGCCAACAAGCCCTCCCTCACGGTCGGGCTACTGACACGCGCTTACTGCCTCGCTGATTTAGCCGAGAGGCTTCAAAGAGCCGGGACCGATTCAGCTTCCGCACCGGCCTCGGTCTCCTCCGATGAAACCTGCGGCTCCTCACTCCCGCCCCGTGGTGGCCTGTCCGACTTCCGCCTCATCATCACATAATACAGCGCTGGAAGCGCCAGCAGGGTCAGAAACAGTGTGGAGAGCAGACCGCCGACGATGACCGTCGCCAGCGGGCGTTGCACGTCGGAACCGATCCCGGTGGCGCGGGCCGCCGGAATCATGCCGAGCATGGCGACCACGATCATCATCAGCACCGGGCGCATCTGTCTGAGTGCGCCCCTGATGATTGCTTCCTTCAGGTCGCCGCCATTTTCCTCGAGTTCGCGGTTGATTTCGGAAACTACCAGCACGCCGCTCATCACCGCGACCCCGAAGAGCGAGATGAAGCCGACCGCCGCCGAGACGCTCAGATTGATGCCGCGGATAAACAAAGCCACGACCCCGCCGATGAGTGAGAACGGCACGCTCATCAGCACCAGCCCGGCGTGACTCGACCTGCCGAAGGCCGAAAACAACAGCCCGAAAATCAGCGCAATCGTGATCGGGATAATGAGTGTCAGGCGCCGGCGCGCCCGCTCAAGGTTCTCGAACATCCCGCCCCAGTTCACCTGCCAGCCGTCCGGCAGTTTGATTTCCTGACCGAACCGCCGCTGCGCCTCGGCCACAAAGCCGCCCTGATCGCGCCCGCGGATGTTGGTGCGGATAGTAATCTGTCGCTGATTTTCGCGCCGGGCAATAATCGTCGCGCCGCTGGCGACGCTGATCTCGGCCAGTTGCGCAAGCGGCACGCGCCCGCCGTCGCGGGTGGTGATCAGGATGCGGCCAATCGCTTCGGCATCAACCCTCGCCTCCGGCGTGTAGCGCACCGTGATATCAAACTTTTTCTCCCCTTCAAAGACACTGCTCACGGCTCGCCCGCCAATCGCCAGTTCGATCACGTCCTGCACGTCGCTGACATTGATGCTGTAGCGCGCCACTTCATCGCGTTTGATGCGGAGGCGGAGCTGTGCCTGATCCGCCTCCTGCTCGATGGCGGCGTCGGCGGAACCCCGCACGCTCTGCAGCAGTGCCAGCGTCTGCGTCGCCAGTTCGCGCAGTTTCTTCAGATCAGAGCCACTGATGATCACCGCGAGGTCGGCCGACGAGCCGGTCGCCATCTCGGTCGAGGTGTCAATGATCGGCTGGGTGAAATTGAACGACGCGCCGGGGATCGCGGCGCGGAGTTTCTGTCCCAGTTCTTCCACCAGCTCGCGCTTCGTTCTGCCCGCAGGCCAGGTGTTGTAAGGTTGCAGGTCGAGCAGCAGTTCATTGCGGTTCGGGCCGAACGGGTCGGTCCCCGAATCGTTGCGCCCGGTCTGCGACATGACCATTTTCACTTCCTTCGATTGCAGGATGATCCCACGAATCTGATTGCTGATTTCCGCCGACTTGTAAAGCGAAATGCCTGGCGGGAGGTTGGCGCGAATCCAGATCACGCCTTCATCGAGCTGCGGCAGGAATTCCGTTCCCAGGGCGAGGGCCAGCAGGAAGGAAGCCAGCACGAGGCCGACGGCCACCGACACCGTCAGCGCCGCGCGCCTGAGACTGACGTTCAGCAGAGATTCGTACTTACCAGCCGCCCAGCGGAGCAGCGGGTTCTCCCAGCTCTTCGCGCCGTGCCGGAACAGCCACGTCGCCAGCACCGGCACGAGCGTCAGCGAAAGGACGAGCGAGCCGACCAGAGCGCTCGCCACCGTGAACGCCATCGGCGCAAACAGCCGCCGCTCGACGCGCTCCATCGTGAAGAGCGGGATGTAAGCCGAGATGATGATGAGCAGTGAGAAGAAGATCGGCTGCGCGACGTTCAGCGCGGCGGCGCGGATCGCTTCAACCGGGTCGCGCAGCTCCCCCCGGCGTTCGCGCTCCTGAAGCTCGCGGACGATGTGTTCCACCATCACGACTGTCGCGTCCACGATGATCCCGAAATCAATCGCGCCGAGCGAGAGCAGGTTGGCCGGGATGCCGCTCAGGTACATGCAGATGAAGGCGAAGAGCAGTGAGAGCGGGATGGTCAGCGCCGTGAGCAGCGCCGCGCGCACGTTGCCCAGGAAAAGCAGCAGCACGGCGATGACGATCACCAGTCCCTCGGCCAGCGTGCGCGAGACGGTGCGCAGCGTGTTGCTGACCAGATCGGTGCGGTCATAAATCGGCACGATCCTGACGCCCGCGGGCAGGCGCTCGGAGTTCAGTTCATCGAGCGCTTCCTTGAGTGCCGCCAGCACCTCGCTCGGATTCTCCCAGCGGCGCATCAGGACGATGCCCTCGACCCCGCCCGACTGGTCGCCGATCCCGAAGATGCCGGTCGGAGGCGCGGCCCCGATCCGCACTTTGCCCACGTCGCGAACAAAGACCGGCACACCGCCCGCCGCGTCGAGGACGATGTTTTCAAGGTCGGCGACCGAGTTGATCAGACCGACGCCGCGAATCACCATGCTCTGCTGTTTGTTGTCGAGCATCGCGCCACCCGCATTCTGATTGTTGGCATTGATGGCGTCGGCGATCTGTCTGATCGAGAGTTTGTATTTCTCCAGCGCGAACGGATCAATTTCGATCTGGTACTGTTTGACCAGCCCGCCGAAGGGCGCCACGTCGGCGACGCCGGGGACCTGGAGCAGGCGCGGGATGACGACCCAGTCCTGAATCTCGCGCAGCCGGAGCGAATCATTCCCGGCGCCTTCCAGCCGGTAGCGGTACATCTCGCCGATGCCCGAAGTGAGCGGCCCGAGCGACGGAGTGACGCCGGCCGGCAGTTCGGCGTCGCGCAGTTTCTCGGTGACCACCTGACGCGCGAAATAATCGTCAGTGGGGTCTTCAAAAGTGAGTTCGACGACCGCGAGGCCGAAGATCGTGCGTGAGCGCCGCCCGTTGACGCGCGGCACGTTGTTCAGGGCGCGTTCAATCGGCACGGTGACCTGCTGCTCGACTTCCTCCGCCGCGTGTCCGGGGTATTGCGCGATGACGACCGCCTGCGTGTCTGAGATGTCGGGGTAGGCTTCGATCTTCAGTTTTGTGAAAACATACAGGCCGACGCCGACGAGCACGAGGCCGAGCGCGACAAACAACAGTCTTTGTTGCAGCGCGAACCGCAGCAGGAGTCTGACCAAACTGTCCTCCTTTCTCAGTCTTCCAGCGTGAAGGCGATCATTTCATCAGCCAAGGCGACACTGACAAGGATAGGCAGGGTCGCCGGATTCCACCTGCAAGGTGGTGTGTTCAATCCCGAACTTTTCATGCAATTCGTTGGCTGTCCTGGCCAGCAACTCATCGTCACAGACAGCCTGCGCCATCACGATATGAGCGGTCAGGGCTGCTTCGGTGGTACTCATGCCCCAGATATGAAGGTCGTGGACTTCAACGCAGGCCGGTAAACCTGCCAGATATTCCCTGACTCCATTTGCGTCTATCCCCTCAGGCACCGCATCAAGGGCCAGGTTGACCGAATCACGAAGCAGTCCCCATGTGCCATACACGATGAGTGCGACAATCACCAGACTGACCAGCGGATCGAGCCATAACCATCCGGTAGCAAGCATCGCAACGCCGGTTAAGACGACGCCGAGTGCGATGACGGCATCAGCAGCCATGTGCATAAATGCCCCGCGAATATTCAGGTCACCTTTGCGACCTGACATAAACATGAGAGCCGTCCCGGCATTGACGGCAATGCCGATGGCGGCCACCCCGATAACTGTTTTCTCTTCGACAGAAGCAGGATGGCTGAGGCGTCCGACAGCTTCCCACGCAATCGCACCGACGCTGATGAGGAGAACTGCTGCGTTGATCAGTGCAGCCAGGATCGAAGAGCGCCGGAATCCGTAAGTGCGTTCAGGCGTTGGACGGCGGCGAGCGAGAACCGTTGCGCCCCAGGCCAGCACCAGACCAAGCACGTCGCTTAAATTATGTCCGGCATCGGCTATCAGGGCGAGAGAATGAGACAGTCGCCCGTAAATGGCTTCAAGAATCACGAAACCCAGATTGAGAGCCACACCAATGGCGAATGCGCGTCCGAAGTTTGCTGATGTGTGATGACGATGTTCGTGTCCCATATTCTGATTTTCAATTGTCCTGATTCGCGATACTAACTCCTGAGCAGCATCACGCCGTCAACGACCACCCGCTCGCCGGGGCTGACTCCGCTGATGATCGCGACGACATCACCCACGCGAGCGCCCAGCCCGACCTGCCGGAGTTCAAACCTTCCTTTGCTCTGTTCGACGTAAACCACGTTATTACCGTCACCCTGAATGACCGCGCCGACCGGCAGCACGGGCATCTGCCTGACTGCCTCGACGTGACGAATCCGCCCGAACATCTCCGGACGAAACAGAGCGCGCGAATTGTCGAGTTCGACCAGCACCTTGATCGTGCGCGTTTTCGGATCGAGCGTGTCGGCTGTTCGCGCCACTCGCCCATGAAAAGTCTGATCGGGATAAGCGTCGAACGTGATCTCCACGGATTCACCAGCCCTGATCAGGCGAATCAAACTTTCGGGCACATCCGACGAGACCACGACCGACTTCAGGTCCGCAATCGTTATGACCGGGGCGGTCGTGTCGTTGCGGTATTCACCTGCCACGACGCTGATCTCCAGCACCTTGCCCGCGAGCGGCGCATGTACGATGACCTGCGGCTTTGCTTCACCGGGTTTGAGTCCCAGCACGGCCAGCCGCCGCCGCGACTGTTCACGCAACGCCCTCGCCTGCGCGATTCCGGCCTTCGCCTGTTCGACCCCGGCCCTCGCGTTCTCCACTTCAGCTTTTGCCTGTCTCAGATCGCTCTCAGCGTTGAGGACTTCCTTCTTCGCTACCGCGTCGTGCTCAAACAGATCAAGCACACGGTCGTAATCGGCCTGCGCCTTGCGCTCCGTATTGTTCGCCTTTGACAGCGCCGCATTCGCCTGGGTCAGCGCGGCATTGGCCTGTGTGATTCCGGCTTCGCTCTGGAGGTATACGGCGGCGGCGGCGTCCGCATCAGAACTTTCAATCGTCAGGATCGGCTGGCCCGCCTTGACGCTGTCGCCGAGTCTGGCCAGCACCTGCGTGATGCGACCCCCGACCGGCAGTGGCACCCGCGAGATGCGATTCGGGTTGGCTTCGACTTTTCCGGGCGCGGTGACTTCACCCGCAGGGACGGCCTGCGTCTGCATCGGCTCGACTCGAATCTGCGCGAGCTTCGGTGAATCGGGCGGAATAATGATCACGCCCGATGAGGTGGCAGGCGTTGGCGTTGGCGCGATGTTCGGTGCGGTCTTACTCCCGCAACCTGCGAGCAGTGCGAACATACATCCCGGCAGAAGCAGTCGTTTCATCATCAGAATATCCTTCCCGTTAATCAGCCTGGCCGGCAGCCCGGTATCTCTCTTCATCCATTCAGGTCCCGCTGGTTAATGCTGATGACGGTGGTGTATGTCCGGGTAATGCAGGTGACTATGCACGAGCGTTTCATGCCGATGAGGGTGACTGTGCGGCTCTCCCGCTGGCACAAATCTGTCGTGTTCGTGTCGGTGATGTTCGTCGTGAACGTGCCGGTGGTCGTGCGTCATCGCCTCGTGCCGGTGGTCGTGCGCGTGCCGTTCCGTCAGATGCAGCCAGACTCCCAGCCCCATCAACGCGGCGGCGGCGGGAAAGTAAATCGTGAGGCGCTCGCGTAACAGCGGGAGCGAAAGCGCCCCGCCGACGAATGGGGCGAGCGAGAAGTAAGCGCCCGTCCGCGCCGTCCCGATGTGGCGCAGCGCCAGCACGAAGAGCGTCAGGCTCACGCCGTAGCCGAGCAACCCCACCAGCGCAGCCGCCAGGATGACCGGCGTGCGCGGCCAAGCTGCGCCGATGGCCTGAGCCAGCAGCAGATTCACCCCGCCGGCGACCAGACCCTTCGCGGCGGCGACGAGCAGCGGATCGCCGCCCGAAACCTTGCGCGTCAGGTTGTTGTCAATGCCCCATGCGAGGCACGCGCCCGCGACTGCCAGCGCGCCCCACGGCACGCCGAACTGCGGCCGTTCGGCCCACGACAGCAACACCCCACCGGCGGTGATGGCCGCCATCCCGAGCGCAATGCGCCGGTCAAAGTTCTCCCGAAACACGAACCACGCGAGCGCGGCGGTGAAGACGCCCTCCAGATTGAGCAACAGCGAGGCCGTCGAGGCGGGCGTGTGCGCGAGGCCGAAGAGCAACGCCACCGGCCCGATCACCCCGCCGAAAAAGATCGCGCCTGCCAGCGAGGTCCAATCACTCCAGACAAGGTTCGCTTCCGAGGCGACTGTGCCGTTGAACCGCTGACGCAGCGCCAGCCAGCACGAGAGACCGACGCCCGAACCGAGGTACAGCAGGCTGGCGAGCGGCACTGGTTCAACCCGGCCTAGCAGCAGTTTGGCGAACGGTGTGCTGGCCCCGAACAGGGCAGCCGCGGCGATGGCGTAAGAGACGCCGGACGGTTGAGTGCCATGTGTATTCATCTTTTTCATCCTGATGATCACAAGAGCGGTGTGCAGCGCTATGGAGCCTCGGATCGCTTCGCTCGTGACAGTCAGTGCGATCCATGCCATTGCCCACCTGCTGCCGCAACGTATCAGCAGCCATCGCCACACTTTGGCGAGCAAAAATTCGTCGCCGGGCAGCGGGATTTGCCGCTGGCGCAGTCGCCGGGTCAGCCTGAGCGTGCGCCGGTGTTCGAACTCGGCTAAGCGCCGGAGTACCTTGCCGAACTCTCCACCCGGCTGGGCGTCCGCCAAAGCCCGGTAGAGGCGCCAGCGCGAATGGGAGCCGCGCCAGGAGCTTCGCAGGTAAGCGGCGAAGAGCCGCCTGAGTAGTGATCCGAACACGGAAGATAATCCTTTCCCGCCCATTAGTCTGAAGACCTGCCCTGAAGCAGCGCGCCTCTCAGAATCTCCCGCCGAGAATCAACACGCCGGTAATGATGAAGGCGACCAGGGAAGATCACACCGAAGGTAGTCAGGAAGATGCGCCAGTCCATCACCGCTCCTTTGCCGAAGTGTGATGACTCAGGGAAGACCCTTTCCCGTGATCGAATCAATGAGAAAGAGGCTGCGCGCATACTCGGCCCGCGCTTCGTTGTAACTCTGCATCGTGTCATTGAAGGCGCGCTGGGCGTCCAGAAATTCCACGAGGCTTGCTGCGCCGGAGCGATAGGAATACTCCATCGTCTCCAGCACGTGCCGCGCCCTGGCGAGCATCTCGCTTTCAATGCGCGCGAGCAGCGCGCGTGCCGCGTCGTACTGTTGCCAGGCAGTGGAGAGTTCGTTGCGAACATCGGCTTCGAGCGCGCGAAGGCGGGCCTCGATCTGCCGCTGTTCCTGGCGCGCCCGTTCGATCTCGCCCTGGTTGCGATTGAAGACCGGCAGCGGAACACTGAAGAAAAAACCCAGCAGGTTACCAGAGACCGGCGCCTGCTGGCGCCGGTATTCCGCGCCAAAGGTGTAATCAACTTTACCCTGCGCGATCTGCGAACGGACTTCGGCGATTGAACGCGCCTGGTCGCGTTCGAGCGCCAGATAGTCGGGCCGCCGGTTGAGCGCCTGCTGTTGCAGTTCTTCGAGTGAGAAGGGCAAAGGCTCGCGCCGCAGCTCACCTGCCACATCAAACGATTCTGAGGGCACGAGCCGCCCCATCAGCAGTTGCAGGCGTTGTTTCGCGATCCTCAGCTTCACCTGTGCCTGAATCACCGCGTTGTTGAATTGCAACTCGGCCAGTTGTGTGCGCGCCAGTTCGACCTGTGAGAGATCACCGGCGCGCACGCGCTCCGTGCTGATTTGCACGATGCGTTTGAACGAGGCCTGATTCTGCTCGGCGAGCGCGAGCGTTTCCTCCGCCAGCAACACCTCGACGAAAGCGTTCTGCACATCGAGCGCGAGCTGACGGATGGTGTTGAGCAGTTGCAGCCGGGCGACGGCGCGCGCCTGCTCCGCGACCTCGATGCGGTAGCGCCGTTTGTTTCCGCGCTCCCACAAGAAATCGGTCCGGGCGGCATACTCATTCGGTCCCGCTTCGGCGGGGTTGCCCCCCGGCAAGAGAGAATTGAGGTGACCGGCCTCCAGACTGAACACCGGGTTGGGCCGCAGCCTGGCGGTCACGATCCGGGCGTCGGCAACGCTCAGGTTGTAACGTTCCGCCAGCAGCGAGAGATTCTTCTCAACCGCTTCCTGAACGGCCTGATTGATGGTTACCGGTTGTTGAGATTGTCCGGCGACCGGATTTGTAACGCCGGTGAGAAGAAAAGCAAAAACAAAAACCGTAAACCCGAAGCGCCGGGTCCACCCGGCAGTTTCTCCGGCGCTCCGGTTACTTTGAATATTTCCCCGGCAAAGCCAGCTCGACGTAAATAGAACAGGATTCATCCACATTCTCCGGGACCGGTGAATTGACGATGAGACTTTCTATGTTTGTCTTTATCTCTTTCGCGCGGTCTCGATTGTCTCTCGACCCACCTCACTTCGAGTTCAGAGCCGCGTGGATCGCATTCAGTAACGCTTCCTCACTGAACGGCTTGAACAGGTAATCCACCGCGCCGTCCCGCAGCGCCTGCGAGCGCGCTGTTTCATCTCCGTGTGCCGTGATGAAGATGACCGGGATTTCACTTTGACTGGCTGCCAGCCGTCGCCGAAGTTCGAGCCCGTTCATCCCCGGCATGCGCACATCGAGGATCAGGCAGCGCGTCTGGCGGAGGTGTTCCGAATTCAAAAACGCTTCAGCCGAAGCGAAGACCTCCGCCGCGAATCCGACAGACCTGATTAAACCCTGAAGCGATTCGCGGACAGATTCATCATCGTCCACAACTGAAATCAGAGGGAGACCAGCCATCCCGACCTTTCATCTTTGATGACGTGGTCTTAAATAGCAGCGTGCGAGGCAGAAAATCTATTATACGTTGGTATAGGTGGGTTGAAGGCTGTGGGGTTTTCGCGGTTGCCTTCTACAATTTCTTTGCGCGGGGTATTTTCAGTTTCTCAGACATCCTGACCAGATTCGCCAGAGACTCCGCCCGCATTTTTTGCATCACCTGACCTCGATGAACCTTGACGGTGATCTCGCTCGTGCCCAGCCGGGCGGCGACTTGTTTGTTGAGCAGCCCTGAGACCACGAGTTCCATCACCTCCCGCTCGCGCGGCGTCAGTGATTCATACCGGCTGCGCAACTCCGCCATCTCCGCCCGCTGCCGGCGCGCGACCCGGTCACGCTCTATCGCCTGCCCGATCGCATCCAGCAGATCCTGGTCGTCAAACGGCTTGGTCAGGAACTCAACGGCGCCCGCTTTCATCGCCCGCACCGAGGTCGGGACGTCGCCGTGGCCGGTGATAAAAATAATGGGGATCTCAAGCCTGAGTTCGGCCATCCGCTGCTGGAGGTCAAGCCCGCCGAGTCCCGGCATCCGCACGTCCAGCACCATGCAACCCGGTATGTCCGGGTTGTCCGGTCGCGGGCTGGCGAGAAACTGCTGCGCCGAGGCAAACGTCTCAACATTCAGCCCCGCCGACCGGATCAGGCTGACCAGAGACTCACGGACTGACTCATCGTCATCCACGACAAAGACCGTTGCTCCGGGTTCGGGCATAAGCGCTCCTATTAATGCTTCAAAAGGGTGAACTGAAAAGTTACGCCAGCTCCGTCATTCGGGACAACCCACAGCCGCCCGCCGTGCTCCTCGACGATGGAGCGACTGATCGCCAGCCCCATCCCCAGCCCCTGCGATCTGGTGGTGTAGAAAGCGTCGAAGACCTTTTCCAGATTCTCCGGCGCGACCCCCACCCCGCAGTCCCGCACGGCAACCAGCGCCTTGTCGGATTCGTGCTGACGGGTGGAGATGAACAATTCGCGCGGGCGGTCGGTAACTGCCGCCATCGCTTCGACAGCGTTCATGACGAGATTGAGAATGACCTGCTGTAACTGCACCCGATCCCCCGACACGGGCGGGAGATCGGCGGCCAGGTCCAGGTGCAGCGCCACCCCGTTTCGCGCTGCTTCATTCCGCGTCAGCGCGACCACTTCCTGCACGGTCTGGTTAATGTCCAGCAGCGCCTTCTCAGTACCCGTTTTCCGCAACAGCGCCCGGATCCGGGTGATGACCTCGCCCGCCCGGTTCCCGTCGCGGACGATGCGCCGGGCGGCTTCGCGAGCCTCGTCAAGATTAGGCGAATCACCCGCCAGCCACCGCAGGCAGGCGCCGGCGTTCGTGACGATGGCCGCGAGCGGCTGGTTGACTTCGTGGGCGATGGAAGCCGCCAGTTCCCCCATCGTCATCACCCGTGTGACGTGAGCCAGGTCTGCCTGTGACTTGCGCAGGGTCTCTTCCGCCCGCTTGCGGTCTTCGATATCGCTGCTCGTTCCATACCATTTGACGATGTTCCCCAGTTCGTCGCGCAGCGGCACGGCGCGGATCAGCAGAGAGCGATATTCCCCGTCAGCGCGCCGCAGGCGTGCTTCAGTCTCCAGAGGTTTCCCCTCCGCCAGGGCCGCTCTCCATTCATCCACGAACCTGGCGCGGTCTTCGGGATGAACTGCGACCTTCCCGCCCCAGTCCAGCCCCTCCTTCAGAGAGAGGCCCGTATATTCCAGCCAGCGCTGGTTCAGGAACTCGGCGGAACCGTCAGGCAGGGCGCTCCAGACCAGCCCGGGAATGGTGTCAATCACGAGTCGGAGCTGGTCTTTCAGGGCCTGGATTTCCTCGAACGACCTGCGCACTCTGGACATCAGGCGGGTGATGACCAGAGCGGTTGTCAGGAAGGCAATCGGCGCCACCACGTCCAGCGGCTGGTTCATCGCCGGGTGGAACAGCGGCGCGGTGAAGAAGGAGTCCAGAAACAGATAGGCGATGATCGAGACAAAGGCCGCCGGAATGAAGCGACCTGTGAGGGACACCAGCACAATGACAATCAGATAAAGAAGGGCGACCGTCGTGGGATTGACATGGAGTCGAAAGCAGACAAAGGTCAGCAATGCCAGACCGATGCTGCCGAACAGACATTGCGCGGCTGAACGCCAGAATCTGGAGGGCTGGTTATGTTTCATTGAGGATGCTCAGCGGCTGGCACTTTCAGTTCGCTTCGGTCAGTCTGGACAGGATCAGAGTGATGTTATCTTCCCCGCCGCGCTCATTCGCCCTGGCGATCAGCTCGTGACCGGCGTCGGCCAGCGACGCGTGAGAAAGAACTGACTGGCACATTTCTTCAGAGCGGACTTTGCCCGACAGACCATCCGAACACAGCAGCAGCACGTCACCCGACTGAAGTTCAATTTTGTCCTGAGCGACGTTGATTTCCGGACTTTGCCCCATCGCCTGGAGAATGACGTTTCGGAATCGTGACTGCTCGGCCTGCTCGCGGGTCATCGCCCCGGAGTCCACCAGCATCTCGACGTAACTCTGGTCTTTGGTGACCTGCCAGATCGCAGTCCCACGGATCAGATAAACCCGTGAATCACCGACTGAGGCAACGTGGGCATCAGTCCCGCTGATGACGATGGCAACCAGCGTCGCCCCCATCCCTTTCAGATCCTGCTGCCGCGAAGTTTCCCAGACCAGCTGGTTAGCCTTCTCAACCGCGTCCTTCAGGGCGTGCTGAACCACCTCATCCCGGCTGGCGCTGAGTTCGTACTCAAGCGCATCAACCACGAGCTGGCTGGCCACTTCACCGGCACTGGCCCCACCCATTCCGTCTGAAACCGCCAGCAGGACGCCGACCCGACTGACCGGTGTCACGAACAAGGTATCTGGTACGGCTTTGTGTCCCGTCTTCAGATCTGCCACCACGAAGGCGTCTTCATTGTTCCCGCGAACGATCCCGACATTTGTCTGCCCCCAGACCACCAGGCTCAGGGTTTCCTGTTGATGATTGTGTGTCATTGATTGTTTCTCCTGTTAAAGGAACTGTCAGCGTTGAAAAGAAAGGGGCCAGGCCCTCATTCCTGCCGCAGATGATCTTTAATGGTTCTCCACGGACAGATTACTGCCGAAATGCAGGTCAACACCAGACTGGATTTATCTGCTGGTGCCAGGCTTTAATTCGTGTCTGACGGAGTCTGGTCGTAGACGGTTGCATCTGGTCACTCACGAACTGTCGGCCCGGACCATGCCGTGAATTCTTCCTGCTGCTATTCAGCTCGTCGTAATGCCTGCGCCAAAAGGAAGGCAGCCACCACCATCAGCGGCAACGCACCGGGAGCCGACGCGAAGCAGAAGGAACTCTGCACTCATCTCCCGGCGATTCTCCCCGGCGGTCTTCTTATGAATGCCCTTTTTGGCTGGTGGGCAGACCCGGTGGCCGCACTCGTGATGGTGCCGATAATCGCCAAAGAAGGGATTGAGTGCTTAAAAGGGGAGACCTGCTGTAATAACGGATGTCACTAACGATCCGCTGGCAGAGAAATTCGTATCAGAAGTTGAGGAATCTGGCGGGATCCGTCTCTCCTGTGTATACTGCCGGGCAACCAGACGGCGGGTTATCTTATGGCTGAGGACCGCTGTCGCATCGGCAGGGCCTAACGGCCTCACCAACACTACTCGGCGGAAGAGCTGAGCCTGTGAGTCTCCCCACTCAGCAAAGCCCCTCAGCGCAGATTTCCTGCAGATGATTCTCGTACTCGTCTTTGGTGAACCAGTCCTGATAGCGGCTGTTGGAAACTCACGCATCCCACTCCACCACGAGATCATAACCACCGTTGACTCCTCGGCCCTGACCACGCGCCCCGTCGTCCCCTGTATGACAGCTGACGGGGAAACGAGCGTACGCACGGCGCGGCCCAGTTTATTTTCCGCCCCCTGCTTCGTGAAGCGCTGTCCCGGTACCATCGTCTCTCGCCGTCTCTTTCTCCTCAATGGCCCGTACTCTTCGCCATCTGCCTTGCGATTGTCCGGGAGAGGACATCAAGATCGCCCGGCTTCGTCACGAACGCCTGTGCGCAGGTGCTGAGCAAACGCTCCTTTGTGGCTGCGCGTGCGTCGGCTGAGTGAATGACAATCGGAGTGGTCGCGTCAAATTCGCGGAGCTTCATGCACAACTCCTCACCAGTCCCGTCCGGGAGCCACTCATCAACAAGGTAGAGGTCAAAGCGAGTACTCTTTGCCAGTTGAAGACCTTCGGCCACAGTTTCAGCCACGGTCAGGTAACAGCCCTCCACCTTTTCAAGCCAGAGGGTAAGCAGATCACAGGTCTCCCGATTGTCATCAACACAGAGGATGTGCCTTCCCAGAATGGACATTGCTTTCTCCTGTGGGGTCGAAGTCGCTGAATTTACTCTGAAATCAATCAGTAGCGGACAGATTCAGTACATCGGAGCAATGCTGCCTGACTGAAGTACGATAATCCCTGAGTGCGTCATCGCAAAGCCGGAGAAGTATACGACAGATAATCTCTGCTGTCTGTTTCTTGCAGGACGATTCGCAGGTGACAGGCCTGGTATTACTGTGTGGGGTGAAACAGCCGCGGGCGACCGGTGTGTTCACTGCCGGCCGGATTGACAGGGGTCACGGATGCAGTATGCTGAGAGTAACAATCTCTCAATAACCTTATGCCCAGACGATCCGGAACACTCGTTCCCACAAAAAGCAGCCCCGACGCTTACGACGCCGTCCTGGCTGAAATCACCCGGATACTGGAGGCCGGTCGCCGTGCGGCGGCGCGATCAGTCAACGCCGTGATGACCGCCACCTACTGGGAAATCGGGCGGCGGATCATCGAAATCGAACAGGGCGGAGAGAAACGGGCAGGCTACGGGGAGCAGGTGCTGGAACGACTCTCCCATGACCTGACCCGGCGTTTCGGCCGGGGATTCGGCGTGGTCAATGCTGAGTTACAACGTCGTCTGACCTGCTTGAGTGGTCAGGCACAAGACCCCGTCCGGCCGATTGATACGCTGCCGCTGCCGGTCTGCACCTGCACGCGCGCGCCACGCGACCAGTGCTTTCCGGGGGAGGCTGACTACGGCTACTGCGACGCGAAAGACCTGCACTATTACGGCTCCAAGCCCGGCCTGCGGATTTCGCGCTGCGGGATGATCATTCATTTTCTGCTGCTTGCCGCCAGACCAGACGACATCAATCATCTGGAAGTGCTGGGAGCGGGCTTTCGCGGCATTGTCCCTGCCGACAAAGGCTTCATTGA
>DASRDU010000154.1:0-44791 GCA_035652435.1 Blastocatellia bacterium
CCTCTCGCATTCCTTCGTCGAGTCGCCCGACATGATGAACATCTACAACGGCATCGTGACACTCGATGCCAGTGGTGAGGCAGTCGTCGGGCTGCCGGAGTATTTTGAAGCGCTCAACCGCGACTTCCGCTACCAGCTCACTGCCGTCGGGGCGGCGGGTTCTGGTCTGTACATCGCCGAGAAGGTGACAGACAACCGGTTCAGGATCGCGGGCGGCAGTCCGGGGTTGAAGGTCTCGTGGCAGGTGAGCGGGATCAGACAGGACCCATTCGCCAACGCGCACCGCATCCGCGTCGAGGAGGAGAAGCCCGCCGCCGAACGCGGCACCTTCCTCTTCCCGGAGTATTACAGCGTGCCCCGGGAAAGAATCCGCCCGCCAGGCAGATTTGGAAAATGAAGAAGTGTGGCGAGGCTCCGGCCCTTAACCGGAGCCTCTGTTCTGATTGGCTGGCACACTTTGCCGCTCGCGCCGGAGAGAGTCGGGTCGCCCTACGGCAGCACATTGACGGCGGCAGCCAGCAGGAAGAGGAATACCCACACGAGCAGGGCCATGAACAGCGGATCCCTGCTGAGCGTGCGCCATCGCTCTGCGGTCGAAGAGACTGCCGGCGAGATGGAATTCGAGTGCCCCTTCAGACTCTCAGGCTCTGGCTCAACTAATACGACCTGCCGAATCTTCATTTCCTCACCTCCGAATCGAAGCAGACAAAACCGGGACAGCCGCGGCTGTCCCGGTTCAAAAGTTAAGGCCGTAAGAAAGGAACAGGCCGTTATTCTTCTTCTGGTAATTGCCGATGCTGTAGCCGACCTTGAACGTGCTGGTTCTGGTCACGTCCAGTGAGAGCCCCGGCGTCGTGTAGCCGAACCCGTTGTTGCCACTCATCCAGTCGGTGACGAAGCTCAGGCGGCGCACGAGCGGCTGTTCGTACGCGATCATCGCCCCGGCCTTGTCCACGTCGGCGCTGACCCCCGTGAGGCCGTAAGCGCCGACAGTGAAGCGCGGCCCCCGGCTGCCCTGGAATTTCTTGCTGCCGTTCGCGTAGAAGAGGCCGAAGGTGTCGCTCGTGTCGCGATTCCTGAGCGGGGCAAAGAGGATCGCGCCCCCACTCAGCGCGGTCCCCGCGCTCTCGTTGTGGTAGAACTGCCACTTGATATTCGGCTGAATGTAGACGCTCGTCGGGGCGAGCGAAGTCGTGGTGCCGACATTGACGCCGATCTCAAACCCCTTCCCGAGCCCGAAGGCGGCGCGCGGGAGGTATGTTCTGAACCCGCCATCCTCGTCGCCTTCGAGGTGGCTGATGAAGTCGAACCTCACGCTGCCGCCGCCCTTACTGGCAACGTCCGTTGAGGGCATGTTGAAGATCGTGGTCTGCGCCCGCGTGCTGCCGGCGATGAGGCACAGTAATAATGCGGCCCCGATGACGGTGACTCTGCTTATATATTCGAATGTCATGGTTGTTCTCTCCTCCCTCAGGACTGATTGCATGTGAAGATTCATTGACAGGGGTAATCAGATTGTTATCGCGCGAATGGCGCAGTGCGGGAGGCGGCCCTGATGCGATGAACGGCCGCCTTCCCTCACCTGCCTGCAGTTTCAATGCCCGTTGACAGTCTTATTCCGGCCCGACAGCTCACCTCCTCCCGGTTCCGACGGCGGGCCCTTCGCCGTACGGGTGACCGATTAAGGACTCGACCAGTTCCAGCACGCGGTCGGCGCCGAATTTCTGGTTGAGCGAATCCAGTTGCCCGCCGCTCCTGAGCAGCCCGAGGACGGCAATCTCGAATTGCGCTTCGGCCTGCAGTTCGGCGTTCTTCAGCGCCGCGATGCGGTTGGCGATGGTCGTCGCCTGCGCCTGCGCCGCGGCGAGGTCGCCGGCCAGAATCGCGTCCTCGAAAGCGCCGCGGGCCGCTTCCAGGGCCGCGTCAGGCTCGGTCGGTTGCGCATTCCGGAAGTTCGTGATCAGGGTATTGAGCTGCGTCTCCTGATCCGCCGTGAGCGCAGCGGCACCGGCCTCGGTGAGAGCGCGCTTCAAGCCCCTCAGCGGGTCGCGTGCCTGCCCCCGCTGAGCGAGGGTGATTGCCGCGCTGCCGATAACGGCGCAGAGCAGCAGGGCTGTGGCTTTGACAAATCTCTCCCTGGTTTTCATTGGTGGTGTTTCTCCTTTTTGTTTTGCAGCCGACCCATTTACCTGACGGCGCATTTCAACACCGGGGCGGCCATCTGCTCCTTCGGTTGATTGCGGCGATGCTGCATTCACTCTCAGCGTTGAAATGCGCCCGACGTGAAGCCCATCTCCATTCCGAGCTGATCTTCGTCCGACCATCAGGGCAAGGCATGTGCCGGAGCCTCATCTGATCGAGACTCGCCCTGAAAGAGGCTTGTTTATTGGGCTTTGCGCCTGGCCGGCGGAAGTGACGGCATTTCGCGGGGAGAAGGATGGGGCAAAAGCCGACAAGCATCAGGGATCGGATTCCAAGGCGGTGTGACAGGGATGAACAACGCGGGCCGGGGAGCTACCGCCCCGCGACTGCGAGGGCCGGCTGACGAAGAGGCAGATGAATCGTAAAGGTAGAACCTGTGGCCGGAGCGCTTTCGACTGTGATCCGCCCGCCGTGCTGCTCGACGATCTCTTTCACGAGCGGCAGGCCGAGGCCCGTGCCGACTATACCAGAGGCCGCGTCGCGCTCGAGGCGGTAGAACTTCTCAAAGATTTTTTCACGCGCCTCTTCCGGGATCCCGCGGCCCTGATCCCGCACGCTGATCCTGACGCCCGTGTGATTCGGCTCGGCGGTGATGACGACCTCAGTGTCCGGCGGGCTGTATTTGATCGCGTTGCTCAACAGATTGTTGACGGCCTGCGTCAGGAGTTGCGCGTCGGCGTGTAGCACCGGCACCGCCGGGTTGATCCGTGAAGTGAGGCTGATCCTGCGCTCGGCGGCGAGCAGCGACAGGTTGCGGACGCAGCCGGCAATCAACTGCTGGCAGGAGACCGGCGTCAGATTGAGCGGCTGCGCTCCGGATTCGAGCCGCGTCAGATCCAGATACCGGTTGATCGTCTCGCCGAGTCGGACGGCCTCCGAATGAATGGTGCTGAGCATCTCGCGCGACTCTTCGGTGGCGACCGGGAATTTGAGCAGCACGTCGCTCAGGCCCTGGATCGAGGTCAGCGGCGTGCGCAGTTCGTGCGAGACCAGTTGCAGCGTCTCCGTCTTCATCCGGTCCAGCTCGACGCGCCTCGTGATGTCCGTGATCAGGGCCACGAGGCCGATCATGTTGCCTGCCGGGGGCAGAACGAGCGCATCCTTTTCCGAGGTGACGGCGGGTGCCGCGTCCGCATCGGTCACGAGCGCCGAGAGCAGCAGCAGGTAGTAGCGCGGCTCGGCTGCGGGGATTTCAAATTCGATCTGGAGCTGCGGCCCGCCGGTCGCGTTTCTGATCGCTTCGCGCAGCTTCGACTCATCAAGGCGTCCGCGTTCAACGAGCAGGTCGGCGAATTGCGCGCCGGCCAGTTCCGCCTGCCCGCAATCGAGAAGTTGCGCCGCCTCCCGGTTCGCGAAGACGACCCGGCCCTGGAGGTCGGCGACCAGCACGCCTTCGCCCATGCTTGAAAGGATGCGGTTGATAAAACTCATGCGCGCGAGCAGCCGCGTCGTGAGGTCATCAACGGCGCGCAGCTTCCAGGCGAGGCTCTGCGGCAGGTCGAGCCCCTGTTCGTGATCAATGAAGTCCCCCGCTCCTCCGGCGTCGGGCAGGAGAAACCCCTTCTGGCTGCTCACGAGCGCCGCGAGCTTGATGTCCAGTTCGCGGCTCGCGGCGAGCGACCGGTTGAGCAGGAGCGGGATCACGGCGACAAACCCGGTCAGCATCGGCACGAGCGGTGGGATGAGCTGGTAGCGGCTGAAGGCGATGAAGCTGCCGGCCGTGATGGCGAGCAGGACCAGCCCCAGCACCGCAATCTGACGCCAGCCGTCGAGCCACCTGATCGCCAGCGCCGACGAGAGGATGACGACGAGGGCGGCGACGAAGGCGGCCCACTCCGGCAGGGAATGGAACGAGAGTCGGCCCCGGATGGTGTTGATGATGTTGGCGTGAATCTCGACGCCCGGCATCTCCTGCCCGCCCTGGCGGTGATCGGCGCTGTAGTGCATAAACGGCGCCACGCGCGTGTCGCCCATTGACTGGCTCGCTGCGCCGATCAGCACGATCTTGTCACTAAAGACTGACGGCGGGATTTTGCCGCCGATCACGTCGGCAATGCTGTAATAGAGAAACGATCTGGTGGGGCCGGCGAAGTTGATCGCCGTCTCGTTCTGGCGAATGATTGCGACCCCGGGGGTGGCGGAATTGACGGCCTCGTCATAGACCGGGATGCGGTAAGGGCCGAAGCGGAGCAGCCCCGGTTGCTCCTCCAGGTCTTCCGCCGGGATGCGCTCGGCCACGCGCACGACTTCCAGACTGAAGGCCCACAACCTGTCGGCACGATCATCCGCCTTGCTGAGCTGAATGCTGCGGGCCATCCCATCAACGCCCAGCGAGACATGCGCATGCCCGACTGCCCTGGCCGCGGCGGCAAACGCCGGCAGCGGGCGCAGCCAGTCGGTGGTCAGGTTCCCTGAATTTTCCTTCGACGCCGCCTCATACAATTGAGCGGGCAGGACGACGCGGCCGTTGCGGGCAATCGCCGCCACCAGGCGGTGGTCTTCTTCGGGTGCGGAGGGTTCGGCGTAAATGACATCGAGCCCGACGCCACGGGCCTGGGCGGAGGTGAGAGTGTCAAGCACGCCCGCGATGACCGAGCGCGGCCAGGGCCACTGCCCGACGCGCTGCAGGCTCTCGTCATCAATCGCCACGATGACCACGTCGTCGGGAACTTTGAGTTCACCGCGCAGGCGGAAGAGGACGTTGAGTGACGCCGCCGTGAGCGAAGGCACAAACCAGGTCACGACCACCACCAGCAGGATGCTGGCGACGAGGATCAGCGCGGTTCTGATGGCTTGCGACCTATTCCGAATCATCCGTCTCACGGGCTTCAGCCGATTGCGCGTCGGCAGGCTCCGGACTCCGGGCGCCCGCCGCATCGAGGTAACGATAGATCGTGCGGCGGTCTATGCCAAGGATTTCAGCCGCGCGCGATTTATTGCCCTCCGTTTCGGCGAGGATCAGTCGAATGTAGCGGCGATCAAGCTCGGCGAGAGTCGGGCGGTCATCAAAGATTGAAACCCGGGCGGGCGCGGGCGGGGCGGGCGTGGGGCCGGCGCGCTCGATGATGCGCCGGGGCAGGTCGTTGATCGTAATCAGCTGATCGCTGCACACCGCGACCGCATGCTCGATGGTGTTTTCCAGCTCGCGCACGTTGCCCGGCCAGGGGTAACGCGCCAGCAGCTCAATCACGTCTTCCCCGATGTGAATCTGCCCGCCGTGTTCGGGGCCGTATTTTTTCAGGAAATGGTGAGCGAGCAGGCCGATGTCTTCCGCCCCACGCTCGCGCAACGGAGGCAGGGTGATCACCAGCACGCTCAGCCGGTAAAAGAGGTCGGAGCGGAATTCGCCGCGCCCGACCAGTTCCTCCAGATTGATGTTGGTCGCCCCGATGATGCGCACGTCCACCTTGCGCGCCTCGCGGCTGCCAATGCGGCGCACCTCTTTCTCCTGCAACACGCGGAGCAGGCTCGCCTGGAACGACTGGCTCGTCGTGCCCAGTTCGTCCAGGAAAATCGTCCCGCCGTCGGTGCCCTCGAACAGGCCGGGCCGGTCCGCGGCGGCGCCGGTGAAACTGCCTTTGGTGTAGCCGAACAACTCCGATTCGAGCAGCGTCTCGGTCAGCGCGCTGCAATTGACGGCGGTGAAGGGCCGCTGGGCGCGCTGGCTGTGGCGGTGAATCGCGCGCGCGATCAGTTCCTTTCCGGTGCCCGATTCGCCTTCGATCATCACAGTTGCACTCGTGCGCGCGGCGTGGGCCGTCAGTTTATAAGCCCGCACCATCTGCGGGCTGTGACCGATGAGGCCCGAGGCGGAAAAATCCTTTTCCGGGTCGGGGCCGGCGGCAGGCGATGTCGCAGGGTGGTGCGCGGCCCGGCTGACGAGTTCCAGTACTTCGTCAATGTTGAAGGGCTTGGCGATGAAATCAAAGGCGCCCTCCTCAATGGCCTGCAGCGCGAGGTCGAGCGACCCCTGTGCGGTCATCGCGATGATTTTGGTGTCTGGTGACAGGCGGCGAAACTCGCGGACGACTTCGAGCCCCGTGACGCCCGGCATGTATATGTCGGTCAGCACGACATCGAATCTTTTCTCCTGACCGAGCGTGATCGCCTCGCGCCCGCCCGCCGCCGCCGCCACCTCATAGCCACTCAGGCGGAGCGGCACTTCGAGCGCCATACGCGCGCCGCGCTCGTCATCAACGACTAACACCTTGTGAGGTCTCGCGCTGGTTTCGGACAAGTCTGTCAACTGGGAATTCTGCATACAACAATAAGGAATCAAAGCAGGACTGTCATTGCCGGGCGCCATCATCCGGCGTTTGTCAGGGCTTTCTGCCGGTGGCCCCCTGGGTGGCATTCGGCTTTGAGCCGTCGGGTTTCGCGCCGCCCTTTGGCGGCTGGCCAGTGCGACCGGGATCGGGTTTCGCGCCGCCATCAGGCTGTGGCAGGCCGCCGCGGGTGGAATCAGGTCTCGCGCCGCCGTCAGCTCGTCCGATTCTTTGAAATGATCCCTGACCGGGTCCCTCTTTGAATGTCCCGTCGTTGCGCCCGATTTTGAACGAGCCGGGCCGGGCCGGCAGGCGTTGCAGCAGGACTCTGGTCATCTGCCCGGCTCTCAGGATGACCGGCTGATCAGGGAAGGTCAGGTTGGTGACGGCCACTTCGCCTTCGTGCAGGAAGACCTGTGTCTCATCCCCGTTGACCAGCACATCAAAAATCGTGCCCCGTACGGCGATGACCGCCGTCGGCGTGTTGACGCGGTAGGGATTCGGCTGGCCGCCGAGCTTCTCGATGTGGATGCGCGTCCTGCCTTTGATGACGTGGAAGAGCGTGCGCGGCGACTCGGTCAGGTCTTTGACGACGACCGTCGTCTGCGCCGCGATGACCGCCTGTGAGCCGTCCGAAAGGCCCAGCACCAGACGCCCGCCTTTGCCGGTGATGATGGTGTCGCCGGCCCGGACCTCATCGTCCACCTTGTAAGCAATTTTCTGCACCCGGGGCCCCTTGTCGGGCTGCCGGCGAATCTCGACCTGTCCTTCGGTGGAAAGCACCCTGGCTGAAACCAGATCCTGTGCCCCGACGCAACCGGCGCCGGGAACCAGCACACCGGCACCGAGAACGAACGCAAAGAAGAGTATTCTGGTGAACATCGAATTCCTCACTGTTTACCGCAGCCTGCGGTCACGAAAGCCTTCAATCGAAACATATCATGCAAGTGACAGGCAGGACACAGAAACCAGGGGGCCGGCTGGAGTGTTTGCCTGCCCGGCAGCCCGTGGGGCCGGACAATTCCGAATCACCGTCGCGAGTAAGCTGTCGCTTGTTGACGCGAGCAATTATGCCTCTCTTCCCGCGGAGTATGCACAAATTATTCCAGCAACCAGCCTGATTGCCCCGAGGCCGGTGCCGGGAGACGCCTTCATCCCGATCATTAAGATCGGGCCCTGTGGCAAGGCCCGGCAGGGCGATTCACTGATTCATCTGCCCTCTCACCTGGCATTTTCCCCCGGCAAAACTGAAATCACCTTCTCCGCCGGCTGTTCATTTCTGTCACACCTTCCCGGCGCTGCCACCCCGACACCTGTCGGGTTTTGCCACACTCATTTTCATCCTTCCGCCCGCACATCGCCGCCATTTCTGCTCACCCTGCGCCAGCCGATAACACGCACCGCTCGTCTGCGGATGATTCAGACGCAATATTCACAGGGACGTTGGCGGGAAAGACTGCTACCCTTTATGGTGTGATGTCTGGCAGGAGAGGCGAAACACACGCGGCCCTGGTGAAGGCCGGGGCTAACCCTCAATGCGTTTCACCAGCTGCGCCCGGTTCTCGAAGCCGTGTGAGCAGGCCACCGGACTGGAATCGAAGTGGCGTACACCACCACGATCTCCTGATGCGTGGGGACCAGTTCGGCAAAGGCGAGAGCGTCGCCGGCTCTCGCCGCGCGCACTGATGACGTGATGCGTTACCTGTCCACCTGACTCAGCGCTCCGAATTGTCAGTTCGACGGCGGCACCAGCCCCAGCAGGCGCATGTAGGTGACGATGTTGCCGTAGTGCAGATTGGTGTGCCCGATATTTTCGATCAGCGCACCGGCCTGGCCGGTTCTGCTGTATGCCGCGTTGCAGGCATCGCCCGCCTGTTTGAGTTTCTGCACGAGCGTCGCCTTATCCGTGCTTCCTTTCTCAATCGCATCCGACCATTGCACGTTCCGCCCAGCCGCAATGGCGCAGTTGTAGTTGTAAGAGTCCGCGATGTGGCCGATCAACTGGCCGAACGTGCGCACGGATGACGCCGGCCGATAATTGTACTTGTCTGCGGGCACGAGTTCCGCCGCCCTCATCACCCAGCCGCTCACTTTGCCAAAGCTCTCGCGCAGCGCCGCCGAGTCGCCGGCGCCGGGCTGTGGGGCCGCCGATGTGCCGACGACCTTCGTGAGCCTGACTTCGCGCTTCTGGTTGTCAAAGCTGGCGCTGCCCGTGATAGTGCTTTGGGCGATCTGGCCTTCGATCACGAAGTGGTGCATGGCGCCGTCCGGCCCCTTGATGTCTCCTTCGAGCTTCAGGGCGCCGGTCTTCGGATCAAACGTTCCGGTCCTGATCTCGCCCGGGCTCTGGCTGCCCGGATTCACAAGACCCGAAACGGCGCCTTTGCCATCGAACTTCAGTTCAAGCCCTCCCCCGCCGCCGTCAAGCTTCCAGGCACCCGAAACCGGATCCGCCCCGGGGGATTGCGCGGCAAGTGGAACTGCTGTCAAAAGAACAAAGCAGGCAATCAACATGCTTTTCAGTTTCATCGAACTCCCTCCTTTGCTGGTCATAGTTTCCGGACGAGGTGTGGCACACGTTGGGCGTCATACGCCCGAGTCTTGTAAAGCCTGGGGCGCAGGCTATTCCTTAATCTGTTCCACCAGCTGATCCCAGTTTTTGAAGCCGAGCGAGCGTGCCACCAGGAGTTGAGCACGGGTGAGCGCCAGCGTGTCGCTTTCATTCCCGGAGTCCGACCGTATGCCCAGGCGCTCCTGCACGCCACGGCGCAGACGTGCGCGTCGCACTTCCTGCGTGGGTTGATCCCAGAAGAGCGGACGCTGGAGATTGAAGTGTTCCATCACGCGTCGCATCGCGGCATCATCGCCCGACCCGTAAGCTTCGACGAGGCTCTGCGCAAGCGTCTCATATTCCTCCAGGCTGTGACTGGGGAGCGTGCCGGTCTTCGCATACTCTGTCAGCATTCGCACGATCTCGTCGTGCCCGCGCCGGGTCGCCCACTGGAGTGGCGTGGCCCAGGGCGGATCGTCGGGCAGGTTCGGCCTGGCGCCGCGTCGCAGGAGGAACTCGACCATGCGCGTCCTGCCGCACCGGGCTGCCCAGCCGAGCGGCGTCGAACAGAACTCTTCCTCCCGCACGTCGAGGTCGGCGCCATGCTCGATGAAGACGGCGGCGTTCTCCACATCTCCCGACTCGGCGAAATAGTGCAGTGGCGTGATGCGCAGCCAGTTCGGCTTGTTCGGGTCCATGCCGTGTCGAAACAGCAGTTCGGTGATTTCGCGCGTCCTGCCCCCGATGGAGCGGCGTTTGGGCAGATCGGGCTGGTAGCGCAGCATCAGACGGATGAACCCTTCGTGACCGTTTGCTGCCGCATTGGCCAGCGCATCAGGGTCATTGGCGAGCGCCGGGTTGGCGGCGAAGACCGCCGCCGCCGTCTGGAGATCGTTGCAGTAGGCAAGGAGGTGTACCCCGCGGGCGGCGCCATAAGAGCAGAGCAGATCAACCATCTCCTGGTTGCGCGTGGTGGAGTAACCCGCGGCGCCGAGCGCCGCACTCAGCGTGTCGGCGGAACTCTCGACTTCCACGTTCGGGTGGGCGCCATGTTCGAGCAGGAGCCTGACGATTTCGATGTGCCCGTTGCAGACCGCCGAATGCAGCGCGTGGCCGCGCGGGGCGATATGCTCTTCCGGGAGATTCGGGTCGGCGCCGCTCTCAAGCAGCAGCCTGACGATCTCGAGATGCCCTCCGGCGGCGGCATTGCGCAGCGGCGTGCCGGAGCAGGCATAGTAGGTGACGTAGTCCGAGGGGCGGTTGGCCAGCGACGGGTCCTGACCGAGCAGCTCGCGCACCCGCTCCAGGTCGCCGATATAGGATGCGGTGCAGATGTCCACGTATGCGCCGCGCGCGCGGAGGTGAGTGAGTACTTCGCGCGGAGTGGTCGGCCAATCGCGTGGCACGTCGCGCCAGCCGCGATAGTTGTAATCGCCGTTGGTGAGCTGAATCGGACGCGCGCCGTCGCCGCGCTGTGCGTTGATGTCCGCGCCGCGCGAGAGCAGTTCGTCAATCATATCGAGATGCCGCGTCATCACCGCCCAGTGAATCGGCTGATTCGTGCGCTCGTCGGGGGCATGCACGAGCGCAGGGTCAGCGTCGAGCAGATTGCGCACTCCGGCCAGATCGCGCTCACGGATCGCAGTGGCAACAGCCTCTCCCCTGGGCACGGCACCTTGCGCACCGGCGAGCGCCACCTCCAACAGCCCCTGCATCCCGGTGTATCCCCGGTCGCGCGCCATCTCAAGCACGTTGCCAAAAGAGAACGTGGCGCCGTGTTCCAGCAGGTAAGCCGCCACTTCCAGCTGGTTCTCGCGCACGGCGAAGGACAGTGGCGTGCGGTACTCGTAATGCGAGCGTGCCAGGCTCGGGTCTTTGTCGAGCAGCCGCCTGACGGTCTCCAGGTCACCGGTAATGCACGCGCAGAACATCTCCCAGACATCGGTACCCATCCCGGGCGACCAGAACAGATGATCGTTCTTCCTGAGTACCTCGGGCCGGATCATGCGCTCGACCTTCTCGGCGAACTTCGCGTCGCTCGACGGGCGTACCGCGTTCAGGTTTTCTTCGATGTGTCCCATGTGTTTTCTCAAGCGTTTGCGCGCCGCATACAGCCGGGTCTTGACCGCATTGGTCGTGACAGTCAGGAACTCGGCGATCACGGCCGTCGAATGCTCACCCATGTAGTAGAGCAGCACGACCGCGCGCTCCGAATCAGGCAGGGCCGCAACCGCCTTCCAGACAGAGGCCCTGGTTTCCTGCAGCTCCAGGCTTTCCTGCGGCGATGGTTCCGGGGAAGCCACTTCGAGGGCGGCCTCCAGCCCGGCGACCGGGTGCCGCCTGCGCCTCGTCAGGCGGTCGCAGTGTTTGAAGATGACGGTGCGAAACCACGCGGCGAATGCCGCCGGCTCGCGCAGGCGTGGCAGCTCCCGATACGCCTCGACGAAAGCCTCCTGGGCGGCATCCTCAGCCAGATGGTAATCGCGCAGGATCGAAGTGGCGTAAGCCACCGCGATGTCCTGATACGAGCGGACCAGTTCCGCAAACGCGAGGTCGTCACCCGCTCGCGCCGCGCGGACCAGCGAGTTGATTTTTTCCTTATCCGGCAAACACCCTCCATGGATAAGACCCGGATCGGATAAACGAGGTGTGAAGGACGGGGAATGAATATGCCGGTTTCATTCTTCTGGTCGCCTGCCGTCACACGGTGGCAGGAATGACACGTTTGACGGGCGCCTGACGGGCACTGGTGATCCGGGGACACACGCCGCGGCGCGCCTGAGCAGCAGTTCGCGTTCGCGCGCGTTGCGGGTGAGCGAGGCGGCGCGTTCGAACTCCGCGCGCGCCTCGTGGCTGCGGCCGAGCCTCCTGAGCAGGTCGCCGCGCACACTCGTCAGGAGGTGGTAGGTTCTGAGCGCTGGTTCCGCGGTCAGCGCATCAACGAGTTCGAGACCCGCTGCCGGGCCGAACGCCATGCCGACGGCGACGGCCCGATTCAACTCCACGACCGGCGACGGCGCGAGTTGCGCGAGCGCATCGTAAAGCGCTACGATGCGCACCCACTCGGTCTCTTCCGGGGTCCGCACCCACGCGTGACACGCGGCAATCGCGGCCTGCAAGGCGTAGGGCCCGAGCGCCCCCCTGGCGCCTCGGCGCGCTTGAGCGCCGCGAGGCCGCGGCGGATGAGGAGATGATCCCAGCGCGCGGTCCTGCTCGAAGAGCGGGATGATTTCTCCCGCCGGGCCGATCCGCGCCCACGCGCGCGACGACTGGATCTCCATCAGCGCGACGAGGCCGTAGACCTCCGGCTCCTTCGGGACGAGCCCGGCGAGGATGCGGCCGAGACGCAACGCCTC
Organism: Blastocatellia bacterium; assembly: GCA_035652435.1. Taxonomy (GTDB): domain Bacteria; phylum Acidobacteriota; class Blastocatellia; order RBC074; family RBC074; genus DASRDU01. Next base: position 12,375 of record DASRDU010000154.1, read on the forward strand.
ATCGCACAGCGCGGGCCGCATCCAGTGTTCGCCGGCGGTCGCGGAGTACCCTTCGTTGAAGACGAGGCAGATGACCTCCAGCACCGAGGACAGGCGGGCGTCGAACGCGTCGGCGCGGGGGACCTCGAAGGGCACGCGCGCTTCAGTGAGGGTCCGCTTCGCCCGGACGATTCGCTGCGCGATGGTCGGCTCCGGGACGAGGAACGCGCGCGAACTCGCCGGTCGTCAGGCCCCCGAGCCTGTTCTGCGACGGACATGTAGAGCTGATCATTCTTCATTCCACCTTCACCGAAGAAGTGGTCGCAAACCAGATAGAAGCCGCCCGGCGCAAGAATCGCGCGAACCCGGGCGTGCAGCCCTTCGGCATGGCGCTTATGGCGCAATTCGTGGACCGCCTGATGGGTGACTACGCAATCGAACCGCCCGAGACCTTCAGGCCAGTCTGGTTCCTTGAAGCTGCGCTCAATAAACTCGGCTCGTTGTGCCAGCACTCCCAGACGGTTTTTCGCAAGCTGGTGCATGGCGGGCGAAAAATCCAGCAGAACGCAGGTGATATCGCTCAGTTCTTCCAGCAGACACTTAGCCAGGAATCCGGGGCCGGAGCCCAGTTCAAGAACTCGTTCGACTGAAGGCGAAGCCGCGGCGATCTCGCTGACGAACCTTGAGAAGAATTCAGTCCGCCACGGACGCCTGGACAACGCCGACAGCTCCCACTCGCGGGCATCGGACATCAGGCGCAGGTCAATCGGGCCTGGAACGTCGGCAATCATTGTTGCTGTGTTGCTTACCTCCTCATACCGGCGGCGCCGGAGGGGCGAACCACCACTCAGCCCGATGCGCTTCCGTGACGCTTTAACCGCAGCTCAAGATGTCGCTTCACGTCAGGCCATTCATGCGCGAGGATGCTGTAGATCACGCTGTCGCGCACCGTTCCGTCGCGTCGAGCGAGGTGATGACGAATGACGCCATCCTTCCTGGCGCCAAGGGCCTCAATGGCCCGCTGCGAGACCATGTTGAAATTGTCGGTGCGCAGACCCACCACCTTGCACCCGAGCGCGTCGAACGCGTGACTGAGCAGCAACAGCTTGCAGCCGGTGTTGACGTGACTGCGGTGCCAGCGCTGTCCATACCACGTGTAACCGATCTCCACGCGATCAATCGCGGCGACGATGTCGTGATAGCGGGTACTCCCGATGATCGTACCGCCCGTCAACTCCCGCACCGCCCAGGGCAGCATATGTCCGTCCTCCTGCCCGGCGAGCGCGGCGGCAATGTATGCGCGTGTCTGCTCCGGCTCCGGCACCGCGGTGAACCACAGCTCCCAGAGCCTGCCATCGGCCGCCGCGGCGGCCAGTTCATCATGGTGTTCATAAGCCAGAGGCTCCAGACGGACACCGTAGCCCTCAAGTGTAACAGGGTGGACGTGGATCATATTTGCCTTCCAGAACTGCTGATTGTGTTTTCACGCGCATCCTACACCGGCCGCACGCACGCATCAATCAACGGCCTCCGCCAGCTTCATGAGCGCCGGGATCGGATCAATTTCCGCAATGGCGGCCTGGCCTCACTACCCGGCCTTCTTCAGGTTCAAATAATGATCCCGCTGTTTCTTATCAAGGTGTTCGATTGAGTAACGCAAAGCGGTGCGCGGCGCGCCGTCCTGTAACACAGGAGAAACGGGTGAACTGATGAATCGAAACCTCCTACCCGACCCTTGTCGTGGTGGTCTTATATCCGCCGCCGGGCCACTCCCAGGCGCCGGTCAGGGTGCATCCGTCATCGCTGAATTTAGCCACGTAACGGGCCGGAGAACCCTTTTCTCCGCCCCGGATCGTGAGCGTGTCGCCGTCCGGTTCGTAGACGTAGTCGAGCGTCAGGCCGTCCAGGAAACTGTATGCGCGAGTCCGTATTTCCCGGCCCGGTTCTTCCCCGAGTCGCTGCAGGTGCCCGATGACCTCGAAGCCCTTGATCTTTCGCCCGCCGTGTACAAGATCGAAGTGCTGCACGAGGAAGGAACCGCCTTCCGTCCACTCGTACCTGATCTCTCCTTCTGCCTCGCCGGAGACCTTCCACGTGCCGACCGGGCGATCCAGACTTTTGAGGTCAGGGGCGGGCCCGGGCGACTGCCGCGAAGCCCCGCTGCTCTTGTTCTTTGCCATGATGATTTCTCCTTCCGTGTTGTGATTCGGGCGTGAATACGGCCTGTGACGCTTCCGGGTCGCAGGCCCCCTCCTGGGCTTCACGGCCTGATCTGCCATCGGCCCCGGGCCGGCTTATTGCTGCTCATACGCCTGCTGCAAGGTTTTGATGTCAATCTTTTTCATCTTAAGCACGGCGTCCATGACTCTTTTCGATCTCCGGGGATCGGGATCATTGAGCATTTCGGCCCAGCCGGTATGAGTGACCTGCCACGACAAACCATACCTGTCTTTCAGCCAGCCGCATGGCCCTTCTTCCCCGCCGGCGGAAAGCTTTTCCCAGAACTCGTCTATTTCCTGCTGCGTCTCGCAGCTCACGAGGAACGAGACGGCTTCCGTGAATTTGAACTGCGGGCCGCCGTTCAACGCGATGAATGTCTGCCCGTCGAGCTGAAATTCCACGGTCATCACGCTTCCGGCGGGCCCGGGCCCTCCTTCTCCGTAGCGGGTGATCGTCCCGACCTTCGAGTTTTTGAAAATCGAGACGTAATAATTTGCCGCTTCCCCGGCCTGGTTATCGAACCACAAAAATGGGGTGATTTTTTGCACAGAGTCTCCTTTCAATTATTGCTTCCGTGGTGTGGAAAGAATCGCTCACGCCGTTACTTTTTCCCGGCGAGTTGAGCGCGCAGGGTCTCCCGTTGCTGCCTGAGCTGCTCGGGCGTCGCCTCGGCACCGCAGTCCACCCCCTGGAATACTTCGCGAATCTCGATCTCGCCTTCCGTCGCGCCCTCGGGACTCGGGCAGCGCCTGACCCACTCAACCGCCTCTTCCATCGAATTCACCTGCCACAGCCAGAACCCGGCGATCAGCTCCTTCGTTTCGGCGAAAGGCCCGTCAATCACGGTCGCCTTCCTGCCCGAAAACTTCACGCGCACGCCCTTCGAGCTGGGGTGAAGCCCTTCCCCGGCGAGCAATACGCCGGCCCTGACCAGCTCTTCGTTATATTTTCCCATCTCGGCGAAGAACTTCTCATCCGGAAGAACGCCCGCCTCCGACTTCTCATTGGCTTTGATGATGACCATGACTCGCATCGTAATTTCTCCTTACAGTTCAGGTTCGGGAGCCGGGCTCCCAGGCCGCACGGCCCGGCTGTCCCCTTGCTCTGACAGTACGTCGAATGACGGCGCGGGAAATCGACACGTCGAAAGATATTTTTTTTTGCAGGGCTGCGCGCCCGAAATGCCACACCACCCCGAGGGGCGAGACGGATCGGCCATGAGGCGCCTGAACCGCCCCGTGCGCGCTCCCTTGCCGGTCAGGTGAATTACAGGCAGTTACTGTTCCCAGGTATGCAGCTGTCTGGCGTAGCGTTGCCAGCCGGGAAAAACCACATACTGACGGCGACAAAATGTATCCCCGGTTGGCAGGAAAGGATCGGCGCTCTTCAGTCACCCACAGGAAAACGCATCGCGCTCTGTTGTTCAGGCGTGAGCGACCGCCAGACAGCGCGCGGAATCGGATTGACCTCCCGGCTGTCGTCGGCGTACCAGCGGCGCACGTACCGGATCGTGGCCAGAGGGCGCGGCAGCCCGGTCGTGTTGGGCGTGCCCCTGTGCAGTGCCCACGGATGGCGAATCAGCACGTCGCCGACCTCCAGAGGGACAACCTCTGTTCCCGTTCCGGCGGATTCAACAGACCGGAGGGCTTCGCCGCGTGGCATGCAGTGAGTGCCGGGCGCGATCTCGAGAGGGCCGTTCGCGGACGTTATCCGGACCATACCGAAGCTGACGACCAGCACATAAGCGGGCAATGACAGATCAGGGGCTTCGGCAAACAGCGGGCGCCGATAATCGGCGTGAAACTGCTGGTAATCTGAGCCCGGCAGCGGCACGTCGCAACCCCACTGGTCAGCCACGACCCGGTCATCCATCGCGCCACGCACAATGCCGAGTACGCCGGCGTCGAAGAAGAACTCCAAGGCAAAGCAGGGCGGCTCGAACGGCATGGGAAGGAAGTGGCGATGAGGCCCCCGGTTGGGGATGTCTCTGTGGCTGCCGAGATACTCCAGCAAAGTGGGCCGGAAGGCTTCCCGGCACGCCTCAATCAGCGGTTTCGGGAAATGTCCTCTGAGTACGCAAAAGCCCCGCTCGTGAAGTTCATCAATTTTCTCCCGGATGATCATCGGCCTGTTCTTCGAGAAGCCTTCATCGTCATCAGCGCCGACGCGCTTATTTGCCGTTATCCATATGCCAGCCCGGGTTGACCCACTGCCCGTTGCGCAGCACGAAGACCTCGGTGACGCGGCCACTTTGCTGGTGCCGCTGGCCACCCGCCTCCAGTTCATACGAATAGTTGGAGTAGACCACAGCCGTGTTGCCGTAGACCTGGATTTCGGTCTTCGGAAACTCCAGCATGAGGAGCTTGCCGCCGCCTTTGGCGAACTGCGCCGCGCCCTCAAGGATCGCGCTGCGATTTTCCCAGTTGTTGTCGCCGGCATTGATCGCTATTGTCTCTTCCGGGATCAGCCGTTCGAGCGCCGCCCGGTCGTTCGAGAAGTACGCCTGCCAGACGGCTTCGCGCGCGTCGAGCAACTGCTTCTTCATCCGCTCCGGCAGGGTCCTCGGCGTCTGCTGCTGCTCCTCCACCGATTCCGGATGAAGCTCCGTGTCGCTGCCGGTCTGAATCCACTGGCCGTTCTGCTTCGTGTAAAAATCGGCGATGCGCAGGACGCGCTTGAGGGGGCCGTTCGGCGTGTTCGACTCGACTTCGGCGGTGAAGCAGACGAAGGCCGCATCGCCCTTGAAGATCATGTCGAATTCGCGCATCCGGTAGCTTTTCATGCCGTACGGGCTCGCCGGATCAACGTAGTTGTTATTCATATACCCTTCGACGCCGCGAATCATGGTGCGTGAGCCTTCGAGGTAGCCCAGCCAGTTCTGCGCGTGCGTGGCGCGCAGTTCCGCGGCGTCCTTTTTGATGAAGGCCTGGAAGATGCGGTCAATGTGGGCGCGGATCGCCTCGCGGTCGGCCGCGCGATCATCCTGCGGCGCCGCTGCGGGCGCTGCCGCGAGGACAAGAAACACTGCGAGCGTACAAAGTTTCATGGCTCTCCTTTCTATGTATTACTCTGCGTGCCAGTCCGGGAAAACCCTGCGCCGGAAGCGAGCGGGCACACTGCTGCCCCGGTCCAGCCCGGCCGGGCAGGCTGGCATTACGGCGCGGGCTGCTTCTTTACGACCGTGATCCTGATCTCTGACGGATACTGTCTGGAGTGGTGGACGGCGTTGTGCGCGACGGCGCCTTTTGATTCGTCGTAATTCTTCCCGCCCGTGTTCATGTTCCGGTCAAAGCGCGGGAAGTTGCTGCTCGACACTTCGAGTCGAATCCGGTGGCCCGCCTCGAAGTAATTGCTCGTCGTCATCGGCTGGAGCGCCACCTTGTAGACCTTCCCCGGCTCCATCCACGCGACAGGCTTGTCGTATCCGTTCCGATACCTCAGCCGCTGGATAGTCTCGTCCAGATTGTATGCCCGCCCGTCCGGGTACACGTCAATCACCTTCACGGTGAAGTCAGTGTCCTTTGCATCTGAGGACACATAGAGCGTCACTTCGATGGGGCCGCTCACTTCGATGCCCTGTTTCAGGGGCTCGGAGCTGTAGACCAGAATATCGGGCCGCGCCTCCATTTTGCGCTGGTCGAATGCGCCGCCCTGCACCGCGTTCCCGGTGCAACAGACATTCCCGCCGTAGGACGGCACCGGATTCATCGGGTCATAGTCGAACTTATCGGGGCTGTCCGTCGCCGGGGCCGCGTCGCTGAGCGCACCGTCGCCGTCCGACGTATTCGCCTTCCCACCGCTCGAAAGGAAAAAGCTCATCGGCTGCGCCCCCCGCGGCGGCCACGTATCGGACGACTGCCACTTGTTGATCCCCATCGTGTAGTAGCGCACCTTCGGCATCGTCTCGAGGATGTGGTTGTCCTCCCCCCTGAGGAAGTGATCGAACCAGGCGTAAGTCAGCTCGTCATAATTCAGCCGCGCATCCCCCACGCTGCGCTCGCCGACGACAGTATTCTCCGTGGCGCGTTTGTAGGAGCAGTGGAGCGTCGGCGCGATCACCGCGTACTGCTGGCTGGCGATCTTAGGCTTGGCGGTCTTCCGCACGTGATTGTACGCGGCGAGGTTGGGGCCGACCGACACGTCGTACCACGACATGAACCAGAACCCCGGCACGTTGATCGTCATGTTGTCGTGCCACAATCCCCCCTTGTACCAGGCCGGATCGTTCGGCGCGCGCTCGATCATCGCGCCGCCTGTGTCAACGGGCATGTGGTCGGCAAAGATCCCGCGCGGCCCGTCCACAGCCTTCATGATGTCCATGACGGGAAGGTGCCTGAGCGCCTGCGACCAGTCTACCGGGGGCAATTGCTGCGCGAGATCGAACGCCTTTGACGCGCGAATCAGGTCCTCCTGCGACGTGTTCGGCGGGAACATCGGCCGCACCTGGTTCTGCTCCCCGTAAAGCCACGCGATGAACAGCATCTGGACCGCGCCGCCGCGGTACCAGTTCCCCTGCTCGTAATACGGGCCGACGCGCCCGACGCCGGCGCCGAACCCCTGGGGGATCATCGCCGCAAACGCCGGGTTGCCCTGCGCCGCCACGCCCAGCTGCCATTCGGCGGTCGAGGAGCATCCGATCGTGCCGACCTTGCCGTTCGACCACGGCTGCCCGGCCATCCACGAGAAGGCGTCATCGCCGTCGCTGAGCGGGGGCCCCAGGATGTCGTAATTCCCCTCGGAGAAAAAGTGGCCGCGCTCGTTCATCTCGACGAACGCGTACCCGCGCTTCACGGCTTCCAGTTCGTTGCTCAGGTCGCGCGGCGCGCCGTTGCGGACGTCCCAGAAATTGAAGTTGTACGGGGTCCGCACGAAGATCGTGGGGTATTTCTTCGACGAGTCTTTCGGGCGATAAACGTCCGTCGCCATGCGCCTGCCGTCGCGCATCGGCACCATGAGCTTGCGCTCGATGATCGCCACCGACTGCAGTTCTTTCTCGATCGAGTGGCGCCGGGCAATCAGTTCCGGACTGGCTCCGCCACGCCCCTGCCCGGGGACGCTTTGAATGGCAACGACGAATCCCGCTCCAACAAGTATCAGAGTGCAGAAGATCTTCATTCGCATGTGTATGCTCCTTCGAAAAGGACGCCAGATGCACGCGTCGGGTTCTGGATGGGTGACTCACCCGCCTTTCTATCCCACCGGCAGCGCCCCCGCAAGCGAATTCGCGAAGATGTCTCAAGTCTGGCAAAGAACCCCGGAGCCGGGACCTTCTTCCCTTCGCCCGGACGGATCACAGGCCCGCCGTCTTCTGCGGTCTCCTGTTGTGCGCAGCAACCAAACCGACGAATTATTGTTTAGGTTGCAACAAACCGATAATGTTGCCGTCGGGGTCGGCCAGCCAGGCGAATTTACCTGTGGGAATGGGGACAGGCGGCACCAGCGTTTTGCCGCCGAGCGCGGTGGCCTTGTCGAGATAAGCCTGCAGGTCGTCTACCTGCACGTAGACCGTGACGTAATGATGAGGCTCATGACCGAGCGCGGTGATGTGGCCGTTGATGCCTTCGCCGCCGGTGTTGATGACGGCGGCGGGGCCGGCTGGTGTAATGTCCCAGTCGAAAAGCCGGCCGTAAAACGCCTGCGTCCTGGCGCTGTCACGGCAGCCGATCTCGAAATGCACGACAGGTTTTCCCATTTTCTTTTTCTCCCCGGTCGCGGGTGATTCGGATTGCGCTGCGGCGGTAACGCGCGCCTGGTTGATCGGCAACGCGTGTGCTAATGCTGCGCCGCAGCCCGCGGCCAGCAACAAACAACCGAGCGCCTGTCTGGCGGAAAGACAGTATGTGGTTTGCATAATGCTCCTTTGTCAGAGGGTTCGTTTCCAAAGCTCACTCTCAGTTTTGCCGTTCGCCAAGGCAGTAACAGAGGCCGTCCGGCGCCACGACGAAAAAGACTTTGTAAGAAGTGGCCCCGTACTGATCAACACGGAAGTCAGCTTCTTCTTTTTCCAGGCCGTTCGACCTGAGTTCAGCGAAGGCGGCGTCGGCATTATCAACCTCGAAGAAGCATCCTTCCTGAGTCGGGTCGCCGCCATTTTCGGCGAGGCCAATCTGAATGCCGTCTCTGGCGAGGACAGCGGACTTGCACGGCGCGTCTTCCCGCGAGACGACCCGGAACCCCATGACCGTTTCGTAAAAAGGAATGGCGGCTTCCAGATCCTCGACCGGCAGGTTCATTTCGTCTGCGAGATACGGCGCGGCGGTTTTGAATACTGCTTTCATGCGGGTCTCCTTCCTGTACCCAGCCTTTCAATCAACACTGACGCGCGGCGATCAGACCTGATAGAGCTGGATGAGGTTGCCGCAGGTGTCATCAAACACGGCGACGGTGGCCGGCCCCATTTTTGTCGGCTCCGAACGAAACGCGACACCCAGCCCTTTCATTCTTTCGTACTCTTTCTGAATATCATCTACAGCAAATGCGGTCAGAGGTATTCCCTGCTCGAAAATGGCTATCTGGAATGTGCTGGCCGCCGGGTTGCTGTTCGGCTCAAGCAGCAGTTCGATGTCGTCCGGCCCTTCGGGCGAGACTACGGTCAGCCATCTGGCTTCCCCTAACGGGATGTCGTTCTTTTTGACAAAGCCCAGAACCTCCGTATAAAACTTCAGGGCCTTCTCCTGGTCGTCCACCAGTACGCTGGTCAGTTTGATCTTCATCTGTGGCCTCCAATTTTTATCTGCCTGACGTATTGCGCCCGGAAGCCGCCGCGCTCTTTCAGCGGTCGGCTGCAATGTCGGATCAATCACTTTTTGCGCGGACGAAGCGAATGCTGTTGCCGTCGGAGGACGCGCTCTCCGGTACTGTGTACTGGGGGAAGTAACGGCCCAGGACTGCATGATGTGCGCAGGATTTATCGTCAAACCGCCAGAACCAGATCTGCCGTTCGAATCCCGTCATCAAATTGTGCCATGTGATCGTGGTACGGAACCCCGGCAGCAAGCCCGGACAAATATAATTTGCCCTCATCGATCCGGCGTTGCGCTTCACCTTCGCCACCCCATATTTGCCAGGAAGGTCGAATGTCGCTGGCAACAAAAATGGCGGACGCTTCCAGATCCTCTATGCGCTCGCCATTCGACACAATAACGCCGGCAACCCGGTTATGAGTGTCGGGCACTATCGTAATCACCTCCAGGCCGAACCGTACCCGGACCTGATCAGGAAGTCGGCGCCCTTTGAAATCTGAGCCACCCTTATCGCACACCACTGTAACAGACGAGGCCCATTCCGAAGCAAGACAGGCCTGCTCAAAGGCGCGGTAACCGCAACCGATTACCAGAACATCTTTGCCTTTGAAAAAACTCGCGTCAGACCAGGCGTCATATGACACTCCCCAACCGAAATACCCGACTGCCCCTGTATCATCGGGCAAACCCGTTTCTGTACCATTCGGGGCAAAGATGGCCACATCTGACTGTATCTTTCCTCTCATCGTATCCAGCAGGACGAGGCTGCCCGTGTGTTTATCAAAAGACACCCGGCTGATGTGAAAACCGCAAATCACTTCGACCCCGCTTTCACCGAGCCTTTTTACCGCAATCTCCTCAAACACGGGTCCGGCCAGGGGCTCTGAATTCAGGGGCGTTTGCTGTATCTGGAGCGAGCCGCCGAGAGAGGCGGTGTCTGCCATGTAGTCAAGCAGCACCACCTTCTTTCCATGCCCGGCCAGACGTAAAGCCGCACTGACACCGGCGACGCTCAGGCCGATAACGACCTGTTCAGATTTACGATCCACTGGATTCCCTCGATTGTCTCAGAACAGCGCTACCAGTGTTGATAGCGCTTCTCCTTAAAACAAAAGGCAAAAGCGTGAAGCGGGCATTGCCACTCCGCACTTCTGCCTTTTTACTTTCTACTTTCGGCTTTCTACTGCCTCAGTAAGCCGCGAGTTCGAGCGCCGCGTTATAGACATCCTCGACCTGCGGCAGGATCGCCTTTTCCAGAATGCGCGAGAACGGGACGGGAGTGTCCTTGCTGCCGACGCGCATCACGGGAGCGTCGAGGTACTCAAACAGGTTCTGCGAAATCCTCGCCGCGATTTCGCCGCCGACGCCGCCGGTCACCTTGTCTTCGTGGACGATCAGCACGCGGCTGGTCTTCTTCACCGTCTCGGCAATCGCGTCCATATCCATCGGCACGAGCGAGCGCAGGTCAATCACCTCGGCTTCGATCCCCTTCTCCTGCGAGAGCTGATTGGCCGCGCGCAGTGACCAGTGAACCGTCGTGCCGTAGGTGATGATTGAGAGGTGTTTGCCTTCGCGCCGGACGCGGGCCTTGCCGAACGGGATTTCAAACTCGTCGCCCGGGTCGGGCGCCTTGGCGAAGATCTGGTTGTAGAGGAATTTCGGTTCGAGGAAGAACGTCACGCCGCGATTGCGGATCGCATGGCGCAGCATGCCGAGCGCGTCATCGGCAAATGCCGGGACCAGCACGCGCACGCCGGGCAGCGTCATGAGCCACCCCTCGATATTCTGCGAGTGATACAACCCGCCGCCGATGTACCCGCCCGAGGCCAGCCGGATGACGATGTTCGGGCAGAACTGGCCGTTGCTGCGGTAGTAATCGTGCGAGATGTCCACGAGTTGCTCGGCCGCGGGCCAGTAATAGTCGGCGAACTGCGCGCCCTCAATCACGATGCGGAGGTCGTCGCGGTAACGCGACAGGCCGACGGCGGTCGCGCTGATGTAATCTTCGGCAATCGGCGCGTTGAAGACGCGCTGGTTGCCGAACTCCTGCAACATCCCCTGATCAACGTTGAAGACGCCGCCCTTGTTCCTGGAGGCCACGTCCTGCCCCCAGAGGAAGGTGTTCGGGTTGCGATGGAACTCCTGCTTCATCGCCAGGTTGATGCCCTCGCGCAAGGTGATCATCTGCCCGCCCGGCTTCGCGGCCTGAACGTCGGCCGGGGCCGCGATCTCTTCGGGGAAGACGAAGCGGGTCGCGGTCTCGGGGTCGGGGTTCGCCGCCGCCTCGCCGCGCGTGCAGGCGTCGTTGACGACATCCTTATTCTCCTCTTCAATCGCGAGCAGCGTCACGGCGTCCACGCCCTCGGTTTCGAGCAGGTATTTCCTGAGCCTTTCGAGCGGGTCTCGGCGGCGGCATTCGGCCAGCTCTTCTTCGGTGCGGTATTTCTTGTCGTCGTCCGAATTGCTGTGCGCGAAGATGCGGACGCACGAGGCGTGGACCAGCACCGGGCCGCCCGTCTTGTGAACGTGACGGACCGCGGCATTCATCGCCGCGATTGAGTCGAACGGGTTCGTGCCGTCGCAGTTGATGATCTTGAGGTCTTTGATCCCGCGGTAATTGTCCGAGACGATCAGGTTCGCCGTCTGCTCCGAAGTCGGCACCGAGATGCCGTAGCCGTTGTTCTGGACGACGAAGATCACCGGGACCTGTTCACGCGATGCGCCGTTGAAGGCCTCAAAGACGTAGCCTTCGGCGGTCGAGGATTCGCCCTGGCTGGAGAAAGCGATGGCGTCGTCCTTGTAGTATTTGATCCCGCGCGCGAGTCCGACGGCCTGCGAGGCGTGATTGCCGGTGGCGGAAGAGACGTTTTGAATCCCGATTGAAGGCTTGCCGAAGTGGTTGCTCATGTGGCGACCACCGCCGGCCACGTCGTCGGCTTTGGAAAGCCCGTTGAGGACGATTTCGTATGGCGTAATGCCCGCCGCGAGCGACGTGAGCATGTCGCGGTAATACGGAAAGAGGAAATCCTTGTTCGGCCTGAAGGCCAGTCCCAGCGCCAGCTGAATCCCGTCGTGTCCGGCGTGCGAGGCGTGGTAACTCCAACCCATCGCCTTGCGGATGTAACCGCGCGCCCGGTCGTCGAGCAGGCGGCCCTGATGGATCAGGCGGTACCAGTGGAGCTGCTTCTCGACCGGGGCTTTCTCCTTCCCGGCAGTCAGCGGCTCACACTCCTGGACAATGATTGAGTCTTCTTTTTTCATTGATGTGTGTTTCCCTGGATGTTGTGGATCAAGGTTAATTAAGTCAGGCATTTTAGTGGCCGGCAGGTGTTTTTGCAACCGGGGCCCGGCGCGTGCTTTTCAGCACATCAACCGCCGGGATTTCAGACGGAGGCGTGAGCCATCGGCGGGAATCGGGAACCACGCGGCAGGAGTCAGTCCGGTCAATCGTCGCTGAACGCGCCTGAAAATGGCTGAACCGGGCGGTCGCGAGGTGGAGTTGTCAGGGCCCCGGAGTCCGATCCGGCGAGAGCGCCGCCAGTACCTGACGCAGTTGATAGCAGACCGGCTCGGCCTCGCTCGCGGCCTGTTGCTCAAGTGCAGTGACGCTGAGGCCATGATGCGCGAGTTCAGACAACCCGCGGCGCACCTCGTACGGGTGGCCGCCAATCAGCCGGGCGAAGCTGCGCAGTTCATCGGCGGACTGCAGCGGCGAACCGGCCCGGCGATTGAGTTCCGTGATCTGGTCGAGTGTGAAATCTTCCAGCCGCAGCCGTGTGCCGACGTTGAAGGGCGACTGGCTCAGGTCAATGATTGAAGGCTGCGCTTCAGTGGCGTAAGCCATCAGGAGGGTCAGCTGCCGCCACGGGCCCTGCGGCTCCAGTGAACGCGCGTTCTGCCACGTGCGGAAGAGCGCGAAGACTTCGCCGACGAAAGGCCGGGTGAACAAACGGTCAGCCTCGTCCACCGCCCAGATGAGCGGCTCGGCCCCCGGCCTGAAGACTTGGCGGCGCAGATAACGTTCGAAGTTGAGCGTCGGGCTGCGCAGCGGATCCCAGATGGCGCGCGGAGGCACGTCGAGGCACAGACGATCCGCCAGCAGTTCGCCCAGCGAGAGCAGGAAGGTTTCGACCGTCTCCAGATCGGCGGCGGTACACATCTGCAAATCGGTCAGCACGACCCTCAATCCGGCCAGGCGCGCCTGCTGCAAGCCTCTGGCCAGCAGCGAAGTCTTGCCCGACTGCCGCGTCCCTTCAATCAGGACAATGCCGTCACGCCGCTCGATGGCCGCGTGCAATTCGAGGTCAGCCGCACGAGTCACGTAGTAAATAGAATCCAGCGGCACCACGCCACCCAGTGGTTCCACGACCGGCGATTCGCTGACCGAATCTCCTTCTGATGCCCTGTTGCCGGCCTCCCTGACCGGGGCGATGAAGCGATAGCCGCGCCTGGGGATCGTTTCGATGTATTCCCGCACCCGATCCCGCTCCACGAGCATCCGGCGCAGGGCGCAGATATTCTTCGCCAGATTCACTTCCTCGACGAAAGTGTCGGGCCAGACCATCTGCATCAGTTCTTCCTTCTCCAGGATGTGGCCGTGACGGGCGACCAGGGCGAGGAGCGTGTCCAGAATCTTGGGGGCCAGCGGCACGTATTCGCCGCACCACATCAGCAGACGTTCGCGGGCGTCCAGACGAAACAGGCCGAATTCATAGGTGTGGGTGTCAGTCCGTGTTCTGGTCAGGGCGGTCATAACTTCCCCATAACTTCCCCACAGCTTCTTCAAGACGGAGCCCTCACCGCTGCGGTAAGTTCAGGCTGAGAGATAAATCAATGACCCGCAGGGCTGAAGTGGCCCGGGCTACCCGCTTCGGGCGGCCCCGGGAAAGCCTGCAATGGGGAGCGTTCCCGGGCTTGTTCGGAGGAGCGGGCAGCCCTCGGATTGAATTGACGATCATTGCTTCCGTACCCATGTGAGAAATGCCGCAAAACATTTCGCCAGAAAAAAACCTGTTCCCAAAAGAGAGGAAAAATTATGTCCAGAGAAGAAATCGTATTGATTGAAGATGAATCCTGCCCGAGCGTCCCCGCCGGGTATGTTCCGACGCCAACCAACGCCTACGCCGAATTCAGAAGGCGCACCAGACCCGGCGCTTCGGCCGGGCCAGGCCCGATTCCAGTTCCGATCCCCATCCCGATTCCGCTTCCCCTGCCGGGCTCGCGAGTCCTGGTATGGAAACAGGACCCCTCGGTCGCCGAAATCGGCATTCGCAAAGCCTACCTGCCCGGCCACCTGCTCGCCGGCCCGAGGGACGCGCGCGTCACCAGTCAGGGCCTTGCCCCGGTCACCCCCAACGCGATGAGCGACTTTATTCAGGCGCCCGGCACCGACTCTTTCGACGCCGTGCATACCTTCGCGGTGGTGCGCCAGACGCTGACGATGTACCAGCGCGCCCTGGCCAGCGGCGGGTCGCCCGCGCCGCTGCCCTGGCAATGGAACAGCGCGACCAACACCGACCCGCTGAACGTCTTCGCGCATGGGCTGCCGAATACGATGAATGCGTTTTACCAGCGCAGCGCCAAAGCGCTCAAATTCGGCGATTTCATCAGACCCGGCAGCACGCCGCCCGCGCGAATCTTCACCTGCCGTTCGCTCGACATCGTCTCGCACGAATGCGGGCACGCGATCCTGGACGGCCTGAAGCCGAACTGGATCACCAGTTCAGCGACGCCACAGACCGGCGGGCTGCACGAATCGTTCGGCGATTTGACGGCAATCTTCCTGGCGCTGTCGCAGATGGATCAGGTCGAGGCGATCATTGCGCAGACCAAGTCCAATCTGCACGACAAAACCTTCCTCTCGGATATGGCCGAGGAATTCGGCCTCGCCCTGGGCAGGACGAACGGCCTCCGCAACGCCGACAATGACCTCAGGCTGAGTGACGTCGGGACAGAGGTTCACGCGATCTCGCAGGTCTTTACCGGTGCGATCTATGATATCCTCGCCGACATCTTCGCTTTTGAACTGCGAACTTCGATCAGGGACGATGCGAAGACGCTCTACGACACGGGCCAGTATGTAGTGAGCCTGCTGCTGCGCGCGATCATCGCCGCGCCCGCCGTCAACGCGACGTTTGCGGACGTGGCGAATCAGATGCTCAACATCGCCGCCGCCGACGGCAAGCCGGTTCAGTATCGCAATTTCATCCGCAACCGCTTCACCGTGCGGCAGGTGGTCGTTTCGCCGGTCCCGCTGACCGCCAATCACAAGGAAGGTCATGCGCTGGCCGCCGCCGTCACGGACACGCCCGGGGCCGTGCAGAACCGCCGCGGCTGTTGCGGGACGATGACCCATTCGGAATACAATCACGCCGACGAGTCCCTCGACGATGAACTCAAACAACTGAGGTCGTCGCTGGAACCGAAGGCGGAAAAGAAGCGCGTGGGTCGTTAGTCGTCAATCAGGCTGTTATTCGCAACCTGGGAGGTTACGAGCCTCTCAGGTTGCCTTTTTGTGAAGGAGGAGATGATGCAGATTTCAGTCAAACGGAGCGGGGGCTTTGCCGGCCTGACAGAAAATCTGGCGGACGTGAATACTGCGACCCTGCCGGCTGGGGTGAAACAGCAGGTGGAGGGCGCCGTCAAAAGTCTCGACTTTTTTCAGCTCCCGGCGGCCGTCCCGGATCAGGCGGTCGGCGCCGATTATCAGCAGTATGAGATCACCGTGAGTGATGGCGGGCGACAACACAAAGTAACTTTTTATGACGATGAAAGCCCTGGGGTCGCGCCACTCCGCAACCTTGTGGACAAGCTCACCGGGACACACTGAACCGGATCATCGTCCCCTGTCAGGCGCCTTGACCAGAGCATTACCAACACTCCGGGTAGGCCAGATCGAGAGTCGTCGTGGCCGCGGCATCAACCATCGTCTGGGCCTTCCAGTGAACGGCCCACCAGTGATCTGTCAGTTCCCGAGCCTCCTGCGGCACGTATGTGACTACGGCATTCACGCCGGCTCCGGCGAAATACTTTTTCGCCAGACGCCCGTCAGCCCGGCTGTCGGCGGGCCGCCCGAGCAGCACGACGTTCTGCCACCCCTGGGATTTCACAAACTCGACCATGCGCGGCAGGTTCTGCGCCATGCAATCAACCATCGGCAGGTGGAGTGTCAGCACGTCATCGGCGGGCACCCCGAGTTCAATCAGGTGGCGGCGCACGAAATCGGCCGGATAAAGCTCCCACGAAGCCTGCCTGCTGACGCAGACGATCTTTTTCACGAGCCCCTGCCGGTAAAGCCCGGCCACCCAGGCATCGGCATCGGAATGCGGGTCAATCGCGTAATGGAGGATGGCTTCGGCAGGCACGATGTGTGAAGGGGCGATGAGCAGCCGGGGGAGCGAGAAAAACACGATCAGGCAGACGGCCACGATCACTGCGAGCCCGGTCAGGGAGCGGCGCGCGCGTTTCCCGGGCAGCCACTTCATCGCAGCCCTCCAAGGAGCGTATTAGCCCAGGCGATACCTTCACGCACCGTCAGATACATATCGCCGCGTCGCGCCCACCACCGCTCGGGCCGCCACACGGTCGGCCCCGGAGGGACGGGCGAGGAGTAGAAAGTCAGATCGGAGGCGGCCCGCTCGATGGTGTGCAACGCGCGGCGCGAATGAAATGGATCGGTGACGACGATGGCTGACTTCAAGCCCCGCTCGCGCATCAGCTGTGCCAGCAGGTCGGCTTCCACGCGGGTATTCCACGCGCGCCTGAGTACGAACACGTCGGCTTCCGGGACGCCAAGGCTGATCAGATACTGTCGCGCCGCTTCGCCCGTATCGAATCCCCAGGCATAAGGGATTCCGCTGACCACGACTTTGCGCGCCATCCCGCGCCGGTATATTTCCGCGGCCTCACGCTCCCGCAGGCAGCGCGAGTCTCCGCCCAGGGCCACAACCACGTCTGCGGATTGCACCGAATCCCGGCGGATCAGACAGGTCGCCGCGGATGTCAGGATGAGGGGAGTGATGAAGTAGAGCAGGACAAGCACGACCGCAGGCAGCAGCAGTTTCCGCGCCCGGACTGAGAGGCCCGAAAATAAAGACCCCTCCTTCAGCATTCGCGGCTAACCTTTCGTCTTCTCATGGCTGATGCAATAAAGGTTCTTCTCGCCGCGAATGAAGATCATGCCGGCAGAGACAGCCGGCGAAGCGAAGACCGGTTCGCCGAGCGAATTGGTGCGCAGGACTGAATGCGTCGGGCCGGCCTGAATCACAAACGTATCGCCGTCTTCGCTCGTCAGCAGGATTTTCCCGTCGAAGGCTATCGGTGAGGCGGTGAAAGTGGCGGGCACGGGCACGCGGCCCCCCTCGTATTTAACGACGCCCGTCTTCGCCTCGATGCAGGTAAGGATGCCCGCGTCGCTCACGAGGTAGAGGTAATCACCATAGAGGATCGGTGACGGGACGTAAGCCGTGCCCTTGTCGTACTGCCAGACCAGGTTCGGAGTGTTCGTCAGATCGCCCGCGCCGCCGGTGCGGATGCCCAGCGCGCGCTTGCTCGGATAGCCCGCCGAAACGAAGACCATCCCGTGGCCCGCGACCGTGCTGGGAATCGCGTGGCCTCTGACCCCGCCACAGCGCCAGTATTCTTTGCCCGTCGCCGGGTCGTAGGAGATGACTGTTTCGGCCCCGCTCGCAATCAACTCGGTTCGTTTGTCGGCCTGCACGACGAGCGGCGTCGCCCAGGTTTTGCGATGCTCGCGCGGCGTGCGCCAGACCTCTTTGCCCGTGAGTTTATCCACCGCGGCGATGAAAGAAGCCCCGGTGTCGCCGTCCTCCTGGTCGCATTGGAGGATCAGCAGGTTCTGGTACAGCACCGGCGAAATGCCGTTCCCCAGGCCCATCTTCGCAATCTTCCCGAGCGAGGTCTTCCAGATCAGCCGGCCGTCGAAGTCATAGCAGTAGAGCCCTTCGGCATCGAAGAAGGTGTAGACATACTTCCCGTCAGTGACCGGTGTGGCGGAAGCGTAAGTGTTTTTGCGGTGGCGGTCGTCGTAGACGGTGCCCGCGTATGAGGTGCGCTCCCATAGAATCTTTCCGGTGTCACGATCAAGGCAGAGGGTTTTGAGCGTGTGGCTGCGGTTCCCGGCCATGCTGTCGGGGTGGACGAAGACCTGTCCCTTCCTGATGTGCTGGACCGGTTTTGCCCCGGCGACAATCTCGCCTTCGAGCGACGTGGTCAGAAAGATTTTCTTGTCCCAGATGATCGGCGAGGAGTGGCCGCGGCCGGGGATCGGGGTTTTCCAGCGGACGCCTTTAGTCGCGCTCCACTCATCGGGCAGGTTCTTTTCGTGCGAAATGCCCTGACTGCCCGGCCCGCGCCACTGCGGCCAGTATTCGACCTCATCGGCGGCAACGGCCGGCAATGAAGGGGGAAGTGAGACAATCAGCAGGGTTGAAGCAAGAACTGCTCCGACGACAACTGACAGAGGTTTCATAGTCATCCTCGAATCCCGGGCGCGACGGCGAAACAGCCTTTACTGCTTCTTCACGAAAACGCGCTTTGACTCGAAGGATTGTCCGGGTCTGTCTATGAAATAGTCAACAGTCAGAGTGTTCCCGTCGGCCGAAAGGGTGTATTTTCTCGCGACCTGCTGCGGCACGGGGCCTTTGGGCGTGTTGGCCATTGACTGGTCTTCGACGAGGATGCCGCGGTCGCCCGGCATCCATGAAGCCCGGCGCTTGCCTTTGACATCTGCGGCCGCGCCGGGCGGCGTGAATTCATACTCCCTGCCGTCGAGCGTCCACGTCTCATTGACCACCGTCTCCTTACCCTGAACCACCACCTTTGCGTCGAGCTTCACCTCATCGCCGCTGTGAACGATGGTCATCGTCTGATCCAGACCCGGCGGGTTGCTGAAACTCCTGCTCTTGTCCAGCACCCACGTGCCGCTCAGATTCGGCCTGCCGGCGGCGAGGCAGATGCCGCCGAGACAAATACAGGCTGTGATAGCCCTGATGATGCTTCTGGTTTTCATAAAGGCTTCTCCGAAAATGTACGGCAAACTTTCTCGGTTTGCCGCTGACTTCGCGAAAGGGCCATTGACGGAAGACTCAACAAGCCTGAAAAGTCTGCTGTACAACCATTCGTCATTTCCCTCTGCCGATACAGTAAAGATTCTTCTCGCCGCGAATGAAGATCATCCCGTCGGAGATGGCCGGGGATGCAAAAACAGGCTCGCCGACAGAATTGGTGGCGATCACTTCGTGCTTCGGGCCGGCCTTGATGACAAACGTGTCGCCGTCCTCGCTCGTCAGCAGAATCTTTCCATCAAAGGCTACGGGCGAAGCGGTGAACGTGGCCGGGATCGGGATGCGCCCGCCTTCGTACTTCACTTCCCCGCTCTTCGCGTCGAGACACGTCAGAATCCCGCGGTCACTCATCAGGTACAAGTACTCGCCGTACAGGATCGAAGACGGCACATAGGCCGCCCCCTTGTCATACTGCCAGGCGACGTTCGTGCTGCCGGTGATGTCTCCCGTCGCGCCGAGTTTGACCGCAAAGGTTTTCTTGACCGGGAACCCGGCGTAGACGTAAGCCATGCCGTGACCGGCGAGCGGCGAGGGGACGGCGTTGCTTTCGTGCCCTTTCATCTTCCACAGCTCTTTGCCGGTCTTCGGGTCGTAGGAGATGATCCATTCGTTCCCGCTGGCGATCAGTTCCGCGCGCTGTGCCGTGCGGACGACGATGGGAGTAGACCACCCGGCCTGCACCTTGCGCG
Organism: Blastocatellia bacterium; assembly: GCA_035652435.1. Classification (GTDB taxonomy): domain Bacteria; phylum Acidobacteriota; class Blastocatellia; order RBC074; family RBC074; genus DASRDU01. The sequence continues at coordinate 32,091 of DASRDU010000154.1, forward strand.
GCGTCTTCCAGGCTTCTTTCCCCGTCTTCGTGTCAAAGGCGACGATGAATGAATTCTTCCCCTCGTCCTCATCGCATTGCAGGATCACCAGGTTTTCATACAGCACCGGCGAAGACCCCGGCCCCATGCCGACCGTCGCGATCTTGTTGACGGCGGCTTTCCAGACCTGTTTGCCGCTGAAGTCGTAGCAATACAACCCGTCGCCTTCCGCGCCGAACCACGCGTAAACGAATTTGCCATCGGCCGTCGGAGTCGGCGCGGCATAGCTGCCTTTGCGATGACGATTATCGAAGACGGTGCCTTCGTAAGCCGTGCTTTCCCACAGCATCTTTCCGCTGTCGCGATCAAGACACAGAACCTTGAAGGTATGTTTGCGATCAGCACCGACGCTGTCGGGATGCACATAATCCTGGCCTTCGATGACGTGTTTGACGGCCTTCGCTCCCGACACGACTTCACCTTCAATGTCCGTGGTCAGGAATACTCTGTTTCCCCACACAATGGGCGAGGAATGGCCGCGCCCGGCAACCGGCGTTTTCCATCTGATGTTCCTTTCAGGGCTCCATTCGGTGGGCAGCCCGGTTTCAGCCGACACGCCCGTGCCGTCAGGCCCGCGCCACTGCGACCAGTTGGTTCCCGTCAGCGCGGCCTTCGTCACCGACGGGCCCACAGCCGCCAAGGCGAGGAACGCCAGAGTTAAAGCGGATAGCATCACAATTGATAAGCGTCTCATTATCTCATTACTCCGGAAATAAAAGTTATCTTCGCCTGACTCAAGGGTCAGTTCCTGCTCCTGATTACCAATACTTTTTCATGACTGTGCGCCCGCAGTTCTGACCATTTCATCAGCCAGCCTTTGCATTGCCTGCGGCATTCCCTGCTCCAGCATCGGCCCCATACTCCCCGCGTAATGATCAGCCTGTTCGCCTTCGAACGTGGCCAGCTGAGTCATTCGCGTTCCCCCGCTGGCAGTGTCCTCGAACCTCCAGAAACATTTCATCACCACCCCCGGGGCAGGGATCTCAATCACCGCGCGGCTGCGATCCTCGGCTTCAGTTATCCGCCAACCGTTCAGGTCCTGCCCGCGCGGTCTGGTCGTCCCCGCTGTGCCGGCGGCGAATGGGCCGTTGAGATGGACTGATTCCACCGAGGAATCAACGGCGGCTCAGTTGGTGACATCGGTCCAGAACCGCCAGGCAAAATCCTTCGCGACCTGACACTCGACGGAATGCTCGAACTTCCACATATCACCCTGATTCTTTTAAGGCTCATTGACGCCCGAACACCGCCGCTCAGTGCTTCGCTGACGCCTCGCCATACGCGGCCCCGACTGCCGGCCCGGCGACGTACATGGCGAATAAAGCTTTCCTGACCGGCGAGTCACCGGCTATCTGCTTCCGAAAATCACCGAGGTTCACACTTTTCCGCGCCTGCTCGAGCGTTTCGCCGCGCGCGACCGCCGCCTGAGTCTGTTGTGCGATAGACGCGAACATCTCGGCGAGGGTTTTGAGATAAGAGTCGTCGCGCAGAACCGGCCCATGACCCGGAACAATCACGCTCGGGTGAAGGGCGCGCAGTTTGTCGAGCGTCGAAGCCCATTCGCCCGGGTGCGATTGAGGGTTCCCGACCAGCGGGACGGGCCAGACGACAAGATCACCTGTAATCATGATGCCCTCTTTGGGCAGGTGGACCACAATGTCGCCGGCGGTGTGGCCGCTCCCCAAGTGCCGAATATCAATCACTCGACTGCCCCGGTAGAGCGTCAGCCGGTCTTCAAGCGTGATCGTCGGAAGGATCGTTTCGGCCGTTGCGCCCTCGCTGAGAACGAATCCCGCAAGCCTGATGTCGCTCTGATAACTCGCGCGCTCTTCATTGGTCAGATCCCAGCCGCCAAGGCTCTTGTTTTTTACCAGAAGGCCCCGAAGGTCTTCCAGAAACCTCGGTGCCCCTTCAAGGAAATTCTTCCGATTGATGGCACCCTGACCGGGCAGGTACTCGCGCATCGTCGTCCGGCCGATAAACTCAACCCCGGGGAAAGCGTCGCGGTAGACCTGATTCCCCCTGATGTGATCATCGTGCCAGTGGGTGTTGATGACGTACTTCACCGGCCTGCTGGTCAGCTTCCGGAGCGCGGCCAGCACCTCTTTCGTGATCGAAGGCGCGCCGTTCGCATCAACCACGATCACGTCATCATCGTTGATGATGAAAACGTTGTTGGCATCAACCATGAAACCCGGCAGGTCTTTGCGGATGACGGCGTAAACGCCCCCGGCGAGCTTCTGGACTTCAAAGTTTCGGGCGACACTCCGGGCTTCTTCCTCCTGCAGTGAGGCACTGCTGAGGTGTGAGTCATCAGGCTTCCTGCGGGCCGAGGAGTCGCGATGCCCGATTACTACAAAGGCGAGTACTAAAAAGATGACGCTCTTACTCACCACGATAAAAACCTCGCAGACTATCAGCCGACACTTATGACGCCCTGTCAGCCTGTCGTTTTCCGAACTCGAAAGGCAGCTGAGGCTCCGGATTTACCGCCGATACAGAAGAGATGCTTTTCCCCGCGAATGAAAAGTCTGCCGTCAGCGATGGCCGGCGAGGTGCGGCACGGCTCGCCGATGGTATTCGTTCCCAGCACTTCGTGCTTCGGCCCGGCTTTGATCACAAACGTGTCGCCGTCATCGCAGGTCAGCAGAATCTTCCCGTCAAACGCCACCGGTGAAGCTCCGTAAAACTTCGTGGCGACCGGCACGCGACCGCCTTCGTAAACGATGGCCCCGCTTTTTGCATCGAGGCATGTGAGAATCCCGGCGTCGCTCATCAGGTAGACGTAATCGCCGTAGAGGATCGGTGACGGCACGTAGGCAGTCCCCTTGTCATACTTCCATGCGATTTTATCCGTATCATCAAGGTTTCCGGAACCGCCGAGTCTGATCGCGATCACTCGCTTTGACGGGAAGCCGGAGGAAACGATCACCATGTTGTCGCCGACCACCGGAGTCGCAATGGCGTGGCTTTTCAGCCCAGACGCGCGCCACAGTTCTTTGCCCGTCGTCGGGTCGTAGGAGACGATGAACTCGTTGCCGCTCGTGATCAGTTCGGCGCGCTGCGGAGTTTTCGCAATGACCGGAGTCGCCCAGCTGACGCCGACCTGACGGGGCACGCGCCAGACTTCCCTGCCAGTCTTTTTATCCAGCGCCATGATGAATGAATCCTTGGGGATGAATTCCTGATCGCAGAGCAGGATCACCAGGTTCTCATACAGCACCGGCGAAGTGCCGACGCCCATGCCCATCGTGCCGATGCCGCCGAGCTTCTTTTCCCAGACGAGCCTGCCGTCGAAGTCATAGCAGTACATCCCCTCCGAACCGAAGTAAGCGTAAACGTACTTCCCGTCAGTGACCGGGGTCGGCGCGGCGTAAGTCCCCCGGCGATGGCGATGGTCGTAGACCGGCCCCTCGTAGGAAGTTTTATCCCACAGCACCCTGCCCGTGTCGCGGTCGAGGCAGAGTACCTTGAAGGTATGAAGCTTGTCGGAACCGACCCATTCGGGATGCTTGAATTCCTGATTGGCGTAAATGTGAACCGGCGGTTTGTGATCAGCCGGGGCAGGGCCGCCTTCAATCGCGGTGGTCAGGAAAATCTTCTTCCCCCAGATGATCGGCTGCGAATAGCCGAGGCCGGGGATCGCTGCCTTCCACTGCACGTTCTTCGTCTCATTCCACTCGACGGGCAGATTCTTCTCCGTCGAAATGCCCTGGCCGCCCGGCCCGCGCCACTGCGGCCAGTTGGTGTTGCCGGCGGCATCGCCCACGCGCGGCTGGTCAGACGAAAGGGCGATCAGGCCGATGATCAGGGCGGACAGGGTGATGGTGGATATGCGCCTCATAAACGGATGCCTCGTGTGACTGCTGTTGATGACGGGAGCTTAGCAATGAGCAACGTTACCGGGGCAATTAATTGTTGATGATGACTGCTAATTAGTGCTGAATTCCGCCAATCAGGGCTGCTTCGCGGCGGTCTCCTTCGCCCCCGCGTTTTCCGCCACGGCGAAGAGGTGGTGCTGGCCGCGGATGAAGATCATCCCGTCAGAAATGGCCGGGGTCGCCATCATCACTTCGCCCATCGGATTGGTCGAGAGCAGTTCGTACTTCGCCCCGGCCCTGACGACCTGGACTTCGCCGTCTTCGCTGGAGAGATAGATTTTGCCGTCGGCGGCGACCGGCGAAGCGCTGAACGCGCCGCCCTTGTCGGCAAGGCGGTTCTGCCAGACGCGCTCACCGGTCTTCGCATTCCACGCGGTCAGCACGCCGTGATTGGCGCAGACGTAGAGATAATCGCCGTAAACCAGCGGTGTCGGCATATAGCTCCCGCCGCGCTGCACGCTCCACGCGACGAAATCGTTTGAATTTTTGCCGTCCTTGAGCGAAATGTCGCCGCTTGCGACGCCCTGTTTGATCGCGTAGATCGGCTGGTTCGGGCGGTAGCTGTTGCAAATGTAAATCAAATCGTTTGCGGCGACAGGCGTGGTGGCCGTCACTTCGGGATTACCAACCAGTTTCCACAGCTCTTTGCCGGTCAGAGGGTCATAAGCGCGCACGGCCTTCGTCGCGTTGGTCACCAGTTCCGCGCGCGTTTTCCCTTCGACAACGGTCGGAGTCCCCCACGACGGAATCTCTTCGCGCGAAGTCTTCCAGACCTGTTTGCCGCTCTTCAGGTCGTAAGCCGCGATGAACGAGTCTTTCTGAATGTCGCACTGCACGATGACCAGGTTTTTGTAGATGATCGGCGAACTCGCCATCCCCCACTGATAATCCGGGTCGAAGAACCACCCGGCATCCAGCACGCCCAGATCCTGCTTCCATTTCAATTTGCCCTTCAGGTCGTAGCAGTAGAGCCCTTCACTGCCGAAGAAGGCGACCAGGTATTTGCCGTCGGTCGCGGGCGTCGGGTTGGCGAAGGTTGATTTGATGTGGCGTTTGGTTCTCGGCACGCCTTCGTAAGCGACCTGCTGCCATAGAATCTTCCCGGTCTTTTTATCGAAGCAGTACACGCGCCAAGAATGCTTTGAGACGTCCTCTGCTGAATCCACGTCGCCGTAGAGGCCGGAGCGAAAGACGGATTTCGGGTCGCTGCTGACGGCGGTAGTGACGAAGACCTTGTCTTCCCAGACGACGGGGCTCGAATGCGCGAGGCCGGGGATTTCGACCTTCCACGCGATGTTGACGTTCTTCTCGGCGTCCCATTTGACCGGGGTCGGTTTGCCTTCGGCGATGCCGGAGGCGTTCTGACCGCGGAACGCCGGCCAGTTCTGCGCCCGCGCGGAAAGTGTGAAGCCGAGCAAAAGGACGAATGACAGGAATAATCTGAGCCTCATTTTGCCTCCCCTTTCTTCAGGACCAGCGCGCCGTTGGTGAATTTGAGCGTCAGGCCGGTGACTTTCCCGTCCGTCAGCATGAACGTGACGGTCGAGCCGTCATCATCATCCTCAAAGACGTGTTCTCTGACCGGAACCATGACGGAATCGGAACCGTTGGCCGTGCCAACCAGCTTCCCGTCTTTGATTTTGAAGACCATGGAGAAGTTGTCGTTTTTGAAAAGGCCCTCGTACAGCTTCAGCGTTTCAGCATCAACCGTGTAGGGAGGCGTCTCCTTCGCCCCGGCCTTCCTGAGCATTTCAGCTACCTCGGCGTGCCTTTTGCGCGTCGCGATGCTCAGGTATTTATCAAGTGATTCCTGTTTGAAGCCGCCCTGATCCAGAGCGGCTTTGACCACCCCCGTGTGGCCGCCGCTGACGCCGAAATTCATCGCCATCTCTTTTTCCTTCGCGCCCTTCTCAACCAGCAGTCTGATGACTTCCGGTTTGCCTTTATTGAGCGCCCAGCCGAGCGGGGTGGCGCCGTAAAACTTGTCCTTCGTATTCACGTCGGCCCCGTGTTCGAGCAGGACTTTGATGACTTCGACGTTGCCGCGATCACAGGCGAAAAAGAGCGGCGTGGCGCCGTAAGGCGACTTCGCATTCACGTCCGCGCCTTTGGCGAGCAATGCTTTCACCTTTTCGACATCGCTCTTGCGCGTGGCGACGAGCAGCTCTTCATTAATGTCCTGTGCGTAAACCGGCAGCGCGAGCAATGGCAGGAGCAAACAAAGGAATCGCAGCCTTGGCATAACGTCTCTCCTCGTGTAATTACAATCGAAAGTTTTGGACCCAGTCCGGACGGGCGGAAATAGTTATTCTGGTACTTCGGTGCAGGAAAGCTCACTTCCTTGACTCTGAAGAGACCAGGTTATATTTTGCGGTGAGCGGAGTCAATACTTTCAGACAATTTAACGCAACCCGAACGGGCTGATTTCGTATGCGGTTATTCCAGCATCCAATTTCCTGAAAACAACACTGGCAAGGGTATCTGACTATGAACGCAAGACTGCCATGGCTGATTACGCTCTCACTGCTCGCTTTGTTTCTGTTTCCGTCGCGGCTGCCCGCGCAGCGCGCATCGGCGCCCGCCCCGAGCGGCAGCGACTGGGCTGAATGGCGCGGCCCGAACCGCGACGGCGTGTCGCTCGAAAAGGGCTTCCCCGAAAAGTGGTCGTCGAGCCTCCTCTGGAAAGAGCCTTACGGCGGGCGCTCCACGCCGATCGTGATGGGCAACCGCGTCTTCGTCTTTAATTCATCGGGCAAGGACGAGACGATGCAGGAGCGTCTGATGTGTCTGGATGCCGACACGGGCAAGCCGATCTGGGAATACAAGATCAACGTCTACTCGACCGACGTGCCGCCGCGCCGCATCGCGTGGTCATCGCCCGCGGGCGACCCGACGACGGGTAATGTCTACGTCTTCGGCGCGACCGGGGCGCTCGTGGCAGTTTCAAACGACGGCAAGCTGCTGTGGGAGCGCTCGCTGACCGACGAATTCGGCGCCTGGACGACGCACGGCGGGCGCACCGTGTCGCCGATCATCGAGGGCGATCTGGTGATCGTCAGCATGCCCACCGACGGCTTCGGCGATCTGGCGCAGCGCCGCCACCGCTTCTACGCCTTTGACAAGAAGACCGGCGAATGCGTCTGGATCAGCACGCCCGGGGGCAGGCCTTACGACACGACCTATTCGACCCCGATCGTCGCGACGATCAACGGCACCAGGCTGATGATTTCCGGGGGAGGAGACGGCGCCGTCCACGCGCTCAAGGTCAACACCGGCGAGCCGGTCTGGAAGTATGAATTCAGCAAGCGCGGCGTGAATCAGGGCATCGTGCTCAAGGGCACGACGGCATTCATTTCGCACCCCGACGAGATTATTGACACGAACGAGCAGGGCCTGCTCGCGGCGGTAGACGCGACGGCCAAAGGCACGATCGGCAAGGATCAGATCAAGTGGCTTTACAGAGGCTACCAGCTCGGCCCGTCATCACCGGTGATTGACGGCGACCGTTATTATCAGGTTGACGGCGGCGCGAACCTGTTCGCTTTCGACGCGAACACCGGCAAGGAGCTGTGGAAGCAGAACCTCGGGACGATCCAGAAGGCTTCGCTCGTGCTGGCCGACGGCAAGCTTTACGTCGGGACCGAGAACGGGAAGTTCTTCATCATTAAGCCGGGGCCGACGGGCTGTCAGATTCTGGATTCGATTCAGCTCGAACCGGAAATCAAAACCACCGAGGCGAGCGACCTGGGCGAAGACCTGATCGCCTCGAACGAACAGATCATCGCCTCGGTCGCAGCCTCGCGCGGTCGCATTTACCTGGTCACGACCAAGAACGTTTACTGTCTTGGGAAGAAAACCAAATCACCGGCACTCCCCGCACACAAGGTGGTGATTGAAAACGCGCCCGCCGACGCCGCCGTCGCGCACGTTCAGGTGGTGCCCGCCGACCTGATCGCCAGGCCCGGCGAGAGCGCGAAATTCAGAGTGCGCCTCTTCGACGATCACGGGCGCTTCATCCGCGAAGAGACAAATGCCACGTGGTCGCTCGATGGTTTGAAGGGCACGGCGCAGAATAATCAGTTCACGCCCTCCGAGGCGGGGGCGGGGATGGTCAAGGCCACCGTCGGCAGCGTCACCGGCGTGTCGCGCGTCCGCGTGATTCCGCCGCTGCCGATCAGCGAGGATTTTGAAAAGATCGCGCCCGGCAAGGTCCCCGCTTACTGGCTCAACGCCGACGGCAAGTACGTCGTGCGCGAAATGGACGGCGGCAAGGTGCTGGTCAAGAATCCGAACCCGCCGATCTTCAGGCGCTCGCGCTCGCCCATCGGCCCGGCCACCCTCTCGGATTACACCGTCGAGGCCGACGTGCGCGCCACCGAGAAGCGCCGCCAGATAGGCGATGCCGGAGTCGTCGCGCAGCGTTATGAACTGGTACTCTCCGGTAATAACCAGAGGCTCGAACTGCAATCGTGGCAGATCGAACCGACGCGCACCGCCAGAATCCCCTTCAAGTGGAAAGCCGACACCTGGTATCACCTGAAGCTGCGCGTCGAAAACATGCCCGACGGCAAAGTCCGCGCGCGCGGCAAGGTCTGGCTCGCGTCAGAAACGGAGCCCGAAGCGTGGATGATCGAGCGAGTTGACCCCATCGGCAACCGGCAGGGCAGTCCCGGAATTTACGCCGACGCGCCTTTCGAGGTCTTTTTTGATAACATCAGGATCACGCCGAACAGGTGATCATGTATCTGAAGCGAATTCTATGAGCCGAAGAGTGACAGTCGTTGCCGTATCAGTCATCGCCGCCTGCCTGCTGGCGATGACTCTGGCCGCGGGCGGGAAGAAAACCGTCGAGCCTGACCTCGCCAGACTCGTCGCAGGCAAGGGCTGGAAAATTCACAACCGTTCAGTCCGCGCATTGAATGAGCCGGGCTGGAAGGCCGTCCGTTTTGACGAGAAGTCGGGCGACGGCGTGGCGTGGCTGGAAGACCTTAAGTTCACCGACGGGGAAATCGAGTTTGACGTGAGGGGGAAAAACGTCCCTCAGCAGAGCTTCGTCGGCATCGCCTTTCACGGGGTTGATGAGAAGACTTACGACGCCGTCTACCTCAGGCCATTCAACTTCAAGAGTGAAGACCCGACGAGGCGCAGCCATGCGGTGCAATACATCTCTCACCCCACTTTCACCTGGCAGAAACTTCGCAATGAGAATCCCGGAAAGTATGAACAGCCGGTCAGCCCCGTCCCTGACCCCGACGCATGGGTTCACGTGCGGGTGTCAGTCGCCAGCCCCAGAGTCCGCGTTTTTGTCAATAACAGCCGGGAGGCGGCGCTCTCGGTCGAGCAACTGAGCAATCATCATGACGGGTGGGTCGGTTTCTGGGTCGGCAACGGCGCGGGCGGGGATTTCGCCAATCTGAAGATCACGCCGGCCAAATGAGGCGGGAAATCATTTCAATCACAGGAGTCATTATGAAATTACGCATGTCGAGATCAATCATCTTTCTGAGCGCGGTGGCCGGTACAGTCTTCCTCGCCTGCCACTTCGTTTCCGCATCCGACCCCGGCAGCGGCGACTGGCCGATGTGGGGCGGCACGCCGGACCGCAACATGGTCTCGAACATGAAGGGCCTGCCGACCGAGTGGGACGTCAAGACGAAGAAGAACGTCAAGTGGGTCGCCACACTCGGCTCGCAGAGTTACGGCAACCCGGTGGTCGCCGGGGGGCAGGTCTACGTCGGCACGAACAACGAAGGAATGCGCGACCCGAAGCAGGGCGGCGACCGCGGCGTGCTGATGTGCTTCGACGAGAAGACGGGCGAATTCCTTTGGCAGCACACGAATGAAAAATTGCCCGCGGGCCGGGTCAACGACTGGCCGTATCAGGGCGTCTGCTCTTCCCCGCTCGTCGAAGGCGACAAGCTCTATTACGTGAGTAACCGCTGCGAACTGGTCTGCCTCGACACCAAAGGCTTCCGCGACGGCGAAAACAACGGGCCGTACAAGGACGAGAAGTTCACCGGCAAGGCCGACGCCGACATCATCTGGAAATTCGACATGATGGAGGAAGTCGGCTCGCAGCCGCACAACATGTCGAACTCATCCCCGGTCTCCTACGGCGATCTGCTCTTCATCTGCACCTCGAACGGGCAGGACGAAAGCCACGTCAACATCCCCTCGCCCAAAGCGCCATCTCTCATCGCAATCAACAAGACGACCGGCAAGCTCGCGTGGGAAGACAACTCGGTCGAAGACCGCATCCTGCACGGCCAGTGGTCGTCGCCCGCGGTCGGCAAAATCGGCGACGTGGTTCAGGTGGTTCACGGTCAGGGCGATGGCTGGGTGCGCGGCTACGAGGCGGCGACCGGCAAGAAGCTCTGGGAGTTCGACACCAACCCGAAGGATTCCAAGTGGCCGAAGACGCGCAACGAAGTGATCGCCACTCCCGTGATCTACGACAACAAGGTCTACATCGCCAACGGCCAGGACCCGGAACACGGCGAAGGCGTCGGCCACCTTTACTGCCTTGACCCGACCAAACGAGGCGACATCACGCAGTCGGGCCTCGTCTGGCATTACGACAAGATTCGCCGCTCGATCTCGACCGCCGCGATTCACGACGGGCTGGTCTACTACCCGGACTTCAGCGGCTTCCTCCACTGTCTGGACGCGAAGACCGGGAAGGTTTACTGGACGCACGACATGTTCGCCGCGATGTGGGGCTCGCCGCTCGTCGCGGACGGCAAGGTCTACCTCGGCGACGAGGACGGCGATGTCGTCGTCCTGCAGGCCGGCAAAGAGAAGAAGCTGATCGCCGAGATGAACATGGGCAGCTCGGTCTATGCCACCCCGGTCCCGGCCAACGGCGCGCTGTTCATTATGAACCGCAATCAGCTGTTTGCCTTGTCGACGAACGCGGCCAACGGAACGGCCAAAGCAAACAGCACTACGAAATGAGCCGCCGCTTTTCAGGCAACTGAACACGGACGTCAGGCGCGGAATTATCTGCCAAAGGCGAAAACAGCGAACAACAGAGCAAAAATCCGCCCTGCAAGCGGAAATGAAGAATGCCCGATCCGCAGCTCACAACGAGCCGTGCCCCGAAAAGTATCGTAAAGGGGTCTCGCTCGACAGCGCTGAAGCCCATCATCTGGATGACTGGCATTCTTGCCCCGGTTACTCTGGCGGCCATTTTTCTTGAAATCTTCCACGGAGTACCGAAGTGGGCCGGCATCTTTTTCTGCACCGCAACCGGCCTTTCTGTTCTCCTTTACATAGTCGCGTATCTGTACTTTATGATTAAAGATCAGAACGCTTTGCGATCCGAAAAGTACGTGTTGGAAAAGTTGCCGATGGAAGGAGGCGCAATTGGCGACATTCAGATCCTGTTCCAGCCTGATCGGCAAATGCTTCTCCCGAGAGAAACAGCCGATGAACTCCCGTCCGAATACCAGGTGCGGACGCCGCTGACTGTCACGGAGCAGGAGACGGCGCGGACGGAAGAGAAGAGGGACATCTGACCGCTACTGACGGGGGCTCTCTTCTTCCATCCTCATCCTCGCCTCTTTCATCACTTCGTCATAGCGGTTCTCCAGTTCCCGATTACAGCCCCGCAGCCCGGCAACGACCTTATCCGCCCAATCAAGGTATTCAGTCCTCCTCTGAAGAGACCAGTCGGCGGGCGGCGCGTGGGTGACGTCGCGGATGTTGCTCAGCTTGTCGGCCAGCTTGATCTGTTTCGCCCCCGGAGACTTTTCGGCGGCATGGTCAATCTGCAATTGCTTCCTGACCTGCTTCGGCAGGCTCTTGTCGTCTGACACTTCCCGCACCAGGGATAAAACTTCAGACCCGAAAGCCGCTTCGATCTCTTCGGGCGTTGTGTCCGTGTCTTCGATGGTGTCGTGCAGGATTGCCGCGACGATCACATTGATGTCCCGCACCCGCCCGACCCTCCACAGGGTTTCGGCGACCTCAATCGGGTGATTGACGTACGGCAGATCTTCACTGCCTTTGCGGCGCTGGTTCCGGTGCTTGTCGGCAGAGAACCTGACCGCTTTCAGAATCAGGGCAATGTCATTTTCGTTGAATGTCATAAATCTCCTTACCTTGCGTTGACGCTGACGTTGTGTCAGGCTGCGCTCACCAGAGTAAATCAACAACAGCCGACAGACCAGACGTTGATGACAACGGTTCACGGGCGGCACCCGCGCAGGCTCGCGCTCGTCCCCTCCTGCTTCCCTGACCAGGTCTTCAGATACTCTCGTGTGAGACGTAACTACCCCCGGGCTTACTCCCCGGGCGGTGAAAGACAACGTCACAGGCCGCGCGCGCGGTCTGAGTGGTGTACGTCCTCAACAAACCGAGCGAATAATTAAGGAGATGAACCGATGAAGCGAATGATCACAATTGCCGTCGTCCTCGGCGGCCTTTTCCTGATGGGTCATTTCGGAGTCACGAGTGCCTCGAAATACAGTCTGAATAAGATTGCCGCGACTAACAGCCTGGAGGTGTCCGCGCCACAGGGGCTGTTTGAGCAGGAACTTATTCGGGCCGACATAGACCGGGCGAATCTGGGACTTGCCATGTCACCGGTCCCCGTCTAGGCGGGCGGTGGGAGAACCCGTTTTCTGATCGGCCTGGGCAGCTATAGCTTTCAAGAAAATGTTATTTGACAAAACAGTTTGTTGACAGTGATGTCAGCTCAGGCGGCGATTCCGAACAGCGCCAGCACCTCCTCGTGACGATTGGTGAATTTGACCAGCGCGGAGTCCACTTTGGCCGTCA